>NZ_JTCM02000039.1:53720-55193 GCF_000817785.2 Hassallia byssoidea VB512170 | reverse complement strand
GAAAATGTTGAAATATTTTCACTTCTCTTCGACTGATTTTATATGACTCCATCCCCCTTTCCCCTTTTTTCCTTTACCCTTTGACCCAAATTAAAAAAGCCCCATGCCCCATGCCCCATGACGGCAGGTGCTACAACGGAGGGAACCTCCGCAACGCACAGCCAAACCAATGCCCCATGCCCGATTATTAATTATGCATTTTGCTTATGCTTATCGTCGGTATCACAGATAAGCATAAATAAATTTCCCACCGCAAAAGCTCAAAAGCCTATAAATAAAGGTTTTTGAATAAGGACGCCCGAATTCTAAGAAAGCGGTACTAGCTTGTTGACACTTGATTGTGATATTAGTGTTTGCCTTTGGTTTACGTTGAGATTTATATTATTTAATAAAATAAATAGCTTATCACCGTAGAATTACCATGTTAAAGATTTTGATTGTCTGACTTTGGTCTGTGTCAGCGGATATTTTACGATCTGCTTTCTTTTGAGCATGTTTATCAAAGCGCCTTTTTAAGCGCAATTGAGCCATTCACTTCTAAATTCATAGCGATCGCGTCACTAGTTTTACGGCTTCACACTTGAACAAAGATTTTGGATCTCAACATTATCATGGAAAAAATTGTCATCTCTGCTAACGAAACTAGCAACACGAGTGTACAACTTTCAGAATTCGGCGATTCCTTAGAAGTGTTTGGTAACTTGTCAGTTAGTGGCAACGAGCCTGCCGTTTTGACGGATGGGCTTCTCAATCGCATTAACGTAGAACCACCAGGTGGAGTTATCCAAGCTGAAAACACAGCAATCCAGGTAAATGGAGTTGGAACCAATATTTTCAATGACGGCACCATTCAGGGTGGACTCAATGCAATTAATCTTGCTGATGACAATCGTGCTTCTGCCTCAATCTTCAATAATGGCACTATCAGCAGTGGTAGCCGCGCCATCAACATCGGTGGTGTTGGTGGAGTAGTTGTCAATAATAATTTGATTATTACGACTGCAAACCCTCGTAATGGCACAATTTATGGCGATCAAACTGCCCAGAATGTTGTGATTGATAACCGCTCCAACGGAGTTGTTGATGTTGGTGTCGGCAACAATGGCGATGCTGTTTCTCTAGAATTAGGGGCAAATGTCAATGGTTCGCTAGTCAACTCTGGGTTACTTCAAGGTCGAGGTGTTGCCGTTGGGACTAATCGGTCGGCAGCGGTGCGGCTGTTCCGAGGAGATACTGTTGGGTCAGATGTGGCAGTGTTCAATGGCGATATTGAAAACTTGGGCAGATTAATTGCCGAAAACGCAGCAGCAGTAGTGCTACAAAATGGCGTGCAACTCAATGGTTCAATTATCAATTCTGGTGAAATCATTAGCGCCAACCCTGCCAATGGTATTGGCATCAGCTTAGAAAATGGCAGTCAATTAGCTGGGGAAATCATCAACACTGGCAGCATTAATGGCGGTCGAGATGGCA
>NZ_JTCM02000039.1:0-53501 GCF_000817785.2 Hassallia byssoidea VB512170 | reverse complement strand
GTGTCGGCAACAATGGCGATGCTGTTTCCTTGGAATTAGGGGCAAATGTTAATGGTTCGCTAGTCAACTCTGGGTTACTTCAAGGTCGAGGTGTTGCAGTTGGGACTAATCGATCGGCAGCGGTGCGTTTGTTCCGGGGTGATGATGTTGAGTCAAATGCAGTGTTCAATGGCAACATTGATAATTCCGGCACTTTGGTAGCTGAGAATAATGCAGCTGTCGTCATTCAAGCGAATGTTCAACTTAATGGTTCGATCATCAACACGGGAACTATTGAGGGTGGCGCGTTTAATAATGGAAAACTGGCGATTGATGCTAGTGATGCTGTACTTTCGGTCAGGGTTAACAACCAAGGGACAATCAACGGTGATGTTCTCCTCAGTGCTGGTAACGATATTTATAACACTAACAGAGGAGCTACTAATGGTACTGTTGAGGGTGGCGCTGGGAATGACATTTTGTCAGGTGGTAACGGTAACTATACCCTAAACGGTGGTGACGGTAATGACTTTTTGTCTGGCAGAAGGGGTACTCATTTCTTTGTTGGTGGCAAAGGTGATGATACGATTGACCTGACCCGAAACCAGGGTATTGACACGGTAGTTTATAACAGTGGTGATGGCACAGATACTGTAAACAACTTTACTCAAGCTGGGGGTGGCGATTTACTCAGTTTTACGGATACTGCGGATATTGACGTTGTGGTAAATGGTAGTAGTACTTGGTTTAGGCTTCAGGGTAATAATGGATTTGGTACTGGCGATGTGCTACTTACGCTCAATGGCACAACTGGATTCACAGCAGATAACATTGGTGCAAATTTGGCTTCTACTAATAAAGCCAATTTCTTATTTGCATAGTTGATGCATTATTGTTCGTAACGCACCCTACCAATCTAAGCGCGTTTTCGGTAGAGACGTTCCGAGGGAACGTCTCTACAATAAATTGTAGATGTAGGTCTTTCGTTAAGCTTTTGCTGTATTCGCTTCATTAGCGATGATGCCCACTACATTCAACTCGCCTAAAATCTCTGTAGCTTGAATCAATTCATTTCTAGTCACTAGACCGATTTTTCCTACCAATACAATCTGATGACAGTAGGTTGCTAAAATCCTGGCATCAACTGTGCCTAAAATTGCTGGGGCATCAATCAACACTAAATCATAGGTTTGCTCAAAGATTTGGATTAGTTCTTTCATCCGCCGAGAACTCAGTAATTTCACTGTATCTTCTGGTGTCGGTCCTGCGGTCAAAACATCGATCGCCGGGTGAATTGGCTGGATGTAATCGGGGGGGGTATTTGTCTCATCGACTAATAGCAGAGATAGTCCCCAGTCGTTAGAAAGCTCCAAAATGTTGTGCAGGTGCGGTTCGCGCATGTTGGCATCAATCAGCAAAACTCGCTGATGCATTCTTGCCGCACTCACCGCCAGCCCCTGCGCTATAGTTGTCTTACCTTCTGCGCTTCGTGCTGAAGTCACCATCAGTGACTTGAAGGCGTAGGGATTTGATAAAAGAATGTTTTGGTAGATCATATCCAGGCTTTCGTGAAAGGGCAACCGAGTGTAGACACTAAGTTGTTTGTCACGATACCTGGGAGTTAAGCTGCCCTTTTCATGGAAAAACAGCGCTGAAAGCCGCTTTTTCCTCAGCGGTAAAGATAATTTCGGGACTCTACCAAGTAAACGCAGATTTGTTAAATTTTGTAACTCTTGTTCAGAATAAATTGCATCTTTAGACATTTCCCAAATTAGGGCGATCGCAATCCCTAAAATCGGTCCGATTACCGCTCCCCCAGCTAAACGCAATGTTCTACCGCTACCGATATAAATTCCCGGTTGGGGTTCTTCCAAGACTTGCCAATCAAATCCTCCCTGAGCAATTTGCATTCCTAAAGATTGTTGCGCTTGCAGAAGTTGTTCTAATGTTTTGCGATTAGTTTCTACTTCTGGCAACAGCCGATTGTATTCTGCGATTAAGGTGGGGTATTTGGCTAACTCTGAGCGAAGTTGCTGTTCTGACTTAGCTAAACTTTGTTCATTGGCAACTAATCCAAGAGTTGCTGTTTGTACCTGTATTAATTCTTCCAGCAACTTGAGGTCAACTTCTCCCATCTGCCCTTGCGTGAGAAGTGATTTTCCATTTTCGAGGGTTTTGGGTGCTTTATCTCCGAGCGATCGCCCAATTTCTTGTCGTAATAATGATACTTGATTGGAGCGTTGCTGCGTCAATTTGGCGATCGCCGGCGAGGTGTCTGTATAGCGCAATCGTTCTTGAGCTAAAGCCAATTCTGTTTTTTGAATCTCGTTTAATAGCGTTTGATAGCGAGTTGACTGACTCAAACGAGAAGAAATAAGCGCATTTTGTGGTGAGGCAGCCATTTTTCGCTGCAAGTTATTGTAGCGAGCGCGGACATCTTGCAGCTGGGCACGAGTGCTTTGGAGTTGCTTTTGCGTATCGGCTAGAGAATCGAGGATAATTTTACCTTGTGCTTCCGGATCGAGTAAGTTATGTTTTTGCCGAAACTGTTCTAAATTATTCTCAGATTTAATCACCTCTTGTTTAATTTTCGGTAGGCGATCGTTAACAAAAGAAAGTCCTTTATTCAGACGTTGCTTTTGTTGCTCTATATTGTAATCTTGATAAACCTTTTTTAATGCTTGCAGTACTTTTTCCGCTTTAATTGGATCTTCGTCTTTGAAGGTGATTTCAAATACTTGACTGGGAACTTTATTAACTCCTGTCCCTCCTTCTAGTTGAGCCACAACTAAAGAACCTGGTTTAGCTTGTTTACCTTTCTTACCTAAAATATCTTCTACTTGAATATCTGGATATTCCGGACGGAGTAAATCTACAGCTTTTTGGATTAACTTAGTACTCAGCATTAGCCTTAACTGAGCAGTATAATCAACAACTTGAAAATTTGGGTCGGTAAATTGGCTATCTGTATTTCCTTGAATATTTCTAGATTGTAAGCCTTCATACAAATTGGAACTTACCAATAATTGCATAGAGCTTTGGTATTTTGGTTTAGCAATTGTTGCCAGAAAAATGGCAACGCACATAACTAAGCCAGAAACACCAAGGATGAGAAAGCGTCGGCGAAACAAAATTGCCGATAGTTGTCTGATGTCAACCGCGTGTGGGGAAGTAGTAATTAATTGCCCCTGATTCAGACTAGTATTAGCCACTATTAAAGTCCTTTAATCTCGACAGATGTTGAGCAAGAAAACTTTTGGAATATTAATTTTACTCTTCTTGATGACGCGACAACACGCGCTTATGATTCCGGGAAAAAAAAATATGTTGTATGTAAATTAACGAGAGTGTTAATTTTTACTTTAATCAACCTGCGAAGAACGTAGTAAGCGGCTCTATCCCTGAAAACCCTTGCGAAGAACGTAGTAGGCAAGTCAAAATAGCCTACTGATTGTCCAAGCTGAATTCTGACTTCTTCTTTAAGTAACTCATTCAGTATGACAACGTTGTTTATATTCATGCTAATTTTAACAATTACAATATGATATCTCTTGCCAAAATGGCAGAAATTTCAGCTATGCTCATATATAAAACTTAAAAGTTCAAGCAGTAAAAATTCTGTTAGAGACGATAATTACCATGTAAACGCCATTAAATACAAGCCTTTTGGATTTATAGATCGGGCGAATTGTAGTCTAAAAAAACGCTAATCAGAGAAACCAAATCTCCACTATTGTTAAACTTGACCTTTTCATGTAATATCATCTTGCTATGTGCGCGGTGGAATTTGCGCTATCTTTTGAGCTAGCGTCACCTTCTATTTCTAAAACTTCATGTGCAATTAGTAATATTCCATCATGAACTATTCAGGATTTACGTTATGGTTTACAGGACTCTCTGGTGCTGGGAAAACTACAATTTCAAATGGCGTGGCATTGGAATTAAAGGCAAGAAGTTGTCCCGTAGAAATTTTAGATGGAGATGTAGTCCGGACACACCTTTCACAAGAGTTAGGGTTTAGCAAACAAGACCGAGACATAAACGTTCGTCGCATTGGATTTGTTGCCAGCCTGTTAAGCCGCAATCAAGTTATCGCGATTGTGGCGGCAATTAGTCCTTATAGAGATGTCCGCGAAGAAGTTCGACACATGTCAGAGAACTTTGTTGAAGTGTACATTAAAGCATCTTTACAAACCTGTGAACAACGAGATGTCAAAGGGTTATATGCATTGGCTAGAGCCGGAAAGATTGAATATTTCACAGGTATTGATAGCCCGTATGAAGAACCATTAAGTCCAGAAATCATTTGCGATACTCAATGCTTAAATATTAGAGAAAGTATAAATAAAGTTATACAAGCTTTAGAAGAATACAAATATATTCCGAAGATAAGGCAGGTAATAGAAAAAGGATAACAGCAAGCTAATCTTAACGATTGTTTACCAAAATTAGGAGCAAATGTTGTGAAATTACATATTAAACCGAGACGGATCAGATTTTTAACTACCTTCTACTGTAATGCCAAATGCCCTTACTGCCATAATGAAGGTCAGGCAGTACCAGTTAATAGCACTATGAATGAGGAGTTTGTAGGAAAGTTACTTGATATCGTCCCGACAGAAGAAGTCATTCTAAGTGGTGGAGAACCTACACTAAATCCTCATATTGTCGAAATTGCTAAGGCGGTTAAAGAGAGAGGAATATACTTATCTATAACCACGAATGGTACTCTCACTGACCGTCTATATAAGCTATTCCCCTACTTGGACGAGATTAAATTTAATGTGGATTCCCTAAGCAAAGAAGCCTACGAAGCTATTAAGCAATTACCCTTTGAAGCTACCATTAAGAATGTTATGGCAGCTTATAATGCGGGAATCTACACAAAATTGAACACTCCATTTATTAGCCTAGCCAATGCTCAAGAACTACTCAATTTTTCCGAATCAACAAAAGTAGAAATTAAGTTTATTGAAGTGTTGGAACTAGGAGGATTTTCCGATCCATCTTTAGAGATAATCAAGCTAGAAAGTCTTCTAGAGGATAATGGTTATTTTTTAGAGAAAGGAGATTTGAAAAAAACTTGGAAAAAGGGTAATAATACCATTACTACAATGCGCTGTCTTTGTAGGGCAGCAGTGATGACTGGGGATGTTGATGATGCCAAAGAGTTATGTCGAGAACAGGGAAGTTTGTATGTAACTCCAAACGGAGAAATCAAACCCTGTATTTATGAAGAATTCTCTATACCCATCTATGACTCTGTGATGAATGGAGACTTGAAAAGCCTTCAGCAAAAGTTTGAAGAATTCGACCATAGTTTTGGGATAGGGCTGTGTCAAGATATCATCACAAATCAGAAATTGGACATTGAAAAAAAGGAACAAAAAGCAGCAATTCGTAATTAATTCATCTTTGATGACTCTGGAGTTCACAAGATAGTGCAGAAAAGAGATAATTCCATCAAAATAGTAATACAGGATAGAACAATTGGTACAAGCTTCGGTAAAAAAAACTTCTGTTAGACTCAATCAGAAACTTGCTATTTTCGGAGGCACTCCTACTTTTGGGGATAAAATTTATGTAGGTCGTCCTAATATCGGCGATCGCTTGCACCTGCTAAATCGCATTAACGATATTTTGGACAGAAAGTGGTTATCTAATGGTGGGAAATATGTCCAAGAGTTTGAATCTCGCATCGCGAAGATTCTTGGTGTTAAGCACTGCATTGCCACCTGCAATGGCACAGTTGCTCTACAGATTGCGGCTAAAGCTGCTAACCTTACAGGCGAAGTCATAGTGCCATCGTTTACCTTCATTGCCACGGCTCATGCTTTACAATGGCTAGGACTTACCCCTGTCTTTTGCGATATTGACCCCCATACCCATACAATCGATCCTCAAATGGTCGAGAAGCTGATTACAAGAGACACCAGCGCAATTCTTGGTGTCCACGTTTGGGGGCAGCCGTGCAATGTCGAAGCCCTAAGCGCGATCGCCCAGCGTCACAATCTCAAACTTATCTTTGATGCGGCACACGCTTTTTACAGTTCATACCAAGGACGAGCGATCGGCAATTTTGGTCAGGCAGAAGTTCTCAGCTTTCATGCTACCAAGTTTCTCAATACCTTTGAGGGGGGAGCCGTCGTCACCAATGATGACGAGTTAGCTAACTCGATTCGCCTGATGGTGAATTTTGGCTTTGCAGCAGGCTACGACAATGCCATGTCTATAGGCACCAACGGCAAAATGAACGAAGTCTGTGCAGCAATGGGCTTAACCGGGTTGGAAAGCCTAGACGAATTCATTACTATCAACCACCGTAATTACAAACTATACCAACAAGAACTAGGAGGTATCCCCGGAGTTCGTTTTTTTACCTTCAATGAAAGCGAGAAGAACAACTACCAGTACATCGTTTTGGAGATTGACGAGAAGATTACTCAAATTAGTCGCGATCGCCTAATGCAGATATTACACGCTGAAAACATTCTGGCACGACGATACTTTTACCCTGGCTGCCACCAAATGGAACCTTACCGCTCGCTGTTTCCCTTATCACAAGAGCAGCTTCCTTACACCAATTGTCTGGGAGAGCGAATTTTGACTCTGCCTACTGGAACTGCAATAATACCGGAAGACATCAGCAAAATCACAAGAATTATCCGGTTTGTTTTGGAACATGGGCTATCTATCAGCCAAAAACTTTCTTGAACCCAAAATTAGAGAAAGAAATGGATAGTACAGTTCGAGTGCAAAAGATTTTGATTAACTCTCCCATTGCCACTGTATTACCTGCGATAGCTCAACTGAATCTATCTTGTTGGTGGTTGGCAGGAGGTGCAGTAAGAAATACAGTTTGGCGATCGCTGTTTGGGGATGATTGTCAATTATTCATCAAAGACTTTGATATTGCTTTTTTTGATGCACAAGGCGATCGCTCCCAAGAACTCGCGGCAAAGGCAATCCTCTCGGCTCAATTTCCCGACTACGAGTTTGATGTTAAAAATCAAGCCAGTTTTGCTATTTGGCGTTCTGGTTCTACCCGTTACAATAGCACCGAGGAAGGAATTGCAGACTGGCTGCATACCGCAACCGCTGTAGGAGTGAGGCTAAATGCCTCTGGAGAATGGCAATTTTTTACTCCTTATGGTTTGGATGATTTGCTCAATGGCATTATCCGACCCACGAGAGCGCATACTGATAACCCGAAAGCTAAAAATAAAGCGGCTTCGTTTCTAGAAAATTGTCCTCGACTGCGTTTGGCATAAGTGTTTTGTCAATCTCCAGTAGGGGTGAATCACTTATATCATGTCCGGGTAATTAGTTGTGATTCCCATAGTCATTGCACCCCACCCCTTAATCCCCTCCCCGCTTGCGGGGAGGGGAGGCAAAGCCTAGCTTTGGCGGGGTGGGGTTCTCCGGGTTTAGTAAGTGATTATGCGGACATGATATTATGCCGAAAAGGTTGGATTGTCAACCAAAGGTTATATACAAATGCTTCGCACGTAGTTTAAATTAAGTAAATGATCTAACCAAATGAATAGCGAAAACAAACTTGAACTTTCGCCAGATCAAAAAGAAAGAACCGCTAAAATGTATGAAGTTTACCAACGTCAACCGTACTTAATAGAATTAGATGGAATAAAACTTAACATTGGCAAGGGTGTTTTCCCCCCAGAACAGGGATACACAACAAAACTAATGGCAAAGGTTCTAAAAACTTACTCGGTCAACACAGCACTGGATCTGGGCTGCGGTAGCGGGTATCTGGCATTGACTCTCCGCCAAAACAAAGTGCCAAATGTTTGGGCAGCAGACATAAATCCAGCAGCAGTTGAGTGTACAAAAGAAAACATCAAGCTGAATAACGATTTAGCTCCAATTGAGGTAGTACACAGCAATTTATTTGCACAACTCAATCAAGCAATTCAGTTTGATTTGATAGTTTTCAATCAACCGTTTTACTATGCAGGTGGTCCATTTAACGCCAGCTCAGATGAAGGTCATCCGCTTAACGAAAGATTTCTCAGACAAGCTAGAAATTACCTCAAATCAGATGGCAAAATTTTGATGAATTATTCGGATTTAGGAGATGAAATTAATAACCCAAAGAGAACGGCAGAGTTACTGGGGTATCAAGTGAAGGTTAAATTGACGGAAAAAAGTGAATCTTTCAATAATCAAGTGTATGAATTTTCCTAAAAGTTCGTCGGATATTCCTTGGTGGTCAGGCAATGCTCGTTTGCCCAATTTGTCAGGAAAGTTGCTGGGCGCTCATGTTGCTTATGCTGGTTTAATGGTATTTTGTGTAGGTGCGATCGCCGCCTTTGAATTGCACATCTTTAACCCAGCGCAGCCAATGTACCAGCAAGGTTTAATTGTTCTGCCTAATCTGGCACGGCTGGGCTTTGGTATCGGTGAGGGAGGTGAAGTCATTGATACCTACCCTTACTTTGTAATTGCGGCTTTACACCTAATTAGTTCAGCCTTTCTCGGTGCTGGAGGTCTGTTTCATGCTCTTAAAGGTCCAGATGTCATAGAAGATAAATTCTATGGCTATGGCTGGGATGATGCCAACAAAATAACTACAATTCTGGGCATTCACCTGATTTTCTTGGGTGTGGGAGCGTTGTTGTTAGTAAGTAAAGCCATGTTTTTTGGTGGCATTTACGACTCAACAATTAGCCAAGTGCGTTTAGTGACTGACCCCACATTGAACCCAACAACTATTTTTAGCTACCTAGTCGGACTGAAGGGAAAATTTTGGTTGGCTAGCGTGGATAATTTGGAAGACATAATTGGGGGTCATATTTATGTTGGCATCATGTGCATCGCTGGTGGCATTTGGCATATCCTCACCCAACCGTGGCTTGTGGTCAAACCGTTGTTTGTTTGGTCAGCGGAAGCGTACTTATCTTACAGTATCGGCGCACTCAGTTTGATGGCTTTTATTGCCACTTTGTTTGTTAGTGTCAACGCGATCGCTTGTCCACCAGAGTTCTTTGGACCAACGCTGAGTTTTGGCTTTCACCCCTTTCCGGCTTTATACAGTGGGGATGGAACAATTCTCACTTCTCGCATCTGGCTAGCAAATGCAAATTTGTGGCTAGGTGTTGTCTTTTTGGGAGGACATCTATTTCATGCGCTGCGTGCTGTAGGCGATCGCCCACCCGTAGTCCAGCTAGTTTACTCCTCTGTAGAGAACCTCTCCGATACCAATCGTTCGCTGCTGTTTGCAGGTGCCACCTCGCTGCTGTTTTGGTCAAGTTTCGATACTCTGCTGCCCACATTGCCTCAATATATTGCGGATGTCGGAGGTAGCAATCAGCAGGTTGGGATAGTGATGGGCAGCTTGACCTTTGGGCTGTTGTTGTTTAAACCTTCAATGGGCGCTCTCTCTGACCAGCGCGGTCGCAAGTTGGTATTGGGCATCGCTACCAGTGTAGTGGCGATCGCACCTTTAGCCTATAGGTTTGTAGATTCGATTCCACTGCTGATACTCATCCGAGCTTTCCACGGCATAGCTATTGCTGCCTTCGGCACGAGCTACGCTGCTCTGGTTGCCGATTTGTCGCCAGTAGAAAAGCGGGGTCAATTAATTAGCTCTCTGAGTATGGCAAGACCCATAGCGTTGTTTATAGGTCCTGCTTTAGGTGGCTTTTTGATGAGTGAGTTTGGCTACACAACCTTGTTTTTCAGTGCTGGAGCGTTGGGTTTGCTGGGTCTATTATGTGTTGCCCAAATTCGCGAACAGAGGAAGGTTTCTCAACCCAAAACTTCTGCATTTGCCTTCAGTGAGTTTTGGCAGCTATTAATCAGCCCTCGGTTCCGGGTTCCTTTTCTAGTTTTCCTATTGGGTAATTTAGTTTTTAGTTCGTCAAGTATCTTTGTGGGGTTGTTCATCAGAGAAACTCAAGTCAACCTGAATGTAGGCTGGTTTTTTGCCACGGCAGCCATTGCCAATCTTGCTATGCGCCTCATTTTCGGTCGAGTCTTGGATCTCTATGGACGGGGACTGTTTATTAGTTGTGGTCTCGTCTTGTCCGGACTGTCCCTTGCGGTCTTATCCTATGCTCAAAGTACACTAGCTTTTTTATTCGCGGCTCTCCTTGAAGGAGCAGCAGCAGCAACTTGGCCACCAATGCTAAATACTTTAGTTGCCGATCGCTGTTCATCCGAAGAACGTGGCAGGGCTTACTCAGCCGCTCTTAGTGGTCTGGACTTGGGAGTTGTCCTAGCTGGATACGTTATGGGTTCTGTTGCCGAGAGCCTAGGTTACCGAGGTGTTTACTCGCTGTGTGCAGGCATAGCCTTCTTAACACTTATCTTTTTTATCACTCTGATTAACAAAGACTTATCTAGCTCCCTCAGGTTTGCCATAGGTCGTCAACCAGATTTCTATGCGTTAGAGACGGCGAAAAAACTTAAAATTCCCAAAAATTAGACTTACTATTCGCCCTGGGTAACCCCCCTGATAATTTTCTTGATGGAAACCTAGCAATGAACCCAGAAAAACCGTCCACAATAGTTAAGCAAATTCCCCCGATTTGGTTAAAAATATTGGTAATTTTCCTAATCGGGTTAGGCATCTTCTTTCGCTTTGCACATCTAGGACAAAAAGCTATATGGTACGATGAAGCTTTTACATCCTTGGCAATTTCAGGTCATACCGTATCCGAGGTTCGACACGAAGTCTTTAATGAGCGCATAATTCCTGTTGCTGCCTTGGATAAATATCAACACCTTGATCCAGACCGAGGCATCAATGACACGGTTCGCTATTTAATGACCTCAGACCCGCAGCATCCCCCTTTGTATTATGCGATGGTGAGATTGTGGGCGCAACTATTTGGAGATTCACCAGCCAGACTGAGGAGTTTATCAGCGGCGATCGGTCTGTTGATATTCCAGAGCGTGTATTGGCTGTGTCTAGAGTTGTTCGAGTCCCCAATTGTGGGATGGGTGGCGATCGCAATTGTGGCTGTTTCTCCCTTAGAGATTTTCTTCGCTCAAGAGGCACGCCAGTACGGTTTGTGGATGGTAACAATTCTAGTATGCAGTGCTGCCTTGTTGCGAAGTATCCGACGGGAAACTTTCTTGAACTGGGCAATATATGCCCTGACCCTAGCTGTGGGATTGTATACCCATTTATTCACTGCTTTAGTAGCAATGGCTCATGGCATTTATGTGGCTTCTCAACAACGCTTTCGCTTTAACAAAACCCTTGCCAATTATCTCTTGGGAACTACAGTTGGGTTATTTATTTTTCTTCCTTGGATATTTGTCCTCATTACTCATATCAGCACAGCCCAACAGCAAACGTCCCATTTCTCATTCTATAAATTAGATAATCCTTTCAATTTAATTGCTATTTTTATGACTCACATCACTCGAATATTTTTTGATATTAACTTTAGTTCGTATAAGCCTTGGAGGAATGAATTATTTTGGGAAACAAGTCATACATATTACAGCGTTATGGCTGGAATATTTTCTCTAGTTTTAATAATATTAGTGTATTTTTTATCTAAAAAAAGATTAAATAGAGTTAGTTTGTTTCTGATTTTGTTAGGAGCGGTTCCATCTCTCTGCTTGCTGCTACCCGACCTGATTGCGGGGGGAATTCGCTCTACTAATGTTCGGTATCAAATGCCTTTATACCTCAGCATCCAAATTGCTTTGGCTTATGTTTTAGGTGTCTATATCTTCTCTGAGAAGCACTGGAAGCAAAAAGTTGGGCAATGTTTAATGGTTGGATTTCTGTTGGCTGGACTAGTCTCAGATGTGAGTTTTTTTAAAGCTGATACTTGGTGGCTACAAGAAGGTAGTCAATCTTTGGTAGCAACGGCTAAATATATCAATAAATTCGAGAATACTTTATTATTAAGTAGCAACGATTTTTATAATATCGGACACATGCTAACTTTAAGTCATCTTTTAAATTCAAAAATAAATTTACTAACTGCACAACGTGACCATCTGCCACTCCTCCCCCAAGAAGCCAGCAATATCTTTTTGAATGATAGTACTATTGGCAAAAACTTGATTGCTCGATTTAAGGAGGATAAAACCTATTCATTCAGGTTGATTGACGAGCCAGTAACAGAACTGTGGAAAGTCGAAAAAATTCATAAAAAATAGAAAATTTTTTTGAAATTGGAGAAGTAAGTTAAGCGAAAAAACTTATAATTATCAACAATTAGACCCACTATTCGTGAGCGAAGAAGAGCAATCTGATGAAATCTAAACAACGTATTACTGCCGTTGAACAACACCCCCTAGCAGGTAGCTCGTTTATTAGTTTGATGAAATTGTTTCTCTGGAATGGGGGTGTAGATAGAGAATATTTACCCCAAGCGTTATCAGCAGCAACTGCAAGTTTTTTGACCATTCCTTTAAAGATTTTTGAGAACGTCAAGTTTTCTCAAAAGATTGCCGAATTAGAAATTGAGCTACCGCCTATATTTATTCTTGGGCATCCCCGCAGTGGAACAACTTATTTCCAATATTTAATGAGTCGAGATCCCAATCTAGGATATCTAGAAAATTGGCAAGCTATGAGGGGATCGGAAATCTTTCTGAGCAGCCCAGAATTAGCTAAACGTTGGGCAGACTCAAACTATCCCAGAAAAAGAATATCTGACGAGGTAATGATGTATGCTAATTCTCCTGCGGAGGAAGAATTTCCTTTAGCAAATGCCTGTCCTTATTCTTTTTATACGTGGTTTTATTTTCCTAATAATATGAGAAAAATTTTCCAGAAATTTGTATTATTTGAAGGTGTTGATGACCGGATAAAAACTGAATGGAAAAGAGCATACATAAAAAATTTAAAGCGAATAACATTGGCTGTTAATGGAAAACGACTTATTCTCAAAAATCCCATAAATACAGCCAGAATAAAAATTTTATTGGAAATGTTTCCAGACGCAAAATTCATTCACCTTTACCGAAATCCATACAGTATTTATGCTTCCACAAACACACTGTATAAAAAACTCGTGCGAGTTCTTGGGTTTCAGACGATAAATGAAGCGGAACTAGAGGAAAATATAATTTTTATCTATAAACAAATGATGCAAAAATTTCTAGTTGATAAGAATTCTCTCCCGCCAGAAAACTTGATTGAAATTAAATATGAAGATTTTATTGGCAACGAAATCGAATACCTCAAGCAGGTATATGCTCAATTTAACCTTCCTAGCTTTGAACAAGCAGAAGCTGAATTCAAAAAATATATTCAATCTCAGGCTAACTATGAAACAAATAAGTACACTTTAGATGAAGAAACGATAAAAAAGATTACTGAACAATGGAGATTTACAATTGAAAAATGGCAATATGATGTACCAGATGAGCTTACCGTTAAAGCAGCCCCTTGAGATGCTCCGCTAGCCTGATCGCCAGTGCAACTAGGGTTAGGGTTGGGTTAGCTGTACCAGCAGTGGGATACACAGATGACCCAGCAATATATAGGTTGCTAACTCCATAAACCTGACAGTTAGAGTTGACAACGCCACTATGAGGATTATCGCTCATGCGCGTGGTACCCATGTGATGGTATCCTCCTCTCAAAACTTCAGGAAATTGAGGCCAAGAATGAGTTTCTTGAGTTAGCCAGTCAAATATTTGCAGACGCCCTAATTGCGATCGCCCGATTTCATAACCCATGAGTTGAGTGGCTTCTTCTATAGTCCGTCGTTCTAGGTCTGTGAAACGCCAATCTAACTGGCTCTTGTGAATACCTAGCTTATCTTTCTCTCGATCTAGAGTGACTCGTGAAGCCGGGTTAGGAACCTGCTCTAGTGCAGCAAAAACAATCAGTTCGCGAGTCCCTACCCCAATCGGATCGTCTAGAGACTGCAAGCGATCGCGTTTATCCACCCAAAAACTATCTTTGAGGGTTTGTAGTGCTGACAAATAAAGCTTTATCTCTTCCTTCGATACCTCATGTTGTGAATAGTCGAAGTAGTCAGCTGGGAAAAGGTCTGTTGCGTACAAATCAAAGGCGCAATTCAACAGTTTACGTTTTCGTTGCAACTGCTCGCTCACTCTTAAGTGTACCTTCTCTTGGAACCCTATATCAGCCACATATTGTAAAGGAAACGAGGCTGACACCAGCAAACGGGCAGAACCTACGTGGATGTGTTCCATAAAAAAACGCCCCACTAGATCGTGCCGATTTCCTAATCCCTGGTGTTCAATCTGATTTGAAACTAACAATAACCGCGCATTCTCTATCGCCCCACAAGCAAGCACGTAGTACCGGGAAACAACTTGATGTTCTTTGCCGTTGAGACACTTAATGCGTAATCCCGTTACCCTTGCTGCGTTAGTAGTTGTCTCAATTGCTGTGACATTAGCATAAGTCCACAGCACTATATTATTTGCTGTGAGCAAGGACTCTCGATACACTTGACCAAAGCGCGTTGGCGGACTGTATTGAAAAATTTTGTAAGAAATTGTTGATGGATCTAACGGCAGCCTATTTAAGTCTCGCTCCTGCTGTTCCCAGAATTCCATGTCGTACCGATAGGGTCCCAATTCACACACCTTCTGGGCGCGAGAATAGTAGGGATCTAAATCTGACCAACTGATTGGCCAGCCGCTGTATGGTATCCAGTCACGTTTCTCAAAGTCAATCGGGTCAAGCGGGGCACACATTCCTTGCCAGTGGTTTGTCGCTCCACCAAAAAAGCGTAACCGAGCTTGATCTAAGGAAAAATAGGGCAAGCCAATGTTTTTACCCTCATAAAGAGACTGGGTTTCCTCATCATAGTCAAACCCACCACTCTCTAAAAGAATCACCTTGTAAGGAGTACCTATGAACTCGCGTGCAATACTAATTCCTGCCGCACCAGCACCAATGATACATAAATCGCCATTTATCAAAGTGTTATTCTCTAATGTTCTTGCATCAATATGCATAATAATTATTACCTTACGTTTATAGGACTTACGCAAAAACTCTCTCAAACTCTTATTACTTCGTGTCCTTCTCTTCTCCTTCGGAGACACTTCGTGAACGAGACGCTTCGCGAACGTGCCTTTGCGGTTCGTTATTCCCTGAAAGAGTGCGTAAGTCTTAGTTTAAAAGATGGGGTTTTTATGTTCTATTTCTGTAAATCCTGCGCTAACTTTACTAGTTGGGGATGGTTTTTTGCCCACGCTGCATGGTCAGTATTGATTTGAGCCAAATGAGACTCAATATTATCAGGAGTGATGATAACTCCGAAATCTCTTGGCACCGTTTCTTGTTGAAAATCGAATATACGGTTCAGTATTAAATTACCCACTTCTTTTCGATAATGGGAATAGTCTAAGTAATATTGCATCTGGTTTTTGATTTCTTCTGTCGTGATGCTGTTGTAGCTAGAGAAATCCCAAACATCAGTCAGTTTAACAATTGATCGCAGCCAGCGTTCAATTTCTGACCACTCATCTCTTACGCGATAAACTTCTAACAGTGTTGCATGAATCGGCGAAATAAATAGTTTTAGGTCTATATTTATTGACTGGCAGATTTCAATTAAACTTTTCAATTCCTTTAATTGTTCTTTTGATAGCAGATATTTATCCTTTTTTCTTAAAGGGTAAACTCCCCCCTGAATAAAATTTTGAAAAGAACCGGGAAGCTCTTTTTGATCGTCAATAATTTCTAAGCCTTTGAAAAAGCTATACTTCTGTGATTTTGAGTGGCTCAAGTTTTTAGCTAGGGTCTTAAGACTGTCTTCAAAAGCATCTGTGGAAAACAGAACACTGATTAAGTCTTTCAGGGTAATCCTTTTTTGCTCTAATCTTCCCTCATCAAAATCATCTTGAAATTTTTCATTCATAGCAAATGAAATATAATCAAGTCCGAGAACTACTTGCTTAAGATTAGGTTGATTAGCCAGTACGTGGTTAAAATAACGCCTGATTTCATACATGGTTGCTCCAGCCATTGCGAGATTATAGGCATTTTGGTCATGAAAAATTGGATGCCTCGGATCTAAGCCCCGCTTAGTTCTGGATGTTCCAAAAAAAATTATTTGGGGCTTGAGGTGGATAATCTCGATCGCTTTAAAGAGTCTTTCATGGTGTATCTGTTCTGGTTTTAACTGATTAAATCCTTGAACAATTGGGCTATTCAACACTCCATAGGGGTCAACTACCCAGTTGAACGAGGCGATCGACAAGACAAGCAACAAGACAACACTCACCACAACCCAATAAAATTGCTGGTAAGTTCTCAAGCCTTTTTTCTTGTGTTGAGTCTGTTGCCGTTTGCGTGTGACAGCTGCCTCTACCTGCGCTGATAGACTGGCTACGGTAGGGGATTCCAACAGTTGGCTTGGGGGCAAATCTATGGAGAAGGCTTCACCCACTTCAGAGATAATTTGCACCGCATGAAGAGAATGTCCCCCCAGGATAAAGAAGTTGTCATAAAGTCCAACTTGTGGCAAAACCAGGCAATTTGCCCAAATCGCGGCGATTTTTTTTTGTATGGGGGTGCTTTTTGGCAACAACTCGACCGTTTCACGAGTAGCCGCTGTTTCTGCACAAACGCCGTTCAGATTGGACATCCACTGAGCTACGACATCGAGAGTACCGCTAAGAAACGCACTCTGACAAGCGCGGCGCTGGATTTTACCGCTGGAAGTCTTAGGAATGCTTCCACCTTTAATTAGCACTATGGCATAAACTGGCAGTTCGTGTTCTTGTGCCACTGCCTGACGGATTGACTCGATCGCTTCATCCGTATCCAGATTCCGCAATTGACCGCGTTCGATTTCTTGAACAATTATCAGTCGCTCTTCGCCATTCACCTCGACGGAAAATGCCGCCCCACCATTGGGTCGAATGGCATTGTGACTTCGTTCTACAGTGAATTCAATATCCTGGGGATAATAATTCCTCCCCAAGATGATGATTAAATCTTTAATTCGCCCCGTGACGAACAACTCACCGTCTTTGATGAATCCCAGGTCGCCAGTACGCAAAAAGGGTTCTTCTTGTGTGTCTCGCAGTTGTGCTCGAAAGGTTTTCTCGGTTTCTTCGTTGCGCTGCCAGTAGCCTAGTGCCACACTGGGGTCTGACACCCAAATCTCGCCCACTTCATCCGGCTCACACTGAGTCAAATTGTCAGGATTGGCAATGACTACTTTCGTATCGCCTACTAAGCGACCGCATCCTGGTATCGTCCGTACCATTTCCTGAGGTTCGGTTGCCTCAACTACCCGATTTTTTTCTAGGGATGCCGCCTCAAGGGTGCAATACACGGGAGGTGAACTTATCGGACTGCTGGAAACCAACAGAGTAGCTTCCGCAAGTCCGTAAGCCGGTGCAAAGGCTTCAGCACGGAAACCGCAGGGTGCAAAGGTTTCAATAAACTCTTGCACCACTAGAGGATTGATGGGTTCAGCGGCGTTGCCTGCGGCTTGCCAACTACTCAAATTTAGTTGAGTGCGTTGGGAGGCTGTAATCCGACGAATACACTGGTCGTAAGCAAAATTCGGTGCTTGGCTGTGGGTTGCTCGATAACGGGAAATTGCTAATAGCCAGTGGAACGGACGCCTGATAAAGGAAAAGGGCGACATCAGGTAGCAGGGAGTACCTGTGTAAAGCGGTAAGATCATGCCTTGAACCAATCCATAATCGTGGAAGTACGGCATCCAGGTCACGGTGATGCTGTCCGATGTGTATTCGCACGCTTTTTGGAGGGAAGTTGCATGGTGCATCAGGTTGCCGTGGCTGACCATCACTCCCTTGGGGGTCGAGGTGGAGCCGGAGGTGTACTGGAGGTAGGCTAGGGTGTCGCTGCTGATTTCTGGTTGTTGCCATTCTTGGGCTAATTCTTCTGTAATCTTGTCGGTGCAAAGCCAGTGGTCGGCTGGGAATTCTTTTATCTGTGAGGAGTTTTCCTCAAGCTGAGTCATGAGGTGGGAAGTGGTCAGCACCAGGGTGGCTCCAGCATTGAGGGCGATCGCCTCAAGTCTGGGTAAGGTTCGCTTCAGTCGCGTGGGATCGGGTGGCGGCGCGGGGATGGCGATGACTCCTGCATACAGGCAACCGCAAAAGGCAGCAATGAATTCCAACCCCTGCGGGTAAAGCAGCAAGGCTCGAGAGCCTGTGGCGGTAAGGGACTGCAACTGAGCGGCTATCGATTGGGCGCGTCGCCAGAGCTGATGATATGTTAGGTGTCCGGCTTCTGTGTTTCCATCTTCTAGAAATGTATAAGCTGTGCGGTCAGACTGGTCAAAGGCTCTTTTGTGCAATAGCTCTACTAATGTCGAGAATTTGAGTACGGGTTTTGCTAACATCGATTTTCTGCTTTAAAACTGGAAGTAAAGAAATTCAGCTACGTGGTTGAGTGACAGAAAACAAAATCCGCTGAGAATACCCACCACAGTTGCCCACCGCCAAGTCGGTTGAACCCATTCCATAATTTGCAGCGTATTGGGCAACAAAGTTACCACTAGCAACAGTCCGATCAGTTTCCCAATGCTTTGTTCCTCAGGAGGTGGCAGGTATGCGAAAAAACTCCACTCCTGCAACTGCACCCCAAAGTGGGTTAACACAGAAAAGTAGCCCTGTGGGTTAAACGGCAACACAATTCCTTTAAACCCTATCATGACTTGCAAAAGTGCGATCGCATCCCCGACGGTGTGCGCTCGAAAAAACACCAAGCTGAACAACAAAGCTACAAAAGTCACGCTCCACGCCAACCACTTCGGTAAGGAAATCTCCTGCTTGCGCCACCACTGGTCAACGCACAGATACGCCCCATGCAGACCACCAAACACCACAAACGTCCAGTTGGCACCGTGCCACAGTCCAGCCAGCAGCATGGTAATCATCAGATTAAGATACTGGCGAACTTCTCCCAAGCGATTAGCCCCCAAGGGGATATAGAGATAATCGCGCAGGAAGTTGGATAGGGTGATGTGCCAACGCAGCCAGAAGTCACTGATTGAAATTGCTTTGTAGGGAGAGTTAAAATTTGCTGGCAGGTTGATATTCAGCATCCAACCCAAGCCAATTGCCATATCACAGTAGCCAGAAAAGTCAAAATATAGTTGAAAGGCATAAGAGAGAGTCCCTACCCAAGCTTCGCTGAAGGTAGTGTGGCTAGAATGATCGAATATAGGCGCTACCCAAGGCGATAGGTTATCGGCAATTAATAATTTCTTGGATAACCCTAGAACAAATAAAGTTAAACCCCGCATCAGGTTTTCATGAGAAAAAACAAAGTTCCGCAGCCTTTGAAACTGGGGAATCATGTCCTTGTGATGCAAGATGGGACCTGCGATTAGGTGGGGAAAGAAAGTGACAAACAGGCTATAGGTTAACAGGTCGTAGTTGGAATCTTGTATTTCACTGCGATAGGTGTCTACTAGGTAAGCGGTTTGGGTGAAGGTGTAAAAGGAAATGCCCAGCGGCAGGATGATGTCAGGAATAGGCGAGTTACTGTGGCTAAAGTGGTTGATTGAGCTGATAAAAAAGCCCGCATATTTGTAGTATCCTAGCAGGGCTAGGTTAACCCCTATCCCCACTAACAGTAAGATTTGAGAAAGCTTACTGCCGCGATCGGCTTTGCTTATGCGCTTGCCCATAAGATAGTTAAACACTATGGAAATCAGCAGCAGGGGAAGATAAACCCAACTCCAGTAAGCATAAAATACTAGGGAGGCGAGCGTGAGGACGGCAAGAGACCCCCGCGTTAGACGTAAACTAGCTAAACTAAAGAAGAGGATAAGTGTTATCGGTAAAAATACAAAGATGAAAGCGTAAGAATTAAATAGCATAAATGTTCTTCTTTGATGATTGCAAGTTTGTTTGGCATAAGAAAACTTGCAAATAAGGTAAGCCAGAAACTATTTAACTTTCTAAAAATCGATTTAGAATTAGCAGAGAACAGGTACTGCCGAAGGCTACAAGCGTGTCGCTAGAGCACATAACTGAGCTTCTGTCTTAGAAAAAATCCACCCATCAATTTGAACCGTTTGTCGGTGCTTGAAGTCTTGTTTAATTTTGAAGTGCAGCCACCGATACCAATCATTTTCTAGCTGTGAGTCTCCTGCGATGACAACTAGTTCGCTAAACCCAGCAATCAGGTGCTTCAGTTGAGTCTCCTCTGGATACAACTTGAGGTAGCGTTCTCCAATGACTTGGAAATTCTTCAGCTGTGGTAAATTCAGTAGCTTTTGATGTAATTGAGCAAGAACGCGATTACTGACACAAGCTTTGACTGATGACTCGAAAAAGAACCAAGAGACAGTAGTGAGGAAACTGAGTTTTAAAAGGCTTCGCCTATTCATATAGCTTTTTCTATTACCATGTCCGGAATATAATATACTAAAAATTGTTCATTCTCAAAACAACTGAAACACTTTTTCATATAATAAACAAACAACCATAATATATTAGAATAATTTCCTAAATAGCCACTATAAATAATATTTTATAATGGTAGATTTATTATGTTCTTCACTGTTAAGAGCGTTGAGGATATGGTATTGTAATTTTATCGAGATACTTATTACACTTATTGCAAAAGTCATAATTTTATACTCTTTGTCTGTGCCTCTGTCGAGGATGCGTTCTGATTGCCGTCAGCCGACAGTCTGAGCGTCGGCTGTGCTTGTGCGTGAAGCAAAAAATATTTATTTATGCAATCTTGTCTATTCAGTATTGTCTGAAATGTATTAATCAGTATCTGCAAAATTTCTTCATACAAGAGGTTATATAAACCAAGGGGCTTAAACTTATGTCAACATCCATTGCTTTTCTAATTTGTACAGAAGCAGGTCCTATAGAAGATTATTCTCTATTGCTTGTGGAGAGTATTCGGAAATTTGGCGGTTCTTTAAAAGATGCTCCCATATATAGTTTTGAGGTGAGAAATACTCCAGATATTTCTCAAAAAACTTCCAAAGCTTTGAAAGCTTTAGATGTTGTTCATGTCAGAGAATTCTTAAATAATAAATATCCAGATTTTGCTTTTGCTAATCAACCTTGTCTTGGTACTTGGGCAGAGGAAAACCTAGATGCGGATATTTTAGTTCTTTTAGATAGCGATCAAATTTTATTTAATGAACCTGAAGAGGTTTTATTACCTTCAGAATATGATATTGGAGTACGTCCTGTCTTTATTAAAAATGTTGGTTCTGAAGGACAAAACGACCCAAATGAAGAGTATTGGCAGAAACTCTATGAAATAGTAGGAAACAGATACAATATGTTTGTGACTACTACAGTCGATAAAAAAAATATTAGGGCTTATTGGAATGCAGGACTGGTTGTAGTCAAAAGAAATTTGGGCTTGTTTTCTAATTGGAAAAATAATTTAGAGAAAGTTCTGGAGAGTAAAATACAACCAAGAAATGGAGGAATTTTTTATGTTTCGCAAACAACAATGGCTGCTACTATATGTGCAATGACAGAAAATGTATGGACTTTATCTCCACAGTACAATTACCCTATTTCTTTACATAATAGAGTTCCCGAATCGGAGCAAATTAGAAGTTTTGATAACCTAGTATCAATTCATTACACTAATTCTAACAAGTTCAGGGATAATGGTTTAGATAAATCTTTAGCCAGTTTAAATAATCTTGATAGAAGTTCCCAAAAGTATCAATGGCTCTTTGAGTATTTTGCAAAACACTGGACTGCTTCTAACGGTATGCCAATTTGAGGGACTTCCCCAAATGCAACCCCGTTGCTGTTTTCAGTCATCAATTTTGGGGAAGTTCTGGTATGAATTTTGCGGAAATGGAACATCTGATAAATGCAAGTGAATGTTTTTAATTAGAGTTCACTTGACCTAATTCATGCTGCATTTGGTGATATTGCCAGAACTTGCCACCTTGGGTGATTAATTCTTGATATCCTCCTTGTTCGACAATGCGACCTTGTTCAAGTACGACGATTTTATCTGCGCGAAAAATGGTGGACAGTCGATGAGCGATCGCAATCACTGTTCGTCCAACTGCTAATTTTTCGCGCAGACTGCTGAACTAAGCGTTCGGAAACTGAATCAAGAGCGCTGGTTGCTTCATCAAGAATCAAAATTTCTGGGTTGCGTAGTAGCGCTCTTGCGATCGCAATTCGCTGACGTTGACCACCAGATAAACGCACTCCGCGATCGCCTAATTGAGTCGCAAATCCTTGAGGCATATCTAAAATAAATTCTAAAGCATTGGCAAGTCTTGCTGCTTCTTCAATTGCTGCATCGTCTACACTTTCTAACCCATAAGCAATGTTATCGCGAACAGACGTATTAAAAATAAAAGTATCTTGACTCACCACCGCAAGTTGAGAACGCAGTGAAGCTAGTTGATATTGCCGCAAGTCAACTTTATCAATCAAAATCTTACCAGCGGTAGGATCGTAAAAGCGCATCAGTAAGTCTGCCATAGTTGTCTTACCAGAACCAGAAGCACCCACCAACGCTACCATCTGACCGCGTTCGATTGTCAAGGTAATATTTTGTAATACTAATTTATCGTCATAGCCAAAGTCTACATCAACGAAGGCGATCGCCTCTTTTAAAGTAGAAAACTTCACTTCTCCATCTCTCAAATAAATCTTGTCATCAGTCCGCAACATCTCGTGGACATTTTTCACCGATCCGTAATGCATCGCAATTATCCCCCAAGAACTATTCATGTGAGCAATAATTGGCAGCAAGCGGAACAGCGCGAACAAAAAAGCTAATAATGAAATTACATGCAAGCTGCCATTAGATACAAGAGTCGAGACTGCCACCAAAATCATCGCAATTAAAATTGTCGTCGCAACTGCCTCAACAAATGGTTGGACTATTCCACTAATTGCGGAAGCTTTCAGCCAAGCTTTTGCGAAGCGTTCAGCTACTTTATGAAAACGTTTATTTTCAAAATCTTGAGTCCAAAAAGCTTGGACAGTGCGAACTCCCCCGATAAATTCTATCGCTTTTGAAGTCAATTCTCCACCTGCGGATGTCATTTCAAAGCTGGTTTCGCGAACTCGTCGAACTAAATTTGATGCGACTGCGGCAAGCAAGCTGAATAAAAGTACTGTGAACAGCGTCAGTTGCCAAGAGATGACAAACATGGCGATCGCATATGCGAGAATAACGCAGGCTTTAGTGACAAAATTAATTATTTCATTAAAAGCATAACTAATATAAGTCACTTCATTAGAAAACGTATTAATTAGTTCTCCAGAACGGCTTTGCGTATAGTAACTCAAACTAAGTCTTTGAAATTGCTCAAACAGCCGTTTGCAAAGACTATCTATTAAATAAACTTCACACACTTTGGCAAAATAACGTCCGAAATAGCTGAAGACAGCGCGTAACCAAACCGTGACTAAAATCAATCTAGATATGCGATATATGCGCTCAGATGCAGCCGCATTTGTTCCTAATAACCAAACATCCAAAAAGTCAATTCCTGTATGTAAAGGTGGCTGGTTGGAATTTGTTAATCCTTGCAGTAAAGATGCAATCAGACCAATTCCTCCAGCTTCTATAACTGCTCCCAATAAAGTTAATATTACAGCTATGATTGCAGTTAATACCTATAAACGACTTTGGATATCTTTTGGCAAAATCATCGATAATTTGCGGACAGCTATCCTTAGAAGCGTTATCGTAAACTACAACCTTGCCTGTGTCGGGATAGTACCTCTCAACTGCTGTTAAGCAAGATTCAATTGCACCCCGCAAACTTTTGCCAGAGTTATAAGAAACAGTTACAAACGTTACATCAGTTTTAATTATTCTAGAAACCCCTGTCTATGTAAACGCGATTATACGTCTACAAACAAAATCAAATTGCGACTTGGGCAACTGTTAGTTAGGCAAGCAAATATAGCTGAAGAAATTCATCTGCTGTCTTCTCGAAACGAACAGTTTTTAGCTGAGTGGTTGCAATATTGTCGCGCACGTTTGGTTCGGATAGATCCAGTTTTTGGTGAGTGTAAACTGAAAACATAGGCAAAGCTTTGCAAACGTTTTGACAAAAAGATATTTTTGTGGATACCGCGAAACCGGGAACTACCAGAATATCGTCACCCGATTCTTTGGTTGGTGAAGCGATCGCTCGATTGGATTATTGCCTTTGTATTGTTGATTATACTCAGTCCTGTTTTCGGAGCGATCGCGCTGAAAAGTATCTACTTAAAAAAACCAATCTTTACCGAACAATGGTGCGTCGGCAAACAAGGCAGACTTTTCCAAATTTCTAACTTTCAATTGCAACAGCCTAATAATAGCATTAAGCAATTGCCCCGAAAATTTGGAATGCTCCCGTATAATTTAGAAAAGTTGCCCCAGTTATTTAATGTACTCAAATTGGTTCGCAAAATAAGTTAGAAAAGTGGATTAATCGAATGCGACCCACTTTAGATAACTTACCACTTGCTTTTTATCCTAAACATAATTATGCTACGTTTTCGCCACAATGGTTTCCCGATCTAATTCAGTCAAAGATAAAGCAATTATCTCCAGATATTATTAATATTCATTGGATTTGTGGTTACGTCCAAATTGAGAGTATGGCAAAATTTGCTAAACCGTTGATTTGGACTCTTCATGATATGTGGGCTTTTACCGGAGGATGCCATTATAGTTTAGAGTGCGATCGCTATCTCAATTCTTGCGGTGCATGTATTCAACTTCACTCTCAAAAAGAGCAGGATTTATCCCGCTGGGTATGGCAACGCAAAGCTAAAGCATGGAAGCATCTCAACTTGACAATTGTCACACCAAGTAAATGGTTAGCTGAGTGTGTTCGCAAAAGTTCTTTATTACGCAACTATCGCGTAGAAGTCATCCCCAACGGTATTGATATTCAAAGGTACAAACCAATTAACCGTTCTCTAGCAAGAGAATGGCTGAATCTTCCTCAAGATAAACAATTAATTCTCTTTGGTGCTGCGTCAACTACTCAGCCAAGAAAGGGGTTTCACTTACTAAAATCAGCTTTACAAAACTTAAGTCAAACCAAAGAAAAAGACAATCTAGAATTAGTTGTATTTGGTGCTTCTCAACCAACGGAGCAAAGCAACTTCGGCTTTAAGTGTCACTACTTGGGAAACTTCAACGATGATGTCTCCCTAGCTCTAATTTATGCAGCTGCGGATGTTTTTGTCGCACCCTCAACTCAAGATAATTTGCCGAATACTGTGATGGAAGCGCTAGCTTGCGGTACTCCCTGCGTCGGCTTTGATATTGGCGGAATGCCTGATATGATTGAACATCAGCGCAACGGTTATTTGGCTAAACCAATTGATGTAGAAAGTTTAGCAGCTGGTATCGACTGGGTATTATCAGATAGCGATCGCTCTTTATCTTTGCAACAACGCGCTCGTGAAAAAGTCGAACAAGAATTCTCTTTAGAACTGCAAGCTCAACGTTACTCCAAACTATTTGCAGAAATTCTTGGCACACTTACAGCAATTTTCATATATTTAGACCACACTCTTATCTCTTCATTTCTTCCTTTGCGTCTCAGCGACGGCAGTCGCTACAACGGGGGGAACCCCAACGCCAGATGCGCGACTGTCGGCATCCCCGCCCAACGCACTGGCTCCGCAACGCGCTGCCTCGACTTTGCGTGAGATAAAAATAATATAGTTCAAATAAATAGTAGAGGCAACAAAGTGAATATCAACGCAAACATCGCAAAAGGAGAAATAAATTACTTTTTTTATGGACTCATCCTCTACAGCATAGTTGCTATATATATCATACCTTATGAACTACAACTGCCACATGTAAAACTCGGTCTACCTTTGTTAACGATAATTTTACTTTGGCAACTCTATTATTACAGAAGCAAGTTGCAAAATATCGATATTCTCGCTGTTTGCTTGATTATTATAGAAACTTTTCTGAATTTTTATAGCTATCACTTATTTAGATATAGTTTGCCAATTTGTTTAATGGCAATAGGCTTTAGTGGTTCTCAGTTTATTAGCATCAAAAGAAGCTATTTAGTAGGCTTGTGTTGGTGTACAAATGCAGCAATTATTTATCAAATGGCTGTATATAGATTAGTACAGTTTGATGGAAGTGAAAGAATAACTTTAAGTGTTGGAGATCCAAATATCTCCGGACTATTCATGTTACTCTTCTTTTTCCTTTGCGTGAAAATCAAGTTTAAGCCGGGTATCATTATAGCTTTAGTTTCTACGTTACTTTTTGCTAGCAGAAATTATTTTTTCAGCCTGATATTTTTCTTTTTAATTATGAATTTTTAAAAACCGTTTACTAAAATAGCAAGCATAATAAATTTTGTTTTGTTATTTATTATTTCTAATTTAATTGGTATTTTCGTCGGAGAATACTTTTTAAACAATGTCGAAATTGGCATTGGCTATAACACAGATTCAAGTCGATTATTTTCCTTTAATGATAAATCTAATTTACTCAGATTTGAAGCCAATAGATTGTTGATTGAATCTTATTCTAATAATTGGGATTTAGCTTTAAAAGGCTATGGGGCTGATTATGAATCTGTTTTTAGACCGATTGGTGCTATTATCCATAATTCCTTTCTGGAGGTGATTGCATATACTGGTCTTCCGCTTGGTATTCTTTATTTTTTTGTTATTTTAAGAGTAGTTAGCGGATATTATAAACCAGAAAATTTTAAGTTTATTTTCCCATATTTATTTTTCTGTCTTTTCCTGCACACCGGATTACAAGGACTTAGCCCTTTTCTTTTCGTCAGTATTCTAGCGATGTCAGTTGAAGATGATAGGGTTAATAGGATGCGCTTGGGGTTGCAACTGAGTACCTAAATTTGCCTAAGTTTTTGATAGCGCTGACCGCTTGGCAACCGTTCGGCTTGACGGAGAACGCGGTTGGGGTCTTTCCCCTGCCATAGCACTTCGCCCATCATGACACCAAATTTGTCCTTTAAGGAGGTGTGCATTTGGGTAAGCACCTGTTCAGCTTCGTCACAGACGGCAGCGGTATTGCCGTCAACCGTAGCGACGCTGTGCTTGACATAGCCGTCTACGTCATAAAACACCTGTCCCGCTATAGGGACGCTGACACTAATCCCTTTGCCCGTCTGAGTGGTGGCTCCTAGAATCATAGCACTGGCTGGATGCTCTGGATGCTCTGGTTGATGAAAGGTAATACTGAAACCCATTTCCTGCAATGTTTCGGCAATGCTGTCAGCAATGTAATCCCGGCGCTCTGCCTGTATTTGAGCTGTGTTGGCAGTCTCGATAATTATTTGAGAGCGTTGCTGGCGATCGCTTAAGCAGGAAATAACCTGTTTGAGCCTACCGGACGCGATCGCCAGTTTCGCTGCATTCGTCTGATTCTCTAATTCTGTCACTGCTTCTGTTTGCCAGCGCATCACTACGGGGTCAGCCTTCAAACCAGCCAAAATCACCTGGAGTTCTGCCAGCTGTTGATTTGCCTGTGCCTGTAGCTGTCGGCTGTCTGCCTGCCCTTGGACAATTTGACGGACGTGCTTCTGCACCAACGCTGTTGCTTCTGCCAGAGGTCGGCGCACCGCTACCGGGTTGCCTACGGCGATCGCTTCAAGCACATTTTGGAGGGCGCACTGCAAGAGTTGCCGACCCGCAGCATCGAACTTCAAAGCTTCTGCCTCTGGAATTTGCGCCACTCTGAGTTGGAGTTCCTCTAGTTCAAACTGTTGTCGCTCGATGTCTGCCCGTCGTTTATTTTCTGCCTCATCCCACCGCTTGCGCTTGATAGCGAATTGCATTGCCAGTTCAATTCTCACTAGTTCTTCTGATATAGCCAGCAGTTTTTCTGGTGACTCTGCGGAGGCGATCGCTTCCAACTGATTCTGACAACGATATTGCAATGCCACTGCTTCTTGAAGATAAAAATTTGCCCATTGCCAGTGTAAATCTGACAGCAGCACGTTTACCTGTATATGGGTTTGGTTACGAGACATTTCCAATTGTCGTTGTCGCTCCTGCTCCTCGGCTTCCTGCCGTCGTCTGGCTTCTGCTTCTGAACGACGCTGTCGCTCTGCTTCCAGAATTTTTTGCTTCCACTCCGCAATTTCAGCTTCTGAAAACTTGGGGCTGCCACTCATAAAACCGTTCTCTTGTCAATAAAGTAAATAATTCTTAAACTTTTAACTGCTGTTGGTTTTTCAGCATAGCTGCCTGGTTTTCCGGACTGTACCGCCGTTCTAGCAGAGATTGATAGGCAGTTTCAAAATCCGCAGCGATAATGCTCGCAACAGTTGGGTTGGTGAATCCTTGGATGCGATAGCGTCGAATAGCTTGCAGAGTAGCCTGATTGCTAAGGAGTGCAAGTTCGGCACCGTTCCAACCTTCTGTACGCACAGCCCAAGCTGCCAAGTTTACATCTTCTGCCAAGGGGCGATCGCGGTTGTGAACCTGTAAAATTTCCAGACGACTTGTGAGATCCGGCAGATCCACCTTAAGTTGCAAATCCAAGCGACCAGCTCTTAAGAGAGCAGGGTCAAGCATATCTGGTCGATTGGTTGCGGCGATAATCAGAACGTTATCGCAAGATTGGATACCATCAATCTCTGTAAGAAGTTGACCAACGACACGAGCGCTCACACCATCACTGTCATAACCCCCTCTAACAGGGACAAAGGTATCAATTTCATCAATAAAAATGACACAGGGCGCTGCTTGCCTTGCTCTAGTAAACAAATCCCGCACAGCTTGCTCCGATACACCCACCCAACGACTGAGCAGTTCTGCCCCATTGACAGCAATAAAGTTTGCCCTTGCTTGAGCAGCTACAGCTTTTGCCAGCAGAGTTTTGCCAGTTCCCGGCGGTCCCCAAAGTAGAATACCGCGTGGAGATATGGCTCTCATCAGGCGGTAGAGTTCGGGATAAAGCAATGCACCTTCTACAGATTCCTGTAAGATGGATTTAATGGTTTCTAGCCCACCAATTTGATCCCAAGTAATGTTGGGGGTTTCAATTGCCACTGGACGCAGGACGGAGGGCTTGACATCCTTGAATGCTTGTAAAAAATCTTGCTGACTGATGCCCAAATCGCTAGGTATTGGTGAGTCCAGAGACAGAGTAGAGCGGTGCAAGGCATTATACGCTGCCTTCTGAGAGAGTCCTCGCAAATCAGCACCAACAAATCCGATTGCCAAATCTGCGATCGCCTCCAAATCCACAGATACATCCATTGGCATCGAGCGAGTCTGAATCTTGAGAATTTCCAACCGACCGTTGCGATCGGGGACGCGGAAATACACTTCGCGGTCAAAGCGACCTGGGCGACGCAGGGCAGGATCTACGCGACCGGGACAGTTAGTTGCTGCTAGAACCATCACCCCATTGAGTTGAGCAAAGCCATCCATGAGACTCAGGAGTTGAGCAACGACGCGCTTCTCGACTTCACCTTCCACGCTTGCGCGATCCGGTGCAAGGCTGTCAATCTCGTCAATAAAAATTAGGCAAGGCGCCGATCCCGTAGCTTTATGGAAAATCTGCCGCAAACGCGCCTCTGCTTCACCATAGTACTTACCCACTACCTCAGGACCTGCAATTGCGATGTAATTCACACCCAATTCTGCTGCCAAGGCGCGAGCGGTCAGGGTTTTACCAGTCCCTGGCGGACCGATTAACAACACTCCCCGCGTCGGCTCTAATCCTAGTTTTTCTAGTAAATCCGGGCGCTTGAGCGGTAGAGCCACCAAATCGCGGAGTTCTGCAAGCACTTCACTTAAGCCCCCAACGGCTTCTAGCGATCGCATGGCAGGCTTTGGCTGAAAAGTGTGATTATCAGCTTGCGATTGAGGTTTCTGCCCAGCAGATTTAGGACGACCCATAGCTTTGACCGACGGTTCTTCAGATTTGGGATTAGTACGGGCATTTGCGATCGACACTTGCCGTTCAGCCTTTTTCTCCAGAGTTTTTGCCAGTATGAATAATTGTTCAAATTCTCGCATTGACACTCCCCGCATCTATTGAGACGGGGATTCTTGGTTCAATGACTTGCCGTTAGACGACAGGTTTGCACCAATCGCCCAAGAGGGCAAATCTCCCCAAGCGTAAGTTCCCGTGTGCCCCACGGTACTAAGTCCTAATTTTAGGATGTTGATAGCTGCGTTCACATCTCTATCTTCTACAAAACCACAATGCGGACAAACATGAGTTCTGGTAGACAGAGATTTTTTCACTTTTTTGCCGCAGTTAGAGCAATTTTGGCTTGTGTTGTGGGGAGGTACAGCTACTGTGACTTTCCCATATTTGTGACCAAGATACTCCAACCATGACCTGAAAGTTGACCAACCAGCATCACTGATAGATTTAGCCAAATGTCGGTTTCTTACCAGTCCCTTCACATTCAAGTCTTCATAGGCTACCAAATCGTTAGATTGGATGACGGAGTACGCTAGTCTCTTGCAATACTCTTTTCGCTGCCTACTTACTCTTAAATGTTTCCGAGCATACCTGTTTCTGGCTTTGTGGTAGTTGGTTGATTGCGCTTTCTTGGCTTTCTTCCTTGCCTTATCGTATTTCTTGGATTTTTTGCGGTTAGCACGGTTTAACTGTTTTTCAGACTTACGGTAAAACTGAGGAGATTGCTCTACATTACCTCTGTTATCAGCAATGAAATATTTCAATCCCAAGTCAATACCTACTACTTGACCTGTTGGCTGTGTCTCAATTTTCAGGTCAACATCAATCGCAAATTGAGCGTAGTACCCCTGGGCGCGACGCACTAAACGGACACGTTTAATTTGTTTGATGTCATAGTAGTTGAGGTCATAGGTTCCCTTTAACTTCAAAGTTCCTATTCCCTTCTTGTCCGAGAAAGTTATTGCCTTGCGGGTAGCAGAAAGTTTCCAACCGCTTGTTTTGTATTCAACAGAACGACAGTGTTTTTTAAACTTTGGATACCCGCTCGATCCTTTAACTTTCCCTCTTACAAAGGTTGGAGCGGAGGAAGCCTCCGCTCCAACGCCAGAGCCAGCACGTTCGCGTAGCGTCTCCGTAAGGAGAGGGAAACCCGGACGCAGCGCTGGCTCAACTTTGCGCTTTTTACAGTTATCGTAAAACCGAGCTATTGCGCTCCAAGCACGTTCAGCCGCAGATTGTCGAGCCATTGAATTGAGTTCATCCGCAAAGGAAAATTCAGCAGCTAACACAGCACAATATTTGTTTAAGTCGTATCGATTTAAACTTGTGCCTTCATTGTCCATCCAATAGCGTAAACACTTATTTCGGATAAATTGACTGGCACGAATAGCATCGTCTATTGCACGATACTGCTCATCTTTGCCTTTAACCTTGAACTCGTAGATTATCATGGCTCGACCTAACCAACTACTATGCTTATGTTAGCACAAATTACATAACGTATCTGTTCGTGCAGCGTCTCCCTTTGGGAGAAGATATTAAAAAGATTGCACTCGCATTGGCGTAAACGCCTACATCGGCTTTCATGAGGCAGTGCGTTGCGTATTTTCCACTCGTCAGCTTATGTTCCTCCGCTTCCCCCCAAAACGTGCCGAGAAAGTTGTAGCACCTGCCGTCCCCGCACCTTTAGTACAGAATTCGCAACTACGTTGCTATTCCTCAAGGGTTTTCAGCCTGCCGTCCTTATAACCTACTCACAGTTCGCCCCTACACAATTTGCTTGGCTACCTACCGCTGGAGTCCATACACCAGTTGAGCTAGCAGTTCCGGTGGCAGGGCTGCCATTCCGGGTGGAACTTGAGATGCCATTCCGGGAGCTTGTTGTGCTGCTGCATACACTTGTGCAAGCTGTTGAGGTGATAGACCAGCCATTGGGGAGGGAACTTGAGGTACAATTCCCAGAATTTGCCGTGCCGCTTCATGCAGTTGTGCAAGCTGTTGAGGTGATAGGGCTGGCATTGGGGATGCAACTTGAGGTGTCGTTCCGGGCACTTGCTGTGCTGCTGCATACACTTGTGCAAGCTGTTGAGGTGATAAATGAGCAAGCTGTTGAGGTGATAAATGAGCAAGCTGTTGAGGTGGTAACATCCCCCTTGCGGCAGATTGATTGACTATTCCAAGTTGATTGAGCATCTGACCGAGCTGGGCGATTAACGCACTCAACTGATTGACTAATCCAGCCAGTTGGACAACGACTTCGACGGATAGGGCAGTTGCGACCGCAGGATGGTTTCCTGAACCTGCGGCAGATTGCCCTGGTAATCCGCCCGCCAATCCTGCCACCTGACCAGCTAATCCACCGACCAGTCCGGCAGGGTTTCCGGCAGCACCTGCCACCTGACCGACTAATCCACCGACCAGTCCGGCAGGATTTCCGGCAGCACCTGCCACCTGACCGACCAATCCACCGACCAATTCGGCAGGGTTTCCAGCAGCACCTGCCACCTGACCGGCTAATCCACCGACCAATTCGGCAGGGTTTCCGGCAGCACCTGCCACCTGACCGGCTAACCCACCGACCAGTCCGGCAGGGTTTCCGGCAGCACCTGCCACCTGACCGGCTAATCCACCGACCAGTCCGGCAGGGTTTCCGGCAGCACCTGCCACCTGACCGACCAATCCACCAACCAATCCTGCCGGATTTCCGGCAGCACCTGCCACCTGACCGGCTAATCCACCAACCAATTCGGCAGCACCTGCCACTTGACCGGCTAACCCACCAACCAGTCCGGCAGGGTTTCCAGCAGCACCTGCCACCTGACCGACCAATCCACCGACCAGTCCGGCAGGGTTTCCAGCAGCACCTGCTACCTGACCGACCAATCCACCGACCAATTCGGCAGGGTTTCCGGCAGCACCTGCCACTTGACCGACCAATCCACCAACCAATTCGGCAGGGTTTCCGGCAGCACCTGCCACTTGACCGACCAATCCACCAACCAATTCGGCAGGATTTCCGGCAGCACCTGCCACCTGACCGACTAACCCACCAACCAATTCGGCAGGGTTTCCGGCAGCACCTGCCACCTGACCGACCAATCCACCAACCAATTCGGCAGGGTTTCCGGCAGCACCTGCCACCTGACCGACGATACCTGTTACTGGAGATACCAATCCGCCTAGCAGCCCACCTCCTTGACCGCCTTGAGCTTGGGCGTTTTGAGAAGCTGGTCGATTGCCTCTACGGGGCTGATTGCCTGAGGGCGAAAGTTGGGACGTGAGGTTGGAAAGCATAGGTTTAGAGGTTTGGAGTTGCAGGTAGTCGATGACGTGTGCGCTATCCGCACTGTTTGATACTGTAATGGAGAGCGTGTGAAGTCCTTTGAGGACGACTCCTAATGGTATTTGAGTTTGCTTCAGCTGGACTTTATCTGCACCAGGTGTCTTGGCAATGAGTTGCCCGTCCAGAAATATATTGTCTTCCCCAGAACCGTAGCGGTCATAACAAAGAACTAATTGACCTTCAGTATAATTATCTAGCAGGACAAAATGAATGTTCAGCTGGCTGGTTGAGTTAGGAATTTTGCTGGCACTAGGAGGAACCAGGCAAGAAGGAATGACCGGACGATTAACGGGGTCAGGGTCTGTGCTAATAATATAATTATATACTTGTGTCCAAGCACCTGTTGGAATCGGTATTCCGCCTTGACCAGGTCTACCAATTTGCCAGAGAAGGAGTGGGGGGTCAGACATAGAAGTAACTGTGCTGGGTTGCTTCAAAGCGAGAGGTTGTTCGACAACTGGCGGAGTAATAGGTTTTTCAATACTTGGCTTTGAGGGAGTAGGGGTGACTGTCGGCACAGTACCAGTACCCGGCTTTGATGAATCTGGGGTAACAGTATTTTTATTTAGATTTGAGGGAGTAGGGGTGACGCTCGGCACAGTACCAGTACCCGGCTTTGATAAATCTGGGGCGGGAGTATCCTTACTTGGCAATGGTCTGACAGTGCCGTGGATATCTTGCTTCACAGAAGCAGACTCAGGAGAGTCGATTTCGCTAATGGGTTCTGCTTGAATTTCGATTGACTGCTGGACTGAAAGTGCTTCAATCTCAGTGATACTCAAGACTCTGTCCCAAATATGAACCTCAGTAATCTTGCCGCAGAAAAAGCAAGGACTTGCCCCCAACTGCTCTGTAGCGCCTGCGCCGACGCGCATGGGATTGCGGTCATTAGGATAGTATTGCACATCAATTTGTCGTCCTACTTCCTGCCCATTGACATAGAACGTCATTGTCTCTTCGTTTCGGTCATAAGTTCCTGCCAGATGTGCCCACTCACCAGGTCTTACCTTTGGTCCAGTCAGGACTCGCCAGAATGCCCGTGGCTCCCCATTCCCCAACCAGAACTGCCATTGCTGGGAAGGCGTGACGCAGAAAAGGTAGCCCTTGCGTCCTTCAAGGGGTGAGCCTCCGACCGAGGCTACAATAGACTGATAGCCCGTGCCGCCACCAACCATGACCCACATTTCTACTGTGAAACTGGTAGGATTTAGCTCGGAAGCATAGGGCATATCCAATTTGTCACTGACTCCATTAAAGCTAAGAGCAGTTGGGAAAGAGTCATTTTGAGGCGTTTCCTGCATTGTTGTTTGGGAGAGCGCAGTTTGCTGTGCCATACGGTCAATGGGAGGATTGCCGCGTCGCAGGGTGCTAATGGAAATTCCTGCAACTCCAACCCTTAACTTGTCGATTGTCAGCATCTGCTTGGTGCTACTTTAAGCATACGTAAACGTGGCGATCGCTAATGCACATTATGGTTGATTTGTACAAGGCTCCTTTACTGGGTTCATAATCACACCACGACTCAACATTCGAGACTCAAATTCTTGACGAAAACCTGGTTGCTTGGGAATCCCTACAAACTGGACTTGTCCGGTTGTTTCCATGAAAAACTGTAAACCTTGCGATCGCTCTTTTTGCGCCAATTGGTCTATAATCAAAGCTTGATAACGCTCTGTCATAGGTAACAATCGCTGGTTAGCCGAACCACGCCAGAGCAAATCTGCGTGCTGTTGTTCGATGTAAACACCATCTATCAGCAGATCGATTCGCTGCAATAGCTCTTGTTGTTCTCGTGTACCTTGCTGTTGTAGCTGCTCCAGACGATAGCCTGTATAGCATACCACTCCCATATCTGCCTTCGCCCGAACTAAGTCTATCAGGTCAGCCAGTGCCTTTGCTTGCAGCATCGGCTCTCCTCCAGAGAAGGTTATCCCCTCAATTCCAGGTTGAGCTAGTACCCAAGCTGCCATTTCTGCCACGCTCACCAGTTCTCCTGCTGACTCATCCCAAGACTCAGGCACTATACAATTTTTACAAGCGAACCTACAACCTTGTACCCAAATCACGGCTCTTTGCCCAGGACCGAGTACGCTCACGGGGGATTGACGACTAAATAGGCGTAAAATTTTCTCATTCATAATATCCTTTGCGAATTCCTAATAGTTCGCCAAACAAATGAGCGATGCTCTGCTAGAGTGCGATCGCCCAAACGGCGATCGCACTCGGATGAGCTTCTAGTAGCGACGCATTTCAGCAAGGAATTTGTAGTAGTAGCGCAAAAATTCATCGCGCGATTCCTGAGAACGACGTTTGTGATCTGCGTAGATGCTCTTGCGTAAGTTCTCAAGCTCACGAATTCGATTATGCTGATCTTTGAGAAACTCGCCTTGATACCTGAGAAACTCGCCATGCCATTCCCGAAAGCGACGTTCGCCGTCTCGGACAAGCATTTGACGATAATGTTCGCTGTCAAGCCTGTGTACTGGGATATTATCAAGATTCGCCATGAGTAGAAACCTGCTACATAGAACTTATCATAGTTGTACAATACAACTACTTGTCTATTTCAGCACTTCATCCTAGGGAGACAAATCCAACAATCTACAGGCGTAACTATGGCTTCGCCACGCTACGCTATCGTAGCTAGCCGAGACTAACTATGTCTACTCAAAGATTCTCAAATCCTAATTTTTATTAGGAACCTCTTTTCCATTGTCTAATGTGCCACTGTCTGCGAGCTTCACTTGCCAGCATTTTTGCTGATGCACCAATGCAACGGGCGCGATCGCTCTTCGACAAATCCAAACCGCTTAAAGTTTGGCAAGCACGGAAACTAGGAATCATTCCACCAGTACGAATTTGCCGCACGGTACGAATAAGGATCATTGTTTCACCTCCGTTTAGCAGAAAGTTTTTTTGCTGACCGAACTTCGGCAAACAGTTCCCCAAGAATCAAGCTTGCTTCACCCCAGGACAGTTTGGAACGCGACAGCAGGACATCTGCACAGATATCTTGAAAGTCAGCGCCAGTCGGCACAACAGGAATATTATTGCTGTGACAGACTTTAGCAACGATTAGACACGCTCGCAAACCGGAGGACTTTTCTTTTTGCTGTGTGCGCTCCCGAAACCTCTTGACAAGAGACACAATCACTGAGGCATCTGCTCGTGTCAATCCTGATTTTTGGACAACAATCTCCTCCTGAGTCAGTTCGTCTGGCTCTGGAATATCAATCGTTATCAGGCGATCCATCAGTGCATCCTGAGTTTCATGAACTCCGCAATACTCCTCTGGATTCGAGGTAAAGATGACTCGGAACTGGGGGTGGGCACGAATATATTCCTGTTGTTGAGCAGCGCTTGGTAGCACCAGTAGCTTTTCCTCCAATACGGAGAGCAGCACATTATTCACCTCAGGACGGGAACGATTGAACTCATCGTAGACCAAGGTGAAACCCTCACGGCAGGCAGTGGTCAGGCGGGCATCGACCCAGGTCTGGCGGAATTCATCTTCCAGCTTGACAACAGTGTGAATAAAATTATCAACAACTTTCTTGCGGTTATAGCCCCGTTGATTACCAATCAGATCGGAAGACTTGTGTTCATCATCTCCAAACATCAGCAAAATTGGACGCTCCAAAAGATTCGCCAAATGTATTGCCAATGTTGTTTTGCCGGTTCCAGCAGGACCGCGCAGGTGGACAGAGAAACCAGCGTGAAGATAGCGCAGCGCACGCCCAGTCAGACGATTGATTGCTGGTGTATCGACAAAATTATGGGAGTTGGCTTGCAGAACTGTGGTCACAACTAATCTCGCCTCATATCTGTTGGGATAACAGTAGAAGGTTGCGAAGGTGAAACACCTGTTGCATAACTGCCATTTTCAGGAATGGGCGTTGTCCCCCATACATAATTTTGTATCGCTGCTACGTAAGCCGCTCGTTGCTGTCGCTGGTCGAACCAGACTTCCTGCTGATGCGATCGCGTCTCCTCTAGGAAAGCAGCTACATCGGCTTGCAAAGTGCTGCGGAAGTTACTCAACATTGTCCGCTGATACTGATGCAGTGCTGCCATCTCTGCTTGAATCTGCTGACGATACTCCAGCACATCCTGTTGACGTTCGCGGACTTCTTCTTGGCGTTGCACTCGGGCAGCGTTCCATTGTTCTCTAAGAGACACTATCTAGGCTCCTTTGGCGCTATACCTACCAAAAATAAAAAGGTACGCTATAAACGTTCAGATCGCTGGTACAGCAGCTTGAGCGGTCAAGCCAACAGCTTCTGCATACTTCAAATAAGTTTCTACTGATGCTATTACAATCCGTGCTTCCACTGCTAACAGCTCGATTCCCACAAGGGATACCCGTACCCACACATCGATGACAACACCCTTATCAAGAATGCGATCGATGACTTCAGCCAGACTAGAAGATGAGTTTACTTTTTCAACTGCCATAATTACTTCTCTCGATATATATAAAATTCTGTAACCACCTACTGGCGACAGACTTTTTGAGTAGCCATTTTATCTTAATCCCAAAAGAGAAATTTTCAAATCCAAATGTTGTATCTATGTCCAAAATTTAATTTTTTGAAAAAGAAAATTTAATGACTTATTGCTGCCAAATCTGGCAAAGCTTAGTCTAAATTCCAGTAATTTTCTCATTCTTATAAAAGGTTTTGGAAATTTTGTAAATAAGCAATATTACTTAATTATTTTGGAAGAACGTGGTAAAAAACGTAATTTTTGTGGGAGCGAGCCGACAAAAAAGGAGCCTCGTACCAGAGGCGCAAGCTACGCCTTCGCTAAGGCGTAACCAAATTACTCATGATTCACTTTGGCGCTGAAGTTTCAGTATATAGCAAAATATTAGTATAATCTATCTAAAAAAAAGTCAAATCGATCATTGACAAAATAGATTTTATCTGAAAGGATAAATGTACTTTTCCTACTTTTTCTGAGTTTGCAAACGTTTTAATAATTATTTAAATATCCCAAATACCAAAAACACGAGATCCGATTTATTATCAAGAAGCTAGGCAGTAGCAAAGGAGCGCTATTTTCAGCAAGGGCGATCGCTAAACTCCAAGACAAATTATTAAGATAAAAGAGAAATTTCTCACATTTCCTCCTAGAAATGCTGTTGACACAGCTATGCTAGGTCTAAAAAGGCATCCTGAGAAATAAATTCCGAAGAAATAAATCCAGATAAATTTAGGGGATTCAAAAAAAGAAAAATTTTTTATATTCTCGTATAACATAAGAAAGCGTCAAATACTATAGAGAAATCTAAACAATCGTGACTTCTACGCCTATCCTGCCGAAAAATTCTCAATCCAACGCTAGTCGAGCAATTGCAACATCTACCCAAGGCTCAACTTTGGCGGATATTCTCGAACGAGTTTTGGATAAGGGAATTGTGATTGCAGGTGATATCTCTGTTTCTGTCGCCTCCACCGAACTTTTGCATATCCGAATTCGTTTGTTGATTTCCTCAGTGGATAAAGCGCGGGAGATGGGAATAAATTGGTGGGAAAATGACCCCTATCTCAGCAGCAAGGCGCAGACGTTAATTGACGAAAATCGCCAACTTCAGGAACGGTTGCAAAGTATAGAAGCAGAAATGCGATCGCTCAAAGCTTTAGCTACCAGTGAACTAACGAATCCTTATTCTATGCCGAAAAAGTCTCCCTCTGCTGAAAAGGGCATTAACCCTCCAGATGAAAGGTAAAAAATTGGCATTATGACATTAGTTGGCACACCCTCTGAAAATCCTGAGATAGCAAGTACCCCTAACCAATTGAACAGTAAGGCAGGACTGGCTTCTTTACTGTTAACAGTGGTGGAATTAATTCGCCAGTTAATGGAAGCGCAAGTCATTCGCCGCATGGAACAGCAACTTATAGACGAATCAGACTTAGATCAAGCAGCAGAAAGTCTGCAAAAACTGGAAGAACAAGTGCTACGCTTATGCGAGATTTTTGAAATTGATCCAGCAGACTTGAATGTCAATCTGGGAGAATTCGGCACCCTTTTACCACCGCCTGGAACTTACTATCCGGGGGAAACTAGCAACAGTCCTTCTATCTTGGAACTGCTAGACAGACTTTTAAATGTTGGAATTGTGGTGCATGGCGATGTTGATTTAGGCTTGGGTAACCTAAATTTGATTCACGCAAAGCTGCGGGTGATTTTAACATCAAAATCGATATAAATGTTCTTTTATTTAAAAAAATTATGAGTAATGGTCTTTATCTTTACGGCATTTTACCCGCACCTATTTCCGAAAAAGTAGTCCTCGAAGGACTAGATCAACAACCAGTTCAGAGCTATAGTGTTGACGGGTTCAACTTTTTATACTCAGAAGCTAAAAAAGAAAAATATCTCACTTCCCGACGCAATTTATTGTGCCACGAAAAAGTTTTGGAACTCGCCATGAGTGAGGGGTTCCGTACTTTACTACCTCTTCGCTTTGGATTGGTAGTGAAAACCTGGGAAACAGTCACCGATCAATTGACTCGTCCCCATAAAGAAAAACTCGAAGAGTTATTTCAAAAATTGGAAGGACGCAGAGAAGTTAGCGTCAAGGTATTTTGGAATAGCCAATCGGAGATTCAGGGGTTATTAGAGTCAAATGTCAGCTTGAAAAAAAAGCGCGATGCGATGGAAGGTAAAGCTTTAAGTAGGTCGGAAATCATTGAAATTGGCAAGCTGATTGAAAATGGATTGCAAGTTCGCAAGCAAACAGTCATTGATGTTTTCCGTTCTGAATTGAACGCTTTAGCAGAGGAATTTGTGGAAAACGATACGATGACGGAAGAGATGATTTATAATGCGGCTTATTTGATTCCTTGGGAAAGTGAATCTAACTTTAGCGACAAAGTAGAAGCAATCGACCAGAAATTTGCCGATCGCCTGCGAATTCGCTACAACAATTTTACGGCTCCTTATACATTTGCCCAGCTTTCTTAAAGAAAGCTAATATTATGTTTCTGGATCTATTAACTTTTCCTATTTCCGGACCCCTTGGTGGAATCATCTGGATAGGAGAGCAACTTCTAGAGCGTGCTAATGCTGAATTAGATGATGCACAAAATTTGCAAAAACAGTTATTAACTTTACAGTTAGCCTTTGATATAGGTGAGATTTCAGAAGAGGACTTTGAAATTCAAGAAGAAGAACTTTTGCTGAAAATTCAAGCCTTGGAAGAAGCAGCAGAAGAATCTGAATGAAAGGTACAAACGCTCTAAGGGCGTTTGTACAAAAGTCAGAAGTCAGAAATTAATATTCAAGATAGAAAGTTTGGAAAGAACTCGACTTAACACTCTTATTAGGACTGGTCGTATTTTGAGGAGAACAAGTATTATTGTTTGCACTTTGAGAAGAACTAGGAGTTGATTGACGCAAGCTCTGAATAGTTTTTTCTGTATTCTCTATTTGGCTATCGAGAATGCCCAGTTGTTGTCTCAATAGTTGAAGACGCTGTTCCATAAACTGCAATTCTTGCTGGATACGCTGTCGTTTCGTTACCATTTTATACAAATCTAATTGTTCAGCAGCTTCACTTTTCTGACGATGGATGGTGCTGATTTTAGGCTGAATTGTGCGGCGCGGGGGAATGTTTTTCATATATACTTTATAAGTAACCTATAAATAATACTATAATTAGCAATCAGCGTTCGTAAATACTATTACTAAAGCTGGGCAAAATTTTTAGTAGAACCTCTAATAGAAAGCCGGTCAAGGGGAGTGAGCGATCGATGAAACAGCAAGAAACTGTTGCCGGACAACCAAAAGATATTGACCTTGGTTATCCTGCCTCGGCAACTCCCTACTTCAATGGCACTAGCGATCAGATTGATATTCCCTACGCAGCAGATATCAACCCCACTAGCTTTACGGTCGAGATGTCGGTTCAGTTTCAGGGCGGTAGAGGCTATCGAGCGATTTTGACTTCCGTCAGTGGTTCTGCAAGCCTTGGGCGTCGAGGGTATGTCTTCTGTGTGAACGCAGCACAACAGTGGCAGTTTTGGCTCGGTAGCGGTCAGATAGGAATTCCTTGGGTTATTCTTACAGGCTCGAAAGCTAAAGAAGACATCTGGACTCATCTAGCAGGAACCTATGACTCACTATCCCAAACAATGGCTTTCTATATTAATGGTCGAGCAGTGGGGCAATACACAGGAATTCAGTTTAAACCAAACGATCGCCATCCATTGCACGTGGGCGCAGGAGCAACCGAAGCTGGAGCAAGTTCGTGTTTTTTTCACGGCAGTATTACTAAAGTGCGGATTTGGGCGAAAGCGCTTTCCCCAGTTGAAATTCAGACTCTTGCTATTGAGCGATCGCCTAAAACTGCCGAACCCACTTCACCCACTTCTACTCCACCTTTAGAGGTAAAGCAACCAGAAGTACCTATCACTTCACTAACCCCGACTCCACTTCCTCAGGTAAAGCAACCAGAAGTACCTATCACTTCACTAACCCCGACTCCCCTTTCTCAGGTAAAGCAACCAGAAGTACCTATCACTCTACTAACCCCGACTCCACCTTTAGAGGCAAAGCAACCAGAAGTACCTACCACTCCACCCACCCCGACTCCACCTTTAGAGGTAAAGCAACCAGAAGTACCTGTAAAGCCTCCTGTTACAACTCCTCCTGAGTCCTTTTTTGAAGAATCGCCCACTAAAGAGCCAGAGAAATCTTTACAGCCAGTATTGATGTTTGACGGGCAAGATGATTATGTAGAAATCCCATATTCACCTACTTTAGACTTTGCCCAAGCGCAAGATTTTGCGATCGAAGTTTGGCTGAAGCCAGACCCTATGGAGGAAAGTAAGAGCAAAACAATATTCGATATCAATGTCCTCGAAAAATGGGTAGGAACCCCATTTCCATACGCCATCCGATACAGCAGTAAGAATGGTCGCCTCTATGCGTCTCGGTATGATGATGAGAAAAAGAATCCAGCAGTCTCCTGTTTGGAACCGATTAACGATCAACAGTTTCATCACGTTGCGTTTGTTAAGCAAAGTTCGCAACTGTACTTGTATGTAGATGGTGTCGAAGTGGCAAGCGCAAATGACACAACCATAGGAACAACTCAGAACAATTCACCGCTCTACTTAAGTCGAGGGGCAGTGGGAGGGGGGCGGCATTTCTTTAAAGGGCAAATGGCTGAATTTCGCATTTGGAATTCAGCTCGTTCCCAAGTGGAAATCCAAGCCGATATGTCGCGTCGTCTCGTGGGCAACGAACCCGGATTAGTGGGCTACTGGCCCTTGAATGAAGGTAATGGTGATACAGTCTCTGACAAAACCAAAAATGCCAATCACGGTCAGATAACTGGAGCAACCTGGAAACAAGTTGAAGTGCCAATTGATAAAAAAGTTTTACCTTTGCGACTAAGCGTGGAACTGTCTAACTTTTACACTTACGCTTTTCTCTTGACACCAGCCACCGTTTTGGAGTTACCTAAGGGCATTAGCGATCGCGTACTTTTTATAAGTCATGCTGGCGTTTCAGCTTTGGTGGAACCAGAAGTGTCTTTAGAATCATTGCAAAACGATGACGAACGATTAATCCAAGCAGTTTTGTCGCACGATCAAGTCATTTGCGAACTATTTCGCCAGACTACAATTTTACCCTTGCGGTTCGGCACTTCCTTTGCCTCAAAAGAAAGCTTACTGACTCATCTAGAATCCCACGCTGAGAAATATCTAGAAAAGCTACGCCAACTAAATGGTAAAGCCGAATATATCTTGAAGTTTATTCCCCGAATAGATGAACCAGTTATAACGCCTGAATCAGGAGGAAGACAGTATTTTTTAGCAAAGAAACAACGTTATCAAACACAGCAAGACTTTCAAATAGCTCAAACTGCGGAATGGGAAAATGCAGTTCATCTAATTACCCAGATATATAAGTCGGCAATTGTTGTTCAACCGCAGGGTGAAGAAGCGCGGATTTATCTTTTAGTCAGTTGTCAAGACGAACCTTTACTTGCAGAACAATTTCTAGCTTGGCAAAAAGCGTGTTCTCGTTGGGAATTACAGTTAGGACTCGCCTTACCTCCTTACCATTTTATCTAAAAGTTATATCTGGAATTTTTCAATATAAAAAATATCAGGAGGTGTAGAGATGGATGATATGGTAAAGTACGACTCGCTTCACCTAGCAATGTTTAGCGGTAAAGGTGGAGTAGGAAAAACTACCATTGCCTGCGGTTTTGCTCGGCGCTGGGCGAGATTATTTCCCAACGAACAAATACTGTTAATATCTACAGATCCAGCACATTCTTTAGGCGATGTGTTACAAATAAAAGTGCAAGACAACGCTTTACCCTTACCTGATTTACCTAACTTGAGCGTTCGGGCGTTAGATGCTAAAGAATTACTCCTAGAATTTAAGGCAAAATACGGCAAGTTTTTAGAGGTATTAGTTGAGCGGGGAAGTTTTGTTGAGGGCGAAGACTTAACACCTGTTTGGGATTTAGACTGGCCCGGTTTAGATGAAATTATGGGTCTGTTGGAAATTCAACGCCTGCTGACAGAAAAAGTGGTAGACCGCGTAGTAGTAGATATGGCTCCTTCCGGTCACACATTAAACTTATTGGGAATCAAAGATTTTTTAGATATAGTTTTAAATTCTTTAGAATTATTCCAAGAAAAACATCGGGTTATTACCCAAACTTTTAAGCGAAGTTATACCGCCGATAAAGTCGATGACTTTTTGCTCAAGATGAAACATGAATTAGCAGAAGGCAGATGCCTGCTGCAAAATCAAGATATAAGCGCTTGCTTGGTGGTGGCGCAAGCTGAACCTATGAGCCTCTTGGAAACAGAACGATTTCTAGAAAGCTTGCAAGTATTAGAAATTCCGAGCAGTGGCTTATTCATTAACCGGATTTTAACAGATGCCGATACAGATTTAGATCGCTATAGCGAACAACAAAAATTACTAGATAAATTCGTAAAACTACCAAGAAAACAAGCTGTTTTTATTGTACCGCAACAAGCATTAGAACCCCTTGGCAGTGCAGCGTTAGATAATATTATTAGCAAAATTAAAAAAATTGATACAGTTGCAATTGCGCCACCACCACTTATACAATGGTCAGCTAAAGTCCTACCCAGTTTCAGCGATTTTATCGCAGAAGGACGGCAACTTATCCTTGTTGGCGGCAAAGGAGGAGTTGGAAAAACGACAGTAGCAGCTGCTATAGGGTGGGCGTTAGCAAGTCGTTATCCTGATAAAAATATTCGCCTCATTTCCATCGACCCCGCCCATTCTTTGGGAGATGCTTTTGGGGCAAAATTAAAACACGAACCCACTCAGATAACTGCCAATTTAAGTGGTCAAGAAATCGATGCCGAGATAGTATTAGAACAGTTCCGAAATGACTATCTCTGGGAATTAGCCGAAATGATGAGCGGTGAAAGACCTGAAGCAGGAGCTGTAAAAATCGCTTACACTCCCCAAGCATGGCGACAAATTGTAGCCCAAGCTTTACCTGGTATTGATGAAATGCTGTCTCTGATTAGAGTGATGGATTTATTAGAGCGCAAACAGCAAGATTTAATTATTTTGGATACTGCCCCTACCGGTCATCTTCTACGCTTTCTGGAAATGCCATCTGCATTGGCAGATTGGCTAGCCTGGATATTCAAACTGTGGATGAAGTATCAAAATATTTTAGGTAGAGTAGATTTTATGGCAAGGCTGCGGAATTTACGACAACAAGTTGTACAAGCGCAGAAGAAATTAAAAGATCCCCACCATACTGAATTTATTGGTGTCATCCAAGCTCAAGCTGCAATTATTGCCGAACAAGTGCGGTTAACTCAGTCTTTGCAAAACATGAGAGTTCCACAGCGTTATATAGTGCATAACCGTTACAGTCAAGATAGTTCACTTGATGATAGTTTATTTGTTGAGCAAACTATTATTCGCTTACCAATTTTACCTCGTTCTGTGGAACCGCTAGACCGAATTAAAGGAGCAGCCAATCTATTATTTTAAGTAAGCGCTCTTCATTCATCCTCTCTGTGTCGCGCCAGTCGCTACAACTCTGGGAACCAGAGCAACGCGCTGGCTTCTCTGTGTGCCTCTGCGGTTCATTCATAAATCTGATACTAAAAATAATATTAAACAGCCACAGCAACTACCTAGTTGTACAACAATCGTACAAAAATAGTAGGATTTTATAGTAGCAACTCTACACAGTTTGACGAGTAAAAGTGTGACTGCAAAAAAAGGGGAGAAGTTTGATGAGCGATTTATTCAAAGGTTTTGAGCAGTTATTAGAACTTGCGAAAGCCTTGGAAGAAAAGATTGAAAATGGAGAACTCAAGGCAGATATGCAGTTCCGAACTCGTCCTCTTAGCAGTATACCCCGTTCAGGTGGTATTCCCCGTCCTGGTAATGTGAATGTCCATGCAGGCACAAGTAGCTTCCGCACTCCACAGCCATCTAGCTATAATACTGGCGTAGCGAGTTCTACATCCTCAAACCCAGTTACACCTCACTCCTCATCAGCAAGTTCCTCCTTGAAAGATGTGGGCGGACTTGGAGAAGTCCTCAAAGAACTGAAAGAATTAATCGCCATACCTTTAAAACGTCCTGACTTACTCGCCAAACTTGGACTAGAACCAACACGCGGCGTTCTATTGGTTGGTCCCCCCGGTACTGGCAAAACTCTTACCGCCCGCGCCCTTGCAGAAGAACTGGGAGTTAACCACATCGCCATAGTCGGACCAGAAGTCATTGGCAAGCACTACGGAGAAGCCGAACAAAGACTGCGGGAACTCTTTGATAAAGCTGCGAAAAGCGCCCCATGCATAATATTTATTGATGAAATCGACAGCCTCGCCCCAGATCGCAGCAAAGTAGAAGGGGAAGTGGAAAAACGGCTAGTCGCACAACTCCTCAGCCTGATGGACGGCTTTGCCCAAACTAAAGGCGTTATTGTGCTAGCTGCTACAAACCGCCCCGACCATCTTGACCCCGCATTACGTCGCCCCGGCAGATTTGACCGGGAAGTGCTGTTTTGCGTTCCAGACCGTCAGGGGCGCTTGGAGATATTGCAAATTCTCACTGGCGCTATGCCTTTAGACGAAACGGTAAACTTAGAAGCGATCGCAGATTTAGCCGTCGGATTTGTGGGTGCAGACTTGAAAGCTGTCTGTCAAAAAGCTGCCTACAGCGCCTTGCGCCGCCAAGTCCCCTCAATTGAGGCTCAAATTCCCGACACGATGACAGTACAGCAGTCAGATTTTTTGCAAGCACTTAAAGAAATAAAACCCGCCGTTTTGCGTTCGGTAGAAGTAGAATCCCCCAACGTTGCTTGGTCAGAAATTGGTGGACTGGAGGAAATCAAACAAACCCTGCGCGAATCGGTAGAAGGCGCACTCCTACATCGAGAACTTTACCTAAAAACAAAAGCACGACCACCCAAAGGCATTTTACTTTGGGGACCACCCGGAACTGGCAAAACTATGTTAGCCAAAGCCGTTGCTTCCCAAGCTAGAGCTAATTTTATCTGCGTCAATGGTCCGGAATTACTAAGTAAGTGGGTGGGTGCGAGCGAACAAGCAGTGCGGGAATTGTTCGCCAAAGCTAGACTTGCAGCTCCGTGCGTTATATTTATAGACGAAATCGATACTTTAGCACCAGCCAGAGGGCGTTACAATGGCGATTCTGGAGTGAGCGATCGCGTCGTGGGACAATTGCTCACAGAATTGGACGGTTTGCAAACAGGCGCTACCATCCTGGTGATTGCTGCCACCAATCGTCCTAATGCCTTAGACTCAGCTATACTCAGGGCTGGACGGTTAGATTTACAGTTGTTAGTGGATTTACCAAATTTAGAAAGCCGCTTGGCAATTCTGCAAGTCCACAACCAAGACCGTCCATTGCAGGATGTGAATTTAGCATACTGGGCGGCATTAACTGAGGGTTGGAACGGCGCAGATTTGGCATTGCTAGGCGATCGCTCTGCTGTGGAAGCTATCCGTCGCTATCGCTCTAATGGGATGAGCGATCCGGCTGCAATTCGCATTACTACTGACGATTTTAGCTATGCTTACCTGGTTTTGAGCCAACAACGTCCTGCCTCAGTTGCTGATTAGAGCGATCGCAGAGGAGATTCTTATAAGCGTCAAAATCCAGCAACAACAATTGCAAACTCCAGATCGCCAAGTCTGATTTTACTACCCACTGTGAGTACAACGGAAGCTGAGGGCTGATTGGCTGATTGAGGAGTCAGTTGCTGCTCATTGACAAACGTACCATTGCGACTTTTGAGGTCGATAATCTGAAGTTTACTGTTAGCCCACTGGATAACCGCATGATGACGCGAGATTGTAGCAGGAAAGCTTAACTCATAGGTACTCAGGTCAATATCGACAGTAAAGTGAGGGGGATGGTTACGCCCAAGCAGCGATCGCAACCGATTCAGAGAAAAGGATTCGTTCGCTTTAGGACCATTTAGGACAAGCAGATAAGTTGTTTCAGGTTTAAGTTGAGCTAAACCAGGAATCGGATCGCAACCAAAGCCACCAAACATCATACATCTCCCAATTGACCAAATAATTATTAATTCATAATTCATAATTAAAAAAGGGTACTTGCGTTCCCCAGCCATTCTTCAACTCGCTGTGGTCAACTTTTTAAATGGAGAGTTCAAGCTCCAAAGAAAGTGCAATTATGAATTATTAATTATTAATTATGAATTATATTGACGAGTTGCTCTGAGCAAGCCTGTTGCTTGGTGGGCGGTCAGTTTGCCCGTTTTATACAAGTCATCCAGTTGCTGCGTTACCTCAGCCGCAATGGCTATTTGCCCGGATTTGAGCGCTGCTGCTTGGATGTGGCTGAGTAGTTCCCCAGTTTGCAGAGGATCGTTTACATAAGCTAGTTCTGTGCTGAAGCGATTGATGTCCCATACTAGGCGATCGCGATCTACTTCCAGATTAATTTGTTGTGCCTCTCGATAAGAGGAAGTGAATTGCAGCGCTGCACTAGCCGTGAGAGAAAATTCTGATGTCTGCAATTGAATCTGTGCAATTGTGTAACTACCGCTTAGTTGACCTGGTTTCTGGGCAGATACTTCTAACGCCAACAGCACATCTGTTGAGATATCTGCTCGCAAGTTTCGCAGAAAAATTTCCCCCGTAGCAGTTTCTGCCAAAGGGAGGTAATCAGGACGAAACTGGCAGCAGCTTTTTAATTTGACGAACGCAGCTAAGTCCAGTTTTATGGTTACATCTTCAACTGCAATCGTCTGTAATGCCTGTAAACGGTCTTGCAGTTGGGTTGCGAGCAATGTAGGGTTATCGGCATATATAAATGCGCCAGCAGAGCGATCGCTAAGTCCGATCAGAAGCGGTGAATTAAAGTCGCCAGCATCCCCTAATCCTACCGTACAAAGGGTAATGCCCTCGGCTGCCATCGTCTCGGCTTGCTCAACCAGTGGGCTTATATCCTCCAGAATTTCTCCAGAGTCAGTGGTTGGATGCCCGTCTGTAATTATAATTCCTACCCTTGCTTTGCTTGATGGCGGCAAAGCAGACTTTATCCAGTTCAGCGCCAAGTCAGTTCGGGTGACTCCTTCGGCAACCAGCGTGTCCAGAACAGCTTGGAGTTCGCCTTGGTTGTGTTGAAGATTTTGCACAACAGGAGTCACCCAGTCGGCAAATCCTGATAAGGAGAGGCGATCGCCTGGTCGTAGCTGCGCGACTAATTCTTGACAGGCTGCTTTCGCTCGTTCCCACTTTTCACCTTGCATCGAAGCGCTAGTATCTAGAGCAACTGCCAATTGCAAAGGTAAGGTTTGGGTGCTTACGCCCGAAGGTACGATCCGTACCCGTAAAATGTGTTCCGATTGCGAATTTATTTTGGCAGGACGATCCCAGGCAAGTTGCAAGTTGAACATATCAATAAGATTTTTATTTTAAATTTTGGATTTTAGATTATAATAAATATCTAAAATCAGATAGTTTATCCAGACAGACTCTCTGTTACCGATAGTACACTGTTGTGTCCGAGACCGACAATTAACCGCTTTCCTGCCAGGACGTTGAAATCAGGATAGTTCTCAAAAATCCAGCGGTTAAGAGGGCGTTCAATCAGGGTTTCTAGTAAAGTTTTAATCCGCCGACCGCCAAACAGTAAATTATCAGCTTCCTGCATATTAATACTCAGGACTTCCAGCACCGAAGTTTGAAACAGCACCATTAGCTGATATTTGTCCCAGGCAGATTCAGCCAACTGCCGAAGAAACTTCTCGCCAATTTTCCAGACAAACTCCGGACGGAGCAAGTCAAACACCACAATACTGTCACCCAGACGATTCAGGAGTTCAGCACGACCAATACGGCTGGTGAAGTGCCAGTGAACTTCCGAGCGAAAATGCGCTTCGACCTGACCATAATTGAAGGAATTAACGCCTTGCCGTTGCACCTCGGTCATAATGCCATTACGGATAATGGCTCCCGTTTGAGGATCGCTTAAGTCAGAAGCGCCAATGTTACTGGTGAAAATAATTACGGTCTGATTGAAATAAGCTGTCTGACCTTTACCATCAGTAAGGCGACCATCCTCCAAAATTTGGAGAAACTTATCCAGGACTTTGGGATGAGCTTTTTCAATTTCATCAAACAGCAGAATGCTGTAAGGACGCTCCAAGATGCGGTTAGTGAGTATTCCTCCCTCTTCATAACCGACAAAACCAGGTGGGGCACCCGCTAATTTCTCAGCCGCGTGTTCTTCTTTGTACTCGCTCATATCAAAGCGGGCAAACGCCTGCTCATCTCCAAAGATCAGGCGCGTGAGTGATTTTGCTAACTCGGTTTTACCAACACCAGTAGGTCCAACGAAAAAGAAAATTCCTTTTGGCTTGCTGTTACGACCGCTGACATTACTCAGGCTGATACCCACTTTGGCGCTAGTAAGTAGATTGGTTACGGCTTCTATAGCGCGAGGTTGACCGATGACAGATTCGGATAGTTCCTCCCTAGCATAAGCAATTTTATCTGCACTGATCTTCTCAAAGGGTTCATCCCGTTGTCCAAATTTGTAGAAGTCTACCAAGCGCAACACTGTTTTGGGACCCAAGGGAATGCGTTCTCGCCACGATGTGTGCCGGATAGCTTCTAGATCCATCGTTTGAAAACCCTCAGTTAAGGCAGCAAATTCCTCAGCGGCAAGTTCGAGATCGCATAGTTGCTGAGGGCTGGAACGTTGGACATTGATCTGGTCTCCTCCATAAAATCCCTTTTGACCAAAGCGTAGGATAAACTGAAGGCGTTCTTCCTTATTGGGGCGGGAAACCTGCACTAAGGCGACAAAGGGATTGCTAGTGTAAAACCAGGCAGGCACTCGCCGGAGATCGCTTGCCAAAAGGATGAGGGTGTTGCGATAGCCGGTGAGATGTCCTTCACGAATTACCGCTCCTTCCAGGGTACATTTTTTCAGCAACATGAGTAGATGGCGTTCATCTACCAGGTAGCGTTCTGGATCGGCAGTCAGCATATCCCCCAAATCGGCGATCGCCACCACTGAGGTTAAGGGCTGGGAAATCACTGCCCGCAGATGACCAAATGCTACATCTGGCGACAAGTAAGTGCTGGTCAGCCGTTGCACCACTGCTCCTGGATTGGCACGAGATGGAAGCTGCATGGGATCTGCAATTGCAGGTGCCGTCGGAGTAGAGGACTGTCCCAGGCGTTCTTTGTTGCTTTCTGCCAATCGCTGCCGTGCCAGTTCATCAAACAGTTGCCGCATTTCTGACTGAGGAAAGGTCAAGCCATCCACCGGATCGTAACGAATAATCAGGTCAAATCCCAGGTTGAGGAAATAGGCATTGAGGAATTCTGCCATGCCCTGATAAGTGCCCTCCCAGAGAAATTGATCGTGAATGTTGCTATATAGAATCAAATGCTGGCGGCGATACAGGTGCTTTTCAAACTCTTGAATCCAACGGGCAGAAATTGGGAACATGGCAAACACACAGAAAATACGACAAGGATAGTCTTCTCTAATAATTCCTCGGTCTTTTAAGCAGGGGCGGAAATCCAATGTGATTGTTACTACTATATATAAGGTAATAGGTAAAGGTTAAGATGCCACCACGCGAACTCCAATGCTAGGGTATCGGAAACTGGCATCAAAACAAAAACGGTAGGCACAGCGACAATCATCTGCCAAGCTGTACCAAGAGCCACCTCGTACTACGTGCTTCGTCGAATGCCCTGCTTCGTCGCTCCAAGCGCTGCCATCCGTGGGTGCACCATTGTGGCTCTCGTGCCAGGTATCTTCACACCACTCCCAGACTAAGCCGTGCAGATCGTGCAGCCCCCAAGCATTTGGCTTCTTTTGTCCTACCTGTTGAGTTTTGTTCCGGGCGTTCCAGGTGTACCAGGCATAGTTTGGGAGCAGCTGTTTACGGTTACCGAAACTGTAGAGGGTTTGGGTTCCGGCGCGGCAAGCATATTCCCACTCCGCTTCGGTGGGCAGGCAATAAAGTTTGCCTGTGAGTTGAGAAAGGCGATCGCAAAACTCAAGTGCATCCCACCAAGAGACATTTTCCACCGGGCGCAAAGGACTGCTAAATTGCGAAGGATTGGTTTGCATTACAGCCTGCCATTGCTCTTGGGTAATCGGTGTCTTACTGATGGAAAAGTCAGGTACATTAACCCGATGCTGGGGCATTTCCGGGCGCAACCACTTTTCCACAAGAGAGCGTTTAAACCAGGTTTCCAGGCGTAAAACCTGCTCAATGTCTTCTGTGGCGGTTCCCATTAAAAAACTCCCAGCAGGAATGGCAATCATATCCAGCATTGCGCCACCAGGAAGCCGTTCTTGGTAGTTGATTTGTCGCCTTGGCAGGGCGCGAGCTTGACTCTTCTGTTTGCCCTGCTTGTGTACACTGACATCTTCTGTTAACTCAGTATTGGGCGACTCCTCAACTTCAATCCGAATTCCTGAGTTTGGGATTGAGACGTATCCCTGCGCTCCTGCTCCTGTAGGGAGAATTTTGCGAAAGCTGGGCGAAAGAGGCAATAACACCGTTACTCTGCCTAAATCTGAAGTGGGGTCGAGAGCAGCGAGAACCTGAGCAGCCGTCCAGCGCTTTGTGTAGTCTTTGACCAAGCAACCCTGGACAATTGAACCAAAGGGAGCAGGCAGTTCTGAAGGGAGGTAATAATTTTCAATTGTCACCCGCTGCATCATCTCTTCGATGGTATTGCTTGCAAAGGGATGTTTGCCTGTCAGCGTTTCGGCAATGACCACCCCCAATGACCACAAGTCCCACGTCAGACTAATTTTACCAGTATATGATTCTGGGGGTGCATAAGCGATCGTCCCCACTTGATGACTGGGGGCGGTTTCACTGCCGTTGTGGTTTTCCAAGAGCCGGGAAATCCCAAAATCTGTCAGCTTCCATTGTCCGCCCACTTGCATGATATTGGCAGGTTTCAGGTCTCGATGGACAATGCCGCGACCGTGCAAATAATCCAAAGCACCCGCCAAGTTCTTCACCATAGCTTTGACTTCTGCTAAGGGTAAACTGCCCCGTTGCAACCGCAGCGCCAGTGACTCTTGAGCCAGTTCCATGACTAAACCGAGACACTCAATCCCTTTGAGCCAACCCTGTTCGGGACTGAAACCCTCAAGTAAGCTAGGATGTTTGAGAGAGATAGCAGTTTGCAACTCCGCAATTTGACGCTCTTGCTGTCCGCTTTCATTGGAAAAAATTTTGATCGCAACTTCTCTGATGATGCGATCGGCAACCACATCGTCTGCAAGAAATACAGCACCAAACGATCCCGCGCCTAACAGCTTCTTCAGCCGATACTTAGGAGTAAACCACTCGTCTTCAAACATTCGCCAGAACTGATTCGGGTTCATTAATCTACTTCCTTTGCGATCGCCTGAAATGCTGGCAAAAATACAACCCCCTACTATACCTCATCTTTAGATCCTATTTTGATGCGTTTGCCCTATAAGACCCGAAAGCATTTTTTTTCCAGGAATATTTGAAGATTTGCGCTTTTTTGCAACTTCCACATGGGTGAGAATTTTCTACACGGGTGCGCGATCGCCTCATCAAAAGCACTAGTAGACTTGGGCGGAAATACGCCGTGGAAAAAAAGAGAGAAAAACGAGCAACCTTTTACCTATATACGTTACACGCCCTTGGAACTTCACTTCATACCGAGCGGGAGGTCAAAGGCAAGGCTGAAAAAATGGGGGTTTCACACTCATGTAGACAAAAATGGACAGGCTTGTTTTAAAGATCCTCAACACGATAGCGAGTCACAAAGGATGTTCGCGCTTCGCGTCTGG
>NZ_JTCM02000038.1 GCF_000817785.2 Hassallia byssoidea VB512170 | reverse complement strand
CAGATGCTTCAACGCGGGAAACCCGACGGCAGTCGCTCATGGGGGTAACGAACATGACCGCGCTGCCTCCGCAACGCACTGGCTCCCCTTGTCCACGCCAGATGCTTCAACGCGGGAAACCCGACGGCAGTCGCTCATGGGGGTAACGAACATGACCGCGCTGCCTCCACAACGCACTGGCTCCCCTTGTCCCCTTGTCTCCCCATTCCCCATTCCCCATTCCCCATTCCCCTTTTACACTGAAACCGCTTGTCGCACTTCTATCGGTTCTCCTGTCAAGCTAAAGGCTCGAACTTCGGTTATTTTCACCTTGACTAACTGTCCTTTGAGTTCAGTAATATCACCAACGAAGAAGGTGAGACGATTACCGCGTGTGCGTCCCATGACTTGAGTTTTGTCTTTCAGGTTTTGGTCTTCTACTAGCACTTCTTCGATGCGTCCGAAATAACGTTGCGATCGCTCGTAAGCTTTAGTGTTAACTAAATGATTTAGTCTTTGCAGGCGATCGCTTTTTACTTCTTCACTTAGTTGATTTGTCCACAAAGCTGCTGGTGTCCCTGGACGTGGTGAATATGCGGCTGTATTCAACAAGTCGAAGCCAATATCTTCGACTAATTTCAGGGTATTTTCAAACTGTGCTTCTGTCTCTCCAGGAAAACCGACGATCGCATCCGCACTAATTGACGCATCCGGCATATATCGGCGAATTGTATCAATTATCCGGCGATATTTCTCTTGAGTGTAACCCCGCGACATTGCCTTTAACACGTCGTTATCCCCAGATTGAAAGGGTATGTGGAAGTGTTCGCACACCTTGGGCAATTCAGCACAAGCTTTAATTAATCGCTCAGTGAAATAACGGGGATGACTGGTAGCAAATCGCAACCGCTCAACTCCCGGCACATCGTGTACATAATATAGTAAATCTGTCAACGTGTGTAAATGGCGACCTTCTGGCGTGGTTCCTGGCAAGTCTCTGCCGTAAGCGTCAATATTTTGACCGAGTAGGGTGACTTCTTTGTAACCTTGGTGTCCTAATTCTGCGATTTCGGCGCGAATTGCTTCTGGTGTACGCGATTGTTCGATACCGCGCACGTTAGGAACGACGCAGTAAGTACAGCGTTCGTTACAGCCATAAATCACATTTACCCAAGCTGTTACTTTGCTATCACGGCGCGGCTTGGTGATATCTTCGATAATGTGGACTGCCTCTGTTGCTACAACTTGATTGCCGTCAAATACCGACTCTAGCAACTCTTTGAGACGGTTAGCGTGTTGCGGTCCCATTACCAAGTCTAATTCTGGAACTCGTCGCAACAGCGTTTCGCCTTCTTGTTGGGCAACGCAACCGGCAACTATTAAAGTTAAATCCGCTTTTTCATGCTTGCGTTTGGCTTGTCTACCGAGATAAGAATATACTTTTTGTTCAGCATTATCGCGGATAGTGCAAGTGTTGTAAAGAATTAAATCTGCATTATTTGGATCTTCAGACCACTCAAAGCCCATGTCTTCTAGGATGCCAGCCATGCGCTCTGAGTCGGCTTTATTCATTTGGCAACCAAAGGTGGTGATGTGATAGCGGCGTTCAGATGTGGTCATAGGGAATTATCTAATCAGTTTAATAGTATATAGGCTTTATCTCAATTCTATTAAAGTATAGAAATAAGTGCGTGGAGTCGGGCGATCGCCTAAGAATTGAATATTGATTTGACATGTAAAGTCTAAGACAAGCGTGTAAAGTTTTGTCAAAAAATTCTGGGTTTGTAAATAAAAGTCTGAATCTTTGCCCGATATATAAACAGAGACTGATAACTTTTATTCGGTCAAGTGTCTATGTTAGGACTTCAGCAAAATATTTTTGTCATGTTGTTCGCGTTACCGTAGCTGCACAGAACGCTAACGCGAACAACATGACTCAATGAAAGTACCAGCTGCTCCCAGTCCTATATGTCTCTATGGTGAGTAAAGTTTTGACCATTTGATTAATGTTGATTTTCAATGCTCAATTAGCTTTATTTAGCATTCGTCTGATTGTTTTGGAGCAAGGAGATTTTAATATGACTCAAAGCTGGAAAAGTTGGAGTTGGAAATTAGGGCTAGGAATAGCTGTAGCTACGAGTGCGATCGCCTCCTGTGGATATTACGCTGTAGCCCAGGACACGGAAACACCCTTTGGCATAGAGATAAAAACACCGCCTGGGGCACTATCTCACAATTATCAGCCCAGCACAGGAAACTCATTACAGTTAACATCCATAACATCAGATGCCCCTGTAAGCAACATATATGTACGCATCAAACAAACAGGAGTCAGTTCACTTCCCTACACGATGAATCCGGGAAATCCAATTCCTCTAGATATGAGTAGCTGTTTTCACAATACAGTCACCGTTCAACTTCTTGGTTTGGTGGGCAACCCAACAGTTCCTCGAATTGGGATTATCGGTCAGCAAACAGTTGCAATTAGTCAGTATACTCAATCTCCGCAGGAGATGACATTTACACGCGATGGCATAAACTACACAATTGAATACCAAATTGTACCGTTTGGTTGTAGCGATCGCTCATAAGTGTAACATTTGAGGCAATGAACATCGTGAGACAGTACATTCTCGGCTTTTGGATTGTTAGCGTTAGTTTCTGCTGTCTGAGTGTCACACAGCCTACTCAGGCTCAACAAGAAATAGTCCCAGATACAACTTTACCGATTAATTCCAACGTCGAATTAAAAGGCAATACCTTTAATATCACTGGTGGAACTCAAGCAGGAAGCAACTTATTCCACAGTTTCCAACAGTTTTCTGTTCCAACTGGTGGTACTGCTTTTTTTTACAACGCTGTAGATATCCAAAATATCATTAGTCGGGTAACAGGTGGGTCAATCTCTAACATTGATGGTTTGATTCGCGCTAATGGTACTAACTTGTTTTTGATTAATCCCAATGGAATTGTTTTTGGACCCAATGCCAGTTTGAATGTTGGTGGGTCTTTTGTTGCAAGTACGGCAAGTAGTTTGAAATTTGCTGATGGTTTTGAGTTCAGTGCAACTGCTCCACAAACAACACCTCTATTGACAATTAGTGTTCCCATTGGTTTGCAATTTCCAGCGAATCCGGGAAGCATCCAAAATCAATCTACTGGTCTTCAAGTCAAGCCTGGAAAAACCTTAGCTTTAGTGGGTGGCGATGTCAACTTAGATGGTGGGGTGTTAACTGCTCGTAATGGTCGAGTCGAGTTGGGAGGATTAGCAACAACCGGAACCGTAGGACTCAATATCGATGACAATAATTTCCGTTTGAGTTTTCCTGATGGTGTGGCGCGAGCCAATGTATCATTAAATCAAGCTACTGTTGATGTAACCGCAGATGAGGGTGGGGGTAGTATTGCAGTCAATGCCCGGAATTTAGATATTTTAGGAGGAAGTAACCTTGTAGCGGGGATAAATTTAACTGGTACTCAAGCAGGAGATATCACCCTCAATGCTACAGACAAAACGACAATTGCAGATAGCTCTGTCTCTAATGATGTGGGTGATATTCTTTCTCAACCTATTGGCAATAGCGGCACTATCAATATTAATACCGGGTCGTTGTCGTTAAACAATGCCCAGGTCAGTTCCAGCACCTATGGAGTGGGAAATGCTGGAGGGGTATTTGTGCAAGCTAATAATTCTGTAGATATTGCCAATAGTTCAATTTCCAGCGATGTGAATTCTCAAGCCGAGGGCAATACAGGCGGGGTTAATATTAAAGCTGGGTCTTTTTCTTTAACTGATGACGCTAATTTGACTGCCAGCATTTCAGGAAAAGGAAACACCCCTGGGGTATCTTTGCAGGCTAATAATTCTGTAGATATTGCCAATAGTTTTATTTACACCGGAGTAGACAATGATGGAGTGGGCAGTGGTGGTGATATCAACATCCGAGCCGGAAAAATCTCCTTAACTAATAATAGCACTCTGGATACCACTATCTCTGGACAAGGGCGTGCTGGTAACGTGATATTTGATGCTCAAAATACTGTCTCTTTTGATAAAAGCTTTATCGCCAGCGATACCGATGGATTGGGGAATAGTGGCATCATCAATATCAAGGCAAGGGCATTATCCTTAAGAAATGGTGCGGAAATATTGTCTAGAGCGTTAGGAGAAAATAACGGGGGCAGTATTCAAATCAACGCTTCTGAGGTGAATATTTCTGGTGTCAATCCAGAGCAAGGAAATTTGATTAGTGGGTTGATTACTAGTAGTGAAGGAAATGCTACTGGCAAGGGCGGTGATATCAGTATCAATGCTGATAAATTGAGCGTATCAGATGGAGGAGTTGTCAGTGCTAGAAGTGGAAGCGCTGGTTCTGGAGGCAATATTAATGTTGACACCAATACTCTTGATTTGACTGGTGGGGGTCAACTTCTGACTAGTGCCTTTAGCAGTGGCAGTGCAGGTAACATCACCGTCAACGCTAAGGAAAGAGTTAGTATCTCTGGCAGCAATCCTATTTTTCAAGAGCGGGTTGACCGATATGGTACACAATTAATTGATAATGATAGTCCTAACAGTGGCTTGTTTGCTCGCGTTACAGGTACAGGTAACGCAACAGCTAGCGGTGGCAACATCGAAGTTACATCTCCCTTGATTTTTCTCGACAAACAGGGAACGATCGCAGCTGCAACTACAGCGGGTGCAGGTGGAAATATCACTCTGAATGTCAGAGACATCCTACTACTGCGTAACAACAGCAGCATAACTGCCAGCGCAGGGACTGCCGAGGCTAGTGGAAATGCTGGTAACATCACTATCAATGCCCCTAATGGCTTTGTCGTTGCTGTCCCTAATGAAAATAGCGACATCACGGCAAATGCATTCAGCGACAAAGCCGGTATTGTTAAGATTACAGCCTCTGGGATTTTTGGGTTAGTGCCACGCGATCGCGCAGAATTGGTCAGGTTGCTGCAACCTAAGGAATCATCCGAACTAAATCCGAGTAAGCTGCAAACAAGCGATATCACGGCAATTTCTCAGCAAAATCCTTTATTAAGCAATACTGTAGAATTCAACACGGAAATAAACCCAAGCCTTGGTTTGGTTGTCATGCCTACAAATTTAGTTGATGCCTCAAGTTTAATTGCTTCTGGCTGTGCTGTTGATGGGACACAAGACAATCAATTTATCGTTACCGGACGCGGGGGTTTACCTCCTAGTCCGGATGAATTTCTTACCAATGATGTGGTATGGCAAGATACGCGGCTTTCATCCGCAGTGGAGAAGGTGGGGAGCTTAGAAAATGGAAATATTAGCAAACAAAGGAGCGATCGCATCACCCAATCAATTAAGAAAGCTTCTAATACTGTGAAGATTATTCCTGCTACTGGTTGGGTATTTAACAATAGAACCGGTGAAGTTTCTCTTATTTCTAATGCGTCGGTGGCTACTCCTGACAATTTGGCATCTACCCCTGGTATGTGTCCTAAACAGTGAATACTTTGCGTGAAAGTGGGAAGATTACGGACTTATGTAGTCGGCGCTTCAGCGCTGAAGCGCTGACTACAAAATTCATGCCTCAGGTTCAATACCTGCTGATCGCAGTTGCGCTGCTAATCGTTCAGCACGTTGTCGTTCTTGTTCAGCGCGTTGTCGTTCTTGTTCAGCCTTTTCTAAACCCCACAGCAGCAAATTCCCCTGCTCATCCCACCACCGCAACCAATAACCTGTGCGGTTTTCCCGTTCTCCCTGCCATGTACCGAGAAATAGATTCATTTGTGCGATCGCGTAACGGTTATTATTATCAGGTTGCTGTAGTTGATACTTGCCATCGTCTAATCGATATACTTCAAGTGTGCCTGTATCCGGTTCAAAAATGGCATAGTTCGGCACTTTGAGAACTTGTTCGTAAAATAACCATTTTCCCGGTGGATAAGTCGGTTTGACAGAATATTCTCCACCTTCTGTATCTGAGAGAAATTCTATCACAATTACCGGAATATCTCCTTGTAATTGGGGAGTGTAACTGCGTTTCACTTCTTCTCTAGAAACGCGGATATTCGCTACATATCCCCAATCTGGTGCTTTAATCACCATTTTGCCGTTGACAGTAGCACAAATGCCGTAATTTGTTGTAATTAATGCTGTATTTGGCAGTCTTCCAGCTATTTCCAAGCTTTGTGTTAAAGCTGCCGCGAGAAGAGGTTGATTGATGTTATCCACTGGATCGTTTGGTAATACAAAATCATCAGGTAATTTTTCCCAAGTAACTTGAAATTTGTCTGTGGTGGCTATCATATCGATTATTGGGAATGGGTAATAGGGAATAGGGAATAGGGAATAGGGAATAGGGAATAGGGAATAGGGAATCGGGAATAGGGAATCGGGAATGAAAATAACTACCAATTACCCATTACCAATTACCAATTACCCATTACCCATTACCAATTTTCCTCTAAGCTGGTTTCCAAGTACCGTGGAAGCTGTGAGGAATAACGCTGGGTAATCGCAGTTTACAAACAGGTTCTTCGTCTAGTCTATCTGCATTAAATACCCAAACTTCACTACTATTAATATTGCCGTCGTAGACAACTGTTACCACCCAAGCTTGATTTGGATTTTCCGCATCTTCAACGTAAATCGGTTCACTCGGATAGCGATTTTCTCCACAATCGGAAGACGTTAATTTTTCGGCTTGATGGTCGAAACGAGCGATCGCGTTTAATATTTCTTCACTAATATCTGTTCCCTGCCGAAATGTGGAAAAATAAGTATACCGAGAAGCTTTTCCCACGTTTTCTGGTGGTACGCTCGGAAATTCGCAGTGTCTATCTAATATTTGCTCAATTGCGGTTACTTTCCCACTTTGCGGATTAAGTTGCAATCTTGATAATGAACTCTTTGCAGCAGTGTGAGTTTCTCCTGTCGCTACTTCTTTGAGATACTGGTTGGTTTGAAAGTCTTCATAACGAGCAATATCTACATTCACCAAACCACTATCATCAACATAACCGTTGCTGAAATGCCATTGATACCAAGGTTCAGTTTCACTGCGACTGACTAAGCTTAATGTTTCGCGATCGAAAACTAAAATTTGAGTTCCTAATTGAGGTTTCCATTCCAAAGCATCGCTGTAGCTGCTTAATCCAAAGAGCGTCGGGAGAGCATTCATCCGCACTGGGGGAATGCAAAATATTAAATATTGCCCTGCTAAAACAAAATCATGCAGCAATGGTGTACCATCAAGTTGAAATTGCGATTTTTGAATTATTTTGCCAGTGCTTATGCTCTTATAAATATTCAGCGTCGCATTTAATCCGGGAGTAACTCCAAAGTTAAAAATCTCCCCTGTCTGCAAATCGCGTTTGCAATGTGCAGAATAACTTAAGCCGTTACTTAACCCTTCTAAATCATCTTCGCCGAAAGTTTCCAGATTTTGCAAATCTAAAGCGTGAGGTTTACCACCTTCCCACAATGCTAAGAGTTTATCTGGCAGTGCTAATACTGAGGTGTTAGCAGCATTTTTAAATTGTTTCAACCATGTATTCCAAATTGCCCCAGGTGCAGTCATCCCATAATTAGCGAAAAGCAGTTGATTTTTTACTTCTTCTTCTTTGTAACCAATAGTTTGCACGTAGCGATAAACACCTGTTGCACCTTCCGAGGTAAAATGTACGGCAAGAATTGCCCCATCCCCATCAAACCAATGTCCCATGCGGATATTACCGCGTTCTAAGCGTGCCGGTCCGTTGCGGTAAAGTGTACCGCGCAATCCGGCGGGTATTTTTCCAGAAATAACTTGCAGTTGGCTGGGAGAAAATTCTTGTGCCGGTTGAGCGATCGCACCTGCCCAAGCTGAAGAAGTTGACTTAAAGTTAATTGTATGCATATGATTCAATGCTAAATACTATGTCGCTCTTATATTTAAGCAACGATATCGAGAATTGATGGCGAAAAACCTGATATTATGTCTGGCATTGGGACAGATATTGTAGAGACGTTTTGCCCGGATTGTACAGACGTTCCATTGGAACGTCTCTACTGAATCCCCACATGAATGATAAGGCGATCGCCCGTGCAACAAAGAGATACGCCTGATGTGGACAGGCAAGGGAAGCGTAGATCCGCAACCACCCACGACTTTTGAACTTCGGTTGCCTGTCCACATAAGTCAAAAGAAAGACTCGCCCTAGCCGCCGAACTTGATAAAGAGAAAGCTGCTGGTCGCCCAATTAAGCTGGTGCGACCTTTGTATATCAGCCAAAGCCGCCAAGCTACTATTTAAGCAGCTAGTACAGGCAATCTCCTCTCCAGACAAACTAGAGTGAATTTTAACTTGTGTATCGGTCTAAAAATTTTTCCTGCTCGTCTGCATTGAGGAGAGTAATGTAATTTTCACACCACACAATTGTGCTTATGCGCCTCACCTCTCTTGATGTTTTTCGCGGCATTACCATTGCTGGTATGATTCTTGTGAATATGGCAAGCATCGCCGAACCGAATGTTTATCCGCCTTTACTTCATGCTGATTGGCACGGTTGCACGCCAACTGATTTAGTATTTCCCTTCTTTCTCTTCATTATCGGTGTAGCGATGACTTTTTCGCTATCCAAGTACACCGAAGAGAACAAACCCACATCAAGTGTATATTGGCGTATTTTGCGCCGCGCCGCCATTCTTTTTGCCTTGGGATTGCTGCTGAATGTATTTTGGAATAAGGGTATTGGGACTTTCGATTTCAGTAGTATCCGCATCATGGGAGTATTACAACGCATCAGCCTTGCTTATTTATTTGCGTCCTTGGCAGTCTTAAATATACCGCGTAAAAAATTATGGATACTTGCAGGAGTGTTGCTTATCGGTTACTGGCTGGCAATGATGTATTTGCCTGTTCCCGGTTTTGGTGCGGGAGTGCTAACGCGAGAAGGTAATTTTGCAGCTTATATCGATCGCTTGATTATTCCCTCTTCACATCTATATAAAGGTGATGGCTTCAACTTCATGGGAGATCCAGAAGGGCTTTTTAGTACGATTCCCGCTATCGTTAGCGTTTTTGCTGGCTACTTCACCGGTCAGTGGATACGCAATCAGCCAGTCAAATCACGCACAAGTGTAGGTTTAGTATTATTTGGTATCGGTTGCTTAATAATCGGTTGGGCATGGGGTTTGACATTCCCGATTAATAAGAAGCTGTGGACGAGTTCTTATGTAGTTTTTACCACTGGTTGGGCGTTAATATTACTAGCTGCTTGTTATGAACTTATCGAAGTGCGACGGATACGACGTTGGAGTAAAGGATTTGAAGTCATGGGCTTAAATGCGATCGCTCTTTTCGTGGCTTCTGTGTTACTAATTAAAATCTTAGTGAAAACCAACATCGGCAGCGGTGAAAAAGCTCCTAACACCTTCGATTGGATTTACAATAATCTTTTCGTACCTTGGGCAGGTGCTTTCAACGGTTCGCTATTATTTGCCATTGTCACCGTGTTACTTTGGTTAGCTGTAGCTTACGCGATGTATCGGCAACGCTGGTTTCTCAAAGTTTAAATGCTGGTACGCTAATCATGAAACCTAACCCCCAACCCCTGGAAATGCGGATTGAACCTTACGACGCTCATCAACTTGATGCAGTCATTCGTCTTTCGCTTCGAGCATGGGCTTCGGTCTTTGATTCGATTCAGAAAGTGATGGATCTTGACGTGTACCGGGAATTCTATCCCGACGATTGGCGTGTGAGCCAGCAAAAGGCGGTCGAGGGGGTCTGCGCGGCAGAGGACACCAATGTATGGGTTGCTATCGACGCTGGTTCAACCGTGGGCTTTGTAGCCGTGAAACTACACTCCGAGACCAGCATGGGTGAAATCTATATGGTTGCTGTCGATCCAGACTTTCAAGGTCACGGCATTGGCACCGCTCTGACAGAATTCGCTCTTGATTGGATGAAACATGCTGGGATGTCTGTTGCTATGGTCGAGACCGGAGGTGATCCCGGTCATGCCCCAGCACGTCGCACCTATGAAAAGCTGGGCTTCGGGCTGTTGCCGATCGCTAGATACTTCAAGAAGCTCTAGGTACGCAGGGATTGAAAACGATCGGTACGATCGCGCTAATCTTGTAGGTTTAGTTGACGCGAGGAAACCCAAGAACTTTTTACACTTGCACTCTTATTAACTTCTGCCACCGCAGCAATCACCAGCTAACCAGGGATCTGACTTTCCACATAAGAGTGAAAAGTCAGGTCTATCAGAATGAAAATCGCTGAAAGTACCAAAATCGATATTTATTTCCCTAAAATATTCAATAATGCTTGTCGATAAATCTTCAGTCCTTCAGCATTGAGACGATCGCCATCAGTTGTAAAATTATCTTTCAAAACATTATTTTCATACAACGGTGCTATACCTTCAGCGACAACTGGGAGATTTTCTGAAGCTGCAACTTGATTGATCGCAGCGTTGATTTGCTCGACTTTAGAAAGTGGAGCTGCTAAACTTGGATCTTTGCTAGCGGCAACTGTTGAGTAAAAAGCGGGAATGAGAAAAATCTGTTTAGTTCCGGATGTTCTCACAAGTGCGATCGCTTCTTTCAACTTTTTGCTAAACTCTTCATCACTAAGTTGATACAAAGCGTCATTTGCCCCAACAGCAATGATGGTTTTTTCACATTTTACCTTGGTAGGAATTAAACGTTGCAATTGTTGAACTAATGAAATTGAACTCACACCATTAAAAGCAAAATTAAAATTACCCTCCCCAAGAGTATTTCCAATTTGAGCGGAAATAGAATCACCAAACAAACAGCCGGAAAATTGCTTACCTTCGCTTGCGTATACTTGATATTGAAGTTCAAGTTGCCATAAAGGTGAAGAATTTAAATTATCTTTTGGTGTTGCACCAGAAGAAGCAAAAAATAACTTTGATTTGCTGAGTAAGTCTAAAGTTGCTGGGACATCAATAACCAATCTATCACTGGGATAAGCTTCCAAAAAGCTGAGTATACTTAAACCATCTGGTGATTTTGCGCCGATAAGCAAAGCAGATCGTAGTGCTGGTATACCTGCTTGATCGCGTCGTGCGATCGCTTTTGAAGCTCCATATAAAAGTAGTTTACCAATTTGTGAATCTATCAGCTTATTTAAAGCCACAATATCCAGAGACTTTTTCACCTGAAGTGCTTGTTGTAACTGTGCTTGCTGTTTAGGTTTTAAATAACCCAAAAAAGATTGCAAATCAGACGAAACTTTTTGCGTTTCCGCATACTTACGTAAATCTGCTACTGGAAGAGATTGATCGAATATTCCATATCTGACAACAATTTTCTCAGCTGCCAAACTGAAAGATGAATCGAGAAAACTATGAAAAGTTAAAAATATTAAGCAACCAGATAGGCATAAGAGAGGACGATATAAATTTTTAATCATTGATAGTTGATGGTTGATAGTTGATAGTTGATAATCAGTAGTTATGCCGTAGGAAGATCGCACCTTGAATTATTGACGGTGCGTTGCGCGACAACACACCCTACATTTAAATTTCTTAACTAACTCCTAACTCCTAACTCCTAACTCCTAACTCCTAACTCTTAACCATTTTCCCATTCATCAATATAAATAGACAAACTCAATTTGGGAATAATCAAGCAGTAGGTGTGGAGATGATATGGAAGAACGCGCATATTGGCTAGCTTGGTCGCAAATTTCGGGAATTGGTCCAGTGTTGTTACAACGGTTGCAACAGCATTTTGGCACGTTGGCTGCCGCTTGGAAAGCACATCCTAAGGAATTGGGTTCAGTAGAGGGTTTTGGTTTGCAGACGCTGGAAAAGGTGATAAAACAACGTTCTCGCTTGCATCCCGAACAACTACTTATCAAGCACCAGCAAGAAAATCCTTATTTTTGGACACCAGCTGATGTAGATTATCCGCGCTTGCTGCTAGAAACACCTAGTCCACCGTCAATATTATATTATCGTGGTGAAGTGGACTTGTCAGAAAATCTCGGACAAAAACCCCTGGTTTCGATTGTCGGGACGCGCAAACCTACAGAATATGGTATCCGTTGGACTCGTCAAATTAGCACGGCTTTGGCGAAAAATAATTTTACAGTTGTTTCGGGAATGGCAGAGGGAATTGACACTGAATGTCATTTTGCCGCGATGAAAGCTGGTGGACGCACTTTAGCAGTTTTGGGTACGGGTGTAGATGTCATCTATCCACACAAAAATCGCGATTTGTACAAGCAGATTTTGACATCTGGGTTAGTGCTGAGTGAATACAGCGCGAAAACACCACCCGATCGCACTCATTTTCCCCGTCGTAATAGAATAATTGCCGGGTTGACTCGCGCTGTTTTGGTGATGGAAGCACCGATAAAGTCTGGCGCTTTAATTACAGCCAAATACGCAAATGAATTTGGACGAGATGTTTATGCACTACCTGGTAGACTGGATGACCAGCCATCCCAAGGGTGTTTAAAGTTACTTTATCAAGGAGCAACGCCGATTCTCAGAGAACTTGATGAACTGTTAAAGATGTTGGGTGCAATACCACAACTTGATGTAATTGAAGCTTCACCAATACCGCAGGAGTTGCCTTTGCTAAATTTACCACGAGAGCTGGAACAAGTTATGGAGGCTATTTCTTCGGAGTCTTTGCCTTTTGATTTTATTATCCAACAAACGGGGATGAATGCTGGTTCGGTTTCTAGTGCTTTGTTGCAGTTGGAACTTATGGGTTTGATTTCACAGTTACCGGGAATGCGCTATCAACGGTGTTGATATGCATGTTTTGAGTACTAAAGTGCTTACTACGAAATAAAAATTTACATAATAATTACACCTCTTGCACTCATTCATGAATGCGCGATCGCATTTATATAGCTTTTTCCCCTTTCCCCTTTCCCCTATCTTTGAGGGTAATATTGAGGGTTGGTTGCAGGGTATTGGTAGCTGCTGTTGGGTGAAGGATTTATGTATGGGGGTGGATAACTTCCTGTATTGTTGGGTAAAGGTGGCATGAGTGGGGGTTGATAACCGCTTACGGGTGGAGTGTTGAGTGTGGGGTTGGTTTGAGGTGCGATGACTGGGGATTGATAACCGCTTGCGGGTGGAGTGTTTCCTATAGGGTTGGGTGTAATCGCATTTTGGCTGAATTGTTGGTAAGCAATACCAGAAATTGCACTGATGAGTTTTTCAGCGCGAGCATCGTTATTCGGACGTTGTATCATGACAGCGGCGATGTAGCGCTTGCCGGTGGGCATATCAACTAAACCAGCATCGGCTAACATTGTACCAATATCGCCGGTTTTGTGAGCAATTGTTGCGCCGACTCCCAAACCAGAGGGTAATAATGTATCTTTCTCTGTACGGCGCATGATATCGAGCAAGCGATCGCGCGATTGCAAACTCACTAAATTACTTTGATTCACCATCATAAGTAAATTCCCCAATTCTTTGGGACTGGTAGTGTTTGTACCTTCTAAATCTGGAAGTTTGTTACGAATAACGGTGGTTGTCAAACCCCAACTGCGAAAACGTTGATTTAACGCTTCAATACCGCCTAATTTGGCAATCAGCATATTTGTAGCGGTGTTATCGCTGATTGTAATCATTTTCGTGGCAACTTCCAGCGCCGTGAACTGAGTTCCCACAGGTTTATATTGCATATTTCCCGAACCACCTGCAACCATATCCTGTTGCATGGTTAGAGTTTCATCTAAGCGAATTTTGCCTGCATCTACATCTTGGAAAAATGCCACCAAAATCGGCACTTTAATTGTGCTAGCAGCGGGGAAACTTGCACCGGCGTTTACATCTACATAAGCACCATTATTCAAATCTACCAAGAAAACTCCTGGGGTCAAATTTGGACTTGCCAGTGCCAAATTTTGCACAGCATTTTTTAAGGAGGTGATTTCCTGAGATAAATATAAACCCCCACCAGCAGCTTGAGAATTTTGGGTAGGTTGTGGTTGACTTTGCCCAACATTTTCAGTATTCGATGCCGATGAAGTCGAGTTAATCCGAGTAGCAGGATCTAACACTGATAGCATTGTACCAACGATCGCACCAATACCAACTCCGACAATTAACAAGCGCATTGCATATAACAACGATCTTGCCATTGGCTTTAATTTAGTTTTGCGCGATCGCCTAACTGTTTTTGATACTACCTGCTTTCGCATCGGCTTTAAGTTTGCATCGGTGGGTTTAAGGGGTGGTATTCTTTTCTTGACAGCAGACGGCATAACTAACCCCGGTCGTGTCTTCGGCGCACCTGGAGGAGTAAGTGTAGTGCTGATTTTTTGGGGACGCGATTGCGGTTGGCTCTTTTTCTGTTTATTTTGTCCTACTGGTTGCACTTTCCGCTTATTTTGGCGTCGGTTGCTGGGTTGACGCCTTGAGAAAGCGATTAGTTTGTCATTTGATTCTGACACTGCTACTCCTTATGACCCACTCTTTAAAAGTTTATTGCATCCCGATCCAAAGCTTATTGCAACACTTTAATACTAAGTAGCATTTTTGTGTTTAGTTTAAGTTATATTCATGATTTTGGGGAGATGATCCGTATATAGTAAACGATGACTTACAAGTTTTGATGATCGCTCTTTCCCCCCATAGCCCATTCTACCTGCCGCAAAATTCCCCGCAACATAGCTACTTCCTTAGTTTGCAATCCAGCGCGATTATAAAGTTGCCGAAATTTTTCCATCCGACTAGCTGCCGTATGTGGATAAATGTAACCAATTTGCAACAACAGCGATTCTAATTGTTGGTAATATGTTTCCACAACCTCAAAAGGTGCGAGTTCAATTTTGCTTGAGCTTTGATTATCACTTTCTTTGACATTTTCTGCCAGTTCATAACAGCATATTCCCACAGCCATTGCCAGATTCAGCGATGGATAAATAGAATCGGTGGGAATGCGAATAAATCTCTGAGCGTAGTTTAATTCTTCATTACTTAAGCCCCGGTCTTCTGGACCGAAAATCAACGCTGCTGATTTTTCTTTTTCTTCTAATAACCAGGGTAATGCATCGCGGGGATTTTCTAAAGGCGTTTCCCAATCACGCACTCTCGCAGTTGTAGCGATCGCTCGAAAACATCCTTGCAATGCTTCTGGCAAAGTTGCCACCGATACCGCAGATTCTAAAACATCGTCGGCATGAACTGCCATTTTTTTTGCTTCCATCCCCAAAAAGTCACATTGAGGATTGACTAATACTAGATGATGTAGCCCGAAATTTTTCATCACCCGTGCTACAGACCCCACATTCATTGGACCTGCTGGTTCTACCAACACAATTTTTAACCAGTCCAATTTGATTTCTTGCATCGCCTTCTGCCTGCATAGTGTCTTGATAGTTATTGTACGCAGCACAGGTGAAAGCCTACGCAAAGTTGAGACATTCTGCGCTCTTGGGAACACTAAAAACCGGAAGTCTCAAAGATTCAGCAGAACAAACAGAATCTTCGCTCTTAGCGATAAGAGCGGCACGCGAGGGAAAGCGATCGCGCATCAAATTGTCGAACAAACCCACAATGATATTGAAATTCTCTTTGCTTGAGACTTATCTTTAAGCGGGCGATGGGACTCGAACCCACGACGTTCACCTTGGGAGGGTGAGATTCTACCACTGAATTACACCCGCAAATCTTTTAGCCTTATTTAAGACTAAAAGGCATTATACCACATTATATCATGCTCTAGTAGTAAGGACTTTAGTCCTTTATTTCAGTAGTAAGGACTTTAGTCCTTTATTTCAGTAGTAAGGACTTTAGTCCTTTATTTTAGTAGTAAGGACTTTAGTCCTTATCTTATAAAGATGAGGACTAAAGTCCTCACTACGAAGTTCTCAACTTTGTTACATGAGCGGACATGATATTATTTGTGAATTGAGTATTCAGAGGGCGGTTCTTCCCTACCAGGAGGCAAACTCATGACTTTTTCAACAGCAACCTTCTTGGGGCGCCGTTTCTTCTTGCCTATACCATATTTTGCCGTATCCACAATCCACCTTTGGAAAGAGTCGATATAAGTAAATATCACCGGCACAACCACCAAAGTCAGCAAAGTGGAAGTTGTGAAACCGCCCAAAATCGCAACTCCCATCGGTTGACGAACTTCAGCACCAGCACCAATTCCCAAAGCTAGAGGAATGATACCGGCAATAGTTGCCAAAGAAGTCATCATAATTGGGCGCAATCGGGACAATCCGGCTTCTAGGAGCGCCTCACGTTGTTTTTTGCCTTCTTGGAGGTTCATAATTGCATAGTCAACCAAGAGAATCGAGTTTTTGGTAACAACTCCCATCAACAAAACGATACCAATCAGCGCGTAAATTCCCAAGGGTTTTTGAGCAACCATCAAGGCTACGAGTGCCCCACCTAAACAAAAGGGCAACGCCATCATAATCGCTATCGGATAGAGGAAGTTATTATACAGCAAAACCAGAATCGCATAGATACTCATTAATGCCAGCCCCAGTGCAGTACCAAAGCGAGTGAAGATTTCTGCCATAATTTTCGCACTTCCAGAAGGTTGCTGACTGACTCCTGGTGGCAAGTTGGTGAATGCAGGTAACTTGTCAACTGCATTTACTGCTTCTCCTAAAGAGATACCTTGCAAGTTTGCTTCCACAGCGACTTGACGAGAGCGATCGAAGCGGTTGACGGTTGCAGGACCGCTACCAAAGCGGATATCTGCCACAGCAACGAGGGGAACCAAGGTGTTATTTTGAGTCGGGACTTGCAGATTTTTGATAGTGTTGATGTCTGTTCGCGCTTTCGGATCGATTTGGACGCGAATTGGAATTTGGCGATCAAGAAGATTGTATTTTGCCAAATTTGCCTCGATATCGCCGATAGTTGCCAGGGATGCAGTCCGGGCAATTGCTTGCACGGTTACGCCTAAATCTGCTGCCCGCTGCGGATCGGGTATTACCAAAATCTCTGGTTTTACCAGACTTGCAGTTGAGGACACTTCTACTAATCCCGGTACGGTTCGCATCTGCTTTTCTAATGCGTTAGCAGCTTTAAGCAAAGCGTCTGGATTTTCACTTCTGAGAACTATAGATAATTCTTTGCCACTGTCACCAGGTCCTTGACTTTGGAAACTAATTCTCGCTCCCGGTATTTGCTGGAATATAGGACGTATTTGCACCTCAAACTCTTTTTGAGTAACTTTTCGTTCTTCTCTAGGTTTGAGCTTGACGGTGAGGGTAGCTAAATTTATTTCTTCTGTGGCTAGCACGCTTTCAACTGCTGGATTTTGCCGGATGAGGTTAGTTCCTTGCGTCGCTACTTTGTTGATATCTAGCAAGGTAGAACCTGGGGGTAATTCTATCGAAACAACGGAAATACCCAAGTCTCCGTCATCCACAAAACCTTTGGGGATACCGGGAATCAGCATCAAACTGGCAATGAAGAAAGCCATCGCAATACCCAATGTTGTCAATCTATGGCGTAATGCCCACTTCAACAGTGATTTATAAGGTTGAAAGCGTCGCCGGCGAGAAGAAGGAGAAGAAACGCTTTCAGCTTTTAACTCCGAGGGGTAGGGGGGAAGTGAGAAAGGAATTTCTTCTTCTTGATTCTTTTTGCGACCTAGAAACGGAAAATTTATCCCAAAAAATCTGATTCCTTTTTTGCGCTTGTGCTGTTTTGCACCTTCGTCGTGTTTCTTATCCTTGAGCAAATACGCACCCATCATCGGTGTAACCATCCGTGCCACAAAAGTTGAGAAAATTGTGGAAACGGCAACGGTGACACCAAAAGGTTGGAAAAACTGCCCCGGAATACCACCCATAAAAGCAACGGGCAAAAACACGGCAATAATAGTCGCAGAACTCGCAATCACTGCTAGTCCCACTTCATCAGAAGAGTCAAAAGAAGCTTCCCAAGCTGTTTTGCCCATTGCCATGTGCCGTTCCATGTTCTCAATTTCCACAACGGCATCATCGACCAAGTTACCCACCGCTAGCGCTAATCCCAACAAAGTCATGTTGTTGAGGGTGTAACCTAACGCTTGCTGCACAAAAAAGGTAGGAATAATCGACAAAGGCAAAGCTACTGCTGTAATTAATGTTGCTCGCCAGTCTTTCAAAAATACGAGAATTACTATTACCGCCAGCAATGAGGCTTGAATTAATTCATCAATTGTGCTTTCATACGAGGCACGCACGGGGGTGGCTCTGGTATAAATTAAGTCCAGCTTCACGTCTTGGGTCAGGGTTTTTTGCAGTTCTTCTAACGCTGCTTTTACTCCTTCTTCTACTGTCACCGTGACGCTACCCGTACTCCGCAATACTTGGAAGGCTACCACAGGTTTGTTATTCAACCGTGCAGATTGGCGAATGTCACCAAATTTATCTTCTACCGTCCCCAAACTAGATAAGGGCACGGAACCACCATTAGGCAAGACAATTTCGTAATTTTTCAGGTCATTGACGCTTTTGGCACTACCTAGGGTGCGGATACTTTGTTCGCTACCGCCAACTTCGCTGCGTCCACCAGGTAAGTTGATGTTAAAAGCGCGTACTTGGTCGTTTACCTGAGTAGCGGTGATGCCTAGGGATTGTAAACGATTTGGGTTAAGGTTAATCCGAATTTCTCGGTCAACTCCACCTATACGCTTAACTTGTCCCACTCCCTTGACTGATAACAAAGCGCGGCTGATAGTTTGGTCTACGAGGTTACTTAATTCTTCTACAGTTTGCTTGCTGGATGTAACAGCGTAGGTGACGATGGGACCGCCGGCAAAATCTACACGTTCGACTATCGGATCGTTGATATCTTGGGGTAAATCTTGGCGAATTTGGGAAATAGCGTTGCGGACATCGTTGGTAGCGCGATCGCTATTTGTACCCAAAATAAAAGTTATTATCGTCCTTGATGAACCATCAGTAACGGTGGAACGCAATTCATCGATGTTTCCTAACCCAGCAACAGCATCTTCAATTTTTTTCGTCACTTGAGATTCAAGTTCCGCAGGACCCGCACCTGGTTGGGTAACATTAACCGAAACTGTTGGCACATCAATATTTGGGTTAGTATCAATTCCCAAAGAAATGAAGGAGAACCAACCGATTATTGTCAATACTAAAAATATAACTATCGTCGGGACAGGTTTTTTAATTGCCCAAGACGAGATATTGAAAGACATATAAATTTTGGTAATTGATAATTGGTAATTGGTAATTGGTAATTGGTAATTGGTAATTGGGCAATGGGCAATGGGCATTGGGCATTGGTAATAGTTCTTTTCCTAGTCCCTAGTCCAAGCGTCCCTAGTCCAAGCGTCCCTAATCCCTAGTCCAAGCGTCCCTTTTCCCCACTATCCACGCTCCTACTGTCTGTTGACTACGCGCACTTTATCGCCATCTTTGATGTATCCTGCGCCATCTACAATTACGCGATCGCCTACTTTCACTCCTTTTTTAATTTCCACTCTGCCACCAATAAGACTTTCTCCTCTTTCTACTTTCACAGCACGTACTGTGTCTTCACCCGATAGGATGAATACACTGGTAGTACCATCCGGTTGGGGTAATACGGCTTTTTCTGGTGCTGCCATCCCTACCGTTGTATTGATGGTAATCACCGCACGCGCAAACATTCCGGGTTTAAGTAAATTTGTCTGCGGTAAGTCAATTTTTACGGTTGCTTCGCGTCTTTGCTGATTGATCACCGGTTGTATCTCTCTAACTCGTCCTTGCAAACGCACGCGGTTATCGAGATCCGAGGTAATTTGCGCGGGTGCGCTAATTTTCACCTGTGATAATTGAGTTTCGGGAACCAGCGCTTGAAGTTCTAGACTGCCGTCACTAATAATGGAAAATAGCTTTTGCGTACCACCAACTACAGTTCCTACCTGAGTTTGCGGGGGTACTCCCGTCACATCTCCAACTCTAACTAGTTTCTCGGCTATAAGTCCAGAAACTGGCGCACGCACCACAGTTTGTCCCTGCTGAGTTCTGACTTGTTGGACTTTCGCATTACTACTCTTGACAGCAGCTTGGGCGCTGTTGATATTCGCGCTGGCGATGTTGACATTTGCTTGGGCACTCTTGACAGCAGCTTGAGCACTCAAGACATCCTGTTCGGCGCTTCTAACATTGGCTTCGGCGAGACGCACGGCTTCTGTAGCTGTTGCTACAGTTGTTGTCCGAGTCAAGAGTTCTTGTTTGCTAATTGCACCTGCATTTGCTAATTGTTGATAGCTTTGGAGATTCTTTCTGGCTTCATCTAACCTCGCCTTAGTTTGAGCCACATCAGCAAGTCTTTGCTGCACTACCGCTTGCCGGGAAGCCACATTTGCCTGACTGGTGGCTACAGCCGCTTGCTTTGAAGCTAGATCCGCCTGTTGAGATCCTACATCTGCCTGCTTTGATTCCACATCAGCTCTTGCTTGGCGAATTTGGTCTTGCAATACTGAATCATCCAGAATTGCCAAAACTTGACCTTGTTTAACTGAATCTCCTTCTTTTACTAAGACTTGTTTGATTTGCAAGCCATTTGTTTGCGGTAATACCGGAATCAAATCACGCGCTGTTACAGTACCTGTAGTAGTTAGGGTACGGGCAATACGAGTGATTTCAACCGGAGCGACGGTGACTGTCATTGAGGGGGCAAGATTTGCGGCAGGTTTAGTTGCTACCGGATTTTGTTGACCGGCGGAACGATTAGCTAATAAACGCATTCCCCCTAAAGCGATCGCTATTCCCAAAGCAGTACCCAGCAATAGCGGTAATAGCCAAGGACGCGATCGCCTACTAACCCATTCTTCCTCAAAGTCAGCATCCTCGATTTTCCTCAGTTCTTGCACATCAATATCTGATAAATGCTCCTCCCCCATAGTCATTCCTCCACTTTTTACCCAAATGCTAATAATGGTAATTGCTTAAAAAAACTTTAAATTAATTACTATATATTAACTATGACTCATTACCTACGCTTATGGCTGTATGAATACGTAAAATCTATCTATAAAAAAGTCATATTTGAAAAAGTGGAGAAGTTAGCACCCCTATCTGTAAGGCTTGAGTAGCAATAAAGCGCGAAATTAAAATTTATCACCGTAAATTTCCCACGAAAGAAGCCGTCAAAAGCGGACTTCTTTCATTTTTACTTTCATAGTCCGTATAATGTCTTCACCTGATCGGGTGAATGCAATGGCATTGACATTTGGTTGTAGTCAATCAGATCGTTGTTTAGCACTGTCTATAACTTTGCGCTTCATGAAGGCGATCGCCTATGCTGTGATAGATACATTCACAGCACAGGACACCCACCCATAAATGCGATCGCAAGAGTGCGGGCGCTTTGCGCCATCGCATTCATAGCTACTGGACAAATCTGCGTACTCAATTCCAGCAAATGCCTGCCCAATTATTTAACTTTGACAAGAAATAAATAACAGTATGTTCAACGCGACTGAAATTTTAATTGATGCTTTTGTCAAGCAAATTCGAGAAGGCTACCGCCGTACTTACGGCTGCTTAAAAACTGACTACCAGGACATCATAGCTTGGGCAGGCAACATGGCTTTGGAAAACATTGCCAATAGCGATGCTCTATATCACAATGTTGAACATTCTGTCTTAGTCACGCTTGTGGGACAGGAAATTCTCCGGGGCAAACATATCCGTGAGGGTGGGGTTTCGAGTGAAGACTGGTTGCATTGTGTCATCTCCTTAGTGTGCCACGATATCGGCTATGTCAAAGGAGTTTGCCGACAAGACCGAGAAACAGATAACTTGTATGCTACAGGTAAAAATGGGCAAATGATTAGTCTTCATCCTGGCGCTTCGGATGCCAGCCTCACACCGTATCATGTTGATCGAGCAAAACTATTCATTGATGAGCGTTTTGGCGGTCACACGCTGATAGATTCTGAGGTAATTAAGAGTAACATTGAATTGACTCGGTTTCCAGTGCCCACAGCAGACGATCATCAAGGTACAAGTAACTTTGCAGGCTTAGTGCGTGCTGCCGATTTGATTGGACAATTAAGCGATCCGCGTTACTTGCGGAAAATTACTTCTTTATTCTACGAGTTTGAAGAAACGGGAATAAATAAAGTTTTGGGTTATAAAACTCCTGCCGATTTGCGGAAGAACTACGCCAAATTTTACTGGAATGGCGTATATCCTTATATTAAAGAAGGACTGCGTTATTTGTCTTTGACACAGCAAGGAAAACAAATTGTTGCTAATCTTTATTCAAATGTATTTGTTGTCGAACACGAAAAACAACAAGACGAACGATATTTAGAAGAGTTAGGAGTGAGGAGTGAAGAGTTAGGAGTGAGGAGTTAGGAGTTAGGAGTTAAGAATTATGAATTGTGAATTATGAATAAGTAAAAAAGTTCCATAATTCATAACTTGCACCCAACAATTAACCACTAACCTCTAACACCCAACAATTAACCACTAACCCCTAACACCCAACCACCAACAACTAACAACCAACAACTAACAACCAACAACTAACAACCAACAACTATTATGAATTGGTGGCAAAGACTCAAGAAAAATCCGTTGGCGCGATTTGGCGCAATTTTGCTATTAGTTTTCTATGTAGCAGTAATTGCAGCTGATTTCATCGCTCCTTACGATCCATATGTAACACAAGCTAATGGTTCGCTATTACCACCTACTCAGGTTTATTGGTTTTCTAAATCGGGGCAGTTTATCGGTCCTCATGTTTATCCGACGACGCAAGGAGACACAAATTTAGAAACGGGTAAGCGAGAACTGATCGTAGACCGCAGCAAACCTTCACCTTTACGTTTATTCGTCCAAGGTTCAGAGTACCATTTGTTTCAGCTTAGTTTTCCCGTACCGCCCAAATGGGAGGAAGTGACAATAATCCCTGGTATTCCACTCAATTGGCATTTGTTTGGCACAACCGATAATGTCAAATTCAATCTTGTGGGTACTGATGACCAAGGTCGCGACCAATTCACCCGCTTGTTGTATGGTGGTCGCATTAGTTTATTTATTGGAATTATCGGGGTACTTGTTACCTTTCCCCTTGGTCTGTTGTTTGGGGGAATTTCTGGTTATTTCGGCGGTTGGACTGATAGTATAATCATGCGTTTAGCTGAAGTGCTGATGACTTTTCCTAGTATTTATCTTTTGGTGAGTTTAGGGGCAGTATTACCAGCTGGTTTAAGTAGCACTCAGAACTTTTTGCTAATTGTGTTGATTACTTCGGTTATTAGTTGGGCTGGGTTAGCGCGGGTAATTCGCGGACAGGTACTCTCAATTAAAGAGCGAGAGTTTGTCCAAGCTGCACGGGCAATGGGTGGTAAGCCACTTTATATTATTCTCCGTCACGTTTTGCCGCAAACTGCTACTTATGTAATTATCGCTGCTACGCTTTCAGTTCCTAGCTTTATTGGGGCAGAAGCGGTACTTAGTCTGATTGGTTTGGGCATTAAACCACCAGATCCTTCTTGGGGTAATATGCTTTCTTTGGCAACCAATGCTTCAGTTTTGGTACTGCAACCTTGGCTAATTTGGCCCCCTGCTATACTGATTATTCTGACAGTATTGGCTTTCAATTTACTGGGTGATGGATTAAGGGATGCGCTTGATCCGCGTAGTTTGCGAAGGTAGTTTTTTGTTGTAGTTGAAAAAGTGCGATCGCACTTTTTTATCTAACTTATAAAGTGCATTTGTATTTATAAGAGCGATTTTCAACGGGTCGCGCTCTTGTTCTGCGACTTCGGCGTAGCAAGTCGGGGAGGAATGGCGCTCCGGGACTGGGGACTGGGGACTGGGGACTGGGAATAGTTTTCTTCAAAACTTGGTTGGGGTCCCAATCCCCCTACTCGTTTCCCCAGTCCCCAGTCCCTAATCCCCAATCCCTAGTCCCTCGTTCAACTTATTTATTAACTTTGTTCCTTTACTGACAATATCTCTGCCTGCAAAATCCGCCATGTATCTATTTCAATAGCAAGAATTTCTTCTGCCATTTGTTCATCAGTCATACCTCGCTCCTGCATTTCTGGCAAAAAACCAAGCGGGGAAATTTTCCAACCTCGCGTTTCAATTGCTAACCACCAAGCATCTCTATTTTCTTGCAAACCAAGAGCATTGGCAGCTGACCGAACACCACAAACAAAGTTTAAAGCAGATTTTCCATCTACTGGAAAGAAGTAGATCGCTTTGCGTTGATGGCAAGTTTTGAAGCGGACAGTTTCTAACAAGTCAATAACAGCCCGGATTCTTTGTTTAACATCCATTCACAACATCCTAAATATACCAAGGAAGATTAACGTCCCCTAATGAATCAAGCTAGATTTCACCTTGATCGTAGGTAATAGCTTGACATCCACTCAAATTAACAGGTGAAGCTGCAACACCACGACGAAAATCAATTATCTGCTTGAGAGTCGCTCCTGTATCACTTCCCGGCTTGAGGGTGACTAGTATATTTTCTGATGTACAAGGTATACGTTTGCGGTTAGCGATACATAAAACTGGATAGCCGTTAAAATTGTCTCTGCTAGTGATAAAAAGCGACCCATTGTCGTAATAACGCTGAAACCTGGCAGAAACAATCTTACAGCGCTGTGATGCTGGAAAGTTCTTAAAATCTGTAACTACCTACCGGATGAATGTTTCATTCCCCCGTGAAGAGCGTACCTTGGTAACTGGTATCCCGTTTTCCTGAGTGCAAAAGAATTTGTTATTTCCAGCGTAACTCGGTTGGTTACTTGTGGTAGTGGCGATCGCCAAACCTAAAGCCAAAGTCCCAAAAGCTGTTGCTACCCCTGGTAAGATTTGAGCAAATAACTTCAGCTGCATATATAAGTATTAATAACTAAAAAGACGTTAATTTAAACTTGACAGGAATACAGCAAGCTACAACCCGAAACTCTAGTTTTTCGGAATTATGCTCAGATATATCACTAAAAATTAGCTTTTTTAATAAAGAAATGATAAATAAAATATTTTTGAACTTAACAAAGCGATTCGCTGTGGTAAGGACGACTTGTGCTGTGGTAACGACAACTTCTGCTGTGGTAACAAAGCAATTCGCTGTGGTAAGGAAGCGATTCGCTGTGTTAACAAAGCGATTCGCTGTGGTAAGGAAGCGATTCGCTGTGGTAACGACAGCTTGTTACGAACGCTCGATCGCACTCAAGAAAAAGAGCGATCGCTTTTTCATTCAATCCCAAAACCTAATTTGATTGCTAAGGTAGCAGTTCTTTGGTATTCAACTTTTTCCGGTTGTATCAAGTTAAAATTTCGTCGGTCTTCTTGCCATAACAATTCTTCATCCCGCTCCGACAAGTTTCTCATACCGCTTGCGCCCATTCCTACGCACTGGGGAAGTGGTTGGTTTGTGCGGAGGAGATATTGTTGTATTGCTTCTTGTATAAGTTCAGCTTGGGTGCGTCCAGTTGTTTGAGCAAGACGATTAAGAGAATTGTCTATTTCTTCTGGTAAGTAAACTGTAGTTTGCTTCATGCTTGATAGCCTAGCACAAGGTTTCAACGTTCATATTATATGATGAGTGCTGATTTTTGCATTGAAAGTTACTTGTGGATGGAGTGCGATCGCACAAATGAAGTAGCATCCGGAAACTAAGGAGAAAATTATGTAATTTTTATCCGGAAAGCCTACCCTACCTAGTGAATTTACTGATACAATTACATCTAAATAAAGGCTCTACAGGTAAAATATAAGCAAAACAACTTAAACAAGTAAGTATGTAGGCAAGAAAATTTACAACTATTTCATTGCGAGTGAAACGAAGTGGAACGTAGCAATCGCAAGGACTCTGGCAACTTTATATTTATTTGCATAGTTAAGTTTATTTGTGCCTACCTACTTATTACCTTTCTACTGCTAGTAACAAACCTAATCTAGTTAGAAATTTTATATATATTACCAAAGCACTATGAAATTTAACTACTCGCTTGGCAAAATGGTAATAGTACTAACCTTTTTTTTTAGTTTTTCTGGGTTAACACAAGATATAAAAGGTAGTAGTAATCAGGGAGGAATAAACGAGTCAAACACATATTACTTTGGTCTTCGAGTAGGCGCTTATCCTATAAGTTATCAAGATGAATATGGTAATTGGAAAGGTTACTGCAATGCTTTCATAGAGACTTTAAAACAACGTTTTTCTCAAAAAAAGATAGAAATAATACCTATTACAAGAAGAAACCGTTTTACAGGTAAAGGAGATAGTGGAAAAGAGCTGGATGCCGAGTGCGGACCTAACACTATAACTGAAGGACGTAAAGCAAAAGAATTAAAAGAAAATGGTCGTGATGGTAAATTTTCCGAACCTTTTGCTTGGACAGGTGCAAAATTTATATTACCAGCTAAAAAAATAGCACTTTTTGATAATCAAAGTGAACTTCAACAAATTAAAATTGGAGTTATTAGGGGAACAACAACAAAAACTTTAGTTGAAACACTTTATCCATCATTGATTAAAAACATTGTGCTTTTACAAGATGATAAAGACGGAATTAATAAAATCAAGAATGGGGAAATTGATGTATATTATAATGACGAACTTAGTAGTTTAATAAACCTCCAAAATTCAAATAATAAAGAAAAATATTTTATTTCGCCTGAACTTGTAAACCATGAGCAGCATGGAATAATTGTTTACCATATAAATAAAGATAAAAATAGACAGCTACTTAATGTTATTAATGATTTGTTAGAAAAAGCAAAAATAAAGACATTTGGTAGTACACAACTTAAAATATTAGAGAATTCAGAATTTCAGAAGTTTCAGGAAGATACGAATTTACATGAAAACATTAAATCAGATAGTTTTTTATCTATTAGTAAAGAACTTTTGTGGCTGTTGTTTGCAATTATTACTTGTGGAATTGTTTTATTATTAATTATTCGTGGGATTAATTGTGCTAGAAAAAGCAAAGGGATTTCAACAATACGGACTCTAAGAAATAACGATTCCAATCATTTAGACATCCAAGAGGCTCGTGCCGGCTCTTCAAAATTTGAATCTTCTTCACTCACACATCAAATTCTTCAGTTCATCAACAATATTCATTTTCAGGCAAACAATGATAATGCTCAAGGAGATAATATGCCAGAAAATCATAATAACTCAAACTCAAGCCGCAATATTAATGTTGGAGGTGATTTTAATCTCGAACAAACTGGTTCAAACTTCAATATTGGAGATATTAGTGGCTCTGTGAGCAATACTGTTCAACAGTTGAAAGATTCCGAACAGCCAGAAGCTCAAGAGCTTGCTGACCTAATTTCTCAATTGCAAAAAGCGATTGAGAATGACTCAAAGCTGACTGATGAACAGAAAAAGGATGCTTTAGAGGCTTTGGCTTCTATTGGAGAAGAAGCCCAAAAACCCCCAGAAGAACGTATTCAGAAAATCTGTAAGTTTGCTCTCAGTTCACTAAAAGCTTTGATTGGGATTGCCACTGATACAAACATCTTTAAAGAATTTCTTCCCCAAGTTAGCAAGTTAATGGGATTTTAAATTGGGGCTGCTAAGTAGGTAGACATAAATAAATTAAAGTTTGTAGTTAGCAGGAAAACGCTAACTACAAACTTTGTTTAAGGTAATTAAGCGGAGATAATATAGCTCCTGATTAAGATTCCATCACTTCTGCTGTCTTCTTTTTATCCAACTTGAGAATCAACACTCCCAAAGGTGGCAAACACAAATCCAGCGAATAAGGATGATTGTGCAACGACCAATTATCAGTCCACTTACCGCCTAAATTGCCCATATTGCTGCCGCCATATTGACGCGCATCACTATTAAACAACTCATTATAAAATCCGAATTCGGGTACACCGATGCGGTAATGAGAATGCGGTTGCGGTGTGAAGTTGCAAACCGCAATAATGAAATCATCAGAATCTTTATCGCGACGGATAAAGAAAACCACGCTATGACGGTTGTCGCTACAGTCAATCCACTCAAACCCCGCTTGAGCAAAATCTTGGCTATATAAAGCTGGTTCCGAGCGATAAAGATGATTGAGTTCGCTAAAAAACTGCTTTAACTGTTGGTGCGGCTCATGCTGAAATAAATGCCATTCTAAATCACTCCAAACATTCCACTCACTCCACTGCCCAAACTCCATGCTCATAAACATGGTTTTCTTACCTGGGTGAGCAAACATATAGGTAAATAAACAACGCACATTCGCTAACTTCTGCCATCTATCTCCGGGCATCTTGCCGATGATATTGCTCTTGCCATGCACGACTTCATCATGTGACAGTGCCAACATGAAGTTCTCGCTGTGGTGATACCACATGCTAAAGGTGATATTGTTCTGATGGAACTGACGGAACCAAGGGTCCATGCTGAAGTAGTCCAGCATATCGTGCATCCAACCCATATTCCACTTTAAGTTAAAGCCCAGTCCACCTGTATAAGTGGGCCAAGATACCATCGGCCAAGAGGTAGATTCTTCGGCAATTGAGACAATGCCGGGAAAATAGCTGAAAATAGTGTGATTTGTCTGACGCAGAAAATCTGCGGCTTCTATGTTTTCTCTACCACCGTATTGGTTTGTCACCCATTCGCCTTCTTTGCGGCAATAGTCAAGATAAAGCATCGAGGCGACAGCATCAACACGAATTCCGTCAATGTGGTATTTGTCAAACCAGAAGAGGGCATTTGCTACTAAGAAATTCCGGACTTCGTTGCGGCTGTAGTTGAAGACAAGAGTACCCCATTCTTTATGTTCGCCTTTGCGGGGGTCGGCGTGTTCGTAAAGGTGAGAGCCATCAAAGAAAGCTAAACCATGTCCATCTTTGGGAAAGTGACCGGGAACCCAATCGACAATCACGCCAATATTGTTTTCATGGCATTGATCGACAAAATACATGAAATCTTCCGGCGCTCCAAAACGCGAGGTGGGAGCAAAGTATCCGGTTACTTGATAGCCCCAAGAGCCATCAAAAGGATGCTCGGCAATTGGTAGCATTTCAATATGGGTATATCCCAAGTCTTTGACGTAGGGAATCAGTCGTTCTGCTAATTCGCGGTAGGTAAGGAAGCGTGCGCCTGGGTTAAGTTCGGATACAGAAACTACGGGCTGAATTTCACCATTGGGTAGCTTGGGTGGTTCGGCGCTAGAAGCGTGTAACCAAGAGCCTAAATGCACTTCGTAAACGGAAATCGGCTGGGTGAGGGGGTCGGTATGGCGACGTTTTTCCATCCAGTCTTCGTCACCCCAGCTATAACTATTTAAGTCGGTGACAATCGATGCGGTTTTAGGACGGACTTCTTGCTGGAAGCCGTAAGGGTCAGATTTTTCGTAAATATGTCCTTCAAAATTTTTGATTTCATATTTATAGTGTTCTCCTACTCCCAGTCCGGGAATAAATAATTCCCAAACGCCGGTGGAACCTTTCCGCATTTGGTGTTTGCGTCCGTCCCAGTTGTTGAAATCTCCCAGTACGGAAACGTTACGGGCGTTGGGTGCCCAAACTGCAAAATAAACGCCTTTTACGCCGTCTATTTCGGTGGCGTGCGCTCCCATTTTCTCGTAAATGCGGTGATGGTTGCCTTCGCTAAAGAGGTGCAAATCGAATTCTGTCAAGTTTGGAGAACGAAAGGCGTAAGGATCGTAGGTGACACGTTCGTGTTCTCCTTCTTTGATGCGTAACTGGTAGTTTGCCAGTTCTGAGATTTCAATCGTGCATTCAAAGAAGTGGGGATCGTGTACTGTTTCCATTGGGTATTCCTTACGTTCTTCAGGAAGAACTACCCAAGCTGCACTTGCATTTGGTAGGTAGGCTCGCACAGCCCAGACGTTTTTACCATTCTGTTCGATGAGGTGGGAACCAAGTACTTCAAAGGGATCGTGATGTTGGTTCCAAACGATGCGGTTAACCTGTTCTGGAGCGATCGTGGTCATGGACATGAAGCTACCTACGTGAAATATGGTGATTGGTACGACTTTTTTAATATCTATATATATTCTTTACATTTATTTGCAGATTTTGTCGCCACCTTTTTGGTACTTCACTAATGAATTCTTCCTTCGGCTTTGTTGTGGCGTGAAAAATAAACAGATAAAGAAAAAAGGTGATGCACTTGTAGTTTTCGGGTGATGGAAATTAAAGAAAAATTTAAGGTTACAAGTTTAAAAAGGGAAAAACCTGAAGTAATGCTTTACGGATGCGAAGCAAGAAAACTTGTTCGCGAATTTTGGGAGTCAGTTTTGGTGGTGGGCTGGTTTGCAGTTGAGTAAGCAGTTCTGCGTATTCGCCGGCAGTTAAGGGTTTGCCATCAACAGGCGATCGCGCTTCTATAATTATCTCTGTTCGCAGTATCTCTTCGGGTGTATCGGATGGATCGGGTAATGCGATTCCTGATGCCCGCCAATCGTTAACTAACCATACCACTACACTAGTGCTGATGCTAACCACAAAAAATATTATCGCTTTTTTTGCTTTTACTCTCTGCATCTGGGCACTTAGCATGTAATGTACAACACGATTTCGTACTGATACTTCCATTCAACTAAATCTTCTCACGTATGGGGTGCGGATTGCTGTTCTTAATTTTGTCTAAATAAATTCTCTTTTTACAAGTATCTTTACGTACTACTTGAGATTGTTGGTCTTCAGGCGTAGACGCATAGCGGTTCAGCAGCGCTGCGGGAGGGTTTCCCTCCGCAGGCGACTGCTGAACCCGAAGGGCTTGTCGCTAGACATCGCGCCTTTATTCCACCTATAAATCGGACTTGCATAAAAATCTCGCACTTTGTCAAGCCTCATTACCACCAATTCTTTGTAACGATCCGAGCGAGTCTTTACTACGCATGTCAGTCTGTGCATACGTTACATGTAACGTCTCTTCTTCAAAATCGAGAATTCGTATCATAAATAGACTATAGTCAATGCACAATCGCAATTGCCAGTGAGCGTGATTAATTTTTTCTCACTCTTCTCTTCTTTTGTTGGAGAGGCTGCGCGAACGAAACCAAGGCGATCGCTGGCTCACTTTCAACCATTGAATCATTTAGCCATGCCAAACAAAGAGTGTAAAGTATTTTACCCGCAAACTAAGTCTACTTCTTGAACTCAACTTATTTATGGGGCTTACAGTTAATTTGGAACCACAAATTTATCGGTTACAACAAAACACGGGCGGACACTAAGTAGCGGCGAAGACCGTCAAAACTAGTGTCCTCCTCTTGTTGTACTTACTAATATTTTAGTGCGCTAGGAAGGGCGCTCCTAGCTTTTAATCCACCATAAAATTGATAGCACGCTTGAACTTACTCAACTAAGTATGATGTAGTGAGGAGCGCTGCCAATCAGCTGTCTTTTGCTTTGTGCGAGTAAGACTATTATCTAAGGACTCGTAGTAGCTTTAGGACTAGCAGAAGGGCTGGTAGTAGCGCCAGGGCTAGGGGAAGTAGTAGCAGCAGGACTCATCATAGCACCACCATCAGCAGGCTCACCAGCTGCGGGGGAAGTAGTTGCAGCTGGTTCGCCGCTGGTACCACCACCGCCGCCGCTGTCGCAAGCTCCCAGAAGAGCAGCCAAACTCAACATTGCAGCAAAACCAAAGATTTTTATTTTCATAACTCCTCTTTCACCAATTATGGCAAGAACTATTTTTCGCCTGTTGAATACCATACCGTATTTGTTGCTTTTTTTTAAATGCTTCCTATTACAGATTTCTGCCAAATATTTTCTTCTTTTTTCGTTCAGCGTAAGTATTTTAGAGCAATATGATTAGTTTGTCTTAACTCAAGAACAAGAGAAATTTATTACTGAAGGTAGAGAAAGCAAATTTGGTAGCATTCCGCGCTATCATACCAAAAATCCTCACCTGGGAGTGCATCTTGCCATTCGCTAGTTTTATGTAGCCATACTGATGTGAACTTTCTGTGAAACAAAAAGCTTAGGGGTTAAGGGCAGAAATTGTGTTTCTGTAATTCCTTAACGCTTGGCGTAGCCCGCCTGTCGCAAGCAATACATGCTGTTGAGACGTTTCGCACTTCAGTTAATGCAAAAATTGGTGCAGCTACCTGTCAGAACACTCTTAAGGGTGTAGGGTGTAATGTGTGCTGATTGCTTCAAAGGTAATTTGAACTTTAGCAATCAAGAGACAACCAAAAATATACTATTTCCTTTCCTCACAAAAGTAAAAGTTATGGCTGTTGGTCGCAAATCAGCTGTTGCTGCAAGGGGTAATTGGTTCCGGCGTATTACCCAGCCCTCAGGGAAATCGCCTTCTGCGCGTTTTGAGTCAGCGTCGCGCAGTACTTCCACACCAATGCCCTCTAGAACACAACGGCGTTCAAACACAAATAAAACGGTTAGGCACACACCTGGTCAATTGGGCAAACAACAATTACCAAAGCAAAATCGCTCCTCGGCGACACCCAAAAGTCCAAGGGGAAATCAAGAGCGCGTTCCGGTAATGCCTAATTCTGAGTCACCACCTTTATGGTTACTGCGCTTGCACGCCATACATCGTAATTCCTCAATTGTGGCGTTTTTGTTAGTGGCAGCAACGCTAGTAGTTTATGGTTGGACAGTTTATTCTCAAGAACTTTGGAGTCAGGGATACCGCAAGCTGGAAAATTTGCGACGCCAAGAGCGACAGTTGACAACAACCAGCGAGGTACTGCAAAACAAAATGGCTACTGAAGGCGAAAAACCATCAACCGGGCTGGTAGCGCCAACTCCCGCTAGGGCGATTTTCATCAATCCGGCATCTCATAATCTCAACTCAATGCCTTCTCTTGGAGACGCGCAGCAAACGCCAACAACAACGCCAAATTCTCAAAAGGTGCAGCAAAGCGCCTCTGGGCTGGGATATTAAAGTCAGTCAGTGGTTAGTGGGTAGTGGTTAGTGGGTAGTGGGTAGTGGTTAGTGGGTAGTGGGTAGTGGGTAGTGGGTAGTGGGTAGTGGGTAGTGGGTAGTGGGTAGTGGGTAGTGGGTAATGGGCAGTGGGTAATGGGTAGTGGGTAGTGGGTAGTGGGTAGTGGGTAGTGGGTAGTGGGTAGTGGTTAACTGTTAATCAACTAACAAACAACAACTAACAAACAACAACTAACAAACAACAACTAACAACTAACAACTAACAAATATGCAAAGGACAACCTGAATGCGAAAGTCACCAAGTAGAATAAAATTTAGAAATTTGCCTTCATCTGGATTCAAAAAGCAGCAAAAGGCTTCAGTGCGAGCTTTAGAAGAAATTGCTAGCACCAAAGACCAATCAGCCAACACAAAGTCGCGTTTGTTCGTGGTGTGGGGCGTATTAGTTGCGGCAGGTCTTGGTTTAGCTGTGAACTTGTATCATCTGCAAATTGTCAGTGGACCAAAGTTAACGCAGAAGGCGCGAAATCAGCAAATGGTGAATTTGCGACCTTTTATGCCCCGTCGTCCAGTGATAGATCGCACTAATAATGTTTTAGCGCTCGACCGTCCTGTATATACTGTTTATGCTCATCCCAAGCTATTTAATAAGTCTGGGTCAGATATAGCAAATGAACTTGCGCCGATATTAGATAAAGACGCTGCTGATTTAGAGAAAATTTTTGAAAGTAAAAAAAGCGGTATTCTACTTTCCTCTGCTTTGCCGGAAGAACTTGCCGATCGCATTTCTTCAAAACATTTAGATGGCTTGGAGTTAATTCAAAAATACTCCCGATTATACCCGCAACAAGATTTGGTTGCTGATGTGGTGGGCTATGTTAATCTTGACCGTCGCGGTCAGGCAGGTGTGGAATACAGTCAAGAAAAGTTGTTAGAACGTTCTGGGCAAACGGTGCGGATGAGTCGGGCAGGTAATGGTGCGCTAATGCCAGATCATGCTCCGGAAGGATTTTTGCATTTTGATGATTTGCGTCTGCAATTGACTATTGATAGTCGGTTGCAACGCTCGGCTCGTTTAGCTCTCCTTCAACAGATGAAAAAGTTTGGGGCAAAACGCGGAGCGGTAATTGTCATGGATGCGTGGGATGGTTCGCTGCTGGCTCTGGTTTCTCAACCTACTTATAATCCAAATGAATATTCAAAAGCTGATATTTCATTGTTCAAAAACTGGACAGTGGCGGATCTTTATGAACCGGGATCGACTTTCAAGCCGTTGAATGTGGCGATCGCTCTGGAAAATAACATCATTAAACCAGATGATACCTTCAATGACTCAGGTTCTATTCAAGTTGCTGACCGAATTATCAGAAATGCTGAAAATAAACGTTACGGGCGAATAAATATCGCTCAGGTTCTGCAACACTCTAGCAACATTGGCATGGTGCAAATCATTCAGCGATTGCAGCCTTCAGCCTACTACAACTGGCTAGAACGCTTAGGGTTAGGGCAAGGCATTGAAACAGATTTACCTTTTGAAGTAGCTAGTCAGTTAAAAAGTCAAGAAGAATTTACCGCTTCACCAATTGAAGCCGCAACTACATCCTTTGGTCAAGGTTTTTCTTTAACACCTTTACAATTGGTGCAAATGCACGGAGCTTTAGCAAATGGTGGCAAACTGGTTACGCCTCATGTTGTCCGTGGGCTGATTGATACCAAAGGACATATGCATTATTTACCTAATTTACCAGCACCACGGCAAATTTTTTCTGGCGCCACAACCCAAAAAGTTGTGGAAATGATGGAAACTGTAGTTTCTCAAGGAACTGGAAAAGCATCACAAATTCCTGGATATCGCATCGCCGGTAAAACTGGTACGGCTCAAGTAGCCAGTCGCGCCGGCGGCTACCTCAGCAATGCGAAAATCACCAGTTTTGTAGGTATCTTGCCCGTGGAATCTCCTCGTTATGTAGTTTTGGCATTAGTGGATGAGCCAAAAGGAGAAAATGCCTTTGGTTCCACCGTTGCCGCACCGATTGTTAAAGCTGTAATGGAAGCACTGATTCCGATTGAACAAATTCCGCCAAGTACGCCAATTAGTTCCACACCTGCTAGTCCGTAGGGGGCAGGGGGGGAGGGGGAGTGGGGCAGGGAGGCAGGGGGGACAAGGGGACAAGGGCGACGGGCGTGGGGACAAGGGCGACGGGCGTGGGGACAAGGGCGACGGGCGTGGGGACAAGGAGGAATTACCCATTACCGATTCCCCATTACCTATTACCCATTACCCATTACCGATTCCCCATTCCCCATTCCCCATCTATTGATAGATAAACAGCCCAGACTTGGGGACGATGAAAATTAGGCGAAAATAAGGCAAAACTGTAATACAGGCGCAAACAAAAAGAAAAGTTTTGTATTTGTGCAAGATTTATTGTTGTTTGATGGAGGAGTAAACATGGCTTTAGGCACTCACAAGCGTGCGGTTGGCGTATTCTCTAGCCGTCGTGATGCCGAACATGCACTCACTGAACTCAGAGATGCTGGCTTCAATATGGGTAAGATTTCCATAATTGCTAAAGATGGCGATCGCCATGATGATATTGCTGGTGTGGAAACGCAGAACCGTGTTGGCAATAAAGCTGATGAAGGTGCCGCAAGCGGAGCTGTAACGGGTACTGTTTTAGGGGGTATCACTGGCTTGCTGGTAGGATTAGGTACTTTAGCAATTCCTGGGGTAGGACCAATATTGTTGGCGGGTGAGGTAGCCTCAACTCTGGCTACAGCCGCTGCTGGTGCTGGTATTGGCGCAGCAGCTGGCGGGTTGTTAGGCGGCTTGGCTGGTTTGGGAGTTCCGGAAGAACGAGCGAAAATTTACAGCGATCGCGTGTCTAGTGGTGATTATCTCGTAATCGTCGATGGCAGCTCTGAAGAAATCTATCGCGCCGAAAGTATTCTGCAAAACCGGGGTATTCAGGAGTTTGGCATTTACAATGCACCTGGTATGGCAAGAGACGCTGATTATGTAGAACCTGCTAGTCGTGTAGTCGATAGCACTCTTAATTATGACGATGATTCTAAGGTAATTATCGTTGACCGTCGGGATGAAAGCATCTAAAGTTGGCTCCTCAACGCACACTTTTCAAAGCAGTTAGCTAGAGCGTGAAGTGCGATCGCTTTGGGCGGGCGCTTCGCCATCGCTCCGAGTTTAAAGTATAAAGTTTAACTTGGAGTTTGGGGTAAACGGATGAAGGCGATCGTACTTCAGTATTTTAATCAGAACAAATCAAGTCAAATCGCTTCAAGCATTCACATAGTAGATAAAAATGAAAAACTTACTTGGCTTACTAATCGGTGGATTCCTAGTTGTGGGTGCAGTTAGTTGCAACGAACCCCCATCCAGAACCAGTGCCGATGCACCCGATAGCACAAAAGAAAACGTCAACGCACCAACCAAAGAAGCCTCTCAGACAACCCAAAGCGATGCTACTAGCGATACCCGTAAAAGACAAATAGAATCTGACACCAGAGCGCGTGAGGAACGTAATAATGTTACTGGTGGTGACGCAGATAGAGCCGATGCCGACCTTGAAAGCCAAGTTCGCGGTAAACTAGAAGCAAATCTACCAGCTAGTCAGTTAACGGTTGATGCCGAAAAGGGAGATGTAACCGTTGTCGGCACAGTTCCTACTCAAGAGCAATTAAGTAAAATTCCTACTTTGGCACAAGAAATTAAAGGCGTGAAAAGTGTCAAAGTTAATGCCAAGGTAGCCCCAGCACAAGCAGCACCAAACAAACAATAAAACAGAATTCAGAAGTAAGGTAGCAATTTGGACGCTACATCATAATTTGCTAAAGGCTAGTGGCTAATGTAATTAGCTATTAGCCTTTAACCATGATTGACAGTATATTATGTAAATTTTGTTATTCATGCTAAGTATTTTTCCTGAATAAACAAAAATGACTGCCGCTACAATTTATTAAGTTTATTAAATTTTTAGGGCGGATGAGCGAATTGTGCCCAAATCTGATAACATCTAAATCACCGCTGTGGGAGGGCAAAGTCTACCCTTGAATTAAAGCCAAGTTGATAGACAGCCAACCCTTATAGTTACCCTAGCCGTGGGTAGCCATAACCGAAGTTGAATTCACATTTCTAGAAACTACCTCACACATTGTAATGAATCTAGAAGTTGTTCTAGGTTCAATTTCGGCAAGGCAATTTAAGTGCCTTAATCAGCACTTATGCCATTTCACTTTTAATTGTTTTTTAAGATTCGCTCCTCAACATGTCAGATCAATCAATTAATCGCTTCAATTGCTCAACTAGGAGAAAAAAATGAAAAAGCTAATTCCATTTGTAGTCACCGGCATTTTGCTAATTGGTACTATTGGTTGTCAACAAGGTACTCAAACTGGTTCAGAGACTGGTACTACAAATGAAGCCGGCGCACCAGCAAAAGAGGCTTCTCAGACAACTGGCGACGCGATGAAAAATGGCGACGCGATGAAAAATGGCGACGCGATGAAAAATGGCGACGCGATGAAAAATGGCGACGCGATGAAAAATGGCGACGCGATGAAAGCTGGAAGCGACACCAAAAGCTTAGTCAACAGCAAACTAACAGAAAAGATTCCTGGCAGCAAGTTAGCAGCCCAAGACAAAGATGGTGTTGTAACCGTTACAGGAACAGTTCCCTCTGAAGCGGATATGAAGAAAATTGAACCCGCTGTTAAAGAAGTTAAGGGTGTAAAAAGCGTGAAAGTGGAAGCAAAAGTTGCTAGCACAAAACCGCAATAACAGTACACACCTTGAGTAAATATTTTTGAGTTATACCATCTCAAGGAGGACAGTTAATTAGGACTTACATAAATGTAAGTCCTGTTTTTTTAGTTCGTAGTGAGGGCTTCAGCCCTCTAAATTCTTGCTTTGAGGGCTGAAGCCCTCACTACGAAATACTAATTACAATCCAACAGTGCGACCAGGAAAACCAGCCGTATCAAAATAACGAGTTCCTCCCACTGTTTGGTATTTAAGAATTGTCTTTAAACCATTCGCAGCAACTTGAGATTCTAAAGTTTGAGACTGAGACTTAATATTGACACCGTTAGTTAAGGCTTCACTTAATACCCGACCAACTAGCTTACCTTGAGATGGTAACTTCAACTTCAATACTTTTGCTAAAGTTGGTGCTACATCTGCATTGCTTGTTGGTGCTGTGTCTTGATATTTTTGCTTGAAGTCCGGACCAATAGCTGCCATTGTGTTGTAAGTATCAGCACGGCTGAAACTTCCGTGCATTCCTTGTCCTTGCTGCAAAGCTGTATCCGCTATTTCTACTCCACACGCTGTCGGATTGCCGCAACCTGTATCAAATGAGCGAAAGTTGACTACAATCGAGGGGTGAGGAGTTCGCGCTGTTCCTCGCAATTTGATAGCGCTACTCGGCAATGTACCGGGAATTGAACCTAATATATCATCAACAAATAAGCCGCTGACATAATCTTGTTTCAACAACAAATCTACAATCTTTTTGGCAAGAACTTTGTTGTTTTTGACATTAGGTAAATAGATTAAATCAGAACCGCCATTACCAGCAACAATGATATCTGGGTTGTTGGGGTCTTTAGCAATTAAACTATTTTTAGAAAATTGTCCTTTGGTAGGATTAATCAGTGCATTTTTATTGTCTGGGTCAAATAAAGACAACTTCAAGTCATGCGCTAAATCAATCGCTACGAAACCAGGTGGTAAAAAACCTTTTGGCACATCTGAGTAAGCAAGGGTTTTTGCATAGCTGGTTTTGCTTTCTTTGCTTATAGTTGAAAAGCCGTGGTCAGCGGTTACGAATATATTTGTTGTTGTTTCTAAGCCCAAATCTTTGAGTTTAGTACGAATTTGCGCTAAATTATTATCAACATTTTGACGTGCTGCTAGAACTGTGGAACCGTTAATACCAGGAACGATTTGATTAAGGCTATCACCGTGGTTGTGTTGTGTTCCATCGGGGTCACGCGACCAATAAACTAAAACAAAAGGTTTTTTTCGTTGCTGGAATAATGGTAAAATTACCTTAGTTGTCACATCAGCAAAATATTGTTGTTGTACTGTATTGGCAACTTTAGTACCGGGAGTTTTGCTATCACCTGGTTTGCCATTTGCTCCTCGTGATGGAGTTGCTGTTGGTAGTGAAGCTTTGGTTAACAATGGGGTAATTTCTTCACTTAAGGCAATGCCTGTAGGTGTGCCAGTTGCATCATCAAAAATGATAGTAGGTTCGCCCTTTTGATGGGTGACATCTTGAATTAAGACGGGTCCAATTTTGCCCACAGCAGCAGTGCTGAAATTTGCTTTTCTCGCAGTTGCAAGTAGGCTTTCTTCGTTGATAAAGTTGTTACCAAACTGTTTGTTCACTTCTTTAAGAACGGCGTTATTTTCTAGGAAGGGGACTAAGCTATTTTTGGCACTTTTAACCGGGGCGCTAACTTTGATAGTATTGCTAAAGTCACCCGTATCACCAAGATAATGTCCGGTTGCGATCGCACTAGCATTTGCAGTGGTGAAAGTCGGAAATAATGAGTGACTATTGACAAATGTTACTCCCTGTTCTCTAATTTCATTCAATGTAGGCATATCGATAGAATTTATCGAAGTCGGACGCAATCCATCCGCTACGAAAATAACTACATTATGTTGTTTTGCTGGCTGAACTAGATTACATGCTGCCACAAGTGCAATTACAAATAGGGTTAAGATTAACCAGCGACGACTGCGCGTAAAAATCCGCATAACCTCTCGGATAATGAGAACACGAAGATTTTATACTGAAGTGGCGCAAAAAAATAGGATAATCAAAACAATTAAAAATTTTGGCATTGCATATTGTAGAGACGTTCCGATGGAACGTCTCTACGATTCAATTGTCTATTTAAAAGCGTAAGTTTGCAAGAGTGCTTCTTCTATTGAACCTACTCGGTTAAAAACTTGAATGAGTTTATGAGCCGGTGTTTCTCGCTTTTCAAGCATAACTTTCAGCGGTGCTAACAGATGAACATCAGGATCGTTGAAGAGTGCAATTTCAGATGCTTGCAAAACTTGTTTTGCTGTCGCTAAAATATCTTCGTTGTCAAAACCTTCTTTAGCTGACATTTGATGTTTCTCCGCATCGGGTATGGTTGCTCTACCCAAAAGAGTTTTATCTAACACCAAACCCTTTAATAATGCTAACAAACCGGCATAAATTGTAAAATCATCACAACTATCAAAAGCCTTAAATTCAATTCTACCGACTTCTGCGGGGATGCGTGCTATTTTCGTTAATGAAGGTACACTATCAATCAGTTGTTCGCGTTTTTCTACAAACACCATTACCGCTGGTCTTTTTCCGGTTCTAATAAATGTCCTTACTGATAAACCAGACCACAAAGTACCTTGAGAAAAAGGAGAACTATAACTAAACGGAACTATGTAGGGACTGTAATAAGTTAACTTTCTGCCAATATCAATTACACCTTCAGTAGATAACCCGGCAACTGATATATTTAAATCAGGACCATAAGTCAACATGGGAATGTGTGCCGTTTGTCTTTCTGGGGAAGTTTGCCGCCATTTTATTTCATAATCATTTAATGGGGGTTGCGGATCAAAAACTGCATAGTATGGATTAAAACTGATTAAAACTGGCGAAAAACCGAAGTTTATAGCATTTTCACACAGCAAACGAAAACTTTCGGATAATTCATTTATAGCGTTTTGAATAGTAGAATTTATAGTTGTTCTGATTTCGATACCTTTAGGAACGCATTCGATGACATTTTCAGAATCTTCAAATCGTTCAAAGCCTTCAATATACCATCTTTTTTGTTTGATACCAGCATCACCTACACGTAATTGTGGATAGTCGCTGGGGTATGTGGGTAATCTTTCTACGATTTGATTGAAATCAGCGAATTTTGTCCGCGAAAAATCAGCAAACTTTCCTTCATGGTTGAGGAAAGCGACTTCATGCTCAATACCAAAAGAAAACATTCTCTATACCTTAATTACTGGAATTTAACTCAATTTAACTAATGTTAAGCGATACATATTCCGCAAGAAAGGAATATAGGAAAAAAGTAAGCGAATTACCACACCAAAGCGTCGTAGATATTTAGCTGGCAAATCTGCAAAAGTAGTGACTTCGATTACTTGATAGCGGAAATCCCAATCTTGGATCTTGCGAATATCTGAGATACTCCAATTAAATTTTGCTGAGGTGTAATTTATTGAGTCATGTCTGTTCTGATTTTTCACCATCAGCGGTGACATAGAATCAAAAGCAAACCAACAACCAGAAAAATGCTCTAAAAGATTAGCAAACAACTGCTGTACCTGTTCTTCACTGAGATAGATCAGTACTCCCTCTGCCACAAACATACAAGGTGCATTAACTGCTTTAACGCGCTCAATCCAATCTGTATCCAAGGCTGAAGCCGTGATAAACTGACGGCGTTCTGTTTCTTCAAAAAACTGCTTTCGCAGCGTCATTGAGTCTGGTAAGTCTAAATCAAACCAGCGTACTGCACCATTATCAACTCGCTCAAAACGGGTATTGAGTCCTGCACCAATTTCTACCACCGAACCTTGAGGATGTTGTTGGAGATAAGAAAGTACCCAGTTGTCGAGGATCATTCCTCGCAAGCAAGTGCCTATTTGAGAGCTTTTAGCAGTAGCAAATTTATCAAAATCGTAATTGATCGCCTCGATAATCTCGACCGATTTCGGGTCTTGTATAATTGGATCGGGTTTGGAAAACTCACAAGCTCTAGCCCAGAGCGGGATTAGCAGAGTTTCTTGAACGACACCAAGGTTAACTGTGGTTTTAGTCATTAAAATACCTCCACTACACAGATTAACTCTCTCTTGGTGGATTTAACTATAAAAATTCTCAAAAATATTTGCAGAGGGTAGGATATGGGAGAGCGATCGCGACTACTAAAACTTTGTTGTGTAATTTGCGCGATCGCATCAAACTATAACTAGCAACTTGGGTTAGTATAACGAATACATCACCCAAACTCTTGCAATGCACTACCAGGATTTAGAGGTGTCTTCGTCCTCATTGTGGGATGGACAGTCAAACTCAGTTCCCTTCAAGAACTTAGTTATTCCTGAGTTCAAAGTTGAAACGTTAGTTATCAACACCAACAAACCGCCTGTTAAGTTCGCTTATTACCGAAATCTTCGGATTGCGGCAAAAATAGGCGAAATCTTCCAGAGATTCGGTGGTATTGAGCAGGGGAAAACATACTACGTTGCTGATAAAACTATAGTCCTTGAGTTGAAAGAGAACCAAAAGCTGATCGAGGATGCGCTTATCGAGAGCGAAAAGGATTTTTTTGGTGGAATTGTAGCCAGACCTCACCAATCTACAAAAGCAATAATGCATCCCTTGGTTAGTAGAGAAGCAGTTTGTCCGCTAGGATGGTCTCATGAGTTTTCTGAAGAGCTTGCCCAGCGAAATCTTGTTCTTCCTGGATTCACAGTTTTCAGTACTGATGATCTTAGAATAGCTTTCAAGGAGCTCTACAACAAAGGAGTGTATCAAATTCGGCTCAAAGATCCGCTTGCATTTTTGGGAATGAGCCAGTTTGTCATTAGCTCTTTCCAAGAGCTAGAGCAGTTTATCTCTGATAAAATTGCGGATCAAGGTAAGCTCCAACAATACGGACTGGTGGTGGAAGAAAATCTTCACCCAGAAGATTTGAAGACATATAGTGCGAGTTTTATTACTGTTGGTTCTCACCAGATACAGTGTCTAGGGGTTCAAAGGTTCTCTCAAGGACTATACAGGGGAACTGACCTTGTGATTATGCGAACAGGCAAACGTATCCTTCCTAAGTTGCTTGCTCAGGTTGGCATTTTCAACAACGAAGATGCACAAGCAATTATAGATAAAGCACTCCTTTTTAGAGCGCTTTTAAATAAACACATTCCAGAGATTAAAACTGCGAGATTCAACCTGGATATAGTGTCCGGAATCGCATCCATATATTCAAACGGCACTTGTGAGGAAGTTTTGCGCTTCGCATTGCTTGAGCAGTCCTTCCGTGTTGGAGGAGCATCTCCTGGGGAAATTTGGGGTCTTGAATCTCTTTTGTCCTATCCTGATGTCGATGCAGTATGTGCCTCAACGTACTATCGATACGGAGACGAAGCATACCAAACCGTATCTGAGGAAGAGATCCTTTATTGTGGGGTGGATAATCGCTTCGGACCGATATCAATATCAGTAAAGGTTCACCAATCTGGGAGGGGGAAAGGGGAAAGGAAAAAAGGGGAAAGGGAAAGAGTCGTTTGAAATACGCATAAAGCTTTCCTTTCCTTTCCCCCTGTACGGGTTTGAAGAACCGGACTTCAAGTCCGGTCTTTAATTGGGAGAGACTGAAATAAACTCTAGGTATATTACGAGTATGTGGGAGAGCGATCGCGACTACTAAAACTTAGTACAGTTTTGCCTAAAATCGTAGGGTTTTTAAATGCATTAACATAATATCGCTCTGCATTAACATAATATCGCTCTGCATTAACATAACATCGCTCTGCATTAACATAACATCGCTCTGCATTAACATAACATCGCTCTGCATTAACATAACATCGCTCTGCATTAACATAACATCGCTCTGCGTTAACATAACATCGCTCTGCATTAACATAACATCGCTCTGCATTAACATAACATCGCTCTGCATTAACATAACATCGCTCTGCATAAGCAACGCACTCTTATTGCCTTTCTTTAATTCGCGCTCGTATTAATCAAATGCTGTACTTAGATTTGGCGGCTTTGTTGTGTAATGTCCGCGATCGCCCGCAAATAAATTACACAGCGAGTAGCTAAAGTTAGCTAAAGATGACTCTGTAAAGATTCCAACTTGTTTAAACGCCTTTTAGCTTACAGAAATGAAATTTATTTCTAGGCTGCGATCGCCGCAACATCTGAGTTAACCGAAAACAACTATAAAACCATCAACGCCGCAGTAATTGAGATTTTACCACGCGCCACAACATCACCGACACAATGAAAACAAGGGCAAAGGGGAAAGCGAATAACCCCAAAAGAAAACATAAACCCAATTGTAATTTACCACGTTGAGCAAATTTAGCAATAGATTTCGCCCATTTTGGTATAGCCCAAGCCTCGATAGGAAGTTCTAGTTCTTGTAGAATTTGAGTAGCTTGAATACCTGCTGCATAACCTTCCTTAATTCTGCCTGTTAAATTATAAAGCTTGCCAAGATTTTGAAGTGACTGGGCTTCACCATTGCGATCGCCTATCTCGCGTTGAGTCATTAATAATTGCTGATAACAATCAATTGCTTGTTCGTATTCTCTCAAGTAAATGTAAGCATTGCCCAAATTAGTCAAAGAAGCTGCTTCACCATTGCGATCGCTTTTCTCACAATAAATAACCAGAGACTGCTGATAGAAATCAATTGCTTGTTGGTATTCTCTTAAAGAGGTGTAAGCACTACCCAAATTAGTCAAAGAAATAGCTTCACTATTGCGATTAGCGATGTCACGTTCAATAGCAAGTGACTGCTGATGGTAATCAATTGCTTGTTGGTATTCTCCCAAGGAATCGTAAGCATTGCCCAAATTAGTCAAAGAACTAGCTTCACCACCGCGATCGCCTATCTCACGAAAAATAGCCAGTGATTGCTGATGGTAATCAATTGCCTCTTGGTATTCTCCCAAGGATTGGTAAGCATTGCCCAAACCAGCCAGAGAAGCAGCTTTACCATTGCGATCGCCTATCTCAAGTTGAATAGCCAGTGACTGCTGATAGAAATCAATCGCAATTTGGTATTTTCCCAAGGATTGGTAAGCATTGCCCAAACCAACCAGAGAACTGTCTTCACCATTGCGAGCGCCTATCTCAAGTTGAATAGCCAGTGACTGCTGATGGTAATCAATCGCAATTTGGTATTCTCCCAAGGAATTGTAAGCATTGCCGAAATTATTCAGAGAAGTAGCTTCACCATTGCGATTGCCTATCTCACGATAAATAGTTAGTGACTGCTGATTGTAATCAATCGCAATTTGATATTCTCCCAAGAAATAGTAAGCATTACCCAACCCAGCCAGAGAAGCAGCTTCATCACCGCGATCGCCTATCTCAAGAGAAATAGCCAGAGACTGCTGATAATAATCAATCGCAATTTGATATTCTCCCAATAAATAGTAAGCATCGCCCAAACCAAGCAGAGAAGTAGCTTCACCATTGTGATCGCCTATCTCAAGAGAAATAGCCAGTGACTGCTTACAGTAATCAATCGCAATTTGGTATTGTCCCAAGGAATTGTAAGCATTGCCCAAAGATGTGAGAACACCTGCAAATTCCCTATTTTCATCTTGGTTACTGGGTTGCCATTCGTTTTCTAGTCGGTTACATAGTTCAATAATGGTAGTGTAATATCCTTGCAAATCCAAAAAATTGTAGCAGGAATTAAGAATGTTACAAGCTTGGTTATACTGTTTAAGTTCGCAGTGGTGATGAAAAATTTCTAGTATGTCTACGAGGTCTTCAGAGTAATAGTAGGCGATCGCTCTTTCGTGTACTTCGGTTAAATCACCCGCTTGCTGTTTCAGATAAGCCAAAATTAACGGCTGAAACTCAAATACCCAAACGTTTTCTAGTTTGTTTTCTTGCAAAAGCGATCGCTTAACCAATCCCCGCAAATCTGCTTGTGTCACTTCTTGTTCTGGTAAAAGTGCGGCTGCGGCTGTGGCGTTAAAAGCGGGGCGATATACGCTTAAATTAAATAATAGTTTTTGTAACTTTGGCGTTAACCGGGCAATACTCGCATCAAGAATCTTACCAATACTCGCTTCTGACTCGTATCGATGTAACCCCAGAATCTCAAAGATATTTTGTCTCAAAGCGCTGATATCAACCACATCCCCCTCATCAGCGTGCAACACTCCAGCCACCAGTTTGATTAATAAAGGATGTCCATCCGCTTGCTTGACAAATTCTCGCAGTTGTGCATCAGCACCCTGAATATCTAAATCTTCTAGCAGTGCTACCCCAGCATCGGTTGAAAGTCCTTTCAATGGCAACCAACGGCAGTAATTGAGGGTATTGGGCGGTAGTTGAGGTTGTTCGCGGCTAGTGACTAAAATTACACTTTCAGTGTGGCTACTCAACCACCGCAGCAAGAAGTCATAGTAAGTTTTATCATGCCATTCTCCGTTTGCTTCTAGCAGAGTTTCTAAATTATCTAATACCAGCAAATAGCGCCCTGTTCGCAAATTATTACAAACCGCAGTTAATAAATCTGCTTCTTTTTCAGGTGTTGCTTTGCCTAACTTTTCTAATAACCAGCGTCCCCAAACCGCAAAGGGGTAATTTTGGCTAAAAGTTGCCCAAACTTGCTTTTCAAAGCTTTGTGCAGTTGCAAAGACTTTCGCAACCAGGGAAGATTTGCCATAACCACCAGTCCCGGTAATGCCAATTAAACGCACGTTATTTGCTTGCAACCATTCTTGCATTTGGGCAAGTTCATCTGTGCGCCCGTGCCAATTCTGGGTTTCAGGAGGTAATTCGTTGATAATAGAACTAACGGGATTTCTCTTTGTCCGTTCCCCTCCAGACGACTCCAGTCAGGGTTTATGAATGTTGATAGTGTGCGCGATGTAATTTTCACCACCATCAATATCGTTTTGAAAGCCTGTGCTGTTATCGTAGTTTTGCTGTATATTTTGGCTGTTGATTTGAATTTTACCTGCTTTGATTTCTTGAGCTAAAGTGCTTACCTGTGCGGCAAAATCAGGGTTATCCTTCATTTCATCTTCTAAATAAACCGCCAGTTTATTCAAATGGTCTTTTGAGCCTTTTTCTACTTCCTGCAAAGCTTTTTCGGCTCTAGGATTTCCGCGTAACTTATCCCAAATCTTCTGACGCAGTTCGTCCATCTTGGTAAGCGCGGTTTCGGTGAACTTTTCCCCCAGCTTACCGACACCGGACTCGAAAAACTTTTTGAAAGCAAATTCAGCGATCGCCAAAGCTGTTAAGGTTGTTACGGGGTCAGCCATATCTGTAAATCCCTCAGACGCGGGTTGATTTTAATATACTTTTACACGTTTTTAAACAGAATAACGTTCCGACTTTCCGCATTTTTGCTGATAAATTTCTAATCCGACGACGACTAAAGTCGCGACTACAAGAACAAAGTCCGCCTACGCGGACTTAAAGACTCAAAGTCCGCCTACGCGGACTTCGTTCGTGTAGCCCCAGGCTTCCAGCCTGAGGGCGTTTACATTAAAGAAGGGCTTCAGCCCTGACTACGAATGATTAGCTTAGTATAAAAGTAAGGTAGCTTGAGGTGTGAGTTTATGAAAAGTGCTGTCCAATCTCGTTATAGCAACGAACAAATTGCCGCTTGGCTGCGGGGATTACTGACAGTAGCGTGGGCGGATGGTAACTTTGATGCCCAAGAACAAGAATTAATAGCTAATATCACTGACAAAGAATTGGCTCCGAAAATCAAGTTTGAGTCACTAGAGCCAATTGAACCGGAGGAATTAGCTGCGGTGTTGGGTAAAAATACAACAGCAGCGGAAAATTTTTTACGTACAGCGGTGATGGTAGCGATCGCCGATGGTACTTATTCTTCTAGTGAAGATTACCTTTTGCATCAATTGTGCAGAGCCTTAGAACAGCCAGAGGAATTACTCAAAGCGCTGCGCCACACTATAGAACACCCACAGCAACTACAGACTCCTTCCGCCGATTTGACAAAACGGCAACTTGATGCATTGCGCCCGATGCGTGAGTGGCTAGACAAACTGGAGATTCACGACCCCAGAGTAGCCCGCTTTTTGTGCAAAATGATACCTTCGCAGTGTCCCTTTGAGCGCGATGTCAACCTCTTTGGGCGGAAAATAGTTCACATTCCGCCGATGTGTAAAATCAATCCACTTTATGAACAACTTGTAGGTTTGCGTTTTCGCGCTTTATCCTATCTAGCAGATGATTGCGGTGAAGATATTTCACCTTATATTTAGTCAATGGGTAATGGGTAATGGGTAATGGGTAATAGGGAATGGGGAATGGGGTGGGAGAATAAAAAATAATTACCAATTATCAATTACCAATTACCAATTATCAATTACCAATTACCAATTACCAATTACCAATTACCAATTACCAATTACTAACAAACTATGCAATTTATCGATCAAGCAAACATTGAAGTTGAAGCCGGCAAGGGTGGCGATGGTATTGTTGCCTTCCGTCGAGAGAAGTATGTGCCGGCTGGGGGTCCCTCTGGCGGAAATGGGGGACGCGGTGGTTCGGTGATTTTTGTGGCAAAGGAAAATTTGCAAACTTTGCTAGATTTCAGATACAACCATCGCTTTCAAGGTGAAAATGGTGGACGTGGTGGACCAAATAACTGTACTGGTGCAAATGGTAAGGATTTAACTGTCGAAGTTCCCTGCGGTACGGCTATTTATGATGCGGAAAGTGGCGAACTGTTGGCAGATTTAATTGAGCAAAACCAGACTTTTGTGGTAGCTAAAGGTGGTAAAGGTGGCTTGGGAAATCAACATTTCTTGAGCAACCGCAACCGCGCTCCAGAATACGCGCTCCCAGGATTACCAGGAGAAATAAAGCAGCTGCGTCTGGAGTTGAAACTTTTGGCAGAAGTGGGAATTATTGGGCTACCAAATGCGGGAAAATCGACTTTGATATCAGCTTTGTCAGCAGCGCGTCCAAAAATTGCTGATTACCCCTTTACTACTTTGATACCGAACTTGGGTGTAGTCCGAAAACCTACAGGCGATGGCACGGTTTTTGCTGATATTCCCGGATTGATAGAAGGTGCTTCTGGTGGTGCGGGGTTGGGACACGATTTTCTGCGTCACATCGAGCGCACACGGGTACTGTTGCATTTGATAGATGCTACCAGTGAAGATGTGATAGGGGAATATAAAACGATTAAAAAAGAGTTACAAGATTACGGACGAGGTTTAGCAGAGCGATCGCTTGTTTTAGCACTCAACAAAATTGATGCGGTCGATCAAGAATCTGTAGATTTAAATGCCTTAGCGATGGAACTTAATCATCTATCTTTTGCACCAGTTTTCTTGATTTCTGCTGTTACCGGCGCTGGGTTACAGCCAATGTTACAAGAAATTTGGCGACTTCTTGATGAACTTAATGCAGTGCAACAAGTCGAGGTGTTGGGATAATGTAGTAAGGACTTCAGTCCTTTTATTAATAATATGAGGACTGAAGTCCTCACTACCAATTTACAAATAGCGCATAAATATAAGCTATAATTTCCGCTATCACAGTTCGCACACCTTCGCTAGAAATCCACCATTTATTTGGATTGTAACTTAGTGGTTTGGCGGCAATTATTCCGACTTTGATTTTCGGCTCAAGTACTTCTTGAAATATTAGCCAACTTCTGCGAGCATGGGCATCAGAGGTTAACAAATTCATTGATTTTATCGGGGAATTTGAATTTGTTAGCCACTGACGAAGTGCGATCGCAGATGCATGAGTCCGATCCTTAATTACGTCCGGTGTAGGCACAACTGTCACTTTTTCTGGTTGTACACCCAGCTTTTTTAAAGTTGCAGCCGCAATTCCTGCAAAAGTCTTATATTCAGCTAGATAGAATCCTCTTTCTACCGGACCTCCTGTGGTGAATATTTCTCGATAGGAACCGCTTTTAAATTCGGTAAATGCTTGTTCTACTGCGTAGTCTGTTACCCATCCTTCGACAACCAAGACATCGGTTTTGATGGGAGAAGTGACGGCGAGAAACGGGTATAAATGAGTAATGCTGAAAAACATTACAGAAATCATTAAAGCGATCGCTATCACCCATCCCGGCGCCGTCAGCGTCCACATTTGTTGGCGTTTTATCAGCCTAATTCTTGGTATTTTGGGATTTTGATGGTTTTTCCTGGGCATTAAGCTGTTTTTATACTCTTGCTTTTCAAATAAGCAAACACAGATTTGTCTCCGATATCCGGAGGAATTTCTTGTACAGCTTTCCGCAATGCGAATACTACAAACAAAATCGCCCACAATCCTAATAAAATCCGTTCTGCTTGAATTGGCAAAACACCTACTAAATGTCCCAGCAATAGTATCGGTACTGTAAAGGTTAATACCTTAGTTTCCAGACGATTGAAGCAAAAAGCTTCTTTGAAAAATATACCTGTTAAGGCTGCGAAGATAAAACCCACTCCGAATAAACTCAGGGGGTGAGTGTAAACTGTGACAGCAAAAGGTTGACTGTCAAAATGTCCGAATACAAATGAAGAAATGCAACCAATCAGCCAGAACACTTGTAAAAGTCGGTGCAGCGGTGCTAAGTAGATATGAATAGTCAGTAAACTTACACCCAAAGCAAGACAAAAGACAGTATACAAAGGTGTAATTGCTTGGATGGTAAAGGTGTTGGTGTAAAACAATACCAAAATGCTGGCGATCGCAAAGCTGAGTGCAGCTACCATTAAGGCAGTGCGATAGATAATAACGCCAGTGCGATCGCTTTGATTAATTGTAAATTCGCCAAACTGACCTTGATAAACGGATGCTGGCGATTCTGTTAGAGTCATAACAATCTTGGATTTGAATCTATATTTCCTATGCTATAGCGATCCTATTTGATTTGTGAAAATCGCAAAGCACAACAAGAACCCCGGTTTCTTAGAGAAACCGGGGTTCTTGTTGTTCACGCTCTTATACGCGGATTGCTATACCAGAAATTATCCACTTTTTTGCTCGTTGATGTTAGTTAGTCTTGATTCTTGGGAAGTATATCGGTAACAACTCTGAAATTTCTCAGATATTCAGAGAACTTTATACTTTCTATGAACGACAAAAATACCAACGACCTCTCAATCGAAGCTAGCATCAACTACTTGAGTTCCAAAGATAGTAACGGTCTGAGTAATATTTTTGCTCTTTCCGGTAGTAGTAGCAGCAGTACCAGTGTCCAGTTCAGCTTAAGCGAGAGAAAAGCAGCATTTATCAATGAAATCGGGGTGTTTGTTGTCTCTGACGACAAAGGTACAGTCAACGGTATTGCCCCAGGTCAAGAAGGCTACATGCAAGCCGCTTTGACTCAATCGCGAGTAATTTTCTCCTCTTTATCAGAAAAAGCATCAGCCGGGATTAACTTTGTTCGTCAATTAACCTTTAAAGCTGGGGAACGCTTAGGTTTTTACATGGTAGCAGACAACACTACCAGTAGCGTAGATACGACATCTGGCAAAACCTCAGAAAATGTATTCTTTTCCCTCAGCGCTTGCAACTCAGATAAATTTGACCATGTGCGGGTGAAAGATAAAGGCAAAAGCACCTTCGATTTAGCTTGGGAAGATTTGAAAGGTGGTGGTGACAAAGACTTCAACGACTTAGTGCTGAAAATGGAGATAGTCAAAACTCCCCCCGCACTAGGAAGTGGATTGCAAGGAGGAAAAGAAGGGGAAATCATTGATTTACGCAGTGTCAAGGGTCAGATTTCCGCTAACTTTACACTCAACAGCGATTCTTCTAATCGCAATCACGTTGGATTTTATCGAATCAACGATACTCAAGGTACAGTTACCGACCCCTTAACTGGCAAAACAATTACTCCCGGTGAAGTCGGTTATGCCCAAGCAGCGATTCGACAAAGTATAGTCAGCTTTAACCAAAGCAGTACGTCCTCAACTTCTATTGAAACTGGGAGACTATTCGCAACTTACATAATTGCCAATGGCACTTCTGAACAATTTCTCAATCTGAATCAAAGCAATCAAGAGGGTTCTGGTCCTGTTGCCTACTTTACTTACCACAAAGCTAACCCTGATAAACTTCAGCACATTCGACAGTGCGGAGATAACACGTTTGGTTTTGAACAGCCTTCGATTAAAGGTAAGCGTGAGTTTAATTATACGGTTTTCAAAGTTGATCTCAGCGTTAAAACCGAAATTGATATCGATATTGATAACGGTAGTGATGATGATGATGACACTGAAAATACAAACTTACAAGCTGGTACTTTAGCATTTGCTGCTGCTAATTACAGCGATTTTGAAGGTAATAGCGGCATGGTAGATAAAGTTGTTGCCAAAATTCAACGCACGGGTAGTGTAAAAAAAGCAGTTAGTGTAGGTCTGCAATTGGATGAAGGTAGCACAGCCACCCCCAATGACTACAGCAATTTGCCACTTACCATTAACTTTGCAGATGGGGAAACTAGTAAAGATGTAGTGATTCCGATTGTGGGAGATACGACGGATGAGATGGATGAAACCATCAAGCTGAAGTTATTTAATGCCACAGGTGGCGCAATTTTAGGAAGTCAGCAAACAGCGACTTATACAATTAAGAATGATGATGCACTTGTCAACATCAGCGCCTCTAATGCCACAGTTACCGAAACAGCTTCAGCAACGAATACAAGCACTTTCCGCATTAGTCGCACTGGTGACACTTCTGCTGAATTAGCTGTAAGTCTGGATATTGATAGCAGTAGCACTGTTACCAGTAATACGGGTGGTGCTTTTGCAGTTGACTACAGTTTGAGTGGTGGTAATATTTCTGGCACAGGTGCAATTAGGAGTGTAATTATTCCTGTAGGACAAAGTTTTGTAGATCTTACCCTCACGACGATGGATGACATTCATGCTGAGGCAGATGAGATACTAAAACTGAGTTTGGCGGCTGGAGGTTACAGCGTTGATACTATTAACAATAATGCCACAGTCACAATTGCTGCCAATGATACAGAGGTAATTGTCACCAACGACAGCGGCGAAGGTTCTTTGCGGCAAGCGTTGATTAATGCTAATGATTTTGAGGAAACTGATAATATCACCTTCAACATCCCCACTACTGACACTGGTTACACCGCAGCTACGGGAATGTACACAATTACCCTGGCTTCAGACTTAGATAATATTAGCGATGATGTCAATATTACTGGTTTGGGTGCTAACAAACTGACTGTCAGTGGCAATAATGCTGTGGGTGTCTTTAGCATTGACGAAGAAGTAACGGTGAAGATTGATGGTTTGACCATTGCTAATGGTAAAGCAAATGAAGGCGGCGGTATTTATAACGATGGCATCCTAACGCTGACTAACAGCACCATAACTGGCAACTCGGCAAGCGGTACGGGTTACTACGTTAGCGACACCGACGGCTTAGGAGGTGGTATCTATAACGAAGGCAGCTTGACGGTAACTAACAGCACCATCGCTGGCAACTCGGCAGACTACACTGGCGTGGGTGCTGGCGGCTTAGGAGGTGGTATCTATAACGAAGGCAGCTTGACGGTAACTAACAGCACCATCGCTGATAATGAGGCAAAACTCACCTCCGGTAGCTACGGGGGCTATGGCGGCGGTATCTATACCAAAACTGGCACGTTGACGGTAACTAACAGCACCCTCTCTGGCAACTCGGCAAAGGAGATCGGCGGCGGTATCCTTAACGATGGCGGCGGTACCTTGACGGTGAGCAACAGCACTCTTGCTGGCAACTCGGCAAACAACGGTGGCGGTATATTTAAGAATGGCGGCGGTACCTTGACGGTGAGCAACAGCACCCTTACTGGCAACTCGGCACAGGCAGACGGTGGCGGTATCTTTAACGTCGGCACGTTGACGGTAACTAACAGCACCCTGTCTGGCAACTCGGCAACCAAAGACGGCGGCGGTATTCATAATATATTTGGCACGGTGAATGCTAAAAACACCATCATCGCCAAAAATACTGCATCTTCTAGTCCAGATTTCTCTGGCACGTTGACTTCAGACGGCTACAATCTAATTGGCGTTTATTCTGGCACTGCCGCCACTGGTGATAAATTCGGTACTAGTGCTGCCCCAGTTGACCCCAAACTCGACACTCTGAAAAATAACGGCGGTCCCACCCAGACTATGGCGCTGCTTCCTGATAGTCCGGCAATTAATGCAGGCGATCCTGCTTTTACTTCCCCGCCAGACACAGACCAACGCGGCACGGGTTTTGCTCGCGTTGTCTTGAGCAGGATTGACATTGGGGCTTTTGAGATTCCGTACTTTGAATAATTGAAAGCAGGGAAGTTGTAACTTCTAACTTGTCGCCATAGAGCTTGGCTTTTTTTAAAAGTTTACGTTATTGTGGCGATCGCCCTCTCTCTAAAAGTGCGACTTCTGCTTAGAACCCCGACTTCTCTAAGAAGTCGGGGTTCTTGTGCCTCAAAAATACTTCTACCGCATCTCCCAACTTCATCTGTAACTGTAACTGTGCATTACCGCTGTTGATCGCAATTTCTACCCAGCCGTGACTGCCAATTAAAGCGATCGCATCCCCTACTTCCACATCAGCGTAAGTTTCACAACCTGGTATCGTCAATCCCGCAGCTTTCACATACCAGGTTTTTCCTTGCACGTAACTTGCTGGAATATTGCTGACTAAGTTGCCAAAATGGTCAATATATTGTATGCAACCGGTTACACCAGTTTCTGTTAAACTGCATTCTGCTAAATTTAACTTTATCAACTTTGCTAAATCGATTTCTCTCCCTAGCTCTTTTAAAGAAACACCGCTCTTCAGATGCGCTGCCACAGGTGCAAAAATATCTCTTCCGTGAAAAGTTCTACTGGGTTCTTGAGTTCGCCAATATTGAGAGTTTGTCAGTTCGACTGCGGTAATGGCGGGACTTTGACTAAGTACTCCGCTAAATATACCATTGTCAGGTCCCACCAAAAACCCATCAGCTAATTGTAAGGCGATCGCTCTCCTGATTCCTCCCACCCCCGGATCTACCACCGCTACATGCACTGTCCCCTTTGGGAAATAAGCATAAGCATTCATCAAGCAAAATCTTGCCGCAGCGATGTTTTGCGGGGGTATTTGGTGCGTTAAGTCTATCACTGTTAATTTTGGGTTGATTTGGGCGATTACTCCTTTCATTACGCCGACATACACATCGCGATCGCCAAAATCGCTGAGTAACGTAATTTGACTCATCTGACAAAAATATATCACTTAAAACTATAAAACCACATTTTTCTGTAGCCTATGTTACGGAAGTTGTGCTATATTAGGAAATGAAGATATAAAGCAAAAACTTAAGAGGGAAAACTTATGCTTAATAACAGAATGCAAGCAGCAAAACAAGCTGATGAAATTCATCACGAGAATCTGCAAAAAAACCTAGAACATCGCTTGCAAGTAGCTAGAGCCAAAGGTGACGAAAAGCTAGTACGTCAACTAGAAGCCGAAATGAAGTATATAGGTTAAACAAGCACCACAATTGTAAAGATTTATTTCTTGATAAACAGCCCGCGAAAGCGGGTTTTCTTTTTTGGGTTACATCATATTTGGTAAATTACCCATAATTTCCGCAAAACCTCTCCCTTGGGCGCTCCCCTGGACAAAAATGGACAGCCTTGTTTACTAGATCCTCAACACCCCACGACATTTTCGGATGAAGGCTGTCAATGAGTGTCTATTGTTTGTGAAACC
>NZ_JTCM02000190.1 GCF_000817785.2 Hassallia byssoidea VB512170 | reverse complement strand
GCGAAAGTCGAAGGAATATGGTTTCATTTTTATCCTTGAGGAGATGCACGGTTTTATCTTCACAAGTGTACTTCATTAGACCGGGAAACGCTATATAGGAATAATCGAGCCTTACAGGGGTGGGTTTTTAGAAGTTGTGCCAGAAGGCGAAGGAAGCGACTATTGGCAGATAGCAGCCGTACACATCAATGGCGTTGCTTTCTGCCCCTGCAACAAAGAGATACGCCTTATGTGGACAGGCAAGGGAAGCGTAGATCGGCAACCACCCACGACTTTTGAACTTCGGTTGCCTGTCCACATAAGTCAAAAGAAAGACTCGCCCAGCGCGATCGCAGGAGAAATCAGTAGCCGAGTGCAACTTAATGACAAAGTTGCAGAAGTACTCTCAGGACGATTGGCGACGACAGTAATTGATGCGGTGATGATGGTCTTGTATTTTCTGATTATGATTCAGTATGACCGATTGCTGAGTGCGATCGCCCAATGCTACCAAATTCGCAGCCGTCGCATAATCTTAACTGAGGGCTGAATGTTGGGGCGAGTCCAACCGAATGACAAATGTGGCACTCATAGTTCGTTTTTTAGATCCGCGATACCCAACGATACCCTTGGACGCTCACCCGGACAAAAATGGACAGCCTTCATCCCTTGGGTATCGCGGGGTGTTGCGGATCTATAAAACGAACTATGAGTGCCATTTTTGTCTACACGAGTGTCAAACCCCCTTCCGTTCAATTGTCCACATAAGGCGATAGGTTGTTGCAGGGGTTTCACAAACGCTCTTTCACTCATTCTCTAGCCAAGTTTTACGCTTATCCTCGATACCCCACGACATTTTACAGATGTTGGCTGTCAAATGAGTGTCCGCTCTTAGCGTCCAAGGGGTGGTACTGCAAAATGGCAATCTTTCCCTCTCTTGAGATGGTGATTTCAACACACTTTCTTAATCCGTGAGGAAGTTTTACCGTCTTGTGGTATTTTTCGCAAATTTTCGCCACGCTAGTTTTATATTTACAGGCAAGGGTTTTCATTAGCGAACTCCACATAATCCATCTGACTCTCTCAAGCCATGCGATATTTTGGGCAAGACTGTAGAATTGTACGAATCCTCGGTATTCTGATTGATAGAGGTTGATGATAGTAAAGTCATCGTCGTTTATCAATTCAGGGCGGTGAATGGGTTTACCATTTCTTTTGTAGAGGGCGCATTTTTCTTCTACAACTGTTGCGGGAATTCGCAATCCAATAATTCCATTTAGTAAGCGTCTACCTTTGGTATGCTTACTATCAGAATATTGAACCTGGATTTCGTAACCCAAGAAGGAAGCTGCTTCTGTTTTGGCATTAGTTATCAAGGTCTTTTCCGGTGATAATTCTAGCTTCAAATAAGATGCTAAAAATGCCTTCAGTTTTTCCTTGATTTCTTTTGCTTCCGCTCCGGAGCCAATGAAACCAAGTAGAAAATCACTTCTAGTAACGCACGTAACTAAGCCTTCTATATCCTATCTTCACGGACATATGCGCGAAGGCATAATCTGGTATTGTATTTCCAGTTGACGCGCTTTTTCTATTTGTCCATTTTTCCGGAAATACCAGGCAAGTTTTTGGAGTTTTGAGTACTCAGGATTTTCTGCCCTTCTTTTACCCCGTGTATACTCTGGAATTAGACAATTTTCGACAAACTTATCCAACTTATCAAGGTAAATATTGGCGAGTAGTGGTGAAACAATCGCCCCTTGTGGGGTTCCACTAAGGGTAGAATGGTATTTCCATTGTTCGCAGTAACCAGCCTTGAGTAAATTTTCAATCAATCTCAGGAAGCGGTTATCTTGGATTTTCTCGCGTAGTATTGACATCAAGATTTTATGGTCTATGTTGTCGAAACATCCGCGAATATCTCCTTCAATGAACCACTTGGTTCCTTGCCAGGTGCGGTCTATTATTGTTAAAGCCGTGTGGCATCCGCGTTTGGGTCTAAAACCGTGACTGCTGTCGGACAATTGCGGTTCATAATACGCCTCTAACATCAAACGTACTACTTCTTGAACCAATTTGTCTTTCCAAGTAGGAATACCTAGTGATCGAGTTTTCCCATTTTTCTTGGGAATATTAATTCGCCTCACTGGTGTCCATCGAAAACGTTCGTATCGAATCTCTTCTATGAGACTCTCAATCTTTTTGATGGACATTCCATCAGCAGTTTCCTGTGTTACTCATGAGCGTCATTGCTCCGGCATTTTTATAAATGCGGCTGTACGCGCTTGAGGTACAAATCGGGATTGAACAGTTGCCTATAGACATCATCTAATGGTAAACCACGGTAGCCTCTGTCTCGAATTACACTTAGTACCGTTTCGGCATTTCGCATCTCGCGTACCTCTTCGGTGAAAAATGTCGGAAATACCTGTTCCCGCAACGCCCATGTGAACGGCTTTCCCGTCCTCGGACTACTATGGGAACTCTGTAGTCATAGGACTCGCGTCCCGTAGACCATCCCGCGCTTCATCAACTCGGTACGTAATAGTGTGATGCGCGGTGTCCCATTCATTCTTTAAGCCGTCTCATCGATGGCTGACATCGTTTGGAGAAGTTGCGTCGTTCCAATGTTTATAACTACGCACACTCGATTATTCCTTTTAGGCGTTGTAGGAATAGGCAATCGCATATGCCGTCAGAATTGGGCTTCTGGTAGTTTAACCTTCACCTTGTCACACAGGTCTTGCCAAACAGTGGTTTTTAACGCCTTCTCTCCATTTTTGGCTTTACCAACATGCTGTTGTCCCCTTTGTCTTTCGACTCTAGGTGGGTTGGTTGACCTAGAGACTTTCTTCTCAGTCTCTCCCAACTTGGTTGGGGATACCGCATTAACAGTCGCGGCGCACACATTTAGCAATATCGGCATCAAGCACAAATTTAGGCTTGAGCCTAATTGCGCTAAATATAGCCTCCACCGCATCAAGACATGAGCGTCCAGGTCTGAACCCGTATGAGTTAGGTTCAAATCGCGCTTCCCATTCTGGCTCTAGTGCCAGTTTGACAAGAGCTTGCAAGGCTCGGTCTTTCATTGTAGGTATGCCCAAAGGTCGCTTCTCTTCTGTTCCCGGTTTGGGAATCCATACTCTCCGGGTAGGGCTGACCTTGGAACCCAGTTTCATTGAACCTATTAGGTCAAGACGTTGCTTTGGGGTCAGGCTTTTTTGCCCATCCACACCTGCCGTCTTTTTCCCTTGGTTATCCTGGGTAACTCTACGAACCGATAAAGCTCTTGCTGACCAAGACTTCATCAGTGTCTTTTGGAGTTTGCGAAACGCTTTCACATCACCACGCTGAGAGGCTTGATAAATTCTCTTTTGGAGCTTATACACATTACGCTCTAGCTTGCGCCAGTTAATTTTGTGCCATTCCACCATCAGTTGTTGAGACTGTGTATTAGACATTTGTACTCACTACTTGAAACTTTATCTTCCAAATCACCGTTAGTCTGTCAGCATATTCTAGGAATTACCCCAGACGTTCGCTTCTGACTAAATCTCTCCTACTCGTTGCATACGGTTAGCACCTGCTCAGGTATTCGACCACCTGAGAGCAAGCGAGAGGTTATCTCGTTCCGAATGACCATACTATGTACCTTTAGAGTGATACTGTTCGCCGGGTTTATTGGAAGTGCTTATTGGACAACGACGTTCTTGCCAATTCCATATCCTGTGCCTTTTGGCTCCAGCGCCTTAAGCCTTATTTCGCTGGTTTTTTGTAACGACGATTCAAGCATATCTTCAAGCTGAGGCTTTACTCATGGGTACTTTGCTTGGTGGATACCGAATTAGGTTTTAAGTGGAGCCACCTTTCATCCCCGCTTCAGGCGTTGATGGCTAGTCGCAAACCTGGGGGAAGTGCTTTCACCGCTGCACCTGCGGGATAGGATTTGAGGATTTTAGGTTACTACCTCTCACCTATATGGTCATTCAGTTGTCAAGGTTCTATTCCTTGCGGCTAATCCCCCTAATCCTTATATGGAATGGTTTCTAGCCAACGATTCACACACGACGACCAAAATCGACACCAATTACGTTATTAGATTTAATAGGTGTTGGTGCTTTGTCTTTAATTTGAATGTGGATGTAGTAGTTACCATCACGATGTTTACATAACTGCGCTGACGTTGGTTTTCTACCTTTTAACTTACCTCTTTGATAATTACCAACATCAATCTTGATGTGTTCTCTGCCATTCATCAAAGTCAAGCTAACAGCCCAGTCTTTCTCTCTGAATGAGAAAATCCTGGCATCATAATCAGCCGATGTTGGTTTGAATGTTTTAACTGGCTTATCTTTGAGTTTAGCAGTCTTGCGATTAGCTCCAACCCTGGCGCAAGCACGAACAGCTAAATTTGCACTCAATCTAAACAAAGCACGAATCTCGTTATAGACCATGTTTTGAATTGTGGTCTTACTGCTTATCTGAGGTTTAACTTTCTGGTTGGCGTAATTACACGCATCAGCAAAAGCCTTCAATACCAGTTCGATTTCTTCTGCCTGTTTTTGAGAGGGGGTTGAGTTTGCAAACTAGCGTCAATACTTGTTCCATGACTTTGATTTCATCACAAGTGACCATAATACATTAAAATAGTCGTGTTGTATCAAAGACTTATTTGTTAAAAACTCAACTGCCTCCACTCTTTCAACAACCTGCGGTTGTTATCATTCGGGAGGCGTTTAGTTTTTAACCCGCAATTCCTCTTGACACTGACCCTATCGGGTTCAGTGTGAGCCTCCTTGCGGGAATAGGTGAAGACGTCGCCCCACGATTTGCTGACAACACTTTACGACTATTGAATAAAGGCTGGCTAATTTTTTAGAGCTTGTTCTCCCGGCAGGCTTCCATCCTCACAAAAAGCATCCAACACCCTACGACTAGTTAATAAAGCCGTAGGAGTTGGCGACAAAAAATCATTTATTGCCTTGTTTTATAGATCCGCGACACAAGAGCGATATCCTCCGTTGAAGGCAATAAATGATTTTTCAAGCCTTCGTTCTAAACCTATTTCTTACGGCAATTTCACTCGCCCCCATTTTTTCAGCCTTGCCTTGAACCTCCCGCTCGCTATGGAGTGCGAGATCCACAAGTTGTAGCTAGAAGGTGCCAAAATGGTTGCGCTCAATTACTCTCTTTTTTTCCACGGGACAACGGCAGCGATTATTAATTGCGCGATCGCTTGTCGCCAAGCCGAAAATTATCCTCATGGATGAGGCAACCAGCGCTTTAGATAATCGCACACAAGCAATCGTTACTAAGAATCTAGATAGATTGAATGTCACCCGCATCGTCATTGCCCATCGTCTCAGTACCATTTGCAATGCCTCACGCATCTATGTAAACTTCACTATGGAGATTCGGTTTAGCCAAAATCTACATTTGTGGCTTGTCTAGATCGCAAGTCAAAGGTGAATATTAGTCTTTCCTTACCTCAAACCTGTGCTTCTGTAGCGCAAACAAGCTTTTATTAGCCCGAAAATTATAGTATATGAAAGCAGAAGTAAAGCTTGTACAGTAAGCTTTTTAACCTTGTTCAACTGGATAATGATTTCCGCCACACTGCACTAATTGTAAAAAAGTTTCTGAAAGTACTTTACAAAACTCAATATTAGTTCTACTATATTTAATAACAGGTAAGAAACACCTACCTGCATATTTCATACACTTTTCAAGCAATCATAAACTCATGACCACAACTTTACAAAGACGCGAAAGCGCCAGCGTATGGGAACGGTTCTGTAACTGGATCACCTCCACCGAAAACCGCCTATACATCGGCTGGTTCGGGGTATTGATGATCCCCACCTTGCTAGCCGCTACCACCTGCTTCATCATTGCGTTTATCGCAGCACCCCCAGTAGACATCGATGGTATCCGTGAACCTGTTGCAGGTTCCTTGATTTACG
>NZ_JTCM02000189.1 GCF_000817785.2 Hassallia byssoidea VB512170 | reverse complement strand
GTCTTCCGTCGGGCGTAGCTTTCCGGGTGCGGGCGCGAAAGTTGATGTAATCTCTTGGACTTTTATCCTGGTTATAGCAATCGTCCGTTCGCAGCTGTACTAACGCACCCCAGCGCTCGCCGGTGTACCAAGCCAAGTCCAAAAGCAATTTATATTTTCTAGATTTAATTTGCTTGCGGATTTTAGAGTAATCGGTGTCGGACAGTAAACATGCCTGTCCGTGCCTATCTGATTTCAAATTTTTTTGCCTTTTACTACTTCCGGTTTAACCATTGACACTGGTTAAACCGGAATATTTATATATTTAGCTAGTAGTTAAATATGGCTCTAATCTAATCGGAGCAATACTTACAGCGCCTCAGTAATTGTTCTGGATTTACATAAAAACGGAATATTTGCACAAGTTTAATTGCTGATTTATCAATGAATTAGTAAATAGTAAAAATATGACATGGCTCAGATAACAGACCTCACTTGGCTGCAACTAGAAACCGCTTCCGGCACTTCTGGATCTTCTAGCTTAATAATTCCTGATAACAGCCTCGGACTTTTATTAAGATTGTCCGCTTTAGGTGTTATCGGCTTAGGATCAAGCAATGCCAAAAACCTCCCCGGCGTAGTTCAAGCCCTCTATCAGCTGCGAGAATTTGCGGCGATCGCACAAGTAACAGCTAATGCCGGTCAATCGATAGGCGAAAGGCTTGCAGCATTCCCCCCAGCTAGTAACGGCACTGCTATAAATGGTTTCGTTATGTCGTCAGGACAAATTATCACTCGCACGCCCTTAGCAACCACTGGAATTATAGGAGCGAGTAATTAGTGGCAAGTTCTAGGGGGATTTTTCGCAACGTCAACATTCTACACGAATTTAATGCCAGTACTGGCACTTCAATAATCGACGTTTATCAACCAGGTTGGTTAAATTCATTAGATGTTGTCAATAACGCAAAATATAGCGGATTTGTAACGTCTTTGCGCTTAACAATTGATATTTCATCAATTAAGCAAATGAGTGTAGTTGAAAGTGACATATTGGCTAGCAGCGAAACAGTTGTTAGCAATAACAAAGAAACTTTTAACTACAACGCGAAAAAATGTCTTAGCTTCTATATGAAGACGGCTAACACCCCACTGATAAAAATCGCTGATGCATATCTATTTAATCAACGACCTTATTACTATTTGGATCTAATTAACTATTTCACTTCAGCCGGCACCTTTGACGTAGCACCTGACGCAATTATTGCTTGCCAGGTTGTAGATGTTGGATATGGCTTATTGCAGGGTAACGACCGGGTGATGCTGCTGGGTTGTGCTGTTGAGGAATCACCAGACCCTAAACCCCAAAGCGTTATACAAACCCCAATCGTATCAAGGATGATTGCTAATAACATTACCACAACAAGCGCGGCAATAGTTAATAGCAACATTAACAGAAAAGGAATTGTGTTTTTTAACAATAGTAATTTGAGCGTTTATCTTGATACGGTAGGTTCTGTATCAACAAACTCGTATTTAGTAAAACTTGTTCCCGGAGCTTATTACGAAGCACCCAACCCGGTTTACACAGGAAATTTTTACGCAATAACTACCGAATCCAATACTTCAATTGATATTAGAGAATTTGTGTAAATGCCAGTAGATTACGCCGAACCGACGCAGCTACAAAATTTTAAAGTCGAGGTTTTTCAACCCGGAAGCGACACCCCTACACTTACAAAACCTACTAATAGCCCAACTTATAAAACCGCTCCAGATCAATTAACAGTACCCAACCGTGACACTAGCTTAGGAAAACCGAATAATTTACCCAGTCGTCAAGATTCTCTAAGGAATGACGGGCAGTATCGCACCGTTGATGTAACACCAACTAACACCGCGAAGTCACCATCAATTAAGCAACTTAATCAGCTTGGAAATGGTACGGCTGGTGAAGCTGCTATCGCGGAAGCTGCCTATTACGCAGGCTTTCTTATTGATGGTGTCATTGATGGATTGCAAAGTAAAAACTTTGAAAATGATTCTCTGAGGCTTAAACGTACAGTTCTTGAAGATTTATCTTACAAGACTGGAAACATGGCAGGAAAAGAAGCCAGGGATTTGACAGAAGATGCCATAAAAAGTAGCGAAAAACTACTTGATGATTTATGGCGTAATAAACCTACATTTGAAATTCCCCAAGTCAAAATTCCTAAGTTTGACTTGCCAAAATTACCAAATTTAGAACCGCCTAAATTTCCAGAATTTAAATTCCCTGAGATTTCTTTTCCTAAACCACAACCAGTAAACTTTCCTACACCACAACCAAAAACATCATCACTGACAGAACAGTTAAAACGTTTAGATATGTTCGATTGTGGTGGAGCAACTATGAAAATTTCTTATGTAGCTTTGTTAACACAAAGAATAAGATCAACGCCAACTGGATCTATTGAAGAAATTGTTTTCTCACAAAGCGATATTAAAACTTTCATAGCAGCTCTTGTTAAAGAAGATCCTAACTCTGCAAATTTAACGACAAGTCAAATATTAGAAGGAGCAGGACAAAGCGGAGCTAACTACCGTGTTGACGAAGGAAACATAAAATTTCGTGCTTTCCGATTTATACCAACAGAAGCAAGTGGGGGAGGTGATGATGGTTATTATCAAGGCGTAAAATATCATAGTTTTCCTTTTTATAGAGCCACCACATTAACAATTGATATTTCTAAAGGTGGGAGCATTAGAAAAATACTAGCGCTCTTATCTGATAAAAATATAGAGCCTGAGGTATACGAATTTTATACAGATTTACCCGATAAAATTGGCTGTTTTCTACCAGTACCAGAAACACCACCACCACCCCCACCCCCACCACCACCAGAGGATGATTGTTGCCGTATGGGATGCTGTCCAAAGCCTACAGAAATTGACTACAGACTAATAAAAGCAATAGTTGACCAAACTTTAAAAGAGCAAAAATTTGCGATTCAAGTACCAATTTGTAAATGTGAATTTAACAATAAAACTAACAAATGGACACCAAAGACAGACACGGTAATTATGGAAGTTTTCGCAACTTCCCAATTACAAGCCGATCAATTAGCGCAGCTCCATCTTGAAAATGCACGACAGGCGGCTGATTTATGTTTAGCAAGAAACACAGAAGAACCGATAGCGGCTATCCCGCAATCATGGCAGATAAGGCATGAAGGTGGTAAACCTCAACTGGTAATTCACTGTGCTGAGAAAAAAGAAGATGGTAAATATGGCAGTGCCATGTACCCAATTACGGTTCCCCACTGGAAAGGTGGAATTCATGATAAGCCACCTTTACCCGCTTATAAAAAAGGTAATTGGGAAGGTATTTTAGTTTTAGCAGATAACACAAAAGTCACTATTAACGCGGCTAACGAAGCGGAATGCACAAAAATTCTTAATGCAATTAAACCTTGGATCAAGAGTGAGATGTTGAAAAACTCTTATTTTAAAGGTGGAAAAATCAACGCTGACATTAAGCCAACTCTTGTAAAGCCGATGTATGGCAGATACTTTAAAACCGGACAAAAGGACAATAAGCCGGACTGGAGAGTAGACTTTTTGTGACCCAAAGATGTCCAAAGCGTATTCAGTGCCAGAAGATGTTAAATCTTCCTGCACTGTCACTTCCGGAAGCAGCTAAAATACTCTTCCTTGATACTTCCACTATTAGATATCACATCATTCGCAAGCGATTACGCGCTTTCAAATGGGCGGGTAAATGGTATGTCTATGAAGTTGATGTAAAAGCCTTTAAACAATCGTTGGATCTATCCCCCGACAGGAAAAAATAATTTGCTTGAGATGCAGTGAGGTGAAACTCGATTGAGGGTTAAGGCTCAATCGGGAAAGTACGCGATCGCTCTTGTATAAGTCGTCTTAGTTCGGCTAGGTTTTATACAACACTCTAGGTAGAAACAATGGCAGCCGCAATTACATCAACCGCTACAACTCTCGAAGGTCAATTATGGGAAGCCGCTTTACGAGTTCAGTTTGCAGAACTATCAATGCCGGCTGAAACACGTCTAAATAACATCCAAGTGAACACCGACACCGAAAATCAAGTATTATCCATTGTTTTTTCAGCACCGGCTAGTTTTACTCTCAGCAGCGATGGGGCGCTGGTTGCAGCTCCTACCCCATACTTGCCATAGTTCTTTCTTTATTTAAATGGGTGAAGAAAGAAGTCAAAAATTAAGGAGAAAAAATAATGGCAGCAACAGAACCTAAAACCCAGATTTTTTATATTAACCTTGGTGGCGGGGTGGGTGATATTGGCGCTACCCGATACGCCTGGAGAGGAAAGAAAGGCTCTTACGACAATATAGCCGAGGAATTAGGAGTCAAAATCGCGAAAGATACCGACACTGGATTGTGTTTTGGTATTAATTACCCTGCACCTGCAAAAGTCCGGATCAGTTATATCGGATCAGATGGAGCTAGTCGTTCTGCTGTTAGATTTTGTGAACCCGACAAAATCAGTAATGTGACTACCGGCGGTAAGCTAGGAAGCAAAGAGATTAAAATTGGTACGAAGTCATTCAAGATTTACGGTGCCTCTTTAAAATCTAACTAATATGGATTTAACTATCGATATTGGTTGGAGATTAAGAATTAACCAAACAATTATTGGTAACAGAAATATCGATTTTCCATATAACTTCAAAAGTCAGTATATAGGTGTTTGGGCAACTACTACAAACGTCAATCCGAGAAATGTAGTAGGGTATTTAACTCAAACCTTATATATTCCTGCTTTGGGGGGGAGAAGTGAAATCAGCGATAGATTTATTCTGATTAATCAAATCCCCAAAGTATTAATCTTTCCTACTGTTTCAGATAGTTTCAATTTGAGATTTCGTTTTGCCGACCCTGTAGGGAATTGTCAAGTAAAAATCTGGGAATATGTAGCTAATTAAGTATTAAAACAATGCCTCTATTTAACCCCTCATCGGTTACTATTACCCCGTCCACCAGTGGCACTGTAGCCGCTACAAGTGTTGCTGCAAGTATCAGTTCGGTTTCTCTTCTAGCTGCAAACTCTGCCAGGAAGGGGACAACTATTTGGAATAATTCAACTGCTAATTTGTATGTTGAATTGGGTGCGACTGCCACCACTTCTGCTTTTACTGCCAGGGTTAGTGCTGGTGGGTATTACGAGGTTCCATTTACTTACACTGGTGCGATTAGCGGTATCTGGGATGCGGTTAATGGAAGTGCGTTAGTAAGAGAGTTTACATAATGCCTTTGTTTAATGAAACTTCAGCACAGCAAGTTATTACAAGTGCAACACAGCCAACTAATCCTAGTCAAGGATTGATTTGGAATGAGTTAGATTCTAATAATAATTTGGTTGAGGCATGGCGGTATATAAACGGTTTTTGGTGGTCTGAAGAAAAACTTTTTAATGTTTTTACCGTTGCGGGTAGCAGCGGATTTAATTATTATCTGGCAATGAACCCCGCATATAATTATTTTATTAAATCAGCCCATCTACTTTTTGAAGTTGCCAGCGCTGCAAGTTACAGTTCAGTATTTAATTTCTTTTTTCAGATAATAAAGGAGCAGGTTCCATATCAACTCCTTTTACCCAAAGTTTTAATATTACGGCTTATGGTCTTTTTACAAATATTTTTTCTGTGAACACTAAAGTTACAAGCACAACAGACACTTATCAAAATCTACGCTTTTTGCTAAGTCGAGCAAGTGGTTCTAATATAATTACCCCATCCTTAGCAATTTTTTATTATTTAATTAAAAAATAGTTAATCCTTAAATCTTGCGAAAAATTTATAAAACCATGAAAAATAATCTCGATATTATTTTGGGAATTATAGCGTTGATTGGAATTACTTATCGAGTATTTCAAATAGAAGCTGCAATTTACAATACGATTAAGGATTTAAAGGATATGGTTAATAATCGGATTGCTGCAAATGAGCT
>NZ_JTCM02000037.1 GCF_000817785.2 Hassallia byssoidea VB512170 | reverse complement strand
TTCAATAAACGACTGCCCAAATTCAATAAACGACTGCCCAAATTCAATAAACGACTGCCCAAATTCAATAAACGACTGCCCAAATTCAATAAACGACAGGATCTTGGTGTTGGATTACCCAAATATGAGGATAAATGGGAGATTTGGTTAGATATTAAGTTACAGTTACTTACCCTCAACCTACAAATTTTTTTTGCAACATTTTAGGCAAGTCACGCTACTACATTTGATGTTTTTTAATGTTGAACTACTTAACTCCCAACTCCTAACTCCTAACTCCTAACTCCTAACTCTTAACTTAATTAAGCTTCCCCCCCAACCACCACATCACGTATTCTTAAACTTGGTCCACCACAACCGACAGGTAAACCATCTTGTCCGCCTTTACCACAACCACCGGACTCATCCCAGTAAAAGTCATCACCGATCGCTTCTATATCTGCTAAAGTTTGAAAAACATTACCCGAAAGCGTCACATCCCGCACCGGTTCGGCAATTTTGCCATTTCTAATCATCCACGCTTCCCCAGCGCTAAAGGTGAACATTTCCCCGTTTGTCATTCCCCCCAGCCAATTACGGGCGTACACTCCCTCTTTGATATCAGTAAATAAATCTTCTACTGGCGTTTTACCCCTTTCAATCCAGGTATTCGTCATCCGCACAATTGGCGAAAAGTGATAATTGAGACAACGGGCATTACCTGTAGGCGCTTCGTCTAATTTGCCGGCGGTTTCGCGAGAATGCAAACGTCCCACCAAAACGCCATCTTTAATCAGTTGGGTAGTAGTAGCAGGTGTGCCTTCGTCATCGTAAAAATAACTACCGCGATGTCCCTGAGGTGCAGCACCATCAAAAATTTGCAACTCTTTTGCACCAAACCGCCGACCAATAGTCATTACTTCCAGCAAATCTGGATTTTCGTAAGCCATATCTGCCTCAGAAAGATGTCCAAAGGCTTCGTGGACAAATAACCCGGTGAGAATCGGGTCAATCACCACGGTGTAAGTATTACCTTTGACTGATGGCAGAGATAAAGCAGCTACTGCCCTTTGAGCGGCACTCTTGACTTGTTCATCCAAATGTGTTAAATCTTCATAAGCTTTACGAGAGCCGGTGGTTTCCCTACCAGTTTGCACAGTTTCGCCGTCTTTAGCGGTAGCGGCAAAGCGCATTTCCATATCCACCCAAGATTGCTCAATTAAAGTGCCTTCGGAAGTGGCAAGGATGATTCTTTGGGAACTGTCACCATAGCTAACTGAAGTCGTGGTGATGCGATGGTCAGCGCTTTTGAGTAAATCGGTGTAGCGATCGCACAATTGTTTTTTCTCCACCAGGGAAATTTTTCGCGGGTCAGTACCTGTAAGCGGTAAAGTGCATATCGCTTGTACTGCATCAATCGGGGCAAGTATAGTTTCTTCATCACCAACCATCCGCGCTGCGGCGATCGCTTCTTCTATGCGGTCTTTAATTGTCGCTAACTGGTTAAAACTACTTAAACCCCAGCCACCTTTATAACAAGCGCGAATTTGTCCGCCAATTGAAATACCAACGCTTAGGGTTTCTACTTTATCGCCACGTAACAAAATATCAGTATCTTCTGCTTCTTCCAGGCGAATCATGAGATAATCTACTCTAGATGAGTAACGGGCAATCAAGTCAGAAAGCAAATTTTGGGCATCGGTAAGTTGGGAATGCATAATATCGGTTTTGTTTAACGATCTATTTACAGATATTCAAATAGTGGATGATTTTTAGACTTATATACGCATTATCCTAGCGACAAGCCGCTCAAGCACGCGATATAAATCATCAAAGCCGACTTTAGCCGTGTCTAACAACGAACCTCCCGAACACTTACACCTCCTTTCCAGCTTTGAGGCAGGATGGGAAGGCTTGAACCTCCTCTATGAAATAGAACCTGCTGACGAAATGCCGGAAATTTACATGGGTCAGCACTTTATTGTTATTGCTCTTGATAATTTTCGTGCCAGCTATATGTTAAACGAAAGTTGGCAGCAAGTGGATTATGCCAAGGGTGATATTGCCATTATCCCGGCTTCGCAACCTTTCCCCAGGACACAGATTGATCGGGAAGTTCCATTAGTTGAACTATTTCTTGAACCTGCAATTTTTAACCGTGTTGCTTGTGAATCTGTGGATGCAGATAATATCGAAATTGTACCGCAGTGGCACATACGCGACCCCTTAATTCAGCATATGGGATTGGCATTAAAAGCTGAGTTAGAAGCATCCGGCGCTGACAGTCGGCTTTATGTAGAATCGATGGCAACTGCGCTCTCAGTGCATTTATTGAGGCGATATTCTGCACGCCAACAGCAGATTAAAAACTATACAGGTGGTTTACCCAAGTATAGATTAAGGGAAGCTGTAAATTACATCAATGAACATTTAGACCACAATTTAACTTTAGCTGAGGTTGCGGCTTCAGTGCAGATGAGTCCGCATTATTTTGCTAGTTTATTCAAGCAATCTACAGGTTTGACACCGCATCAATATGTGATGAAATGCCGAATAGATAAAGCAAAGCAATTATTGCATATACGGGAATTGACACTTGTAGAAATCTGTCACCAAGTCGGCTTTCAAAGTCAAAGTCATTTTACCAGAGTGTTTCGCGAACATACCAAAACAACACCAAAGGTATATCGAGACGCATTGTAAAAAAAGTCAAAAGTCAAAAGTCAAAAGTCAAAAGAACTTTACTTTTCCCCTTTCCCCTTTTCCCAATCATAGGCAGATGCTCCAATGAGTGGAAACCCCAAGACCCAACGGGAGAGCCAGTCCCCCATCGATCAGGGAGACCGCGCCCGTCGGGGGCTGGTCTCACCGCACTGCCTCCCCTTTCCCCCTTCCCCAAAGATGAAGGGATGGAGTTTCAATATAAGTGAAGATTAAGACATTTTTCGTTATATTAGGCAAGACAGCAACACAAAGCGATCGCTAAATTAAGTACCAATCAGCAGTAAAGTACAAGTAAGAATGTATGAAAGGTACTATCGCTTTTCAAGGTTGGAATATCGTTGGTTTTTCAACGCTGACGATTGGTGCTATGGTTGCTGTCATCTGGTTATTTCATGGCATTGATGAGCAAGCAATGCGGATGGCAATCAGGGCTACTGCTCGTACTTCGTGTATCCTGTTTCTTGGTGCTTTCGTCGCATCCGCACTTCGGCGAATTTGGTCAAATTCTTTCACGGCATGGCTTTTAAAGAATCGCCGTTATTTAGGCATATCGATGGCAGTGTCGCATACTTATCATGCGATCGCTTGGACTGGATTATGGTTTGCTACTTCTGGAGTAACTCCCAAATTTGATCCAGGTGGCACTTTAGGTTATTTACTCCTAATTGCCATGACCATAACATCCTTTGAACGTCCGGCTGCTTGGATCGGTCAACGTGCTTGGAAAATTTTGCACACTATAGGAATGCACTTTTTCTGGTTAGCTTTTACGCTAGAATTCAGCCTGAGAATTCAAAAGTCAATGTTGATTTATTTACCTTTAGTTATTTTATTAGTGTTAGCAATAATGCTTCGCTTAGTTGCCCCAAGAATGCAAAGGAAATTCGCCAGCTAGTTGTAAGGAACTGTTAGCCTAGACTTCAAATAAGAGAGGAGGCTAAATATGAGTCTAGATCATAAGCAGGAGTACATCTGACTTTTGAATCCATTCTTCCTGCCTTTGCCCTGGTGCAGCAGCATGATTCAATCCCATCAATACTTATGTGCGTGGCTCAATCGTAAGCTGTGCCAAAATATATAAATTTAATATAGCCCCAAGTCGCTTTATGTCGAGAAAAACTGAAGACTTATTTAATAGATATGCTGCTGGGGAAAGAAACTTTTCTGGCATCAGTTTGGATGGAATTGACTTGTGTGGAGTTGATTTGAGTGGGGCTGACTTGAGCAATTCTGGGTTAGGTGAAGCATATTTAGAAGAGGCTAATTTAGAAGGAGCCAATCTCCGCAATGCCCATTTGGGGCAAGCTTGTTTAGTTAAGGCTAATCTCAGAAATGCTGATTTGAGTGGAGCTAATTTGGGATTTTCTTACCTATCTAGAACTGACTTGACGAATGCCAAGTTAGTTAATGCTTACTTGAGTGCTGCTGACATGATTGGGACAAATCTAACTCGATCTGACCTGACTGGAGCAGACTTGGAAGGTGCATACATGGAGCGCTGTGTCTACAGCAATACCATCATGCCTGATGGCACTATACGTAACAGTTAGAGTTGTATTTTAGCAGTATCAGCTATTGACTAAATACCAATAACACTATCTGAAATAAACCGACGATAAAACCTAAAACACCGCCTAAAGTAACGATCGCCTGCAATTCATTTTTGACTATTCCCTCAATTGCAGCTTCTAAATCAGCGGGTGATGTTGACTTTACGCGATCGACAATCACTTGATCTATTGACAAAATGGGTATCGTCTGAGCCACAATCTTTTCTAAATCTTTTTCTAAATACTTATCTAAAATTAGCGCTAGTTCTTCACTCACCATATCCAACGAAGAACTAACAACCGGAGAAGTACTAAGACGATTTAGCAATAATGAAGCAATATTTTCCCAGTCAACGGAATCAGTTAATCCTTGTAGTAAATCACTGCCGCTATTTTGCAGGTAATGACGCACACTTTCGCGGGTAGTCTTTCGCAATTGGCGCACCGTCCCCATTGGCAAGTTTTGTAAAGATATATTTTGCAGGATTTTTCTGAGGCGATCGCGCATTTGCAATTCTTGAATTAATTCTTGTATGCGTTGATTTGTCACCTCTTTTTCATCTAAGCAAAATGTCCGCAATCGAGTTAAAGTATTGCGTAAACCAAACAAATTCGCCACTACCCAATAAGTACCGCTGGTTTTTTCGCGAAAGCTTTCATCAATAATTTGAATCGTGCGATCGGTCAAAAAATCAATAATTATTTGGCGGATTGCATCTGGCGGTAAAACTACTTGTAATAACCAATCCGCAAGCCGAGTAGATTGTTCTTCGCTCAGTTGAAATTCCAGTAAGATTTGGTCAAAAATTTGATTTATTTGCGTTTCTAAAAAGTCTTCTTGTCGCGCCAAAACCTTCAGCAGACGTGGCAAAGATTCTCCTAACAAATCGCGCAAAATTCCCGCGACAATCTTCGTACTTTTATGTTGTTTATCGCCTTGAATTTGCTCGATCGCCATTTGCAACAACCAAAGAATCCCTGATTGCACCCGGTCCGTTTGCAACAGACGCCGCGCCAGCTTTTGCAATTCTTCGGGTGTCAGCAACGACCCCATAATTGTATTGGAAATGTTCTTCGCAAGGCGTTCTTGATTGCGAGGAATTAATCCAGGGGTGAACGGAACCCTTTTTGTACCAATGTAAAGTGCCCGGTAGGGACGAAATAACATTTTGATGGCTATATCATTCGTGAAATAGCCAATAATTCCACCCACTACCGGGGGAGACACGTAAAGCCAGAGATGAGACCAATCCACAGAATTTCGGACGTACCAATTTTGGATTTTGGATTTTGGATTTTGGATTTTAGATGAGATGTTGATTTGTGGATTCAAGAATAAGATGGTTTTTACCAGTAGACTTCAATCCAAAATCTCAAATCTCAAATCTAAAATTTGCTGACTACCAGCATTCCCATCATACCGTTCGCGATGGGGTAGTGTGTGGCAGTTGCATAACCAACTTGACGAGCTAGCTCTACTTGCTCTGTGCCCACGGGAAAACGATCTAAGCTGGGACTGATGTAAGCGTATTCTTCCTTAACACCCAAATAGTCTGCTAACGGGACAACGAGATTATCTAAATAAAACTGCTGAAAAGCGCGGATTTGCGAATTGCTTGGACGATGAAAGTCTAAAATTGCGGCTTTTGCGCTCGGTTGCAAGACGCGGTGTAATTCTTTCAGGCAGCGTTGAATATCTGTAACATTTCTTAAACCATAACCCATTGTCGCAGCGGCAAAAGAATTGTCCTCAAAGGGTAAATTTAGCACGTCTGCTTCTACCCAGGTGATAGGCGGTTGGGGATATTGCGCTCTAGAGCGTTGTCTGGCACTTAACAGCAGGTTGGGGGAAAAGTCCACTCCGTAAACTCTTCCCTTGACACCCACACGTCGCGCTAAACGCAAAGCTAAATCACCACTTCCACAACATAAATCTAGGCAAGTATCACCAGGTTTGGCTTCGCTCCATTTTACTGCCATTTCCTTCCAGATGCGGTGTTGTCCCAGACTTAACCAATCGTTTAACTGATCGTAAACAGGCGCAATGCGGTCAAAAATGGCGCGAACATCTATATTATTCTTGCTTTGGTTCATATTCGGACTTTAATTTGAATTTTGAGCGTTATATCAAAAAGCGAACTCTAAATAAAGGTCAAAATTTTCACTTCTTTTACCTTTACTAATTCCTTAAATAGTAACTTTGCGGCTTTGGCACTTTGCAGCGCGATCGCACTAATCGAACCGGGCGCCCCGCAGCTTTTTGGGCATCCAACAAAAGTACCCAGCATTGCACCAATTTCATTATTAAGACGGCAGCGCTTAACACAAAATGCGGGTGAAAACCCACTGCTAGAAGGCGATACGGCATAAGTCAGAGCCACCTATAATCTTAATTTTACTTTTATCGCCGCTTGCTTCTAGAGTCGGTGCAAGCCAAGCGTGACTTTTGAAATCGGTGTAACCAGAGGTAGCGCTTGGTGGGCTTTTGGGACTTTCGACAATGCGCGAATTCTCACCTCTGGCTTACCGTCATCGCACTTTGCACACACCAAGAGCGCGATCGCTTAAAAATTAAAATTCCTCTTTAATTCGTTCTAGCAACTCTTTACCCGCTTGATAGCGCCCACCGCGATAATCCAAAATATCTTTTATTATTTTGGAATCGCTGAAACCCGCGCACGCGGCAGGCTTTTACAGCCCGAATGACGGATTCGGGGTGGTTATTTTCGGTTTCAATCGGCTGTAATTCGCTCTGGTTGGGCGGTTGAGGCGTTACCGTCGGGGGTTCCAAAAAATCAGACAAAACGGAGACGGTTCCTTCATCCTTTGATAGTCGTGGGGTGTCGAGGATCTATTAAACAAGGCTGTCCCGTTTTGTCCAGTTTTACCGTCGGGGTTGAACTTGGTAATATTGGTACTCGCTGCGTAACCGCTTTCATCTCACGGTACGAGGGCGACGTCTTCTTGATCGCCTTATCAGTCATGTGGGGATTCTAAGTAGTTTTGGTAAACGGCGTTGTTGATATGTCCCAAAGCATCCATTTCGTAGTGCCGAACCCGCAATAAAGTCTTGAATTTTTCCATTGGTTGTGATTCCTCAGTTATGCGTGCTGTAGTCGGCGCTTCAGCGCTGAAGCGCCGACTACTAAAGAGTTATCTTAGTGCGTTAAGAATGTTTTCAAGTTTATTAAATTTACCTAGTTTAAACGCTCAATTATGAGAAGATAAATATTAGGTTAAAAAGAAAAATTTTCTTTTTGTAAGTTTTTGTTTTGGCAAGGCAACGCGTTAGCCCCTGCTGCATTTTTCCATGTATTTAAATCGCTGTTAATTAGTCTTTGGAAGTAAGCATTTTTGAGCTTATTACTTTCAAGGATGAAGTTAACTTGACTTGAGTACAGGTTTAGCAAAATTTGGAGGGGATAAAATGGCTGTTCGTAATAACTTAGTTACCAATTTGTGGCAGAGAGTACAACAAGATTCTGTCAGTTGGGGGTCGTTGCTACTTTGGGTGTGTGGATTGGTTGTATTGTTAACTATGTTGGGGATGTTTGCCAACGCTTAAAAGCAGAATGGTAAAAGTAACCAAAATGCACCTGACGATTAAAATCGCCAGGGCTTAATTTTTACCTATCAGTTAAGTGTTAAGCAACAATCAATTCTGGCTCGTTTTCTGTTGGTGCAGCATCTTGTACGAGGGAAGGTGTGTTGCCGTTGCGCTGGAGGATACCGCCAACCATTGCTAATAAGGCGTTTACTTTGCGGGTGCGCCACTGTGTAGTGAGTTTCTGCACTTCTAAAGCAGGCATCCGGCGCATCATTGCTTCGTAAAGATAAGCAGCATGACCGGTTTCGTCTGTGGCAATGCTTAACATTCCTAATTTGAGGTTGCGATCGCTTGGGTTATCATCAGGTAAAACTAACGCCATCCGCCGAAAGTCTTTGCTAGCATCCAATTCTAAAATGTAGGTACTAGCCATAAATACATTCCAGTCAATGGCATCTGGTTTTAGCTGTTCTTGAGAATAACCTTCAAAATAAGCAGCAAAAAAGGGACTGCGATTTTGTTGTGATTTCTTTTCGTCTGTTTTTTTCGGCAAACTCTTAAAATCAATCACTTGTTTATCAAGCTGTTTTAAGGCATGGGCAAAAATTTGACCGTGCCTATTTTCATCTGATGCATGTTTTGCGAGTTTCTCTGCCAGCCATGTATCGCCTTCAGATGCTGCACGTTGGCTTAAAGCTTCGAGAAAAGGTACTGAACCAGATTCAGCCAGCTGGAATCCCGCTAGGACGTTAGGGCGCGTTTTGCGATCGCGAATTTGACTCGCAGAGTAATAAGCCGCAACACCAGAACCCAGCAAATGCATGAAGTGCGTAAATAAGTTCATCAAAGATTCCCGCTGATTTTGCGTCGTCTACATTACCTATACTAATCAAAGATAATTTGAATGATAACTTTACTTTGTTATAAAATCGTGACGCGCCAATTTATAAATTCTCTACCATAATAAAAAAGTTAAACTAGTAAATTTCCATTTTAGTAGTATCATCCCAAAGGAAGATTTTGGTAGTTTAAATGGAGAAATTAATTAAGCCGCTAATTTGGTTTTGTGCAGCCATCCTGATTTTGTCTTTGATGGGATGCGATCGCATCTTCCCACCTTCGGGAGATGTAGTAGAAAGAATCAGTGATGGTGATACTCTCACTGTGAAAGATGCCAAAGGTAACAATATCACCGTGCGCTTTGCTTGTATGGATGCACCAGAAGTACCGCATTCCAAAAAAGAAAGAGAAAGTAAACGCGCAAGCGATCGCAATCAATTTAGTTGGGGTGCGAAAGCGCAAGAACGAGTGCAGGAACTAGTGAAACAAAGTAGCGATCGCGTCACTTTAAATATTACTGATAGCGATCGTTACGGACGAAAAGTTGCCGAAGTGCGTTTAAAAAATGGCACTTTAGTTCAACAAGTCTTGTTGCGTGAAGGATTAGCAAAAGCGTATCGTCCTTACTTAAATAAGTGTCCTAGTAGAGATTTAGTTGAACAGGCTGAAGCTGAGGCGAAGCAAGAAAAGCGCGGTGTTTGGAGTGATGCTAAGTTTATCAATCCTTGGGAATATCGGAGTTTGTATAAGTAGTCTTTGAGGGCTGAAGCCCTCACTACGAATAACTTCAAGATTTAGGCGATCGCTTAACCGGATTCATCCAAGTTTCTAATCGGCTAAACAGTTGTGAAGAAAGCAGTGTTAAGCATAAGTAAACTACCGCTACAGATGCATAAATTTCAAAGGGGCGAAAGTTTTCGGCTACAATTAATTGCCCTTGGCGGAACAATTCTTCAAAGCCGATAATAGCAACCAAGCTAGTATCTTTGAGCAAAGTAATAAATTCATTGCCCAAAGGTGGTAACATTCGTCGTATAGCTTGGGGAAAAATCACATAGCGCATCGTTTCTGTGGAACTCAAACCTAGTGATTGTGCAGCTTCCGATTGTCCAATTTCAATCGATTGGATACCAGCACGGACGATTTCTCCAATATAGGCAGCGCTATTTAAACTTAATGCCACTACCGCTGCTGCAAGACGATTAAAGTTGAGAGGGAAACCAAGTTCAAGAGCGATCGCCGGCAATCCAAAGTAAATCATAAAAATCTGCACAAGCAAAGGCGTTCCCCGGAAAAAATCCACATACGCCCTCGCGAACCAACGCACCGGCGTAATATGGGAAAGGCGGATAATCCCAATTAGAGAACCGCCAATTAAACCCAGCACTACAGAAAATATCGTCAGTTGTACCGATACCAACGCTCCCTGTAATAAAATGGGAAAATACTGCAAAATTAAGCTAATTGAGCCTAATATTCCCGGTTTGCTAGCGCCTGTCTCATTTTGAAATGGTAATTTCAACGGTAATGCTGGCGGTTGTCCTTTAAACCATTTTTGGTATATTTGGGCATAAGTCCCATTTTGCAGTATTCTTTCCAAGCCATCGTTAATTACTTTTAGATTAGGCGAGTTTTTTGGTATGGCAATACCAAAAAACTCCTCTGTCAGTAGTTTACTTACTACTTTAATTCCCTTGAGATTGCCCGTATTAATAGCGTATAAAGTAGCAGGCGCATCATTAATTACTGCATCGACATTACCGTTGACTAATTCTTGCAACGCTACAGGTGCAGTATCAAAAGTGCGAATTTGCGCTCCTGGAATTTCCTTAGCTTTTTTAGCGCTTGTTGTGCCAATTCCTACAGCAATTTTTTTATTTTTTAGACTTTCAAAAGTAGAAATATCTTTGTTGTTATCGCGGATGGCGATCGATAACCCCGCCTTAAAATAAGGACGCGAAAAAGAAACAGCCTTCGCTCGTTCCTCTGTAATCGTAAAAGAACTAATCGCCGCATCTATAGTATTTGCTTGCAATGCAGGGATCATGCCATCAAAAGGTATACTTTGCCAATCAACTTTAAAATTCGCCGCCTGTGCGATCGCATTCATTAAATCAATCGAAAAACCTTCTGACTTACCCCCCTCCCCCTTAAACTCAAAAGGCGGAAAAGCAGGTTGATTCGCCACCCTTAAAGTCTTCCCCCCACCACTTACATCATTATTGAAACTACAACCACCCAGCACCAACAGCAAACAACTCAAACTTACAACCAAACTCAACCGCAGCCAACCCACAACCCTCGAACAAACCATATTCTTCTCTCCCTTCTCTTCCTCTGCGTCGCGCCAGTTGCTTCAAGTCGGGGAACCCGCCCAACGCACTGGCTTCTCTGCACCTCTGCGGTTCGTTAAATAAAATTAGCTTTAACCAACAATCATCTAAACTAAAACCAGATTACCTGTAATGTAGTTGACATTTGGAAATGAATAATTCCATCCCCGCCATCACTTTTGACAACATCGAGAAAAACTTTGGTTCCCTCAAAGTTCTCAAAGGAATCAGCGGCGAAATCAACCGAGGCGAAGTTGTAGCAATTATTGGCTCCTCTGGTTGTGGTAAAAGTACTTTACTACGCTGCTTCAATCGTTTAGAAACGATTAATGCAGGGCATCTAACAGTTAATGGTATTGAAATACACACTAAAAAATTCAGTAATCGCCAACTGCGACAACTGCGGACGCAGGTAGGCATGGTTTTCCAGCAATTTAATTTATTTCCCCATCTGTCAGTGTTAGAAAATTTGACACTAGCTCCGCGCAAAGTCTTAGGGAAAACACCGAAAGAAAGCGCTCAACTAGCGGGGTTGTATCTAGAAAAAGTTGGACTTTTTGATAAAGCATCTGCATATCCCGAACAACTTTCAGGTGGACAAAAACAACGAGTAGCGATCGCTCGTAGTTTGTGCATGAATCCTCAGATTATCCTATTTGATGAACCCACCAGCGCCTTAGATCCAGAACTTGTCGGTGAAGTATTGCAAGTCATGCAGCAACTAGCAGCCGAAGGAATGACAATGGTAGTTGTCACTCATGAAATGCAGTTTGCGCGAGAAGCCGCGCATCGGGTGATATTTATGGATCAAGGTATTGTCGCCGAACAAGGACCAGCTTTTCAGGTAATCTCGCATCCTCAAAGCACGAGGTTGCGTACCTTCCTCAGTCGTCTCAACGCCGTTTAGAAATTACCTATCCACGCTCCAACTTACCACTAACAACTAACACTTTTTAAAGATATTCCCGCAAAAAGTCAAAGGTGTCATCTTCCCAACACGGTTCGGGTATTACCGTCCGCAATTTACTATTAATATCAGCTTCAATTTCATCACCGTCTTCTCTGTCAAACAATTCTACCATTGCTTTCCAGTCACGTTCTTTCATAGCCATTAACAGTGAAGCATATACCTCTGGATTCGTTGAATAATTCACATAAGTTCTTTTGGTTGAGTTGTGCTTACATATTAGTTGTCACGGCTTACAAATAACACATTCTAGCTTTTACAACCCCAGCCCTAGTCCTAAACCAGAGGTGGTCTTATTTATCACATAATTGCCAGCTTTACTTACTCCAACCGGAAAAACTTTACATCCGTTGCGAAAACAAGTCTAAAATCCATATTTAATTACCCATTCCCAATTCCCCATTCCCAATTGAATGAAAGCGATCGCCTGTGCATGATCAAGCGATCGCAAACGAGCATGTAAACCAGATAAACAATAGTACAAGAATACTATGTAACGCGATCGTTGTACAGTTTCCGCAACATCTTTTATTGAGAGTAACGATACTTCTTTAGAAAGACGCAATCATACTGTTGACTCCTTACGATTGTGACGGTTGGAAGTATCGAGCCAGTGCCGTGCTTTCGCATGAAGTCACGACTCAAAGGCTTTCAAAGGAAAGCAGGCATCGTTTCACAGGAGGGTAAACTTCTGTTGAAGAGCCAGTGCGTTGCGGAGGTTCCCTCCGTTGTAGCACAGCCGCGTGCAACTGGCTTGCTTTCCAAGCGTGGAACATTCACATATAGCGTTTTAACAGTTATGGACAATTCATTAGCCCGACCCCTGGCTGTCGTGACAGGTGCATCTAACGGTATTGGCTACGAACTCGCCAAACAGTTTGCCCAAAACGGCTTCGATCTCCTCGTCACGTCCACAGGACCTGGCATCAACGAAGCAGCTCAAGCCTTTGTTGAGCTGGGTGTCAAGGTAGAGACGGTGCAAGCCGATCTTGCCACCTATGATGGTGTTGAGACGCTCTACAACAAGATTAAGGCAACTAACCGACCCCTTGATGCGATCGCTATCAACGCGGGTGTCGGTGTTGGCGGCGACTTTGCCCGCGAAACTGACTTGAAGGACGAGCTTAATCTCATCAACCTGAACGTCGTGTCCTCTGTCCATCTCGCCAAACGGGTAGTGAAGGATATGGTTGAGCGCGGCAAAGGTCGCATTTTGTTCACCTCATCTATCGCTGCCTTGATGCCCGGACCGTTTGAGGCAGTCTACGCAGCATCCAAAGCGTTTCTGCATTCGTTCTCAGAATCATTACGCAGCGAATTGAAGGATACAGGTGTCACCGTCACCGCGCTGATGCCAGGACCCACCGAAACCAACTTCTTCCACCGTGCAGGGATGGACGACACTAAAGTGGGCACGGATAAAAAGGATGACCCAGCAGAAGTTGCCAAGCAAGGTTTCGAGGCACTGATGGCAGGTAAGGACGATATTATCGCAGGTTCGCTCAAGACGAAGCTTCAGGGCGCGGTAAGCAAGGTCTTGCCTGATACAGTCAATGCCGAAATGCACCGCAAGCTCAGTGAGCCTGGGTCAGCCCAATAATGTACGCTAGTTTAACTTGTCATGGATGCTCTGCTTCTATCAATTCCACATTAAATACTTCTGCAAAACATTTTGCCACACAAGAGCGTATTTCTTGACAAGTTATACCAGGAATGTATTGAGCTAAACTGCCTACAGGTTTATCAGCAATGCCGCAAGGTACAATCCGCTCAAAGCCTGTCAGATCCGGACAAACGTTTAACGCAAAGCCGTGCATAGTAATCCAACGGCTAACTTTAATGCCAATGGCGGCTACTTTACGCCCTTCTAACCAAACACCAGTGAAACCGGGAACGCGATCGCCCTGCAATCCATAAACTGCCAATACGCGAATTAATACGGATTCAAGTTGTCGCAGATACCAGTGCAAGTCTTTGCAATAACGTTGGAGATTTAAAATTGGATACCCTACCAATTGACCGGGACAATGGTAAGTAACTTCGCCGCCTCTTTCGACTCGATGCACATCATGCGTGCTTTTGTCAATATCTTTGAGAAATTCTGTTGTGGCTCCCTGTCCCAAAGTGTAGACGGGTGGATGCTCCAGCAATATTAACACGTCATCGAGATTCGGGTTTGATGTGCGTTCATTTAAAAGCGATCGCTGCCACACTAAAGCATCTGAGTATCCCATCAATGCTTGGTTATATACCAAACAACGGTTATATGGCTGAGGATTACTACGGTTCATGCCAAAAATCAACTGAGATAGTACGTAAAAAGTGTTTAAATACACAATGTAAAGTCAACAATTGTCAAGCTTTGCAAAGGATTTTAAAGGAAAGTCAAGGGTTTCTACTTTGGAAAATACAAAGTGCTAGCTTGAATATATAACCTCAATGGTGTTCGGAGGAATTCTCTGCAATAATCATCACGCCACGAAAAAAAAGAACGCTCTGTACGATTCTGTTCACAATTTATTTTGGCGTTAGTGATAAACCTTAGTGTCATTTCCTTTCAAACAAACCAAATACACATCAAACATTGAGCGGGAGATATAAGATGAAGCTTGTCATCCACGGCAAAAATATCGAAATCACCGATGGAATTCGGGAGTATGTGCATCAAAAAATTGAAAAGGCAGCAAGTCATTTTCAAAACTTAACAAACGAAGTGGATGTTCACCTTAGTGTTGCTCGCAATCCCCGAAATAATACTAAACAATCGGCTGAAGTGACTATTTATGCAAATGGTAGCGTCATCCGTGCCGAGGAAAGCAGCGAGAACTTGTACGCCAGTATTGATTTAGTGGCAGATAAAATTGCCCGTCAACTGCGAAAATACAAAGAACGGCGTCAAGATAAGAAAACTAATGCTCAAGTAACGATAGAAGGAGTAGTGCAACCAGAGGTAGTTACAGATTTAATTGGCGATCGCACTCCGGAATTACCCTCAGAAGTTGTTCGTACTAAATATTTTTCCATGCCGCCAATGACAGTTGACGAAGCTTTAGAACAATTGCAACTGGTGGGACACGACTTTTATATGTTCCACAATAGCGAAACCGATGAAATTAATGTCATTTACGAACGCAATCACGGGGGCTATGGTGTAATCCATCCCCGCAATAATAACGGACACACCAACGGTAAAAACGGTAAAGCCACATCTAATAATATCGTCATGCCGGAAAAGTCACAGCATAAGTCGTAAACCCGTAGTAAGCGCTTCAGCGCTGAAGCGCTTACTACGCTACACCCAAATATCAGAGGTGCAATCGCCCCCAGGATAACGCATTTCATGGGCGCGAGAAGCACCATTCGGTTCTTTACCAAAGTCAACGTGGAAGTTTTCGTTGATTTTCAATCCGCCGTTTTCAGTATCGCAGTCAATCTGCAACAAATATGAACCTGTTTTCGACAAGTCAGGATAAAACTGATTATCCCAAGTGCTAAACAGCGAATTTGTCACATAAAGCCGCTTACCGTCAAGACTCAATTGCAACATCTGCGGTCCGCCAGCCAATTTGTTACCTTGAACTTCGCGGCTTTTACCTAACAAACCACCGCACCAAATCTGCCCGACGAGTTGAGGATGGAAAGAATCACTGATATCATATTGGCGAATATCTCCATGCAGCCAATTGGAGAAATAAAGATAGCGATCGTCCATTGAAATCAAGATATCAGTAATCAACGATGGTACGGGAATTTCCCAGCCGGAAACTTCCACCGATGGCACATCAATTACTTTCTCTACTTGCCAATTATCGTTCTTTTTGTACCAATGCCAAACGTTGCTGCTAAGTGCTGCACCGACAAAGCCATGAGTGCTATCAGGATGATGATGAAAGCGCACTTCTAAAGGAATTAACCCTTCTTCGCCTAAGTCTACACTTTGGATTATCTCGTGTTGCAACCAATCCCAGAAATGCAACTGATGACCGTAGTTTCCATCTGTGACATCTTTGAGATTAAAGCCAGGATAATACGTTTTCGGTGCGCCCCACTCGCTACTTACCATGACGTTATGACGCGGTTGATACCAAAAGTCATAATTAAAGCGCATTTCCTTGGCTTTGTTTTCCCAGCGTCCAGCAATGTCAAAATTCTTATCCAGCAACAAAAAGCCTCCGGGTGCATTTCCCTCGCTGTCGCCCAGCATAGAAATCATGATATTACTATCTGCAAGGCAGTGTACTGTGTGCGGGGCGCTTAAGTTCGTTTTTGCTTTAATTTCTTCGGGTTCAATGACTTTGTGCAGTTTTGGTGCTTTCGGATCTGCTGTATCTACAATGTAAATTCGGCTAGACCGTTGACCGGGAATCACCATAAAGCGTCGCGATTTACTTGCATCACCATGACAAGAACTGCAAGCATTCCAGCCAAAGTGATGTAACTCATCACCAATATAAGGCATTGGCAGACGATGAATAATCTGCGAATATGTTGGAGAATTGCGATCGACATCTACAGTTGCTAGATAATCTGGTTCCTCGATACCCGTACCCGTGTAGAGTGCAACTGTATACAGTATTTTTTCTGGTTCTGCCTTGATCGCTGCTTCTGGGGAAGCGTAGCCTGGTCTGCAACAAGTTTGAGTCATCTTTTTATACCTCGATTCTTCGTAGTCAGCGCTTCAGCGCTGAGAATCGCACTAAAGTGCGTACTACGAGCTTATAATTTATGTTTATCTTATATATAAATTAAGTTCCTAAAAATCGCTTGCTTTGCTGTAATTGGTGCATATGATGAAACAAACTCCAGCAGTATTCTTCTGGTAAGCCGCAGGTAACAGCACCCCGCAAAACAATATTAAAATACCAATCGTTAGGCGCGACTTCCGCTGTCAGCTTCTCAACTACTACATAAGTGCGAACGTCTTTATATACTTGATTTTGGCAATGAATATCTACCAATTCTTGCCGATAACCGCCATGAGGTACATCTTCTCTTAAATCGAGGCGATCGCTCAATCGCCAAGGTAGCTGATAAAGTACACCGGTCACGCTAGCTTTTGCATCTTTGACCACATCCAAAACCCCACATTTGCGCGTCGGGGAAAAGCGATAAAACCCCAGTTTATAAGCTTTTAACGTTGCCGCACCGACGACATAAAGATGAGTGTTTTCACCAAGCGATCGCTTCAAATCCACCGGACACATACAAGATCCATACGCAAAATAATAAAACATTGGCTGTATGTAGTAAGTGCTAACTTTTGGTTGTATATTAGCACTACAGATGAGAGCAGGACGTAGCTAGTTGTCAAGTAAAATTTTATTTTAGAAATTAAAACCCAATTACTGATATTGCAAGGCAAGGCAATCGCGAGGGGTTTCCATCCAATGGTCAGTAATGGCGTTCTGCCCACCGTAGGCGATCGCATCCGGGAATTGCCCTTGTGACATTTTTAGTTCAAATATACTATAAATTCCCTGCTCAAGTTTTGGGTGAGTGCGCTTATATTTGATATACATCAATCGCCGTAAATATTTGGAGTTTTGCACTCCTGACTAGTCTAAACTTCAGTATCAAGATGGCAAGCTAAAAATTTATCAAATCTGGACTAATTTATTAGGTAATGGGGCATGGGGCATGGGGCATGGGGCATGGGGCATGGGGCATGGGGCATGGGGCATGGGGCATGGGGCATGGGGCATGGGAAAAAGATTTGACTTTATTCTCACGTTCCCATTGCCCATTGCCCATTGCCCATTGCCCATTGCCCATTGCCCATTGCCCATTGCCCATTGCCCAATGCCCATTGCCCAATCACTGATAACTTTTGCGAATTTGATTCCAAGCTTTGACAACTGCCTGTAAATTCTTGGGTAGGTTATTTTGAGAAATATCGTTGTAACGAACCGTAGTATCATCGCTGGTGACGGTATATGTGATATAATCAGCAGAACCGTTGGTGGCTGGGTAACTTAGATTCTCAAATTCATTGAATCTATGGTCTTTGAGAACTTGTTGAAACTCTCGCACCTTTTGCTGAGAAATTCGCCAAACTCGACGCTCGGAATCATTCGCATCACCGATGCGGTATTGCATCAAACGCCCATCATTAAGTAAAATAGTTTCGTAGGTTTTGCCGATAAAGCCACCGCTAGAAATTTGTCGAAAAACCACATTGCGATCCAATTGTGGTGGTAACTCGCTTACAGGAATAGGTAAAGGTTTAATCTCATCGGGGATTGGGTTAGCGATCGCAATATTGCGAATATCATTCCAAGCTTTGACGACTGTCTGCAAATTTTCAGGTAAGTTATTTCGTGAGACATCATTATACTGAATCGTACCATCAGAGGTAGTGATTGTATAAGTGATGTAATCGGCAGAACCTTGAGTTGCTGGGTAACTCAGATTTCGCAACTCACTTAATTTCTGTTTTTCTAACAATTTTTGAAATTCTTTCAATTGTTGTGGAGAAACCTGCCAAACTTGAGGTTCAAGATCGTTTTCTTTACCTTTTTCATAGCGAATGATGCGTCCGTCATTCAGCAATACAGTTTCGTAGGTTCTCGGAAACAACCCACCACTGGAGATTTGCCGAAAAATGACATTCTTATTCAAAGCTGGTGGTAACTCACTTGTGGGAATCATTACAGGTGTAATTCCGTTATCGGCAATTTCGCTCTTTTTTTCATTGAGCCGAAGTGCAGAACCAGAGGCATCGGTATGATAAACTAAAGTTTGGTCAACTGCGCCTACAACAACCTTCCAACCGTTAACGATCGCTTGAGTACAGCCCTCATCAGGACGCGCTAGATTCAAACAACCGTTATTCCAAGTGCGCTGTTTCGCCTGAACGATAGTTAATTGAGAAATCGGCAGATTCAAACGTCGGGATGCAGCTTGGAGAACAGCATTTTCGAGAGAAGAAGGTAATTTTACTTTTTTACCCTTAGAATGAGTAGAAGCTATTCGTAACAAACGTCCGTTACTATTAGTGTGATAAACCCATTTTTGTTTACCGTCAGACACCACAACCTTCCAACCAGGAACTAACGCTTGGGTGCAGATTTCACCTGGTTGAGATATTCCCAAGCAACCATTATTCCAAGTTCGGGGAGTGGATTCAACAATTTGCAGGTCTTCGATGGAAATTTGCCATCTTTTTGATGCATCTCGCAGCACCGCTGCTTCGACTCGACGCGGCAAATTGTTTGTTGTCATTTCTTTAATGAATTCATTTGTGCTTTCTGCCATTAGGTTCGCAGGCGTTGCGGTAGCATTCTTGATGAGGGTGAAATTGCTACCAATCGACAAAAAGCCAGTCAAAATCAAAACGGTGAAAATTCGTGCTTGATTTGTGGTAAGATAAATTTTAAGGATAGTTTTCATAGCTAGAGTGAAAAGTTAGTGGTTAATCAGTAGTTATTAGCCATTAATCATTAATCGCTAGTTGAATATCAAAGAAGTTCGCGCCTAGCGAATAAAGATAAAAAAGTATATTATCCCACAATAGAAGTAGTTGGGATTAACTTAACGGCATTCTTCGGTGGTACATGTGAAGATAGACACCGCTATACGGGCTATTAGTTCCTAACTTTTAGATTAGATTTATATTTACCAAATCACATCACCCAATTGACTTACCCGGAAGGGTGATTTTGGCGCTTCGACAATCCACTCTTCGCTGCAAACGAGCGGGAAATTGACTTTTTTAACGATATCACGCAGAACGTGCTGTACGATCAAGAAACTCATGATTTGGCGCATCAAATCTAATAGTACTACCTGCCCAGTCTTTCAGATCGGGCGCTAACCAAACTAGCTTTCGCACAATTTCATCATTAACCCACAGCACTACTGGAAAGGGAAACTGTTTTCTAAACTCATCTCGCATGAGATTGGTAGAGATGATGAGTTGATTAATTTCTACCACCGATTCTAAACCTCTGACTATCAAAGCTTCGGGAAAAGTAGTGCCGATCGCGTCTGTTAAAGGTGTATAAAGTGTCTTAGCGCAAGGTGGAATCAGGACTTCTCGGATATCTGCTGAGGAAAATTCTTCTAACCAGCTGACTATTTGCTGTTGCCTTTTGACATCGCAGGACGCTAACAGTAGTGAAAACTCTCCATCAGCCATCATAATTGCCCGTGCCAGCCTTTTAATAGCTGCTGTGTAGTTTGTCGTGCTGTCTGGGGAATTAATTAAGCTAATCATTGAGAATCCTACTAAATTAAATTTTAATAATTAAATTGTTATAGTTGAGAAAATTACCCCGGCTTGCGATTCTGACAAGCTAGGGTAATTTTGATAACCAAAATATACTCCTGATGCGGTTATTGAGCGTGTAGTGTTAGACCCCCCATTCAGGAATACCGATTGGCTAATTAGGAAATCTCTTGACCATCAATCGTGCTTGGGCATTAGGATATAGCTGAATAAGTGCTTGAATTTGAATCATTTCATTGTCCGGAAAAATTAGTAAAAAGTAATATATAAGCGGAGGCGATCGCTTTGTTGGAGTCATTAACTTGTGTGATTTCTCGATCCGCACGGCATTTCGACCGTTAAATAAGGTCTTAAACGGCATTTTGCCGCTTGCTGACCAACTTACTGCAACCATCCGTCTACGGATTGTAAGGTGAATAATCAAGTAATTCCCAGCGAAACGACTGGGGAAGACTTGATTCTAACCATTGTTCAACGAAAAGTGTCCAATAGCGTCGGGTTCCATTCGTTTCGTTAGTTGGGTCGTCTAACTCCCACAAAATTTCTGGACGACCAATTAGTTGTAAAGACACATTTCGCTCAAAGTCCAAAAAAATCAGACCAGCGTGGGGATTTTCTACAAAGTTGCCCAGCGTGTTAAACATACTGTTGCCTGCATAATCGGGAATTCGCAGGGTGCGGTCATCCAGAACTCGAACGAAACCAGGATTTCCACCCCGATGCGATGCATCAACTCCACGAATTGGATGGGCACTGGCAACAAAAAATGTGTCAGCAGTCGCAATCAACGCACTTTGTTCTGCTGACAGCGTAAGTCCTGTTCGTGCTGCTTTTGAAGTTGTAGTTTTGTGATTGCGGGTGATGTGTCGTCGCTGGATGTACTTCGGGCAGTTTGGGTAAGATTCCCAAACGTTTAACTGTAACTCTGTTTCTGACAAGCGAGTTACTTTACCGTTGATGCGAAGACGACGACGGGTAGCAAGTTCGATTACCAACATTCCGATTTGTGGATTATGTTCAATGTTTGTCCAAAAAGGATCGAGACTGTTGCAAACAGCTTGGTTTAAGTCAAATTCAACTGTGCTTTGGTCTACAGCGCTGATGAATCCTGGAGAACCAAACAAAATCGAAGCCCAAACATTTTCGCTAACGTCTACACTACCCAATACTACCATCGGCTGCTGTTCGATAAACTTCAGCGCACCTGGTATAATTTTGTCAGCAATTATCTGCCCATTGCGTTGGGCAATTTCCACTTCACCAAAGCGCTGTTGTATTAGTTGTTCACCATCATGGAAAGGATTAGCAATTGACATAAATATTACCTTTTGACATTTAGATACCCCACTTCGCACAAGAAGTCGGGTATCTTGTTTTTTGAGCTAAAATGTTAAAACGTGATAGCCATCTGCTATCAACTTCCGCAGACTGGGTAAGCCTGTTGTACCCGGTACTGAGTTATCTTTAATTAGGTCGAAGCCCGACTTCACCGCATCTTCCGCAGCACCGAATACATCCGCACAACCCCATGAAACGCCGGCAATCGTGTCTTTAATTGCCTCAAATAAATCATGTGCTGGATGTTCCGGTTTGGTTAATCCAATGAGTGCGAGTACCCGCACCTGGGAATAATACCGTAACATCATCACCGTTTTGTTTGAAGTCATAAACTGATGCTAGAGCGTTAAATAAGCGACAAGAGCGCTTCTTCTGTTGTCGTTGGGTCGGAAAGAATCACAATTGCAGCTTTCATGGTTAATCTTCTTTAAACCGAACGTTCGGTTTAAACCGATTCTCAGTTGGGAAATACGTATGTGCGATCGCCTAAATCAATTATCTAACAATTTTAAACCGAACGTTCGGCTTGATAATTAATGTACCGAACGTTTGGTAAAATGTCAATAAGTTAAACAAAAAAATCTCATGGATAAGATTGAAGCTTCTCAACGGTTAGTTAACGTGTTTCGGCAGTATGGTTACGAAGGGGCAACTTTGTCTCGCATTTCCAAAGCAACGGGGTTAGGCAGAGCAAGTCTTTACCATCACTTCCCGGATGGAAAACAACAGATGGCACAGGCAGTGCTGGAATATGTAAACCAGTGGTTTGCGGCAACAATTCTCGAACCGCTGCGTCAGTCGGGTGAACCACTAAAGCGTATCCAAGTTATGAGTTTCAACTTGAAGCAGTTTTACAACTGCGGGCAAGATGCGTGTTTATTGGCATTGTTTAGTCTGGGGGAACCGAATGATTTATTTCACCAGCAGGTAAGTCAGGCACTGAATGCTTGGATTGATAATTTGGCAAAAGTGTTAGAAGAAGGGGGTTTGTCGGAAATGACGGCACGTCAACGTGCAGAAGATGCGGTGATGCAAATTCAAGGTGCGCTAGTTTTAACACGGGGACTTGATAATACTGCACTATTTGAAAGGGTGTTGGAGCAACTTCCACGACTTTTGGGGAAGGTTGACTAAAAAAGGAAGTACTTTTTATACCCTTTTACAATATTTTCGGTATAATTATGGCTATTTTCGCCGCTTTTTATAAAAAGGAAAGTTGTGAATTATACTGTTAATTTATGGCTTTTTGAAGGTTACGAATTTTTATTATATTACTGAAAGTAGATGATGAGGGTTGTGAGTAAACAAGCGTTCTTTTCTGCGGTGGTAGCTTTAAGTATAATAGCGGCGGTGATGTTGTCTTTTCCTTTAAACGCGCAAAATCCGCGTGTGGGAGCAGCGGAGTTGCGGGGGGTGTGGTTAACTAATATTGATAGCGATGTGTTGTTTGAGCGATCGCGTCTGAATAAAGCTTTGCAACGCTTAGACGAATTAAACTTTAATACTGTATATCCGACTGTTTGGAATTGGGGCTGGACGTTATATCCTAGTAAAGTAGCGCAAAGTGTAATTGGGCGATCGCTCGATCCGACACCGGGATTGCAACGACGTGATATGCTCAAAGAAGTTGTCGATGTCGGACACCAAAAAGGCTTAACAGTCATTCCCTGGTTTGAATTTGGCTTTATGGCACCGGCTGATTCGCAACTAGCTAAACGTCATCCGCAATGGCTGACAAATCGCGTTAACGGTACGCAAATTGTCAAAGAAGGAACTCACAATCGCGTTTGGTTGAATCCCTTTCACCCCGAAGTACAACAATTTATCCAAAATTTAATCGTCGAAATCGTCAGAAATTACAACATCGACGGAATTCAATTTGATGACCATTTTGGTTTACCATCAGAATTGGGATATGATGCTTACACAGTTGCCTTATACAAAAAAGAGCATAATGGCAAAGCTCCCCCAACAGACTTTAAAAATCCAGAATGGGTAAGTTGGCGAGCAAACAAAATCACCGGCTATATGAAGCGGGTATTCACAGCCATCAAAGCAACGAAAAAGAATTGCATCGTTTCTGTTGCACCTAATCCGCAACGCTTTTCCTACGACTTCTTTTTAGCAGATTGGCAGAAGTGGGAACGGATGGGACTAGTTGAAGAATTAGTTTTACAGATATACCGGAATGACTTGAATGTGTTTAACAGCGAATTAGAATATCCGGAAGTCAAAGCAGCACGCAGCCACATTCCTGTAAGTATCGGCATTTTATCAGGTTTGAAAGGTCGATTTGTGCCGATGCAACAAATTGAAACACAAGTGCAAAGTGTACGCGATCGCAAGTTTGCTGGTGTATCCTTCTTCTTCTACGAGACTTTATGGAATCTCGCTAACGAAAAACCCCCACAACGTCAAACTAGCTTTCAAAAGCTTTTCCCCACACCCAAAGCGTATCCGAACTTGCTTTTAGGTTGGAAAGGTTGAGAAAGAGGGGACAAGGGGAGCCAGCGCCGTGCGGAGGTTCCCTCCGTTGAGGCGCCTGGCGTGGACAAGGGGGCAGGGGAGGCAGGGGAGGCAGGGGAGGCAGGGGAGGCAGGGGGACAAGGGGGACATTTTTTCTTTCTATTACCCATTCCCCATTACCGATTACCGATTACCGATTACCGATTACCCAATTCCCAAACGTCCAGCCAAAGCGGGAGTTAAAGGTAAAAGGGTAGCTATCATTAAGAATAAAGCTAAAAGACCTAAAGCAGCGCGTGCATCGTCGGGTTCGCTGATTTCGTTTAAGCTGGGACGTTCTAAATCCCGTTGTAAAAATAAAATCACGATCGCCCAATACATTGCAAGCGGATTTGCTAAAGATGCTATTCCTAAAACAATTAAAGTTGCTACTGTGACTCTTCCTGCGGTTTTGCGTCCGTAAATCGCTTGGACAATGCGTCCACCATCTAATACACCGGCTGGCATTAAGTTTATCGCGGTGATGACCAATCCTAACCAACCAATCACCACTAAAGGATGAATATCCACCACAGATGATTGTAACGCGGAACCGAGAATTATCCGCGCCAAGCTTCCTACCAAAATCGAACCTTGGAAAAACTCGTTTGGTAGTTGAAACAAACTACCTTGATGAGAAAGCAATAAGCCAATTATCAATGTCACCAGAGAAGCAATTCCACCTGCGGCTGGACCTGCGATCGCGATATCGAATAATACCTTGCGATTGGGTAATAAAGATTCAAAGCGAGTAATTGCCCCAAATGAGCCAATTTGCACGGCGGGAAGAAAGAAGGGTAAACTTAAACGGATTTGGTGACGCCGTGCGAGTAACCAATGACCAAGTTCGTGAATTAGCAAAATCGTCAAAATACCCGCAGCGATGGGTAAAGCTTCAGCAAAGCGGGATGGATTCTCAAAGAAATCGAATCTTAATAGTAAACCGGCAGCTTCTAAACTGGTGGCGATCGTTGCTAAAAATAAAATACCAGCAAAGATTTTTTGCGATAATGTTGACGGACGCGGGTCATTACTGCTGGGTAAGACGATAATTACCGATTTCCCATCTGGGTTTTCCACCAGAAACAAGCGATATTTATCACCCAAGCGTTCCTCTAAACTGATGGTAAGGCGATTGTGAACTTCTTCGGGTTCTCCGCGTAGATTACCTTTGAAAATCGCTCCTTGTTGATAAGCGATCGCTTCTGTGGCAAAAAATGTATCTAAACCGAAAATACCTTTAATTGCGTTCAATTCCTCTTCCGGAATTCGCGGTTCTTCCAGCTTTAATTCCGCATTCACTGCATTTTGTGGAGTTTCTGGTGTTGGGGTAGCGGCTAATCTTTCTGTCGCACGTTGTTTGAGAATCGCGTCTTGTCCAGCTGCTCGCAACTTTCTTCCCAAAAAGATGTATAAGGCAGTCGATCCCACCAATAAAAATAGCACACCGACTATATTGATGTAAATCCCCGCAGCAAACAAACCAAAAAACAACAGCCAAGGAGTCATCAACACCACCGACTGCAACCAAGCTAAGATGCCGAGTTTACCAAATGGTCTGGCGCGATAAAAGCCCCAAGCCAAAATGCCGAAAAAAACCAGCACGATTGCCGTAATAATAGGAGTTTCTGAAGCAGTAAGCATTTTCAATCTATTTTTCTTAATTTTCGCACGGGCGACGGTCAGTTTTTCTAGACGTTACCAGGAATGAGCGTAAATAAATGGAAAACGAACCGCAGAGAACGCTGAGGACACAGAGAAAGTAGAGTTTGAGAGAGTTGTGTAAGTGCTAAATCTATAATCCCGCTTGTAATGTTCTCAAAAATGTAACAGTGCCAAGAAAGTAATTACATAGGTGCTAGTTTTACTTATGTAACCCGATCAAGTATCTATATAAGGTAAAATTACGGTGAACAACCGCATTCATTAAAAGTGATACCCCTCTTTCCTTACAAGATTACCTGTATTCTTCTTTCTTTTCTTCCTTTGCGTACTTGGCGTCTTCTCCTGTCGGAGACGCTACGCGAAGGCGGTTCGTTAATAAATATTCTTTCGGTCGCAAAACTGATAAAATGGTGATTCATCGTTCTTTAGCAGCAATTGTTGGCATTCTCATGTTGTCGCATCCGATGGTGGTGACTGCATCTATCCCAAGTGCGATCGCTCAACAAGTACCAAATAACTCCCCAGAATACGTTAAGGCAAAGCAACTTCAGGATGAAGCCGATAAACTTTTGCTGCAAGGTACAGGTGAATCTAAACTACAAGCGATCGCACTTTACTCTCAAGCGCTTTTAATTTGGCGAAAAATAGGCGATCGTAATTCGGAAGCTACCACACTTTTAAGCATCGGTACGCTTTACTATACGCTTTCGCAAAACCAAAAAGCGCTCGAATATTACAATCAAGCTTTAGTTATTAGACGCGAACTTAAAGATCGTTTTGGCGAAGCTGTGATGCTTTCTTCTCTTGCTGGTGCTTACTCGAATTTGGGCGATAAGCAAAAGGCATTACAATATTACAACCAAGCGGTGTCATTATTTCAAGCTGAGAAAAAACTTGACTTTGCAGCGATCGCCCTAATCGGTACTGGCGGAGTTTACTTTAGTTTGGGCGAAACCCAAAAAGCAATCTCAGCATACAATCAAGCCTTAGAAATTCAGCGTACCACAAAAGATACTGCCGCTCAAGCTAGGACGTTGAATGCGATCGCTTTAGTTTACACTACCTTAGGTGAGTCGCAAAAAGCTTTACCAATCTTAAATCAAGCACTGGAAATTCAACGTTCGAGAAAAGATATTAACGGACAAGCTGAGACTTATAATAGAATTGGTTTACTTTATCTTTCCCTAGGTGAAAATCAGCAAGCGCTTGACTCGTTAAATCAAGCTTTGAAACTGCAACAACAAGCGCAATTTAATCTGACTGGAAGTGCGCTTGTGTTTAACCTTTCTCAACAAGCGCAAATTATCATCGGTATTGCTGCTACTTACAGATCGTTAGGCGATTATCCGAAAGCGATTTCATACTTCAATAGTGCGCGTATTCTTTTACAAAAAGCCGGAAATCGTTACGGTGAAGCGGAAGTTTTCGCGCAAGTTAGTTTATTATACGATGAATTGGGCGATAAACAAAAAGCTCTGGAATCTTTAAATCAAGCTTTGGTACTTCAACGTGCGAATAGCGACAAGGCTAGAGTTGCTTTCACCCTTGGTAGTATCGGCGATATTTATCAATCATTCGGCGATTATCAAAAAGCTCTAGATACATATAATCAAGCATTAACTCTTCAGCGTCAAGTACAAGATCGTTCTGGAGAAGGAAAAAGTTTGAAAAGTATTGCTCAAGTATATAGTTATTTAGGAGATTATCAACTAAGTACTGATACTTACGCGCAAGCATTGGAGATATTTAAAAAAATAGGCGATCGCTCAAGTGAAGCGCAAATTCTTGATAATATTGGTACAGTTTACCGAATTGCGGAAGATTATCCCAAGTCACTAGAATACTACAATCAAGCACTGAAGTTGTGGCGCGAACAAAAAGATGTATTTAAAGAATTTGCTACCCTGAGTGGGGTAATTAGAGTTTATGAATCATTAAAAGATTATCCGAAAGCGCTAGAAGCTGCCAACCAGGGACTTTTATTATCAAAAGAAAAACAAAGCAGCTTTGGTGAAGCTTCAGCTTATGCTTTTATTGGCAGGGTGTATCTAGCGTCAGGAAATTATCAAAAAGCCATAGATGTTTCACAAGATGCAGCATCTAGATTTGCCAAAATCGGTATTCCAATAGCAGAAGCTAACGTTTTCGGCAATATTGGCAAAGCTTACAATTCATTAAAGCAGCCAGACAAGGCAATCAACAGTTACAATACTGAACTAAAGCTGCGGCAAAAATTAGGCGATCGCACAGGTATTGCGGATACACTATATTATATTGCCGTGACGGAACGCGATCGCAACAACTTTCAACTCAGCCGAACTAAAATAGAATCGGCGATCGCGATCGTTGAAGATATCCGCACCAAAGTTAATAACCAAGAACTGCGAAGCTCATATTTTGCCTCAATACAGAAATATTATCAGTTTTACATCGATTTATTGATGCGGTTGCACAAACAGCAACCCTCTCAAGGATACAACGCAATAGCTATGCAAGTTAGCGAACGCGCTCGCGCCCGCAGTCTGGTAGAATTGTTAAATGAAGCTAACGCTGATATTCGTCAAGGTGTAGATCCGAAGTTGCTAGAACTTGAACGCAACTTGCACACAAAATTAGATGCTACAGAAAAACGCCAAATTGAATTATCCAGCAAACAAAATACAGAAACGCTACAAAAAGAAATTGTCACTCTTTTAGAACAATATCAACAAGTCAAAGCCCAAATTAGAGCCACCAGTCCGCGTTACGCTGCACTTACACAGCCTCAACCTCTTACATTAGCACAACAGCAGCAGCTACTTGATAACGATACCCTACTTTTAGAATATTCTTTAGGCGAGGAACGCAGCTATCTTTGGGCAGTCAGCAAAACAAGCATTACCAGTTACGAATTACCCAAACGTGCAGAAATAGAAGTTACCGCAAAGCAATTTTATCAGTCGCTGAAGAAACCGAGAAGAATGTCGGTGGTATCTAATCCCAATTCACCTACAGATGTCGAAGTCGCAACCAAACTGAGTCAGATGCTTTTGCAACCCGTCGCCAAAGAGTTGGGAAAGCGTTTGCTGATTGTCAGTGATGGTGCGTTGCAGTATTTGCCGTTTGGTGCATTGCCGAACCCGAAGAACCTAACCCCCCAACCCCCTTCCCTGCGTTCGCGTAGCGTCTCGAAGAGAGGGAAGGGGGAGTCTAACTCTCGTCTGCGAGGAGAAAAGGGGGAGTCTAACTCCCCTCCCCTTGCAGGGGAGGGGCAGGGGGAGAGGTCACTTACGCCTTTATTATTAGAACATGAAATAGTCAATTTACCTTCAATATCTACTTTATTCTTTTTGCGGAAAGAAGTAAATAACCGTCAAAGAGCACCGAAAGCGATCGCAATTCTCGCCGATCCGGTTTTTAGCAGCGACGATCCGCGCTTGAAATTACCGCAAAAAAAGCAGGCAGTAGACAAAAGCAATGTCAACAACCTCGACTTAGCAAGATCCGCCAGAGATGCTGATGTATCTTTTAGTCGCTTGCCCTTTACGCGCAGCGAAGCCGAACGCATATTAGCTTTAGTTCCTGATGCCTTACGCAAAGAGGCATTTGACTTTACGGCAAGTCGGGCGATCGCTACCAGCCCCGAACTAAGTCAATATCGCATCGTCCATTTTGCAACACACGGTATCCTTAATAGCACGCAACCCGAATTATCTGGGGTAGTCCTGTCGCTGTTTGACAATAAGGGTGTACCGCAAAACGGTTTTTTACGACTTCACGATATTTTTAACCTCAACTTGCCAGCAGAATTAATCGTCCTCAGTGCTTGCGAAACAGGTTTGGGCAAAGAAGTCAAAGGAGAAGGATTAGTAGGCTTGACAAGAGGCTTCATGTATGCAGGTAGCCCGCGAGTGGTCGTCAGTTTGTGGAGTGTCGATGACGAAGCCACATCAGAATTGATGACAAAATTTTATCAAAAGATGCTGCAAGACAAATTAAAACCTGCGGCAGCGTTAAGGCAAGCACAAATAGAAATGTTAAAAAATGAGAACTTTGCCGCACCCTATTACTGGGCAGCATTTACACTTCAAGGCGAGTGGAAATAATTCTTAAATTATAACCCAGCAATCTACACATCTACATTTGGCGTGAGCTTTTCTTCTAAATAAAATCAAATAAATGATGCGCCATTTCTAATTTAGAACAAGGTTCAATTACCATTATTCGACCTTGATTATCTAAAAATATCGCTTTATTATTATCACTACCGAAACCACTATCCGGTTGATCTATCGGATTAGCAACGATCGCATCTAATTTCTTTTTCTGCAATTTTTCTAAAGCAGGCTTGACAATATCGCCATTTTGTGCAGCGAATCCAATTATCTTTTGATGTGGTTGTTTTTGGCGTGCTAATTGAGCAATTATATCGGGTACTGGTTCTAAGGGTAAGTCTTGGGGAAGCGATCGCTTGGGCAATTTCTCTAAACTATAATCTCGCGGCTTGACATCTGCAACCGCTGCCGACATGATAATTACATCAGCATTGGGTAAATATTCGAGCATTACTTGCTGCATTTCCATCGCACTAATAACTGAAATTGCTTGCACTCCTAAAGGTGCATTCCAACTAGCTAACCCATGTACTAATGTGACATTTGCGCCTCGGTGGAGTGCTGCTTGCGCTAAAGCTAATCCCATTTTACCTGTGGAGGGATTGCCAATAAATCGCACTGGGTCGAGATGTTCTCGCGTTCCCCCTGCACTTATCAAGACTCGCTTACCAATTAAATCTCGCTTGCCTGCGGTGTGTAAGAGTGATTTCACATATGCGAAAATTTCTGGGGGTTCTGCCATTCTGCCGGCACCCACGCGATCGCACGCTAACAACCCCGATGCTGTACTCATACCATGATATCGGCTATCTGTCAATAAGTCTCGCCAATTTCGCTGTACTGTCAGTTGTTCCCACATTTCGGTATTCATTGCTGGTGCAAGCAATACCGGACAAGTAGAAGCTAAAACGGTGTTGGTAAGCAAATTGTCAGCCATACCGTGAGCTAATTTTGCTAATGTATTAGCTGTTAAAGGGGCAATGACAAACAAATCTGCCCATTCACCCAACTCTATATGTAACGGACGCGAGTATTTAGCTTGCCAAAAATCCTCATCTGTATATGCTTGATGGCGGGATAAAGTAGCTAAAGTTAAAGGTGTAATAAATTCTTGTGCTGTTGATGTGACAATCACTCGCACTTCCACCCCACTTTTAAACAGCGTGGAAATAAGTTCACAAACTTTATAGGCAGCGATACCACCACCTACACCAACTAAAACCCGCTTCATCGATTTTGGATTTGGCATTGGTACTAAGTAGGTAATAGGTAATTGGTAATCGGTAATCGGTAATCGGTAATGGAAAATAGAAATTAAAGAGTAGGGAATTTCACCACTCCTCACTCTCCATTTCCCAAATTACAATTACCTATTACCTATTACCCATTACCCATTTTCAAATTTTTACGCTTCGTCGTAGGGTTCTAAATCTAAAAGGTGGATATAGGGTTCAACTAACTCTGGACGCGCAAATGCGATCGCACGCAGCAGATGCCAATCATTCAAACCCTCAAAAGCATTGCTGTAATTATCTTGATCCAAACGTGTTGCCAACTCTTCCACCTCTTGTGCAGTGATGACAGCAATGTCTTTTCTAGAAATGCTTAGAGTTTTCATTATGCTTGCCCCTCCCTTATGCAGCATTCGCCATAGCGCAGAAATTGAGTTGCGTGCTGACGCAGCCACCCAATATATCTTACTCACTTAGGGGCGTTGGCGATCGTGAAATTTTTCCGGATTTTTAGCTGAATTTGTAAAAAGTTGACAACTGTGACAAAATAATGTCTAAGACTTTTACAGATTCTCCACGAAATTGCGTAATATTTCTAACACTTCTGGACGAATTTCATGCCCCATATCAAATTCATGATATTCTACGGCAACTCCTAGAGATTCTAAAGTTTCCCTTGCCCTCATCGCAGCTTGCAATGGCACGACGGTATCTTGTTTGCCATGCGTAATCAAAACCGGCGGAAAACTACTTGGAACCGATGTTGCTGCACCCGGATGCAAATATCCACTCATACAAATTAAACCTGCAAGGGGCAAAGTTAATCCCACATCCAAAGTCATCGCACCACCTTGAGAAAATCCACTCAAAATTGTTCGCGATAATGGTACTCCAGTACTATATTCTAAAGATTCCAGCCAATCTATCAACATTTGCCGACTTTCTGCCAAACCCTGATACATATTTTCCATTCTCAAGTCGTACCACGCTCTACCAAAAGAGGAATTAGGAAAAGGAAAAGGTGCATTCGGAAAAATGAACTGATAATCAGGCAAATTAAAAATGGGTGATAAAGACGCTAGATCGTCCGCATTTGCACCCCAACCGTGCAAAGTGACAATTAAGCCTTTAGGTACTTGCCCCATTTTTGGCGGAAAGGTGATAAATTCCACGCGACAGATTTTTTCTCCAGCTATTAAACTCTCTTTATAGATATTACTTCTTTTGGGAATAGGGAATAGGTAATTGGTAGTTGGTAATTGGTAGTTGGTAATTGGGATGAGAAAAGTATATTACCCATTCCCCCCTTCGGGGTTCGCCAGTCGCTCATGGGGGAGACCCCCAAGACCGCGCTGGCTCACCATTACCCCATTACCCATTCCCCATTCCCCATTCCCCATTCCCCATTCCCCATTCTCACGCCTTTCTTCGGTAAAATAAAGTGCATCAAATTACAAAGAAAACTGGGGAATTATGGCGCGTCTGGCACTGCTGAGTGTATCTAACAAAACTGGTTTAATTGACCTTGCCCGCAGCTTGGTAGAAGAATTTAACTTTGATTTAATCAGCAGTGGGGGAACAGCCAAAGCTATCAAGGATGCAGGATTGCCAGTTACAAAAGTTGCCGATTACACAGGCTCACCAGAAATTTTAGGCGGTCGAGTGAAAACGCTGCATCCCCGAATTCATGGAGGAATTTTAGCACGGCGGGATGTACCTGACGATTTGAGTGATTTGGCAAACAACCAAATTCGCCCGATTGATTTAGTCGTGGTCAACCTTTATCCTTTTGAGGAAACGATCGCTCTGCCTAATGTAACTTTAGCCTTAGCAGTTGAACAAATCGATATCGGCGGTCCAGCTTTGTTGAGAGCGGCATCAAAAAACTTTGCTCATCTCACAGTTTTGTGCGATCCAACTCAATATGACGATTATTTGCAGCAATTGCGTCAAAATCAAGGTGAAGCTTCTTTAGAGTTTCGTACTAAGTGTGCTTTAAAAGGATTTTTGCATACTTCGAGTTATGACGCCAGCATCGCTTCTTACCTCAGCCAGCAGCAGAAAACCGAATCAACACCTGAACAATTCACGCTTTCTGGCAAACAATTGCAAGCTTTGCGCTATGGCGAAAATCCCCATCAAAGCGCCGGCTGGTATCAAACGGGAAATACTCCAACCGGATGGGCAGCTGCTACCAAACTTCAAGGCAAGGAACTTAGTTACAACAACTTAGTTGATTTAGAAGCGGCACGGCGGATAATTTCGGAATTTCCAGACACGCCCGCAGCGGCGATTCTTAAACATACTAATCCGTGTGGTGTGGCTTTGGGAAGCAATCTTAACGAAGCTTATCAAAAAGCTTTTAATGCTGACTCGGTTTCGGCGTTTGGGGGAATTGTTGCACTCAACCGGACGATTGATGCTGCGACTGCTAGCGAGTTAACTAAGACATTTTTAGAATGTGTAGTTGCACCAGATTGTGATGAAGATGCGTTAAGTATTCTCGCGGCTAAATCTAATCTGCGAATTTTGATTTTACCTGATTTGAGTAACGGACCGACTGAAACAGTTAAAGCGATCGCCGGCGGGTTTCTCGTGCAAGCTGCGGATGATATCATCGTTGATACGAGTAAGTGGCAAATTGTCAGCGATCGCCAACCTACCCAAACAGAGTTAGAAGAATTGCTGTTTGCTTGGAAAGTTTGCAAGCACGTCAAGTCTAACGCGATTGTAGTCAGTAGCGATCGCACTACATTAGGTGTTGGTGCCGGTCAAATGAATCGCGTCGGTTCAGTTAAACTTGCTTTAGAACAAGCACAAGACAAAGCCAAAAATGCAATTTTAGCCAGCGATGGATTTTTCCCTTTTGATGACTCCGTAAGAACAGCTGCTGCTGCCGGAATTAGTGCGATCGTTCAACCCGGAGGAAGCTTGCGAGATGCTGACTCAATCCTAGCTGCAAACGAACTCGGTTTAGTGATGGTATTCACAGGTGTGCGTCACTTTCTCCATTAATTAAGACTTTGAACCGAACTTAAAAATTCATGCGGACATAATTTATAATTCACGTCCGCATGTACTTGAGGGATAAAGACGCAAATGATGTAACAGGAATGCTTATAGTCGGCACCGGGTACAAACCCTGTTTAATGCGCGGACGCATGAATTAATAATTATTAATTAGAATGACCGTAGTTTAATTCTTCAAAGCATCGACTGATTGCTAGATAAACTCTAGTATTGTGAAAATTCAGTTCTATCACTTATCGGCTGTTTCCTTACAGGGAAAGCAACACGGTGCTGCGTCAAAATGGCAAGGCTTTGATAATTGATAATTTATCATCAGTCATTATTTTTATTTATCAGCGCTTGTTTTTCCTAATACTCCTTGACCCAGAAACTTTTTATGTACAATTTATCTCTGATAATTGTACGCGGTAAACTAATTATAGCTAGAGAAACAGAAAACAACCAATTGGAAATTTAAATTTATAATATTAAATTTTGCTAAGTTGAAAATTCATTCTCTGATAAATAAACTTCAATTAGGTAACTTTTAAGTAGCAAGATGGTTAGCCTGAGGCAATTCAAAGCTGATTTTATATAAACTTTTGTAACCTAGCAAGATTCACATAGGTAAACACTAATGGCAGCAAACATGCTGAATGCTGAATCTTTGCTTAAATTTGGAACATATAAGCACTAATTTTGCCCTAGTCTATTTATTGCAGTTCAGTATTTTTCGAGAAGTTTGTATTTGGGAATACTAACAAACTTAATATTGACTATATTCCTTGACTGTAGGCAAATATATCTCTTGATAGAAGATTAGATAAAAAATTAGCCATATTCTTAAACATAAGTGATGTAAATGTTGTTAAGGTAAATAGCCTTACTATCCAAGCAGGCAAGAAAATAACAAAAGCTTCGTTATTCAGATAATGATTAATGCCCTTTGGCTTGAAATAAATTAAGCTTAAAGGTAATTTTTTGCAATTATATTATCTGATGAAAGAGCATTTGTGGACAATTCGATTTTTTACAAACACTCGTATTGAGATAACCTATGTCGGGCGAACAAACTCAAATAAAAAATAACGGTATCAGTAATGGTAAGTCGCTAACTAAGCTATCGACACTAACTGAACCGCAATCATCAGGTGCATCGAAATTGCAGAAGTTATCTTTATCCAACAAAAGCTCTAAAGAAGCTTCTTGTGATACGCCTGATATAGTTTGCTTGTCTCATTTGCGTTGGAATTTCGTTTATCAAAGACCGCAGCATCTTCTAGTTCGTTGCGCGAAAGGACGGCGGGTTTTCTTTATTGAGGAGCCGATTTTTAGCAGCGAACCGTTGGGACGGTTGGAAGTCAGTGAAGATAAGAATGGGGTAGTGGTTGTTGTTCCACACCTACCACAAGGTTTGAGTGAAGAGGGTATCAACGCGGATTTAAAAGTGTTGATTGATAATTTGTTTGCACAGCATAACATCCGCAAGTATATCTGTTGGTACTACACGCCGATGGCTATGGCTTTTACAAGCCACTTGGACCCGATAGCAGTAGTCTACGATTGCATGGATGAGTTATCTGCATTCAAAGGTGCGTCACCCGCTTTAAAGAACTACGAAGCCGAACTTTTCCGCCGTGCAGACTTGGTGTTTACAGGTGGACAAAGCCTTTATGAAAGTAAGGTGAACCAGCACCCCAACATCTACGCATTTCCCAGTAGTGTGGATGTACCACATTTTGCCCAGGCGAGAAATGTGGAACAAGAACCAGTAGATCAAGCTAATATTCCTCACCCGCGTCTTGGGTTCTTTGGCGTGATTGATGAACGGATGGATATTGAACTGCTAGCGGGAATTGCCGATGCGCGTCCTGACTGGCATTTGGTGATGATTGGTCCAGTTGTGAAAATCGACCCAGCACTTCTGCCCCAACGCGAGAATATCCATTATCTCGGCGGTAAAGATTATAAAGAATTACCATGCTATTTGGCGGGGTGGGATTTGGCGATGCTAACGTTTGCGCGGAACGAGTCAACGCGCTTTATTAGTCCAACTAAAACCCCAGAGTATCTTGCCGCAGGTAAGCCTGTAGTGTCTACCTCGATTCGAGATGTAGTGCGTCCCTACGCAGACTTGAAGCTGGTGCGAATTGCAGACACGGCTGAGGAGTTTGTCACCGCAGCAGAACAGGCTATGCAAGAAGACACCGCAGCATCAGGGTGGCTGAGTCGGGTAGATGCGTTTTTAGAGCAGATTTCTTGGGATAGAACTTGGGGATCGATGATGCAACTTATAGATTCGGCGATCGCTGCCCGTCAAGATAGCGTTACAAATATTCCCCCTTCCCCAAGCATCATTACCAGAGATTACGTATTTGATTACTTAATTGTCGGTGCGGGTTTTTCTGGAAGCGTCATTGCCGAACGCTTGGCAAGTCAGTCTGGCAAAAAAGTGCTGGTTGTAGACAAGCGCAACCACATCGGCGGCAACGCCTACGACCATTATGACGATCATGGTGTCCTCGTACACAGATACGGTCCTCACATTTTTCACACCAACTCCCGCGAAGTCTTTGAATACCTTTCCCAGTTCACACAATGGCGTAGTTACGAACATCGCGTTCTTGCCAGCGTAGACGGACAGCTTCTTCCCATCCCCATCAACCTGGACACGATCAACAAACTCTATGGAATGAACCTGAATTCATTTCAGGTAGAGGATTTTTACAAGTCGCTTGCCGAACCGAGAGAATACATTCGCACTAGTGAAGATGTGGTGGTGAGCAAAGTTGGTCAGGAACTGTATGAAAAGTTCTTCCGGGGCTACACTCGCAAACAATGGGGACTCGACCCTTCAGAACTGGATAAGTCAGTAATCGCCCGGATTCCTACCCGTACTAATCGCGACAGCCGATATTTTACGGATACTTATCAAGCAATGCCGCTGCACGGCTTTACCCGGATGTTTGAGAACATGTTAAATCACCCAAACATTAAGGTAATGCTGAATACCGATTACCAGGAAATCGAAAAAGCGATACCTTGCCGGGAAATGGTTTACACAGGTCCTGTTGATGAGTTCTTTGATTATCGCTTTGGCAAACTGCCTTATCGATCGCTTGATTTTAAGCACGAGACGCACAATACACAGGTGTTTCAGTCAGCACCAGTCATCAACTATCCGAATGAACATCTGTATACTCGCGTTACAGAGTTTAAGTATTTGACTGGACAAGAACACTCTAAAACTAGCATCGTTTACGAGTTTCCCAAGGCTGAAGGAGATCCGTATTACCCTGTGCCACGTCCTGAGAATCAGGAAGTTTACAAGCAATACAAGGCACTGGCTGATGAAACTGCTGGTGTGTATTTTGTCGGACGCTTGGCAACTTATAAGTATTACAACATGGATCAGTGTGTTGCTCAGGCTCTTTCTGTTTACAAACAAATCCCAGTTAGGGCTTGAGGATTCTTTGTGTTCTCTGTGGTTAATACGAACCGCAGAGAACGCAGAGAAGCCAGCGCGTTGCGGGGGTTCCCCCCGTTGTAGCGACTGGCGCAACACAGAGGTAAGAAAAAAGAGAGAATATTAGCTTGAGTTTTCAGTTATGGCTGTAGTCTTGAACTCAAAACTTGCTTTGGAAGTATGGGCAGGTGTGGAGTGTACGGTTAATCGTGTAGGTGAGGAGTATTTCGACCAGTTGGAGCGCAATGGTCATGCAATGCGTTTGGATGACTTGGATTTATTCGCCGAACTGGGGATAAAGGCAATCCGCTACCCGGTGTTGTGGGAACGAACGGCGCCTGACGGGTTGGAGAATGCTGACTGGTCTTGGGCGGATGAGCGACTGGGACGATTGCGCTCCCTGGGTATCAATCCGATTGTGGGATTGGTGCATCATGGTAGTGGTCCTGTTCACACAAGTTTGGTAGATCCGGAATTTCCAGAGAAGCTAGCTTTGTACGCTCGTGCTGTAGCAGAACGCTATCCTTGGGTGAGCTTTTACACACCTGTAAATGAACCATTGACAACGGCGCGATTTAGTGGGATGTATGGACATTGGTATCCTCACGGACGGGATGAGTTAAGTTTTGCTCGTGCTTTGTTGGGTCAGTGTCGTGCGATCGCTCTTTCGATGAAGGCAATTCGCAAAATCAACCCGAATGCCCAACTAGTGCAAACTGACGATTTGGGCAAGGTTTACAGTACGCCAACCTTAGCGTATCAGGCAGAGTTTGAGAATGAACGCCGCTGGTTGACCTTTGATTTATTGTGCGGTCGCGTCAATTCTACACATCCAATGTGGGGTTATTTACGCTACTGCGGCATTAGTGAAGCTGAAATTGAGTGGTTTTTGCAAAATCCCTGTCCACCGGACATCATGGGGATTAACCACTACCTGACAAGCGATCGCTTTCTGGATGAACGCAGAGAACGCTATCCGGCTTCTTCTTATGGTAGCAATGGGCAACACGAATATGCAGATGTAGAGGCAGTACGGGTTTGTGCTGAGGGTGCGGGTGGTCCGCGCACCTTGCTACTAGAAGCATGGGAACGCTACAAACTGCCGATTGCTGTTACAGAAGCTCACGTTAGCTGTACCCGTGAAGAGCAGTTGCGCTGGCTGTACGAGGTTTGGAATGCAGCCCTCTCATTACGAGATGAAGGTGTAGATGTCCGCGCTATTACTGCTTGGGCGCTGCTGGGCAGCTACGATTGGAATAGCTTACTAACTCGTTGTGTCGGCTACTACGAGTCAGGCGTGTTTGATTTGCGATCGCCACATCCCAGACCGACAGCGATCGCATCATTGATGCGCGACCTATCCGCTGGACGCAAACCAAATCATCCAGTACTTGATACACCCGGATGGTGGCATCGGCAAGAGCGCTTATTATACCCTGCGGTGAGTTGTCGCTCTCTTGAGGGGGAGAACAAGAGTAAGTGGACACTTACATCACGCTTCCCCCACACCACGCTTCCCTCACCCCTTATCATCGTGGGTGCTAGTGGAACTCTGGGAAGGGCTTTTGCGCGGCTGTGCGAACTGCGGGGTATTACATATCACTTGCTATCACGCCGAGAAATGGACATCGCCAATCCTGCCTCTGTGGATGCGGTGCTATCAAAGTTGAAACCGTGGGCAGTTGTGAACGCTGCGGGATATGTACGGGTAGACGATGCAGAACGCGAACCAGATATTTGTATCAGGGTAAACGCTGAGGGGGCAGCAACTTTAGCTACTGCTTGCGCTAAACATAACGTGGCACTGCTAACTTTCTCATCAGATTTAGTATTTGATGGTACCGTGTCCAACCCTTATATGGAAAGTGATACTGTCGCTCCTTTGAATGTGTATGGGTGTAGCAAAGCTTTGGCAGAAAAGCTGGTATTGAAGGTTAATCCCTCATCCCTGGTGATTCGCACCAGTGCCTTTTTTGGACCTTGGGATGATTACAATTTCGTAACAATCGCCCTGCGACAATTATCTGCTGGTAATACTTTCGTTGCCGCAGAAGATGCCATTGTTTCCCCTACCTATGTGCCGGATCTTGTCCATGCCAGCCTTGATTTATTAATTGACGGTGAGTGCGGCTTATGGCATTTGGCAAACAAGAGCGCTATAACTTGGGCTGACTTGGCACGACTAGCAGCGAAAAAAGCAGGCTTTAATCCTAGTAATATTATTGCCCTGCCAACGCAAGAACTTGGTTTAACCGCTAAACGCCCAAATTATAGCGTTCTTGGTAGCAATAGAGGTGAGTTAATGTCATGTCTTGACAGTGCGATGTCTCGCTATTTTGATGAGTGTCAACGATTTTAGATATTTGTTGTTTGTTAGTAGGAGCGTAGTTACTCCCGAACCGCTACAAGATTACCTACTCTCTTTTCTTTCTTGGGGTTCTTGGGGTTCTTGGTGAGTCCAGCCCCCGTCTTCTCCCAAGGGGAGACGCTAAAAGCGAAGGCGGTTTCCGTCACGATGGGGGACTGGCGAACCCGTTCGCGGAGCGTCTCGAAGAGAAGGGCGGTTCGTTAAAAAAGTCTAGGTATTCTTCTTTGCAGGATAGAAGTAGTTGACCTTCCTACTAACTACTAACTACTAACAAAAAACCATTTATTAGTTATGACAACCATATTAGTAACAGGTGGAGCCGGATATATTGGTTCTCATGCAGTATTAGCCCTGAAGCAAGCAGGTTATGAGGTAATTGTGCTTGATAATCTGTCGAATGGGCATCGAGAACTTGTAGAGGAGGTTTTACAAGTAAAGTTGATTGTTGGTGATATGAGCGATCGCCCTCTCCTCGATAACATATTTACAACCCACAATATAGCAGCAGTAATGCATTTTGCTGCTTACATCGCCGTGGGTGAATCTGTCACCGACCCAGCCAAATATTACCACAACAACGTTACAGGTACGCTGACACTTTTAGAAGCAATGCTTGCTGCTTCTATTAAGAAGTTTATCTTTTCTTCTACTTGCGCTCTTTATGGTGTACCGAAGTTTGTGCCGATTACCGAAGACCATCCGCAAGACCCCATCAGTCCTTATGCCACTAGCAAATGGATGGTAGAACGAATATTATCTGATTTCGATACAGCTTACGATCTTAAATCCGTCCGTTTTCGCTACTTTAACGCCGCAGGTGCTGACCCAAATGGTAACTTAGGCGAAGACCACGAACCGGAAAGTCACATTATACCATTAGTACTGCAAGCGGCTTTAGGTAAGCGCGAATCTATTTCTATTTTCGGCACTGATTATCCTACCCCAGATGGTACTTGTATTCGCGATTATATTCACGTAACTGACTTGGCACAAGCTCATGTTTTGGGTTTAGAATATCTGTTGAAAGAGGGAGATAGTGAAGTATTTAATTTAGGTAATGGTAGCGGATTTTCTGTCAGAGAAGTGATAGAAACTGCTCTTCTAGTAACAGGAAAAGAAATCAAAATTGTTGAGTGCGATCGCCGACCAGGAGACCCCCCTATTTTAGTTGGTAGCAGCGACAAAGCAACTAAAATTTTAGGTTGGCATCCGCAGTATCCAAACGTAGAGGAAATTATCTCCCACGCTTGGCAGTGGCATCAAAAACGGCATGGATCATGAAGAGGGGGAAAGGGGAGGCAGTGCGTTGCGGGGGTTCCCAAGGCAGCTTTTGGGGGGAAGCTTCCCCCCAAAACGTGCCACCCCGTTGTAGCACCTGCCGTGAAAGGGGTAAAGGGTAAAGGAGAAAGAAATTAAACTTTCTCGCCGAGAAGCCCGGTTTCTCTAAGAAACCGGGCTTCCGATCCGTTTGGTTAGATGAATCTACTTATTTCCTTTGGTAGATTAAATGCAAATTGAAAACCAGATAATTATAAATAAATAGGTTAAATAACCTTTTGAATTGTTAGTTTTATGCAAAATATTTACGGAAATATTCAAGGGATAAAATCGAGTCAAATCAAGTTATTACAGCGGTTCTACGAGCAACGACAACCGGGAGATAGATTCATTACGCTGGAATTTGCCCAAGCTTTAGGTGAAATCAGTACAGAAATCCATCAACCGATTTGTTGTTATATTAATCGACGCGGACAAGTTATCCGAATTGCTGTAGGAACCCCAAGTCAAACTCAAATTCCACCTGAAGAATTACCCCGACACAGTGCGGAACGCTTGAGCGGAATTCATTGTGTTGCAACTCAATTCAAATCAGATCCACCTGATGAAGCAGCATTAATTGCAATGGCACGCCAGCGCTTAGATGCTCTTGTAGTGTTAATCTTGGTAGGGGGTGAAGGTGGAAGACACAAAAAAGCAGCCAATGGCAATGTTAAAGAAGCTTTCTTAGCTAACCTTGTGCCCAATGCTGAAAAGCCTTGGGAAATTTCTCCTCCCCTAAGTTTAGATGACTTAATTGAGCAAGACTTTGACGACTTAGTTGATGAATGGGAAAGGGAGATTTCTGAAAATAGCGATCGCACATTATTCCCAGATATTGTATCCGACACTGACAAAGTGCTGCTGGTGGGATTGAAGACAGATGATATTCCTCAACAACGCTTTGAAGATGGACTGCAAGAACTAGTTCGTTTGGTGGAAACTGCTGGGGGAATTGTAGCAGACACTGTGGAACAAAAACGAAGCCGTCCCCATCCGCAAACTGTTGTCGGTAAGGGAAAAGTTGAAGAAATCGCTTTTCAAGCTCAAAAGGTGGGAGCTAATTTAATTGTCTTTGACCGAGATATTTCTGCATCCCAAGCTCGTAATTTGGAAAACGAGATTGGCATCCGAGTTATAGACAGAACCGAGGTCATTTTAGATATTTTCGCTCAACGCGCTCAATCCCAAGCGGGTAAATTACAAGTTGAATTAGCCCAACTTGAATATATGCTGCCACGGTTGCGCGGTCAAGGTCGGGAAATGTCCAGATTAGGTGCGGGAATTGGTACCAGAGGACCTGGTGAAACTAAGTTAGAGACAGAAAGACGAGTTATTCAACGGCGAATTGCTCAGTTACAGCAAGAAGTAAACCAACTACAAGCTCACCGCGATCGCATTCGACAACAACGACAAAAGCAAGAAATTCCTGTTCTCGCATTAGTTGGTTACACCAATGCTGGTAAATCCACTTTGCTGAATGTCTTAACTAATGCGGAGGTTTATACAGCAGACCAACTATTTGCCACCCTTGACCCGACAACACGCAAGCTGGTAATTACAAATCCCGAAACTCAAGAACGCAGAACTATTCTGCTGACAGATACTGTCGGCTTTATTCACGAACTTCCACCAGCATTAATAGATGCTTTTCGCGCCACCCTGGAGGAAGTAGTTGAGGCAAATGTGTTGCTTCATCTGGTGGATTTGTCCCATCCTGCCTGGGAAAGCCATATTGCTTCTGTACAGGAAATACTCGCAGAAATGCCTACAATTCCGGAAAAAAGTTTGATTGTCTTTAACAAAATTGACTCTGTAGATAGCGAAACTTTAAAGAAAGCGCAACAAGAATATCCTTCAGCGGTATTTATTTCCGCAACTAAGCGCTTGGGTTTAGAGACTTTAAAAGAGCGATCTCTGCAACTAATTGACGAAACCCTTGCCAAGCCCGAACTACAGAACGCAGTTACACAAAGCTAAAAGCTGTGGATTCTGTCTAAAATCAAGATATGATGACAAGACGCTACAACCCTCAACAAATAGAATCGTTCACCCAATCGGTACTGAACGACGGCTTCTGCGTGTTGCCCAATCACTTTTCCGAAGCAACACTCAAGGCTTGGCATTCTGCTTTCATCCCCAAGCTAACTGAACATATTGCCCGCGAAGGAGAGCTGCGTAATCGAGGTACAGCCCGCTATTATGTAACTTTGCCTTTCGCCGCTCCCTTTGCTGATACCAGTATCTATGAAGATGAAGATATCCTGGCTCTGATGGAACGCTTGGTAGGAACTGATTTCGTGATGTGCCAGTTGGCGACAGATACGCCTTTACTGCATTCCGAGTATCAAGACGTACACCGCGATACTTTGCCGCTCTTCCCGGAAACTGGTAAAGAAACCCTACCATATCAGCTAGCAGTCAACTTCCCATTGGTAGATGTCACTTTGGAAAACGGACCGATGGAGATTGCACGGGGTACGCATATGATGTCCAAAGAAGAAGGATTACGCCGTATAGAGTCGGGTGAAATTAAGTTGGAACCGATAACTATGCAATTAGGAGACGTAATGATTCGCGATGTGCGCGGTCTTCACCGTGGCACACCTAACTACACAGACACACCGCGTCCAATGGTCGTAATTGGCTATAGCCGACGCTGGCTGTTTCGTCCAGAGGTGTCTATCCAGATACCGCGTGCTGCTATGACCACATTATCCGAACGAGGTCGTCACTTACTACGCTTTAATCCGATTGTGGAATCACTTGAGGAAGTTGCCCCAACTGAGGTTTATCAGTCGTTCGCTTACTAGTAAGCGATCGCGTATTTAAGAACGCAATATCAAATTATAACTTTTGTGGGATGGGCATCCTGCCCGTCCTAAATATGCAGTCAGACAAAATTCATAATCACAAAAGGAAATTTATGACATTAGCTATTATTGTTCACGGTGGAGCGAAAAGTATCTCCGAAGATAAAGTTACAGCAAACAATGCAGGCTGTCAAGCAGCAGTAGAGGCTGGTTGGGCAGTGCTGACTAGCGGAGGCTGTGCGGCAGAAGCGGTTGAGGCAGCCATCCGTGTTCTTGAAGCTGACCAGACCTTTAACGCCAGTTTGGGCGCGACTCTCAACACCGAGGGAGAGGTCGAGCTAGACGCGGCGATAATGGAGGGATCTTCTTTAGGTTGGGGAGCGATCGCAGCAGTTCAGGGTGTGCGTCATCCAATTTCGGTGGCACGGAAAATTATGGATGAAAAACCCAGGCTGTTAGTAGCGCGGGGTGCAGAACGCTTTGCCGCCGACAACAAAGCCGAGATGTGTAAAAAAGAAGATTTGATTGCACAGGAGCAGTGGGAGGAGTGGAAGGAAGAGCAGGAAGTTTTGGATCGCCCCAACACTGTTGGTTGTGTGGCTTTGGATGCTAACGGCATCTTAGCTGCTGGTACCTCAACTGGGGGCACTACGAATCAGCAAGCCGGTCGCGTCGGCGATACTGCTCTTGTCGGCAGTGGCTTGTACGCTGACAATAAACTCGGTGCTTGCTCAACCACAGGTGATGGTGAGTCGATTATCCCGGTGGTTTTGGCTAAAACTGCGATTGACTTTCTTTCTGGAGACAGACACCCAGACGAAGCAGCGCAGAAGGCGATCGAAACTTTGAAATCTAAGGTTACAGGAGAAGCTGGGTGTATTCTCTTAGATAGTCAGGGACGAGTAGGTTGGGCGTATAACTCATCGCATATGGCTTGTGCTTACATGACCACGGGACAAGACGAGGTGGCTGTGTTTACCAAAAAAGAAGCTCCTGCTTTGTGTGATTAATTTTGGCATGTCGCAATGAGTCAGAATCCCGGTTTCTTTAGTCAGAATCCCGGTTTCGCAAAAGTTACCGGGATTCTTTAAGGATTCTTAAAGTGGGGAATTTTTCACCAATCGTTTCTACTTGCAGATAGAGGAATCAAAATTGGGCAACTAATACCTTATTTGTCAGGTAGATACGCTGATTGGGTCTTGAAAACAGTTGAACTCAAACTAGACATGAACTTAAAATACGACTTTCAGTACTTTCAAGGAAATTCTTTTTCTGATCTGTTTGCTCAAGACATTACAGATGCAGGTTATGCGTTCATCCCAAATTACCCTGCGACTGGCAGTTGGGCTGCTTACCCCAATAGAAAAAAATACTTTATTCAAGACGGTAGTAGTGAAGCGACTAAAACCTCCTTTGACAAGATTTGCCAGAAGGAACCTTGGAAAAATCTGGCTGTGTTAGGCGATCGCATTCCAGGAATTGTGATTATTTCACCGCCAAAGTTACTAATTAACTACTGGCAGGAGCATTTTGGGTTCAGCCACTCCAATATGCAGATGATGGATTGCTCAAGTTATCTAGATGACCTCAGTCAAAACTCCCACTTTGACAAACTCATCACTTTATTTCCCTTTGATAATCTGCAACCAGAAAAACACGCTGTTAATCCAGACACCCACTACCGCTTGCTGAGTAAAGTAACGCTAGCCGAGTTAGGAGTGCAATGTCCGAAATACTCAAGCTACAATCTGCACACCCAGAGTCTCGAAGACATTGAGTTACCACAATTCCCCTACTTAATCAAAACGTCCCACGGACTTTCAGGAGAAGGCACTTATATTATCAAAAGCACCAGCGATCTGAACTACTGCTTTGAAGAAATCAGGAAATATCTTGATATCAAGTTGCTCAATAACATTATTGTCTCAGAGTTCGTCAAAAACGAGGTGCAGAACTACTGCGTACAATTCTATGTCAACAAAGCGGGAGACATAACGCTCATCGGTACTACCAGCCAACTTGTCACCCCAGAGGGCAACTATTTAGGGGGACTGATTCACTACCGTACTGACATGAGCAAGTTCTATGAGATGATTGCTGCTATTGGTCAGTATGCTCATAAGCTTGGTTATTTCGGCTTCATTGGCTTCGATGTGTTGGAAGACCAAGACAAACAGCTTTATGTAATTGATGCCAATTTCCGCATAAATGGTTCAACTGGGCTGTGCTTGCAGCGTCATACTCTACTGTCCCTTGGAAAAGAGGTGGCTAAATATTCCAGTGATTACCGCATGGAAGGGACGTTGGACTCGATTTTAGTTGCTTTGAAACCAGAACTGGATCGCAAAGACTTTATCATTTTATCGGCTTTAGAGAAGGTCAAGTACGGAAAAATCTACACCGAAATTTACGGGATTGTGACTGGACAGACAATCGAGGAAATGCAGCACATCGAACAAAACTTACAAAATAAGGGATTGCAGGCGATCGCTTAAACAGCACGACTGTTGATATCTAACCTTAGAAAGCTTGATTACTTCTATAAAATGGGTTTCTTTACCTAAGTTATAAAGTAATCAATTTGTCCGATAAAATTAGGATATTTCGGAACGAAAATGGAAATAAATAACTTAGAATACTACGATTTGAATGCAGAAAAATGGTGGAAGTCAGACGAAACTTTATATCTGTCTAACCATCTTAACAACTCAAGAAGAGAGTTTGTTACAAGTTTTGTGCCAGATTGGAAAGGAATTAAAGTTTTAGATATTGGCTGTGGAGGAGAAGGGGATTGTGAATCCGTAGCCAAGCTAAACGCTTATGTATCAGGGATAGATTTATCCTTTAATTCAATTAATATCGCCCAAGAACATGCTAAAAAAAGTAATTTAAAAATTGATTATCGTTGGGGAGTAGCTGAAAATCTTCCTTACAAAGAAAACAGTTTTGATATTGTTTTATGTTTTGACGTTTTGGAGCATGTTGACGATTGGGAAAAAATTATTTCTGAAGCTTATAGAGTTTTAAAAAAAGATGGATTATTTTTGTTTGACACAATTAATAGAAATTTGAAATCTAAATTTATAATCATTTGGTTTTTAGAAGATACCCTCAAGTATATACCGCCTGGGCTTCACGATTGGAATAAGTTTATTAAACCCCAGGAAATGATTGATGTCATGAAAAAGACTGGCTTTGCAGATTATCTAATTAAAGGATTTGATTTGACAGGTGGTACTAACTTGAAAACGCTAAGAAATCTTGTACTGAAGGATTTCAATAATCAAATAAAAGGTAAGAAATGTAGTTTATTTGAAATCAAAATTAATGATGATACTTCTGTATGCTACATTGGCAAAGCTGTTAAGCTAGTTGATAATAATTAAATTTTATATTTTTAGTAAATTTTATACATTCACAAAGTTTATTTTAGTTTAAATATAACAAATGATAGATTATGTATTAGCATTTTCTCTAGTTTACTGTATCAAACATTACAGTTAAATGTAACAATATCCACTTCATTTTATAGATGTAGATTTTGTAAAAATCATATATTTATAAAGGTGTATGTTAATTTGTGATTCGTTGAAACACCTTTAAGAAGGAGAAAAAATATGAAATTTCAAATAGAATGCAACACAAACAAAAGTAGACAAGTATGTTTAATTTGTCAGCAAAATTTACAAATTAATGAAGCCAGATTAGTTGTATGTAATGACCAAGGTGACGGCTATGGAGATATTTGCCATCAATGTATAGCTAAGGGTGGTAATTGGATTCAATATCAACTCCAAGAATTCAGCAATAAGCTACTAGCCACAAAATGAGAGGTAGGAGAATAAAAAATGGTATCAATTGATGACACCAAGCGAATTTTAATTGCCAGAAAATTGGCAGATATGAAAGAATTACAAAATCTGCTGATTAAGAATGAGCAGCAATTTCTTCAGGATTGCACTGATGATGATATTTGCGTAGACACGAAGTGGCTTGTCGTCAGACATCGCCTACAGCATATGCTTGATTCGGATCGGAAAAATCTAGGCATTATCGATACTGTAATTGTTGAATACGGTGTTAAGGGTGAGCCTAAAGAAACAACCCAAAAGATGATTTCGCAAGTTCAGAAACTAATGTTAGATTCTGAGCTAACTTTGTTTGAGAAAGTACAAGAGCATGAATTGCTCAAGCATAAGCAAACTATGGCTGGACTGCTAATCCACAAAGCTGCCCAAGTTGTTGGTGCTGATGTTGAAGCTGCCATAACTCCTTTAAATACAGTTAACTTTGAAAACCGCGCTCATCAAGAGCAACTTAAAGGAATTTTAGAGATTCTGGGTGCGCGAACTGACAGGAAAAGAGCCAAAACAACAACTTTGGGCAAGAGTTCAAGATGCTGTTGCAGCCTTAACTGGTGTGGTGGGTAGCCTCGTAACACGCATTGATGACGAAATGAGCATCCGCGAGCTTCTCCTCATGGATCATACTAAGGTCGATATTCTGTTTATGGAAATTTTCACGTTCTTACGAGCCTGAAAAAATCCAAGAGTATTTTGGGCAATACAAAGACATCAAAGTTCATGGTACAGCCGAAGAACAAGTCCTCTACCCAGCAGTTCGTCCGTATTACGAACACACACAAGAAATATACGACCAAACCGACGAAGTAATGGAAATGTTAGATGAAATTAAGCCTCTAAACTTTTCTTCACCTGAGTTCAAAACAAAAATTGAGCAGCTAAGAACTGCGGTGCTTTCCTCACATTAATCAAGAAGAAAACGATATATTCCCCAAACTCCGCGACAACTTTAGCCATGAGCAGCAGAAGCAAATAGCGACCGAATTTAAAACAGCTAAAAGCAAACTTCACTCTTCAAATGACTGCTCATAAAAGTTTGCTGTGCTATTCAAAGAAGGAAGAAAACTTAGTTAAACATTAACCTTCCCAGCCTTCAAGTAAAACATTCTAGCAAAGAGGATTCAAAGCGCGTGCAATTATGAATAATCAAACGACTTGGAAGTATATATTTCAACTCAAAGCTGCGATTAATTGGGTTGAATCTGTGTTTTTGCTGTTATCCGACCAATGGATTCGCGAGTTGCTTGGTGAGAAACCCCTGGTCAATTCTGAATATTCACATTTGTTTCTCGTGTTGGTATTTGTTATCGGGATTGGCTATTGGTGGGTTGGTCAGGACATCGATCGCAATCACGGCATCGTCAAACTTGGAATTATCGCGCAATCTTCGGTTTTCGCTGTGCTAGCTTATCACACCTTCGCAAACAAGCTTCACCCATTTTATTTAATTCCAGGTGTTATTGACCTCACCTTTGCGATTATCTTTGTTCTGTTTTTAAACTCCTACGCTCGCAGTAAACCGGCTTTGGAGTGATTTTTCAAAGTCTATTTTCATTTTTTGCTGTGAACGAAGTTCATGGAGTAAGCTTGCACTCATTCAAGACAGATGAAAATCAAACCACAGATAAACATAGATAATTCATCTGTGTGCATCTGTGGTTCTAACTTATAAATACATACTTTTGTACTCTTTTCTATTCTTTACCAAAAAAGAACCCTGGCGTAACTGAAATCCTTGTAGGATAGATACTGAGGACTGATACTAGCGCATTTTTTTAAGAAAATGGCAGTTACTTTTTGTGTGTTATTTAATAGCGAGAGAAATTATCATGGCAGAAAAAAATGGTCCTTGGACAATACAAAAAACAAACCATAAATTCCACGATTCGTTTATCAACGTTCGTGAAGACGAAGTTCTGCGACCTGACGGTGAACCTGGTAAATATGCCACCGTGAAAATGAAACCAGCCGTTGCTATTTTGCCGATAGATAGCGATGGTTACGTGTATCTGGTTCGGCAATTTCGCTACGCTCTTGGTAAAGAAAGTATCGAAGTTGTATGCGGTGCAGTTGAGGAAGATGAACCTAACATTGAGGCAGCAAAACGTGAAATTGAAGAAGAAGTTGGCATCAAAGCATCGGAATTAATTGATTTAGGTGTGATTAATTTAGATACGTCGATTGTTGATTGTCCCATGCAGATGTTTCTCGCAAAGCAGCTAACAAAAACAGAAGCAAATCCAGAAGGAACGGAAACAATAGAAGCAGTTAAAGTTACCCTTGATGCAGCGGTACAAATGGTGATGGATAACACTATCACACATGCACCAAGCTGCGTGCTAATTCTCAAAGCACCTGTTTGGATATCTCAATTCTAACTAATGGCAAATATCAATATAAAACAAGGAATTGCATATACTTGGGGGTCTACGCCTGAAGAGAGGCTGATGTCGTTTTCATGCGATCGCTACATAGAAAATAGTGACGAGGCGTATTTGGGAGCCATAAATGTAAAAGCACCAACTCAGATTTTATTTCGATGGCTATGTCAACTTAAGGTTGGATCTTACAGTTATGACTGGATTGACCGCCTCGAAAGAATAGTTTTTCCGGTTCAAGATTCAATATCAGACCCTCCAAGTCCAAAACAACTGCTTCCAGGTATAGAAAATTTAGCGATCACTCAAAGAGTTATGGGTGTTTTTAAACTTGTTGAGTTTGAAACAAATCGACATTTAACAATAGTAATGGATGACGAACGAGCCATTACAATGTTTGGTAACATCGCAGCCAGTTATGTCATTTTCCCAATATCAGAAAACACTTGTCGTCTGATTCTCAAAGGGCATATTCCCTATCCGAGAAATATCTTTTGGTCATGGATACGCTGGGTTTTGCCGTGGGGAGACTTATTGATGATGCGCCAGCAATTTTTGAGGCTAAAAAATCTAGCTGAATGCCAAGCTAACTGTAGCGCTGAGGTAAACATTTAGAATATGAAAAGGTACAAAATAGTCTTGCAAATCATACTTGCAATCGGGATGGTAGTCGTTGGTGCTTTGCACTTTACTCACCCAGGGGGATTTGAAAAGATTGTGCCGGACTTTCTTCCCGACCATTTGACATTTGTTTACACTAGCGGATTTTTGGAAGTTTTGGGTGGAGTAGGATTATTAATTCCTGGTGTAAGCCGTTATGCTGCATGGCTTCTGGTTGTACTTTATATTGCTGTTTTTCCTGCTAATCTTTATCAGGCAGTTAATAACATCGAGGTCGTAGCATTACCACACGATCCACCCCTGATTTGGTTGAGGCTGCCTTTTCAGACTCTGTTAGTCGCTTGGGCTTGGTGGTATACAAAAAAATAGTGTAACACAAGACAAAATGGGTAAGCTGCAAATTGGTACTAGTGGTTGGGTTTATAAGCATTGGATGGACATTTTCTATCCACCACATTTGCCTAGCGGCCAGCAACTATCATTTTACGCCCAACACTTCTCGTAGTTGCGATGCACGCGCGTGCATTGCAACTACGAACCAACTTAGATGTACATTAGTGTTAAGTAGCTCAACCTAATTAAACTTAAAATGTCATTACGAGCGGAACGCCGTGCAACGCGAAGTAATCGCAGTGACTCTATTTTATGTTTTTCAATGTTGATATACTTAATTCAATTGCTGTAGCGATCGCGATCGCACATGCTGCCAACTTCGGGTCAAACCTGTGTAGCTGCTTTTAAACGCGATCGCTTCAAAGATGTCAAACATTATGCGATACACTAGTACCTGCCACCTTAGCTGGTATAACAAAGCCATAGTAAGCGGTAGCGATCGCACTTAGAGCGTTAAGCCAAACATTATTACCGAACAGCGGCATTAAGCCGAAACTTGTCTGAGCATAAGGCAGCAATCCCGCGATCGCAATTAGGATATAGGCAACTGCAAAACCACGATTGAATAAACGCGAATTGCTCAAGCTGCTATATGAAGCAATCCCCAAAACTCCGACAGCCAAATGTACAAGGTTATGCAATAAATTAGTCGGAAACAGACCAAATACATAGCCAAATCCTGTAGCATAAATGCTGTTAGTTGCACCAACTGGGACATAAGATTCACTTGCCCCAGGCAATGAAACCAAACCTGGTATAAATCCAGCTATACCTAAAACCAAAAAGAGAATTCCGACGGTCAAAGCACAGTAACGCTCTATCATGTGCGCCGTTTTTGTATTGTCCATACTATTTGTTACTCCAAATTTTGTCCAAATGTTTACTGAATGTAACCTACTCGCTGTTTGTATCCTTTCTCTGCGATTTCTTAAACAGTTAGTATTTTACTCAATCGCCCGATCGCGATACATAATACTTTCCATTCAACTCACATTTATTCTGATTTCCTCTATCAAAAGTAAACATGACACATTGCGACACCTTGTGTTTTACTATACTAATTATCTTGTTGATTCTGACGCTGACAGTCCGCGTAAATTAACGGCAATAAGTTGCTGTTGATGAATGTGTTCGCCAGCCAAAAACACTGTTATGGTATTGGATGGAAGAGAATAACAAAGGAAAAAGTAGTTAAACCCATCGTGTGTAAAAACAATGTTTGTACACAATTATTGGAAAAAATAGCTGTTTTCGCTTTTGAGTTGAAAACCTGAAAAATCAGTAGTTTAACTTGGTCTGACAATAAACAAAGATAATTATTACTAATTTATTCTTACTTTAACTTCAGAAATAATTAGTATGAAGTTAAATTGTGATTCAAAATACTAAAAAAACCTTCAAGAAACATCACGCTTGTCAACTTTCGGAAGATTGTTGTATTCGCAAATACATATTATTTTTACATTAAATAACTTTTGAGTAATTCTTAAGATTGATGCAATAATTAGTAATTTTTTGTCATCATGAAAACTTACAAAAAATACACAAAAACAGAGAATCATGTCGCTTTCGCAAAAAACACCTGATTATAGAAATTCTCACAAAACAAGTGAAATTGAGTCTACGACTCACCTAAAAAGAGATAGTTTAACTACAATTAAAAAATTGCCCGACCCCCGACTAATCAGCTTTACCATTTTTTGTTTGGCAATTTTCTTATTTGTTGCTACCATTTACTACGGAATAATTAATCCCTAGCTGGTTAACCTGAGATTATTTGACACCATCGATAGCAATTATTAACATTCGGCTCATCAATGTCACAAGATATTTAATGTACGCTCACCAACAGCCACTTCAAAATACACAAAATCGCCTCCTTGCCGGCTTTCCGAGTGAGGAGCTAACTGCATTGCATCCTCATCTGGAGCAAGTCTCACTCTCACATGGACAAATTATTATCTCGCCTGATGAGCCTATCGAGTTTGTCTATTTCCCTCTTAACTCATTGCTCTCTTTAGTGACCCTGATGGAGGACGGCTCAACGGTCGAATCCGGCTGTATCGGGCGTGAAGGGATGGCAGGTGTGCCAATTCTTTTGGATGCGAACACGACACCGATGCAGACGCTGGCACAAATTCCCGGTCAAGCCGTGCGTATCAAAGCAGGAATCATCAAAAAGGCGTTCGACAGAAGCAGTGCATTGCAAAAGCTTTTCCACCGTTACATACATACACTCATTGTTGTCGGTTCACAAAGCGCTGCCTGCAACCGTCTTCATCAAATAGAAGCAAGGCTTTCCCGGTGGTTGCTGATGAGTAGTGACGGTGTGAGTTCAGAGGAACTTCACCTCACCCATGAATTTCTTGGCACGATGCTTGGCGTTAGGCGTTCTGGAGTCAGTGAAACTGCTAGTAAACTCCAAGGCAGCGGCTTGATCAGTTATCGACGCGGACACATCCAGATTCTTGACAGGAAGAATTTGGAAACAGCTGCCTGCGAATGTTACGGCATGGTCAAGGCAGAATATAACCGCTTGTTTGGCTGAAGCTGTAACATCATTTTAACTAACGCAGGTATTCTGGCTATAACCGAGTGCGTTAAACCTAGTAGCTGCTAATATCCTAAACTAAGCGGCAATCATTCGCTGTTATTCCGTGGCAGAATTACTATTAGCAACGCGCAACAGCAAGTCTTATCAGGTCATACAAGACAAATTTGCTCGATTAATATGCAAGTTGCTTCTTTATAAGCGCAGATAAATCTTTTTGAGTTTCTCTGTCCGAAACCGGACAGACCAAAGCAAGTATGTGTATGTAAGCTTGAGAAAGGTGTGCATCTTAATTTTATTTAAAAGAGCGTGCATTGCGATGCATTTGCGCTTTTCAAGTGTTAGAACTACACAAAGGTGAAATAATCTATAGTTAGTCCATCTTACTTGATAGTCTACACTTGCTCGTTATCAGTAACGGCGCTGTGAAGAGCGTTGGTGTAATGCTTTGCAAAAAACTCTTTGAAACTACATTATTTGCAAATAGAGGCTATCTCAAAACTATAGTAATTACATTTTTAACTACGGTAATTACAAAAAAGTGCTGGAAAAATTTTCCGTCTTTATAAGAAATACATAAGTTATATACTCAAGAGGGAAACTAACATATTACTTAAGTCTGACTCCAAATATTCTTTAAGAATGAAGTTTGAATTTTCCGGACTAGAGATAATATATGGAATACCATTTATCAACTGTCAAACTTAGACAGTTACCGTTATGTTTACTATTGATGAGCCTGTAATAAATCAAAAAACTGGACAACTAGGAAAAGTCATTGGTTACGGACACCAAATCATCAATAATGTGTATACCGTAACGCTGAAGGTTTTAGTAGCTGAACCTGCCAATGCAAATAAAGTACTTGTGGTAGAAGATGCAATTCATGCATGGGATCATTGGTCGATAGCTTAGATTTGCATTTGTTTATCAATTCAAAATTCACGCATTCAAAAATTTTGGATTAAAGGGTTTAAAACCCCTTCTCCCTTTGGGAGAGGCGCTCCGCCAACGTCAACACGTAATTTTTGTTTCAAACGAGGTTTTAACCCCGTTTGAAACAGATTTATTGTTTTTGAACTTTGTGGAAATTGGTTTTGGTCTTGGTTTTCTGCTTGGGGTGGTCATCGATCGGTATTTTTCACTCTTCGTCCGCAAGGTACGCTTAATTTCGGCTTTGCTACAAAAACCTGCGGTTCAACGGATTTGGTATAGACTTTGAATACCGCTATGGTTGAAGCGCGATCGCGCTGCATTGAAGTCATTTTTTGAAGGTTCGGTCACAATTGTCGATAATTTGTGAGGCTACACATAACAATATCGACGAAATCTTGAAGGATGAAAAATTGGCGATTTGCTGCCGCGAAACTTCATATCTTGCCACATGGCTACAAATTTGACCTGAAAAACCGCAAAGCAGAGTACTGAAAGTATCACAACTCACGTTGACCAATAAATCCCCTTAGAGTTAGGTAAGCAAATTTTCGCAATGCACGCTCTTTGTGATACTAGCAATTCAAAAGCTAACAACAGAGGCAGATATGACTTCTGCCCTTGGACGCTCACCCGGACAAAAATGGACAGGCTTCATCCTTTGTGACTCGCTATCGTGTTGAGGATCTTTAAAACAAGCCTGTCCATTTTTGTC
>NZ_JTCM02000188.1 GCF_000817785.2 Hassallia byssoidea VB512170 | reverse complement strand
GCCGACAGATTGGGCATTCCAAGCATTACAATCTCTAGTTGAGCGGTATGGCTGTATCGCTGGATACCCAAACGGCACTTATCGCGGCAACCGTGCATTAACCCGTTATGAATTTGCGGCTGGTTTGAATGCCTGTTTAGACCGCGTTAACGAATTGATTGCGACAGCTACCGCCGATTTGGTGACTAAAGAAGACTTCGCTAGCTTACAGTATTTGCAAGAAGAGTTTTCCGCTGAATTGGCAACTCTGCGCGGTCGTGTAGATGGGCTAGAAGCCAGAAGTGCCGAGATGCAAGCAAATCAGTTTTCCACTACTACCAAGTTGATTGGCGAAGCAATTTTCGCCTTGTCTGATTCTTTCGGCGATAACGCAGCAATAAGCGCTGCTACACTGAGAAATAATCCAAACGCAGCAGACCGCGACTTAGATGCCAACACGACTTTCTCTGACCGGATTCGTTTGAACTTACTCAGCAGTTTCTCTGGCAAAGACCAGTTACAAATTCGTTTGCAAGCTGGCAATGTTATAAATAATAACGATGCCAGCTTAGGTGAGGCTTCAACGGGTACTAACATGACCCGTTTGACATTTGACAACAACACTAGTAACAGTGTCGAAGTAGATAAAATCAACTATGCTTTCAACCTAAGTGAGGCAATACGTGTCAAGGTTGATGCAAACAATGGTGAATTTTGGGAAAACATCAACACCTTCAGCTCCCCCTTTGCTAGCACTGGTCAGGGTGCTATTTCCCGTTATGGTCGCTTCAGTCCTATTTACCGTCAAGGTCAGGGTGGTGCAGGTGCAACTATCAGCTTTAACGCTAATGGACCTTTAACTGCCTCTGTTGCTTATTTAGCTGGCGGACGTACTAATACAGCTAAGAATCCTTTGGATAAAAATGGTTTACTTGATGGTAACTATGCAGCTTTAGTTCAGATAGGTTTTCAACCCACTAAAGCTTTTAATGTCGGTCTAACCTACGCACGTACCTATCAAAATAGTGCTGGTGGCGTGAACCAGTTTGAAGCCACAGGTAGCAGCATTGCCAATAATCCCTTTGGTAATGTTGCAACTTCTGCTAATCACTACGGTGTAGAAGCTTCTTTTAAACTCACCTCTAAGTTGCTAATTGGTGGTTGGTATGGTTACACTGAAGCCGAAGCGCAAAATACTGGCACAACTAGGTTCGACGGAAATGGACCTACCGGGTTTAACGTAATTGCCAACGAAGGTGATGATGCGACATTCAACTACTGGGGTGCTAGCCTCGCTTTGCAAGACTTTGGTAGAAAAGGTAATCTGCTTGGTTTTATCTTTGGTCAACCACCTAAAACCACTAGCAACGATGCCAATATTGCTGGTGGTAGAGGGCTAAGAGATTCAGATACCTCTTACCATTTAGAAGGTCTCTACAGGCTGCAACTGAACGACAATATTTCTGTTACTCCCGGTTTATTGGTGATTTTGAGTCCTGAGCATAATGATAGCAATGACACCATTTATGTAGGTACAGTGCGTACCACTTTCAGTTTTTAAGAATGAAGCTACACAAACAATGCCATGACTAGCGGGCTTCATAGTATGGTAAATTAATATTAGCCCGCCTCTGCTGGCTTTTGTTTGTTGAAAATTTGGTTATGTGAGATTATTATCTTGTTTGGATAAATTTGTTGGAGGGCGATCGCTACTCCAAGCCCACCACACACAACCGCAGTTACAATTGTAAAATTCCTGCCATTTGCGGCGACGTTCTTCTGTAAGGACAGGCGATCGCCGATTAATCCAAACTTTTTCGGCTTCTAAGCTACTTGCGCCGCATTTAGGACAGCAAAACTTATGAGCGTGAATTCCCTGATTTGTCCATTCAGGTGGGATAAGAGCAAAAGCTTCCATGTAGTAAAAATTCTAATTTTACTGCTCATTATGCCTAATAATATTAATCATGGAGCCTAATGTTGAAATTCGTCGTTTGTTAGATGTGATGCCGGCTTCTGGTAGAATGACGGTGAAACTCGTACCTCAGCCAGAACAGTCAAAGGTGATTGATGCTTCTTTTCCCTTACCTTGGAATCAGGAGCGACCAATATATATTAACTTTGATTTGTGGCGTCGCCTAAAGCAGCCGCAACGCGATTTGCTGCTGTTGCGGACAATTAGCTGGTTAACCGGGGTAAAGTGGTTTAAACCCGACATTTATCAAGGTGTGGTAGTGGCGGGTATTTTAGGCGGATTCGTGGAATCAGCGCAACAAGATGTGGTAGGTGTAGTTGTCGCTGGGGGATTAAGTGCGATCGCCTTAATTAGAATTTGGCGCACTAATAATTCCCAAGAATCAGAGTTAAACGCAGATACAGCCGCAATTAGAATCGCATTACGTCGGGGTTACTCAGAAACTGAAGCCGCAGAACATCTGTTAACTGCAATTGAGACGGTAGCCAAAATTGAAGGACGTTCTGGTTTAAATTTTAGCGAATTAATTCGCTGCCAAAATTTACGAGCGATCGCTGGAAAGTCGGCGATCGGTGTACCGGAAAGTTATAAGAATAATTCGATGTAATTTTCAGGCTTTGGAGAATTAGAGAAACGAACCGCAGAGGCGCAGAGGACACAGAGGAATGAGAGTTGGAGAGAGTTTTTGCGCTCATTCTACTCCTTTGCGACGGCAGTCGCTACAACGGGGGGAACCCCCGCAACGCGCTGCCTCGCCTCCGCGTCTCTGCGTGAGATAATCCTTAAATTCCCATCACGGCAACCAAAAATCAGGCAAAATAGATTTACCCAAGTCACGCACTATTTTATTAACGCCTCTGGCAACTTGAATATGCGGTTCATCCGCTTCTACAGGTAAAATCTCGGCAGGTTTACCCTGTTTTAAATAATCAACTACTAAATTCGCCGCTTCTAAACCTGTCACATAAGCCTTTTCTTGTGACCATGAACCGTGACGGCTAACAATCCAATCACCGCTCATAAATACATTATCATAACTTGTCGAAGCTGGCAACATATAGCGATAGCTACCGGGTGCAAAGTGAGATACTGCGTTTGCTAAACGAATTACGCTACTATCTATCACTTTCGCTTGACGAAATTGGGGAATGCAAGTTGCTAAATCGCGTTGAACTCTCTGTACAATTTCTTCATCGCTTAAATTTAAAAATTGATTGGCGTGATAAAAATCTGCTTCAATTACTGTCCCAGGTTCATTTTTATATTCGTCATGTAGTTCATTCAAATTAAAAAATGTCCACCCGGTAGTTGCATCAAAGCCAAAGCAAGCATTAGAAGGACGCGGAATTTCAATTTTCCGGTCAAACCACAGTCGAGTTGCTAAAACGTCAATTGCCCCTAAGTTGCTCAAATTTATGAATTCTTGACGGCTTTGTAAGCTATGGCTATTTGATACGATTTTCTTCATCCCGGTGATACCAACTGCAAAAATTACCGCATCGGCATCAAACACTTCATCACCGCAAACAACACCTGTTGCCCGATTATTATCAACTATTATGTCGGTAACGCGGCGATTTGTTAACTTCTTCGCACCAGCTTTTTCAATTTGTTCTACCCAAGGGCGAAATATCTTTTCTCCCACTGTTCCCCGACACCAAACGACATCAAAATCTGATTGATGGGCGAGAATAAAAAAGTACAGCATTCCTAAAGTTGCAGCGGCAGAACATTGTTCGCCTGGGGCAAATAAACCTACTAACAACATCGGTTCAAATGAGTCACGATAAAGCCGCGCTGAAACTCCAAAATCTTTGAATAATTCTCGCGCTGTCACAAAGTCATAACGTCGCCAAGCTTCATCGGAATTATCAAAGTCAATTAAGGCGTAAAGTAAAGGTAGGGCGCTGATTCTATCTATTAATGGTAAACGTTTAAATTGTGTATATAAAAATGTTCCTATAGGGGTAGGAAGTCGCGGTAAATCCTGAAAAATTGGTGATTCAACTTCTAACCCAAAAGGCGAATATTGAGATGAACGAGTCCAAGTTGTAAAGGGATTTATTCCAAGTTCGTTGATAAGAGAAAATATATTTCTGTAAGGATACCAAAAGCCATGAACACCCGCTTCTACAGATTGTCCCCCTGCTGTTTTCCAACCCGCTACCAGTCCACCAGGATTAGCACCAGCTTCGAGAAGGGTCACATCGTAACCTTGTTTGGCTAAGTGGTAAGTTGCACCATTACCAGCCCAACCTGCACCTACAACTACTACCCGTTTTTGTTGTGACCCTTCTGTCATGATTTTCTCCTGTTTTTTATTCCATCCATTAATTTATTGTAAGTTGCAATTTTAACATTTCGTACATTGTCGATAGAAGCTATTTATCAGTAAAATAACCTAAATTAGGTAGTAATCCTAACTGAACATATACAGTAATAAATACAAATAAAGGCAGAGACACTGATAAAAAAGTATTAAGAAAAACTTAAATTATGAGTATAAAGCCAACTTAAAAAGAATAATTATACCGAGAGGCGCAGAGCGAGGTATAAAGCATCTTTGTTTGAATCCCACGTTTTTAAACGTCGATTCATAATTGCATTCAGACAAGCTTACTTCTACCTTCTGAATCTTTCTTTTTATTGCTCGTCTGAGCAAATAGCAATTCAACAGAATTTAAGTTGATTTAGCTATAGCATCCGGAATCATCGGTGAGAAAATACTAAAGGAGAGTTAAAGTAATATTTGCGACTAAATACGACGCATTATTCGAGTTATCCATTCATTGTCAAGTTTTTGACTAAGCCAAACTTAATGACTATACTGTTTTCTCACCAATGATTTAGGATTACTATATCTTCATCGATACTAGTATTTCAAATGTTTTAGGTGTTTTGCTGTGAATGATATTATTTCCTTTGCATCGTTTAATTCCCAAGCATCAAATTATGATGCTAACAATGCTTACCTGTTAGCTCAACTTTGTGTAGAAAGTTACAGAAGAGGAAAAGTAGAAAAGTTGGGAGGTAAAGATGAAAATAACGATGACTGGCGATCGCGAGTCAAGCAAGAAGCATCCGCTTGGGGATTTAATAGCGATCGCGTTTACTGCTTCAATAACAAAGGTGCCCAAGCAATTCTGGTGGCGGATGCAGAGAAAGTTATCGTCGCTTTTCGGGGAAGTGAAGAATTATCCGACTGGCAGATTAATTTTGAACGGCTAAAGAATAAAGATTTTTCTGACAATTACCATATCTGCCTGCATACGGGTTTTTGTAGGTATTTAAATGATATTTGGCAACCTTATAACGATCCTCAAGGAAGGATAGAAGGTGAAGGCATTAAAGCCATCATCCAAAAAGAAATGAAGGATTCGCCTAAATCACTGTGGTTTACCGGACACAGTTTAGGCGGTGCTGTAGCAGTATTAGCCGCAGCTAGCTGTATCTTCTTAGACAAACTTCCTTTTGAAGTAAGTGGAGTTTATACCTATGGACAACCTCGAGTTGGAGATTTGAGGTTTGCAAAGTTATATAATTCTCAACTCAAATCTAAGACATTCCGATTTGTTAATAACAATGATGTTGTTACCAAAATTCCCACTTGGGCACCGCTTTTCTTGTTTTATCATGTTGGGCAAATTAAATATTTAACGCAAGATGGCGAAATCTTAGATTTTGAAAAGTTAAACTTGTGGCAAAAGTGGCAAGAAATCTTCATTGATATAGTCAAAGACCTGCGCGAACAAGGGATAAACAGCATCACCGATCATTCCTTGTCAACAGGCTATATTCCGCCATTACTCAGAGTAATTTCAGAGGAAAGTGCGATCGCGTAGCGTGTCGTTTACAAAATCGCTTCCTCGTCTTTTATCTAAAAGTCAAAAAAAGTAAAAAAATATTTTAATTTTTTTGACTTTTAATAAACATCTGCTATGAGTATGATGTATGACGACAAGCGTTTTAACAAAATCCTTGAAAATTAAGTGGGCAATAACCGCAAACAAGCGATGCCTAGGTTGGGCTGCGCCTACGCAGCATTGAATAAACTCAATTGATTAATTAATCCTACTTGAAACAAAATGAAACTATTTACTGAATACCCAGAAAAAGACGAAGCCAAATATTGCGATCGCATGAGTGAGCTAGTCAAAAAGAACATGGACAATCTTTACG
>NZ_JTCM02000187.1 GCF_000817785.2 Hassallia byssoidea VB512170 | reverse complement strand
TATCAAACACTGATTTCTTCGTTGAAACAGAATCTGCACTTTCCTAGTCTCAAAGTCTTGTAAATATTGGCTTGCGAGTTTTCGGATGGGTCTATTGAGTCAGCTAACGTTTTACGTCAGTGCTTCTGTGATGCAGAAATCGGACTCAACAAAGCCAAAACATTGGCGCTGCGCTACTCCCTGGCTTGGAAGATGGAAATTACAGCGATCGCTCAACCTTTCCAACCCAAATGGATTGTCCCCAGTTACAATACCCTGATTGTTGTCACTGCTTGCGTAGATAATGCCAAAGCCAGAGAGTCAATTACCCAAGTACTTCAGCACAACACTCATCGCTCTGCGCCTCACATTTGGCATTTGGATTGCGGTAACTCCAAGCGTAGTGGTCAGGTACTATTAGGTTCTCATCTGTCTACTAACCCCAATGACTATGATTTCGAGGCTTTAGGCTGCTTTCGCTTACCTGCGCCAACTATACAGCAACCCGATCTACTGGTTTCACAACCAGAAGAGTTGGCAGACAACAACTTGTCCTGTGAACAAATGGCCTTACTCAATAGCCAGTCCTTGAGCATTAACCAGCGAGTTGCTGCGGAAGCCTTTGATTATTTGTTGCAATTGACGACGGGGAAACTACGACGATTTGCTACTTATTTCGACTTAGAGAGTGGTAGTGGAAAATCCCTGTATACAACGCAAGTCAGTATTATGCAGGCGATTCTCCTGGGTCACTCCTGCGCGAATGCTCTCTTCTCAAGTTAACAACCAAGCACTGTACAGTTGCTTCTGTACAGTGACTTCAATTAAGCAAACCAGCCCGTAAAGCTAATACAGCTGCTTGAGTGCGATCGCTTGCACAAAGCTTGTTCAAAACCCCACGCACATATACTTTTACACTTCCCAAGCTAAGATAGAGTTTCTGGGCAATCTCGTTATTGCTATAGCCTTGAACAATTAACTCCAAGACTTGCAGTTCTCGATTTGTCAGTGGATCTGCTTCTAGAATGCTTGCTTGCTCTGGGTCAATTGCAGAGATCGTCACCGTCTGAGTAGCATTCGGTTTCACCACAGCCGCCGTAGATTGACGAGTATGCTTGAGAACAATACGAGCGATCGCTGGATCAATCCACGACTGACCTTCATGGGTGATATGCAGTGCTTCCAGCAACAACTCGAACTTAATTGTCTTAACACAGTAAGAGTCTGCCCCAGCTGCAAACGCTGCCAATACCATCTGCTCTTTGGCAAAGGAAGTGAGCATCATTACTTTAGTCTGTGCAGCAGTTTCCGACACTAAAGATTCCCGAAACTGCTGCACCAGCCATATTCCGTCTCTATCCGGTAAGCCAATATCAACGATCGCTATGTCTGGTTTTGTACTTTGGAGCAGTTTCAACCCATTGGACGCTGTAGCTTCATCACCCACGACTTGAATACCTTCTTGCTCGTTGAGAGAACTACGCATCCCAATCCGCGTTAAGCTATGGTCTTCAATAATTGCTACTCGAATATCTACCATCATTTACCTCAGCAGCTTGGTAACTATACTTTTTTAACTGTCGAATATGGTTTCAAGGAAAGGATTACTCCATTGGACGAAAAATTTTAGCTATTTAGCCAAAATGTGGCTATTGAGATGCAAAGCGCCATTTCAATGTTATTAAACCTCATCCAGGTTGAAACCAGTAGTTTTTACAGTATTGGTTCAAAAGTTCATATATCAAAGGCTACATATCTCAACTGGCTGTTGAAAAAGCTCTAATGTTCAAAATGGACATCGTTTAATCTGAAAATTCTCTGAAAAAATCTTCCAAAAGTATAAAAAAATATAAAAGCACTGAGGTTAAACTGAAACTAATACAGTTTATTCTGACTTGTGTCCACATCACACTTACAGGAGGATGTAGCTTATCTCTAAGCGAGAAACCTGGCTCTTACACATAACATAGCCAGATTAAAAATTCGTAATTACGAATTAGTAATTACGTTATGGATGGAAATTTAGACCCCAACCATAAGGTTGTGACCTGTAAAAAGGGGAGACTATAAGCAGTTTATTAATTACAAATTACGTACCTTGTTTCTCGCTGGAGGCGAGTATTACGAATTAGTAATTATGTCGAACAATGCCTTGATTTTTAGAAAAATTTGCTGAATGTTAATCACCGCGTAGTGGTTAGCATGGCGCTTGAAATTACACTTTTCCCAACGAAATTTAGCTTGACTACTCTATTTCTCTACTCGGAAGGGATTAGGTTTATTAAAGGCGTTTTATGAAAAACACTTTATCTTTGAATATAACTTCAGAACAAAGAAACCAAAGAATTCTGCTGGTGGATGACTCAGCTGACAGCCTCCGCTTGCTGCAAGTCACATTGAAGCTGAAGGGATACAACGTCACCATCGCCGACAGTGGTGCTGAAGCATTGGTAAAAATTGCCGAATCTCCTCCCGATTTGGTAGTGCTTGATGTGGTGATGCCGGATATGGATGGCTATGAAGTTACCCGGCAAATTAAGCACAACTCAAACTTACCTTTTATCCCAATTTTGCTGGTGACAGGTTCTGAAAAATCAAGTGTCGTCAAAGGTTTAGATGCAGGTGCAGATGAATTTATTCGCAAGCCGGTAGATAAGAAGGAATTACTGGCCAGGGTGCGGGCTTTGTTGAGACTGAAACACAGTATGGACGAACAACTGTTCCTCATTCAGCGACGGGAAGATTTTGTGACCCGCCTCACTCACGATCTGCGAACTCCGTTGATAGCTGCTGACCAGTTCCTAAAGTTGCTGCAAAGAGGTGTTTTTGGCAATACCTTATCAGCAATGCGTGAATCTTTAGAACAAATGGCTCAGAGTAACCAAACTTTGTTGTCAATGGTCGATACCTTGTTAGAAGTTTACCAGTATGAAGCTGGAGGTAAAACTTTGGATTTCTTTGTAGTTGACCTGTGGGAATTATGTCAGCAAGTAGTGCAAGAACTAATGCCTTTGGCTAATGTTAAACATTTAACTCTCAAAGCTGTCTTGACAAAGGGTACTGAAGCTTCTTTAGTTAGAGTTAAAGGCGATCGCCTGGAACTACGCCGACTTATTACTAACTTAGTTGGTAACGCCATTCGTTTCAGTGATGCTGGGTCAGTAGAAGTTCGCCTCAATTCAACTGTTCAAGGGGTAACGATTGAAGTAGAGGATACAGGTATTGGCATGAATCCAGAAGAACAATTACTTTTATTTGATCGCTTTCGACAGGGCAAGCATCAACGTCGGGGGAACGGTTTAGGATTATATTTGTCCCGTCAAATTGTTGAAGCCCATCAAGGGAATATCTCTGTTTCATCGACTGTAGGGAAAGGCAGTATTTTCACAGTTTATTTACCTGTGCAAACAGGTTATTCAGAAATGTTATCAGCATAAAAAATTTGGAAATAGAGCTTAAGGATTTGCATCGAAATAATTTACCTACTTTATCAAAACACTGATAATCAAGGCTTTCAGCTATTCAAAATAGTAACTTAACCTGAGTTCGGGATAAGGAAAAGGACAGTTAGTAAGCTGAAAATATCGTTAAATCCAGCAACCTGTTCTATGTTTAGTTTAGATGCTTTGTTTTGCAATGTAGATGATTTCTGTAAAGCATTTGAAGCACAATGGTACAAAAAACTGTTAAATCATGGAGGAAGAAAGGGTTATATAGATTTATTTATACTTAAAGACTACTGACAAAAATCGCTCACTTTTAAATTGTTACCAATGATAGAATCAGGGAATTATCTGGAACGAAAAAGACGAAATAATAGGGCGATTAAAAATGGGGCGCTCAATACCATACTCCACACAAAAACTGGCTCAGTTAGAAAGGATATGTTATAGGTGAGAGGAGGGTCTTTTTGTGCAGAGATGGCAGTAGCCGTTATACCGCCAATCGCTAGCCCAATACCCGCAATGGCAATGGTATTGTCTAGTTTGCGATCACTCTTGGTTTGTTCTAGGTCAATGATGCCTTGGATTGTGCTGTTGAGATTTTGCAGTAAGGTTAATCCAGGGCTAAGATTTGCATGATCTGCTTCTACTTGTCGCTGATATTTTTTGGTGCAGTTCTCACTCTCGCTAAAGGTTTTTAGAAATTCTAAGTCGCTACGTACATACTTGTTCTGTATATCATTTAAACGAGATTCATAGTTATCTAGATTTAATTTAATGGTACGGATATGATTTTCTAGAGAGTTTAAGGCAATAGTATAATCTGATAAGTTAATTAAGTTAGACGTTAAAGTTTCTTGTAGCTTGCTAAGTTTTAGATTGTTGCTTTGCAATAGCCTTGGTAATTCCTTAGTTTGTTTTATAGCAGGTTGTATTTCAACATATTTTTTTTTAAGAAGTGTTTTTTGATAGCGGCTTTGATAATAAGACCAAACAACTTTATGGCGATACAGCCACAATCGCATGAATTGGTAATAAGTACTTCGTACTCGTTTTATCATTTCATCTGGAGAAACACTATCGGGAAATAGCCAGATGAAAACATGACCATTTTCTTGTCTAAATTTTTCCCAAAATTCTTTTCCATTTCCACCTAAATTTTGGGGACTATACCACAATTCAAAAATCATCCCTTCTTCTAACTTACCTTTACCAATTAAATCTCGCTCCCAGTCATAATTGCTGACGATTTGTGTGTAGCACTTCTGAGCAACTTTTTCTATTTCTTGATCAGTGTTATAGCTTTTTACTTTGCCCCAAAATAACCAAGTTTGTCCTATTGTCCCCGTTTGTCCAGAAATGCGCTGGGTAATTTCTTGTTTAAGTTTTAAGAATGGTTCATCTTTAATGCCTTGTGGTTTATCATTATATTTACTGTTAGCATCTAGTTTACCAGAATAATTAATTTGCAGGGCATAAGTATCACCTATTTGTACGGGATAATAGTAACCATCCAGTGGTGATGGAAAATTTCTATTTCTAGTATCAAGTAACTCAATAACTTCTACCTCTGTATCTTGATAATTATGAAATTGTTTATATTTTTCTTCAAACTTTGTTTCATCCAAATCACCATAAATTTTTTTGCAAAAATTGCGACAGTTTTGGTCAATCGTTGTTTTCTCTTGTCCTAAGCCATCCTTCAAGTCATAAAGGAATATATCTATACTGGGAAAAATAATTTCAAAATTTTCTGACATTTTATTTGCTTCTAGTAATAAACGTCCAAAGCCGTTTTAAGAGGTTTGGCTTTGATTTCGCAGCAGTAACAGAATCATCAGCACTAAAAGTATCAATAACTGAGTTAACAAGTTCTTGATTTGATTCTTTTGGCAAAGGGAGTGGTGGTAAGCCTTTACTTCTCTGACCAGCTTCGTTTTTAAATTTTGTTAATTCTCTCTGGTATGCTTCATCTAAAGTTGGGTAGCTTTCAGCAATGACATCTAGATTACCAATATTGCCTGGATCTATCTTTAAGTCAAGCGCGATCGCGTGAAGTTGCTTTTGGATATCCGCAGGCAAAGGTTGATTCAGCTTGGCAAGGGCATTCAGGAATGCTTTAGCAGAAATTATGTCGTTAGGTTGCATAAAAAATAATGATTTAGTTATTGTCAACAAATTAACCTGTAATTATAAAAGCTGCCCAATAATAGGGGTGGTTGAAAGTCTTCTTCTGTTTCTTATCCGCAAGTTTCATGCTCTTAAATTCATTTAACTTATTTCTGACATGAGGACGGAGAGGTTTTTCATCTTCTGGTAATTTCTTAAAAATGATTTTATATAATCTTTCTAGTTTATAGGTTGTAAGATTGCGAAGCCATGTTCTGGCTTTTGCTAATGCAACGGCTGGCGATTTACCTTTCTTGAGTTGCCAGTAAAAGTATATGATAAGCAAACTACTTGCGTCGTCACTTACAGTCCATAGAGTGCTGAGAACGTTAGTGACACCTTGGTAAACAAAAGCACTGACTAAACCAACATATTCATTCTCTATGGTTTGCTTTCCAGTTAAGGCAGTTTCGCAAGCAGCAAGGGTGACAAGTCGATAGCCTCTAAAATTTACAGCGTATTGCAGGTTTATGAGGTACAGTAACAGCAATTTGTAAACCAGTTTTTTAAATGCTTGGGATTGACTAAATCCAGGGCAGTTGCAATCA
>NZ_JTCM02000036.1 GCF_000817785.2 Hassallia byssoidea VB512170 | reverse complement strand
AAAATATCTAATGAGTTATTTAAATAACTCTTTATTTCCATACCTTTACCCTTTCCCCTTTAACCTTTTCCCCTCATAAAATTCCCCATTCCCCATTCCCCATTACCCATTACCCATTACCCATTACCCAATCCTAACTGCGAAATAATCTTGTATACTGGGTTTCATGCGCCATGCTTGCTAAAGATAGACCCCAACTACAACAACTGAGGTTATCATCTTCTAAGGCGAGAATGGACGCTGTTGCATCGTTAATTAGTGGTTGTAAGTTTAGTAATAACTGCTGTCCTGCTGTTTGTCCTAAAGGTATAAGTTTCACGCCAGCAGTGATTAAATTACTTACCCAGCTATGCAGATATCCTAAGATTGCTGCTTGTATATTTATATTCCAGTAAGCAGCCGCAATGCCGAAAGCGATCGCATAATTGCAATTACCCACAGCATCGGCAATCGGCTTGATTTGTGGTTGTAGTTTAGCAAATAATTGGATAAGCGATCGCCCCATCTGTAAACTAGAATTGCGTAATTCCTCAGTTTCGCGAACCGCAGATAACCACATATTCCAACGAGATAGCGCCTCTAAATCATTCATTTTCGCACAATTGTACGCTCTTACCATCACTGCCGCTTCTAACCGAATCGCTCCATAACGCAATTCTGCTTTCAACCAATGCTGTAAACTTTCTTGATTATTAATAACGTTATTTTCTACCAGCGTTTCCAATCCTTCAGAATAACTATATGCTCCCACAGGTAAAGCCGGACTCGCTAACTGTAAAAGACATAAAAGATGACTATCAGTGATGTCCATAAGCACCGATTTCGGGCTGAAACGGTAAAATTTCCTCTTTGATTTCTAGCCCTAGTTGTTCCAACATAGAGCGTAAAACTGAATCTGGTAATAATCGTAAATAAGTCGTTGTAATTTCTACAGGTACATGGCGATTTCCTAAATGATATGCCGCTTGTAGTAGTAATATCGGTGTTTGTGCCGTTACAGTTAAAACTGCTTCTGGTTTGGCAGCAATTCTAATTAAATTGCTATTTGTTTCATCTTGGAGAATATCGCCATCATGTAACACCGTTCCTCTCGGTAAACGCAAAAATACCGCTTGTCCATCTATTTCAAAGCGATGACGACTGCGAGTGCGTTCTTCTGCGGTGAGTGCAAGAGTTAAGGTGACTGCTGCATTACTGTTTGGCGGTTTACGTTGCGTACAAGTGAGCATAAGGAATTAAAAATTTCAAATCTAAAATACAAAATCGCAATCTCCATATTATCACTCATCAGCGCATAAACTCTCTCAAACTCTCCCAAACCTTGGCGTACTTGGCGTACTTGGCGGTTCGTTAATTAGTCTTAAATTTCGTTAATTAGTCTTAAATATGTAATAAAGTATTGCTATATTTATCCACATAAAGATAAATTTAATATAACTCATGTCAAACAAACGTGTATGGCATCGTTTAACTTCATTGCGGCATCAGCGTTTTGTCGGACGTAGCGATGAAATTTCGCTATTTAAATCGATATTATCAGAAAAATTCCTACAAATTCAGATTTTATATATTTATGGCGCTGGTGGTGTGGGCAAAACTACATTGTTGCAAGAATTTTCTCACATCTGCACTCAAGAGAACACACCCGTTATTTATATTGATGCGCGTAACATTGAACCTACTCCCGACTCATTTTTAAATGCGATCAAACTTAACGCCAACCTTTCATTAACAGATAATTTACTTGATGCGATCGCTCAGTGCAACAGTCATTATGTAATTCTCATTGATACCTACGAAACGCTACAACCCTTAGAAGACTGGCTTTTACAAATATTCTTGCCTCAGTTGCCAGAAAATGCTCTCATCGTGCTTGCTGGCAGAATAGGGCAGAATAAAGTTTGGCGAACTGACCCTGGTTGGCAAGCTTTAAGTCGCACAATAGAATTACGTAATTTTACTAAGTCAGAAACTCGCAATTATTTAACTAAATGCCAAATTGCTTCTTTGCATCATGAGAGCATTTTAAACTTTACTCACGGACATCCTTTGGCACTGTCTTTAGTTGCAGATGTATTTGTTCAACATGATACCCAAGACTATACCCAAGACTATAAATTTGATTTGCAATCTTTAGCTGCCACTGATGTAGTTAAAACATTATTATCACAATTTGTGCAAGAAGTACCAAGCGCTTTGCATCGTGCAGCGTTAGAAGTTTGTGCGTTGGTGCGTCTAACTACGGAAACATTGCTAGCGGAAGTTTTGGGTTTAGAAGATGGTTATGAATTGTTTGATTGGTTGCGCGGACTATCTTTTATTGAATCAGCTTCGCTGTGGATTTTTCCGCATGATATCACGCGAGAAGCGATCGCCGCTGATTTGCGTTGGCGAAATCCAGAACGTTATGCTGAAATATTCAGCCGCGCTCGTATTTATTACATCAAGCGCATCCAGCAGACTAACAATGAGGAACTAGAACGCGCTTTATTTGATTATCTCTTCAAAAGTCAGCATGTACGCCATTTTTTTGTTTGGCAAGATAAAAGTAACCTGGTAACTGACAGCTTGCGGGAAACTGATAAATCAGTGCTGTTAAAAATGGTAGCAGTTCATGAGGGGAAAGATTCTGCTAAAATTGCCGCACACTGGTTGACAAAGCAACCAAATTCTGTATTAGTCTTCCGAGAAAATCAGGATGGAACACCTTTAGGATTTATGATGTTATTGGCTTTGCATTCGGCAAGCGTTGAGGATTTACAGTTAGATCCGGCAACACAAGCTGTATGGAATTATATCCAGCATCAAACGCCACTGCAACCACAAGAAAAAGTAAGTTTCTGCCGTTTTTGGATGGCTTTTGATAGTTATCAAGCGGTATCGAGAATTCAAACTCTGGTCTATATTAAACTTTTTCGTCACACTATCACGACTGCGAATTTAGCTTTTTTATTTATTGCGATCGCTAACCCCAATTTTTGGGAATATTTATGTACGGCTGCGGAAACACCTTTGTTAAAACAAGCTTATTTTACAGTAGGAGGACGACAATATGGTGTTTCTGGATGCGATTATCGAGTGATATCGTCAATTAACTCGATGATGCAATTACCAGAATGGATATTGGCGATGAATCCTAATTTAAGTAATGTTAATTACACAACATCTATTGAATCATCGGTAGTAATAAACCAGTCTGATTTTACCGAGGCTGTAAAGCAAGCTTTGCGAGATTTTATATTTGCAGATGCACTCTCAAACAATGTACTTTTGAATTCGCGTATTGTGATTAACCGCATCGGCATTAATTCTCAAACATCCGAGCGCATTGCTACTTTACAACTAATATTGCAAGAGGCGATGGAATCGTTGCAAAAATCGCCCCGCGAAGCCAAATTTTATCGCGCTTTGTATCACTCTTACTTGCATCCCGCAGGCACGCAAGAAAAAGCCGCAGAAATATTAGATGTTTCGATTGCTACCTTTCATCGCCATTTAAAAGCCGGGATTACACGAGTAACCGAGATTTTATGGCATCAGGAAACGCAATGTGAGGAGTGAGGAGTTGGAGCGTTGGAGCGTTGGAGCGTTGGTAGTTGTTGGTTGCTAGTTGATAGTTGTTGGTTGTTAGTTGATAGTTGTTCGTTGCTAGTTGAGAGTTGCTAGTTGTTAGTTGATTCCACTATCGACTATCCACTAACCACGCTCCCACTAACCACGCTCCCACCATCCACTATCCACTATCCACTATCCACGCTCCTCCTAACTTGAGAAGAAATTGAGAGCTTTTTGATAGATTTTTGCTCTGGAATGCGATCGCTATTTTCGCCAAACTGAAACTAACTTATTTTCATAATGATGAATATGCGCTATTTATATCAAACAGCTGCATCGCTAACTATTGCTACAACTGTTCTTCTTGGCACAGCAGAAAGCGCAACAGCAGCATCGTTAGTTTCCACCCCATCGATAAATTCTCCGGCTTCATCAACAAATGACAAATTAGCCCGTAAACTGCAACAAACGCTAGATAAGACTGTCAAAGATAATCGCATTACTGGTGCAACAGTAGGTATAATCGGGACACAAAAAACATGGTTTGGTGCTAGCGGTGTTTCTAGCTTAGAAACCAAAACGGCAATGCGTCCTCAAGATAGATTTCCCATTGGTAGCACCACGAAACCTTTTACAGCAGTCACTGTATTGAAACTGGCAGAAGAAGGAAAACTAAGTCTAGAAGATACTTTAGATAAATGGCTGCCAGCGTCGATTTTAGATAATATCCCTGACAGCAAAAGTATCACAATTCGCCAACTGTTGAACGGTACGAGCGGCATCTACGATATTTTATATGGGGATGACTCTCCGCTTCAGCAGGAAATTCCCAAAAATCCTACCAAACAGTGGACTCCAGAAGAACTTGTTGCCTATGCTTACGGCAAACCGCGATTTGCTGAAGAACTACAAGGAATTACTTGTACGCCGAAATATTGTTATCCGAACACGGGTATGATTTTAGCTGGGATGATTATCGAAAAAGCCACAGGTTCAACCTTTGCTGATGTCCTTCGCAGTCGAATTCTTAATCCTTTGGGGATGAATAATACCTTTTTTGCTGCACAAGAGCAAATTCCCGATGGATATGTTAACGGCTACTTAGATTATGACAACAATGGCACCTTGGATAATGTTACTGGTGTGAATCTCTCATTTGCCTCGACTGCTGGCGGTATAGTTTCAAACACGCAAGATTTAACACGTTTTGCAACTGCGCTGTTTGGGGGTGAGTTGCTTTCAGCCGACAGTCTCAACCAAATGCTTGATTTTCAGGATATAGGAGTTGGGGATAGCTTGAAGTACGGGTTAGGCTTGGTTAGTACTGAGTTTGAGGGCATCGGTAAAGCGTGGGGACACAATGGCAGTGTTACTGGATATGGCTCTCAATGGTGGTACTTTCCCGACTTGGGTATTACTTATGTGGATTTGCAAAACCAGCAGCCCGCAAGCGATATCCTCTCTGGGATACTCAAGAGTTTGCTTAAAGAACAGTCTAAGCCTGTACCAGAACCAAGTGCGATCGCAGGCTTAATAATGTTGGGTGCAGCAGGAATTGTACTGAAGCGCAAACGTATATTTACTCAAAAATGAGAAGTTATGAACGAACAATCAATTAAAAAATCAGGTAAGAGAGAATTGCTGACTCGCTTTGTTGTTGGTGCAATCATCGGAGGAGCGATCGCACTCGTTTATTGGTTATACATTACCAGCTTTACTCTTGGATGGACAAAAACAGCAACAGAATTCAGCATTGCTTGGATTCTATTATTTACAGTTGGTTGTGGTTTCATGGCGGTTAAGGGGAAAAAATTGCTTTGGACATTTTTAGATTCTCTTCCCCCAATGCCGTAGATAAGAAAACTGGCAGGTACTATCAGTACCTGCCAGCTAATTAGCTGTCATTTGCTGTTGGGGATTAGGGGTATTGATATTAGCCGCCAATTTCTCTGCGCTCAATTACACTACCATTACCCGTACCTTGCATCTGTTGGGTTTTCGGTGTACCGTGCAGTCGGGGATCGGGTTGTGGTGGTGTGGGTTCGGGTCCTAGCGGCTGGGGATTTGCCACATACTCGAATTCGCCTTTGCCGTCCATTGAAGGACCTTTTGCCCAGCGTCCTTCAGCGCTATCGGTGCCTTCAGAGTGATTCCAGAACTGATACGCATACTCGCGCTTCTCCAAATCCAGCGGGAAGGAACTAGGAACAGGAGTACTTTCCAGTCCATCTGCTTTTAATTCTTCAATCGCTGCTTCCCACTGATTTTGGTGCATCGTATCACGAGCGATCATAAACGAAAGAGTATCTTTCACGCCAGGATCGTCAGACATCTCGTACATCCGTACTGCTTGCAAGCGTCCTTGAGATTCAGCGTGGAGATTTGAACGGAAATCTGCCATTAAGTTACCGCTGGCAACGATGAAGCGACCGTTCCAGGGAAAGCCTACGCTGTCGGCTGGCATGGCACCCAAACCTGAGACAATGGCGTGTTGGGGGTTCATCGCTGCCGCCATAATTACATCTCGTGGGTTACTACCACCCATCACCGCACCCACTACTTGGTCTAAAGCACCTTCTTCTTGCATTTTCACCGGTGCTTTATCCAGCAGATGGGCAATCATCGTTGCCAACATCTCGATATGACCGATTTCTTCAGTACCGATATCTAGCAACATATCGCGGTATTTCGCAGGTCCGCGACAATTCCAGCCCTGGAACAGGTACTGCATCATCACAGTCATTTCCCCAAAGGTGCCACCGATGAGTTCTTGAATTTTCTTCGCGTACACTGCATCGGGTTTTTCTGGCGGTTTGAAGTACTGTAGTTGTTTTTTATGGTAAAACATAAGTGTTCCTCATTTATTGCATGTGGAGCAGGCGATACAAATTCAAATTTTTCTGAGATTTGGAGCGTGCAGCCGCTTCGGCTGGTACCCGGTGGCTGCTCGTCGCCTATACTTCTAGGAAACCTATTTAATCTGTTGTGTACATCATTCTCAGGTCACATAAAAAATACTTAAAAAATAAGTATATTGACTGTGGTTGTTTAATTCTTCCGACTGAGATTGTTAGTGCATTCTGATAATCAGAATCAAGGGTACAAAAATCGTAGAGACGTTCCGGCGGAACGTCTCTACAATAATTGTGGATTTGGCGACATGATATTAGTTATCATGCCGTCTTTAGCCTGTATAAATTTAGTTAGCCATAGTTAGGCGATCGCCAATCGGTTCTTGTACTGGTGGTTTGATTTCGTTGATTGTTCTAGTCCAATGACGATGTTGAGCGATCGCCTTGACGAATTCTTGAGCAACGTTTTTGATGTTGTCAGCATTACGGCTAGCGATAACACCGTTATCAGATGTTACATGTCCATTTGACTGTGATTTCTCCAACGCCATCGCTTTGCTTTCAGGTGCCATCATTAGTAGATCGACTGCCTCACCGGTTGCAGCGATCGCCTTATAATGCTTGAGAGTGTCATTGATAAACTCAACCACATCTCCTTCTTTCTTCAGCGTTTCGATGCTTTCTTTGCCACCAGGAATGTAAACAGCATCATACATCACCGATGCAGCAGTGAGGAAAGTCTTATTTACCTCAACTTCTTTACCATCAGCACTCTTAATCATCCCCTTAAACTTTGATACAACCTCAGCTTGCGCTCCACCACTCTTCAACGCTTGCTTGATTTCCATCAATTGGGAACCGTCGAACCCATCAGCCGCTAAGATAGCGATGCGCCGCCCCTTGATTGTCTTTTCCGGCTGATTAGGGTTATTTTCCATACTCAAAGCTGGGGAGGTGCGTCCGTGGTTTTGCGTAACTGCCTTTGGAGCCGCAACACCGATGCCCATTGCCACAAGCTTTGCTAGTTCGTTATCAACTTGGTTGAAAAGTTCAACCATGCGTTGCCGAACTTCTTTAGTTTCCACCTTACCTAACTCGAAGTGAGCAGCTTTAACTAAGTGTTCCTTCTCAGGCTTAGATAGACTATTCCAGAACAGAGTCGCTTGGCTGAAGTGGTCGCTGAAGCTATCGCTACGTTCGCGGATTTTATGCCCTTCAACTTTTTCCATGTAGTGGGCATATCCACCCATCGACTCTGGAGACATCATCGGACAGCCACCACCAAGGGAATTGGGGAAGTAGTTAGTTTTACCCTTGTTGATTTTCATTTGCATAATACCATCGCGATCGTTATTATGCACCGGGCATACCGCACGATTGATTGGCAGTGACTCGAAGTTGGCGCTACCGAGTCGATGAATCTGTGTATCGTGATATGAAAGCAACCGCGCTTGCAGCAGTGGATCGTTACTGTAGTCAATACCAGAAACAACGTGTGATGGTTGGAAAGCAACTTGCTCGGTTTCCGCAAAGAAGTTGTCTGGGTTGCGGTTCAAGACCATTTTTCCAATCGGTCGCACGGGAACAAGTTCTTCTGGGATAATCTTTGTGGAGTCGAGAATATCGAAATCAAACTTAAATTCGTCTTCTTCCTCAATAATTTGTACACCCAACTCGTACTCTGGAAAGTCCCCCATCTCAATTGCTTCCCAAATGTCGCGTCGATGGAAATCAGGGTCTTTACCTGCGATTTTCTGTGCTTCATCCCACACCAAAGAGTAAACACCGAGTAACGGCTTCCAGTGGAACTTGACAAAACGTGCTTTACCCTGCTCGTTGACAAAGCGGAAGGTGTGGACACCAAAGCCCTGCATCATTCGGTAGCTTCTGGGGATAGCGCGATCGGAAAGCACCCACATAATCATGTGCATCGATTCGGGCATCAGCGAGATGAAGTCCCAGAAATTGTCGTGTGCTGCTGCGGCTTGCGGCATTTCGTTATCGGGTTCCGGCTTGATCGCGTGGACAAGATCCGGGAACTTAATTCCATCTTGAATAAAGAAGACAGGAATATTATTACCTACGAAATCATAATTACCATCTTCGGTGTAAAACTTAACCGAGAACCCGCGTACATCCCGTACAGTATCTGCTGAACCACGAAACCCCGTCACAGTCGAGAAGCGGGCAAATACTGGCGTTTTTACAGAAGGGTCTTGTAAGAATTTTGCCTTCGTATATTCAGCCAGCGATTCGTAAACCTGGAAATACCCGTGCGCTCCAGATCCACGCGCATGAACGACTCGCTCCGGAATGCGTTCCCGGTCGAAGTGCGTCATCTTTTCACGCAGGTGGAAGTCCTCCATTAAAGTGGGTCCGCGCTGCCCAGCATGAAGCGAATTGTCGGTATTGTTTACACGTATCCCTTGGTTCGTCGTCATGTACTCACCAGGTTCTTCGCGAAACTGTTCTAAACTTTCGTTTTTGCTTTGCTCGTTGATGTTGGGTTCGCTCATGGTGGGTGTTACTTGAGGAGTAGTTCTCTATATGAAAATAGACTCAAAAAAAACTATAAAACCTCAACCCTGAGTCATATCTTTTTTGCTGTGAAAAAAGTTATGGGGTTGAGGCATGAAGAGGTTTACGGATTCTCAGGGTGGTAAGATTAAGGAAAAACTAATCTTCATCGCGTCCGTGGACTTGAGCCGGCGGACTGGTTGCTTCAACTGCGGTGAATGATTCCAAGATTTTGTAAGTGTGGGATGCGCCTTTTGGCACTACCCAAGAGTTTCCCGGTTCAAGCACAACTACTTGACCTTCAAGATGTAACTCAGCACGACCGTTGATTACATAACCGACAGTTTCATATTCTCGTGCTGCTGGTTCTTTGGGTTCACCTGGTTCTTCATTTTCCCACAGACGCATAGAAACAGTTTTGCCAGAAGCAAGATATTTCTGACCGAGTTGACCTTTGGGAGAATTGGCAGAGTCTATTTTTTGAACGCTAGTATCAGTCATATTTTCTTTCCTTTTTTTACTGTAGTAAGCGCTAAAGCGCTTAATTAAGCGCTTCAGCGCTTACTACGAAACACTTTTAAACCTTAATAGTTCTACCTGTGCGAGCGGCTTCATAAATCAGCTGCATCAGTTTGACATCTTGCAAACCTTCTTCACCTGGGGTTTTCGGCTGTTTGTTATTCATGATGGACTCAGAAAGGTGATCCATCTCCAAAGCGAATTGATTCTGTTCTTGAATATTGCGTTCCTCGTTACCGTTCTTGCTTTTAACAGTCAAGCGGTGTTTGTAGTAATCGGTAGCTGGGTCTAACTCCAAGGTAGCGTCACTTCCAAAAACTTGGATGCGTTTGGTGTCTGAGTAGCCGTAGCTGGATGTACAATTGGCAAGCACGCCGCTAGGAAAACGCAAAGTGAAGTTGACATTTTCCTCAACTTCCCGAAAGCGGGGGTCGTTGGGGGTGCTGTACATCATGGCGCTGATTTCTGTGGGTTCCTCACCCGTGATGTATCTTGTGGCTTGCAAGCTGTAAATACCGATGTCATAAAGAGAACCGCCACCAGCGAGTTTTTTATTGGCACGCCAGCGGTCTGCGGGGTCTTTGGGGTCGAGGTTGCGTCCGTGGTCAGAGACGATGGATTTCAACTTGCCAAGTTTACCACTTTGTGCTAATTGAATCGCGGCGAGGTTGAATGGTTCATATTGAGCGCGGTAGGCAATCATCAATTTGCGCCCTGCTTTTTTCGCAGCATCAATCATCGCTTGACATTCGGCGACGGTGATTGCCATCGGCTTTTCACACATGATGTGCTTGGCAGCTTGTGCGCCGCGAATGGTGTATTCTGCGTGTAAGGCGTTGGGTAAGATGATATAAATAACATCTACCTCTGGGTTATTGCGGATGGTGTCGTAATTTTGGTAGTTGTAAATATTTTTCGGGTTAACGCCGTATTGCCGTGCATACTGTTCGGCTTTAGGGCGATCGCCACTCACCAATGCTACCAACTTTGAACGCTTACACTCAGCAAACGAAGGAATAATTTGTTGGGTAGCAAACTTTCCCAAACCCACAACTGCCCATCCTAACTTTTTTTCTGGCGGCATCGGTGGCTCTTTTGCGGCTTGAGCTAAACTACGGCTGGGTTTAAAAATCGCTGGGACGATACCAAGTGTAATTAACCCAAAACCAGCTTTATATAAAAGAGTACGACGGCTAAGTTCTGATTTTAGTAAGTCAAACATGAAAGGTTAGTAAGAGTTAGGAGTTAGGAGTTAGAAGTTAGGAGTTTAGATTTTTAATTCAAAACTCCTCACTCTTAACTTTTAACTCCTAACTTTTTAAGGTTTGAGTACAACTTTGATGCAATTGTCTTTTTTATGTTTGAAAATCTCGTAGGCGTGGGGTGCTTGTTCTAGCGGTAGGCGGTGGGTGATAATAAACGATGGATCGATTTCGCCGTTTTGGATGCGCTCAAGTAAAGGACGCAAGTATCTGTGGACGTGAGTTTGTCCCATCTTGAAGGTTAAGGCTTTGTTCATGGCTGCACCCATCGGGAATTTGTCGAGGAAGCCACCGTAAGCACCTGCAACTGATACGTGACCACCTTTGCCACAAGCAACGATCGCGTTTCTTAATGCGGTGGGTCTGTCTGGTTCTAGACGCAACTCTTGTTTTACTCTGTCGTATAAGCCCATCAAGTCATTGCCGTGTGCTTCGAGTCCGACTGCATCAATCACAGCGTCGGGACCGCGACCGCCGGTCATTTCTTTGAGGACTTCCCCAACATCAACTTCTTCGTAGTTAAGGACTTCTGCCCTACCATATTCTTTCGCCATTTGCAAGCGTTCGGGAACGCGATCGATGGCAATGACACGTTCTGCACCGAACATAAAAGCGCTTCTGATGGCGAATTGTCCAACTGGTCCGCAACCCCAAACGGCGACGATATCACCGGGTTTAATGTGGCAGTTCTCCGCTGCCATGTAACCGGTGGGAAAGATGTCAGTTAAAAATAATACTTGGTCATCTGTTAAGCCATCGGGAATTTTGAATAAACCCACATCGGCAAATGGTACGCGGGCATATTCTGCCTGACCGCCTGCGTAACCTCCGAAGATATGAGAGTAGCCAAATAGACCTGAGGGAGAATGACCCATGATTTTTTCTGCTAGCCAACCGTTGGGGTTGGAGTTGTCGCACAGCGACCATAAATCAGTATTGCAGAAATAGCAGTTACCACAGGCTATTGTAAAGGGAACAACGACGCGATCGCCTACTTTGACATTATTAACTGCGCTACCAAGTTCGACGACTTCCCCCATGAATTCATGACCAAGGATATCCCCTTTTTCCATCGTCGGGATGTAGCCATTGAAAAGATGCAAATCAGAACCGCAAATTGCCGTTGATGTAATTTTGACAATCGCATCACGCGGGTTAAGAATTTTTGGGTCTGGCACTGTATCAACTCTTACATCAGTGGCGCCGTGCCAGCATACTGCTTTCATAATAGTTGTTAGTTGTTGGTTGTTAGTTGGAGCGTTGTTAGTAGGTAGTGAGCGGTTTACCGCTCATATCTTCGGTATTAAAGCGGGTTTACAGCACATTGCAAGTAACTGAAGTAGAATGCTGAAGTCTAAAAGCTAGACATAAAACCTTTTTTACTTCTGACTTCTCAATTCTGCTGTATCTATATCCATTTACTTAATTGGTTCAGCTTTTTCTTTAATTGAGTCCAAAAACTCTTTGGTACTTTCAGGTAAAGGTTCATCAAGATTAAGTTTTTCCCGAACATTCTCACCAATGTCTTTCAAGTTATTTTTGGCATTGTCAACCAACTGTTTATCTTTCTCAGTCGGTTGTGCGTTGTAATATTTAGCTTCTGGTGTTTTCGCGGTATCAGCCTGCGCTGGCAATACATTTATGTCACCAAAACATTGCATAAACAAGACTGCAAATACTACCAAAATAGCTTTAAAAATCTGATTTAATCGTAAATTTATCTGCAAAAAAATTACTTTCATAAAATACCTTATTATCCAATTTTTGAGTTAGAGTTATGAGTTTTAATTTAACTCATAACTCTTTTTTAATCAGAAAGGATAAATCCTCTCAAACTGATTATTTGACTTGGTGATAACCTTCTTTAGTTCCAGTTATTGGTTCAACAGCCTTTTCAACTCTCTTCTCTGTTTCACCCAAAAACTCTTTTGTGCTTTCCGGAAGTGGTTCATCAAGATTGAGTTTTTCGCGAACATTATCAGCGATACTTTGCAAAGGATTTTTCGTATCAACAGACTTTGTGTCTGTTTCTAATGGTAAAGATGCGTGCGGTGTACCTTTATAATAAGTGCCGAGTGGTGATTTGACAGTTTCACCTGTTGATTTCGCAGCGTCATCAATTCCTTTCTTGGTTGAATTCACAGCATCTTTGGCAGTTCCTTTGATATTATCAGCAGTTTGCTTCAGCTTATTTTTAGCACTATCAGCTGAATTCACAGCATCTTTAGCAGTTCCGCGAAGATTATCAAAAGTACTTTTTAGCTTACTTTTACCACCTTCTACCGCTGTGTTGGTTTGGTTGGGCGCCGATTCATCTGGGGTTCCTTTGTAATAAATACCGATTGGTGATTCGACGGTATCATTAGCAAACGCTTGCAATGCATTGCCGTAACCAAAAGCTTGAGCACCAATAAATATAAATGCAGCAAAAACAACTGTCAAAACTCTGTGCAAAAATTGTTTCACGAAAGCCTCCGATTGAATTATTTAATTGAACAATATGGGTAGGGAAACCCCATCCCTACCGATTTCATGGTTTGAGAACAACTTTGATGCAGTTATCCTCTTTTTGTTGAAAAATGTGGTAGCCGTGAGGTGCTTGTTCCAGGGGTAATTGATGGCTAACAACCACAGATGGATCTAATTTTCCATCTAAAACTAGCTCTAGCAACTTGTGCATGTATTTTTGACCATGCATTTGTCCCATCCGGAAAGTCAAGCCTTTGTTAAAGGCTGCACCAAAGGGAATTTTATCAACAAAACCACCGTAAACACCCATAATTGAAAGGGTGCCTCCTTTACGACAAGCAAGCATCATTTGCCGCAGTACGTGGGGACGGTCTGTTTCTAACCGCAGCTTTTGCTTTGTCTGGTCGTAAAAGTCTTCAAAACCGACACCGTGCGCTTCTAATCCCACAGCGTCGATACAAGCATCGGGACCGCGACCGCCGGTCATTTCTTTTAAAGCTTCGCCGGCATCAACTTCTTCATAGTTGATAATTTCGGCTTTGGCGAAATTTTTAGCCATTTCTAAGCGTTCCGGAAAGCGGTCAATGCCGATAACTTTTTCAGCACCCATCATGTAAGCGCTAATCATGGCGAATTGTCCGACAGCACCGCAACCCCAAACGGCTACAGTATCACCAGGTTGAATATCGCATAATTCTGCACCCATATAACCGGTAGGGATGGCATCGGAGATAAAAAGTAACTTTTCATCGGGTATATCTTTGGGGACTTTCACCACACCGACATCGGCAAAAGGTACGCGGACATATTCTGCTTGTCCGCCGGCATAACCACCGAAGGTGTGCGAGTAGCCGTAAATTGCTGAAGTGATACTGCCAAACAACTTTTCTTCCATCCAACCGTTTTGGTTGGAGTTGTCGCACAGCGACCACATATCACGCTGGCAATAATGACAGTTACCGCAACCGATCATCGAAGGAACGACAACGCGATCGCCTATTTTTAAATTACTTACTGCATTACCAACATCAACCACTTCCCCCATGAATTCGTGACCGATAATGTCACCTGATTGCACAGTGGGAATATAGCCACCATAAATATGCAAATCCGATCCGCAAATTGCCGTTGAAGTAATTTTGACAATAGCATCACGCGGGTTGATAATTTTCGGGTCTGGCACCGTTTCCACCCGCACATCATTAGCACCATGCCAGCAGACTGCTTTCATATATATATTTTGGAGTAGGGAGTAGGGAATAGGGAGTGGGGAGTGGGGAATGGGGAATGGGGAAGAGAAGGTAGAAGGAAAAAGGTAGAAGGCAAAAAATATGAATTCTTATTTTTACCTTCCCCCTACTCCCTACTCCCTACTCCCTACTCCCTACTCCCAATTACCCACCTTTTGGTTGTCCTTCAGTTGTGGCAATTTCGCCAGCTTCCATTAGCATTTTGAAACGGCGTAAATCATCACCAATTTGTTGTTCTGGTTCTTCACCAAAAAGTTTGGCAAATACAGATGCGATCGCTCCACCTGGCGGGCTATATTCAAGAACAACCTTTACTTCAGTACCGCGATCGCCTGGTGCTTTCTTAAAGCGAATAAAACCAGAATTCTCCACATCAGCACCTTCCACCGAAGCCCAAGAAATAAACTCATTTTCTCGGTCTTCCAATATATCTGCATCCCATTCCACACTACTATCCAAAGGTGCATTCGCAATCCAATGCGACCTTTTATCATTTTGCACAGTCACAGATTTGAGATGCTTCATAAACCTCGGCAGATTCTCAAAATCGTGCCAAAAGCGATAAAGTTCATCCGCAGGCTTATTTATCGTTACCGTCTTTTCAACCTTAATAGATTTACTTATACCAATCGCCTCCTGTGCTTGCTGAATCGTGCTTTGCTTAGTTACACCTTGATACACCAAACCGCCCCCAGCTACAGCCATCAGCACCCCGCGCAAAGAACGCTGACTTAAACCCATCAGCACCATCGCCCCACCACCCAAAAGAGACGCCCAACGCTCAGTTTCACCAGCCTGGGCGCCTTCACCCTTACTCAACTCATTTCCCGAACTCGAAGCCATATTTTTATCCCCTTCTCTCCGTAAAAATAACCACCAAAACCCAAAGACCCTCTTTTTATCTCTTTCTTGGTGCCCTTGGCGTCTTCTCCCGAAGGGAGAGGCTAGCGCCAAGGCGGTTCGTTAAAAACACTACATCGACATAGCCGCACCCGTCGTCGGCTTCGCAGGCTTCACATCCAGCCCCATCCGCGTTTGATACAACTCTACCAATCGCTGTTCAGAAGTCACCAAATCATTGTAAATATCCGTAAACAGCGCAGTAGCTACCGGGTCAGTATACATAGCACACAAATTGCCAATATCACCGATACCCGTTTGCACATCACCCAAAGCCGATCGCAATTGAAAAATATCATCACTTCCGGTCATAGCCGTTTTCACCTTCGCGTATTGATTCGCGATATTAGCGGCTAAAGAAGGTTTCTCACCCAACCTGTCAAGATAAGTTTCCAGCTTAAGAATGTGACGTTGTTTATTAGTAATTATCTCTTGAAACAACGCCTTAACTTGAGCATCTGACTCTTTCTCAAAATACTTCTCCAAAGCTTCCAACGAATAACGCTCACCAGCAAGAGCAGTATTTACACCCTTGACAATATCACCCTTAGTTGAACCACCCCAAGCATCAGCCAGCTTCCACCATTCCGCGCTTGTATCATTCTCTTGAGGTAACGCAGCATCCTTGCCACCGTAACCCAAACGACTCAAGATAGCTGTGGTGAAAATTGCCAAATCTCCAGGTTGACGCGAGGTAATCAAATTTCCGTCAACAACCAAAGGTTCATCAACATACTTTGCACCCGCATTAATCATATCCTTGCGGATAGCGCTAAAACCAGTGGCTTGTTTACCTTTGAGCAAATCACCTTCAATCAAAACTTGCGGTCCGTGACAAACTGCCGCTATCAATTTACCTTGCTGCATCGCTTGTTGAACAAAGCGGACAGTGTTGGGGTTGCGTCGCATGTGGTCGGGTGCCATTCCACCGGGAATTACCACCGCATCAAATTCCGAGGCGATCGCTTCCGTAGTAGTTCCATCAGCTTGCTGAGAAACTTTCCCTTGTTTGCCCTTATACTTTTCATTCATCCGGGCACCGAGGACAACAACCTCCATCCCCGCTTGTTTTAGCCCATTATAAGGAACTTGAAATTCCGCATCCTCCACCCCATTCTCAATCAGGATAGCGACTTTTTTCTTACCATTATTAAAATTTGCCATTGAATCACCTCTTAAATTTTTTATTACCGTAGTGAGCGCTTCAGCGCTCAAATCTTCTCAAACCTTCTCAAATCTTCACTGCGAAACCACAGTTGAACCCGCTGCAAATATCTCCGCATAATCTGGTGAAAAATTAGCTTGCAAATCTGCAAACTCACCCGGACTTACAGCACTTTGCAACACAGTAAAAACAGCCCGGACATGCATCGCAGCAGCAGTGGGTTCTACATTTTCCTTCTCACTCACCATCTTGATAAACTCTTCCAAGCCAAAATGCTGACCATTTTCGCCTTCACGACCGCGCAAAAATTCGCCTAATTCCTTTGGCAACTGTGAAGCCAAATCCTTACCTTCATCACCCACAATCCGTTCTCGAATAACTTCCAACGTAGCACGAGTAGCACGTTCTGCCTCTTCACGGGAATCTAATTGAGCAACGCTTTGGACATGTTTAATAAACTGGTCGTATTTCACTTTCTTCCTCCACTTCTAAAAAATAATCAATGCTTTTTGGAATTTTTAATTATTCAAAATATGATATCTACTACTTGCTTACCATTCGCAATTTTCAGCTAATCAGCTCGGTTTTATTTTGTCAAAAAATCTAATTTTCCTTAATAATTCTTTAATTTTCAATGACTTGAGCAGGAATTCACATTTTTAATAGTATGCAGCAACAGTTATCTTCACTTCACTCCAAAGGGATAGATTTTTTTCCATCTCAAGTAATACATCCCTAGGGAGACAAGCCAGATGAGGGAAAGCGTTATTTTGGAGATGCAGAAATATTTATAATTATGGCGGATCAACAACAAGTAGATTTAGAAGCTCAACTCAACCGTGTAGATCCAGATAAGGAACTTGAATCCGAAGATAATTTACCAGAAGAAATTTCCGACCTACCACAGGAAATTACCGAATCCTATGGTACTGGTGTCAAAGAATCACCAGGGTATAATGTCGGCGGACGAGAAATGGAAGAGGAGTTGGATGAGTATGCTACATATGCCAGTCCAGAATTAACTGGAGGTGATGTTGATGCCGGTTGGCAACAAGCAGCAATGGTAGGTGATGAAGCTGTTGGTGGTACTGCTTCCACTCCCGATCAAGATATTGTAGACGAAATTGGTGCAGCTGTAGGAATAGAAATGGATGATGCCGCGTTTCTACGGACAAGCGAAATCTTAGAACAGCGCGACGATAGTCGCTGGGAGTTAGATCCCACATCTTCTGAAGATTATGGAGACAGGAGGGAGTAGGGGGACAGGGGAGACAGGGAGACAGGGGGACAAGGGGACAAGGGCACTCTTTGGAGACAAGGGGACAAGGGGACAAGGGGACTCTTTGGAGACAATTCTTTCTCCCCCTCTCCCCATCTCCCCATCTCCCCCTCTCCCCACTCCCCACTCCCCACTCCCCACTCCCCACTCCCCACTCCCTACTTAAGTGTCTGAGTATCTTTATTCTCTAATCCTTCTTTAGAGTGATCGAGGCGTAATTCACCTTTGGGTGCAAAGCGCATCCACAATGGAGTTTCTGAACCGGCAGATCCTTTGGCGACGGTGACGCCACCATCAGCTAGCCAGAGTGCGCCGGTGACGTAGCTGGCTTCGTCGGAAGCGATGAAGGCGTACACATTTGCCATTTCTTCTGGTGTACCGCGTCGCGCTAGTGGTGTACCTTCAATCAGGGATTTTTCCATCTTCGCGTCCATTGGACCGGTTTCTTTGTGCGTCCATGCAGTATCAATTGCACCGGGACAGACACAATTAGCACGGATACCGTGTTTGGCTTGTTCGACGGCTACACCTTGCATGAATGAATGCATCCAACCTTTGGTACCGCCGTATGTTGTGTTGTATGGTAAGCCGTTGAAGCCGGCTTCGGAACCCGCTGAGACGATGTTTCCCCGCGTTTTTTGAAGGTGGGGAAGTGAGAATTTTGTCATCAAAAACGCTGAACGAAGATTCATGCGAATTGTGTCATCAAATACATCGATGGGGTAATCTTCTGTTTGAGCCGTAGCCAGAAAAACTCCAGCGTTGTTGATTAAGATATCTAACTTGCCGTAAGCATTGATTGCAGTTTGCACGCAGTTTTTAGCGTGAAACTCTTGGGAAACGTCTCCCGCGTAGGCGATCGCTTTACCGCCATAATGTTTAATCGACTGCACTACATCTTCAATCGGATCGCTTGGTAATCCGTTGACAACCACCGATGCACCTTCTTTTGCAAATTTGTGAGCGATCGCTTCTCCAATACCAGCACCAGCACCAGTTACTATCGCAACCTTACCCTCTAAACGTCTATCCATCGATATATCTCCTAAAACTAGGGCATGGGGAGTGGGGAATGGTGAGTGGGGAGTGGGGAATAGGGAATTGGTAATAGGGAATAGGGAATTGGTAAGAAAGGAGGGGGAAAGGGGAAAGGGGAAAGGGAAAAACTCTTCTTCCTTTACCCTTTTCCGTTTTCCCCTCTTCAAAAACCCATTGCCCATTGCCCATTGCCCATTCCCCATTCCCCATTCCCAATTATTCTTCTCTTTGATTTAGATACATCTGTCTTCAGTAGGGTTAAACCCTCGATGTACCTTTGATAGGGTTGCAATAGCAATCATTTAATCGCAATCGGAGTTTGTTATGACATATACCCAAACCAACGATCCAACAATTCGCGAACATGTCCAAGCATGGCAAGCCTTAGACGTAGACGATCAGCTTGCTTTGTTCTGGTTCGTTTACAAAGAAATGGGTAGCTCAATCACCCCAGCAGCACCCGGAGCAAGCACCGTTTCTACTGAAATTGCCGAAGGTTTGTTTAATCAAGTCAAAGAATTATCCCACGAAGAACAACTACAACTTCAGCGCGATTTGATTAATGGTGTAGATAAGCAATTAACTCGTGAATATGGTTCTTTGGGTGAAACCACCAAGCTGTTATTTTGGTATCGGTTAGCTCAAGGCATGGAAAACGCTACTATCATTCCTATGCCTGCTAGCTATCAGCTTTCTTCTGCACCCCAAGAACTGTTGAATAAAATTAAGCAACTTGGTTTTGAGCAGCAAATCACTCTCTTCCGTGATTACGTTGCCCCATTCGGTGCAGAAGCCAAAGGTGGCGCAGAAGTCTAAAGCTTTGAGATTTTCGATAAGTAGCCCAAGCCGCGCTACCTAACAAGTTTCAGACAAGGTTTAATTCCCCCCTAGTTTCGAGCGGCAACTTAAGCCGCTCGGACTTTTCCTTTGAGGCAACATACCTAATTCTCCGAGCTCATAAGTAGACCAAATTAAACGTCAAACCACAGATAATAAACACTCGATGTTTATCTATGATTTTCAGTTTCGTATTCGCATTTGATATCATGTCCGCATAATTAGTTATGATTCCCAGAGTCATTGCACCCCACCCCGATCAGCCCCTCCCCGCTTGCGGGGAGGGGAGACAAAGCTACGATGAGAGCGGGGTGGGGTTCTTCTGGTTTAATAAGTAATCAACCGGACATGATATGACAGCCGGATTACCCTTTAGTTAATGTTCAATATTATCGGTGAGGTTTGACAAAAAGTTACCTCTCTCTTATGGCTGGATTATAAATAATAATCTTTAATTACGTTTCTACCTTTTAATAGGGAAATAACTAGGAATTAATTTTTAACCTGTATAGAAGCATAACTGAGAAGTTGCAAATATACGTTGTAGATTTGTTAAAGTTTTTTTCCAAACACACAACCAAATTACAACAACCACAGATGCATCACTAACAAGCTCGGAGGGTCTATGACTTCTACAAATGTTAATCCATCACAACAAGCTGTATCAGCATTTCAGCGATTGAAGATAGACGATCGCCTAACAGTACTGGGGTTACTTTTAACCTCTTTTGCTGATAAAATACCTGCAAATGTTACAAATTCCTTGCCAACAGAAAAGGCTGCGGAGTTAGTAGCACAAGTTCAAAAACTGTCCTCGGAAGAACAGCTATTCGCTTTGCGTGACTTGCTACCAGCAAACAGACGCGACCAGGACGAAGTAATGCTCGATCCAAATCCCAGCAAAGCGATGGCTGAACTCGCTCATGGTGGAAATAAAATTTCTACTGGTGAATATGGTAACATGCAACCTGAAGCTAAATTAGCTTTCTGGTATCTACTAGCAGAAAGATTAAGAACCGCAATCATGGGTTTATCAAGTCAATCTCAACCTTCTCAACAAGCAACAGAAGTGTTGAACTCTCTGAAGTCATTAAATACTGACGATTTAGTATCTTTCCTGACAAAAGTGCTGTAATCCGAAGTTTTAACTGAAGTGTAGGGTGGGTATTGCCCACCTCTACAAATCAAAATATAATACTTTTTTGAAGACCATTTTTCTAAATTCTAGTTAATTTGAGGTGTTTATGACTTCTACGAATACCAATTTTATCGAAGTAGCTGTATCAAAATTTAAAAATTTAAATGCAGACGATCGCCTAGCTGTACTAGCATTGCTTTTTACTCAAGTTTCTGAAGAAGTTCCCGCCAGCGCTCTCAATTGTATGCCGAGTGACGGAACCGCAGATTTGGTAGCAGAAATTCAAAAAGTATCCCACCCAGAACAAATAGTAGCTTTGCGTCAGTTACAAAATCAAGAAGGCGGAGAAACAGCAATTTCTACTGATAGTTATACCTCAATGGATGCTGAATGTAAATTGGCTTTTTGGTATCACTTAGCCCAAAATTTAGGCGGTTCAGTTGTGGGTATACCACTTGATTATATACCTTCAGAACCAGCAGCAGAAGTGTTGGATTTATTGCAAATGGCTAGTACCGAAGAAATAATGTCTTTTATGCAGCAAGTACTTTCATAAGCTGAAGTTATCATATCCTCGTTCCCGGTCACTGACTGGGAATGCACTCAAGAAAATAATTTAATTAAATACACAGTAAAAGATTATGGTGCAAACAAAAACTGTTGAACGAGAAAATATTAAAAGAAAGCATTTAGTTTCCAGTCTGATAACTGGTTTAGTAATCGGTACAATCTTAGGTACACCTATCGGCTGGTTTGCTCATCGATTTTATTATCAGCAAAATTTAGCTCGGACATTGATTTGTCGAGAACAAAATAGCAATAAACCAGCAGCAATTGTTGATGAAATTTGCGGTTCCAGATTCTAACGAAAGTGAATTATGGTATATTCTCCCGAACAGACGAAAAGCGCAGATGAAAACCTCAAAGCGCAAAGGGAAAATTTAGGGTTACGTCGGGTTAGTATACTGCTAGCTTTGATTGTCTTTATTAGTTTCTTGGCATATCAAATTGATATCGCTATTCCCGGAACACCAAGTATTAACAATACATATACACCAATTACCCAACCGACAGCACAAGAAATAAATTCTTATGATGTGTTGGGTAAAGTTGTCAGTAAAAATGAAGCTGCAAGTTTACTGAAAACAGATGAAGGCAAACAGCAACTATCAGCAGATAATGGTGCTGTAGCTATCACTGAAGATTTGATTAAACTTGGTCGCAAAGCTTTTTATACGGAAACCTTTGGAAATGAGGTTTTCTTTACTGATGTAACTGGTGTTTTGAATGGACCGTTGAATGTTGGGAATTTAGCTTATGCGATCGCCTCTCTTGGTGGCAAGTCTACCACAAATCTGCAAGTGACGATGGATCGAGATATGCAAGTAGGCGATCGCACTTTCAAAAAAGGTGATATCCTCAACACCGGACTTGACGTACCCGCAAATTCTCTCTTCCCCTTGGGAATTGTTACTCATATCAATCAAGGTAAAATTCGCGTTGGTGTTACTTGTGCTGCGTGTCATGCGGCTGTCGATCAAGTCACCGGACGCATCTTAGAAGGCGCACCAAATAACGACTTAGATACCGGTTTAATTATCGCATTAGCCAGTAATTCAGCCGCTTGGTTTCGGCAAACTGGTGTAAATCCGCAAACAATGCGCCGTGGTGAAACTACTTATATGAAAGCGGATGGTAGGCGATACCGTCTACCGGATATCAAAGCCTTAGAAAATGCCGTTGATGCAGAATTATTAACTTGGTCTCCCGGCAACTTTGACTCAACCGGCGACAATGTTAACAATCCTTCGCAAAATCCATCTTCCTATACTTTTGCCGCATATCCTTACGGCTGGAGTGGTAACGCGGCAATTGGTTGGTTTCACGGACTCACCACACTTAACAGCAACGTTCACGCCACAAACTCAGATTTGACAACCGGTGCTGATGCTAGTCAAAAGTTATTAGGTATTGACAAAGAAACCTACTTAGGCATCATTTTGCAAAACTCCGCCAATCCAGCCTTCAGATTACCACAAAACGCCAAACCATCAGAATTCTTTGAGAAAATCGATCCGACTCCTGGCACACCTGCAATGAACGAAGTAATTAAAATGCCAGGATTTCCCAAAGGTTCACCATTCATGCTTGATGGATTGATGGCAAGTTCACCTGGTTTGCCAGTTGCAGCACAACTTAACGGCATGTCAGCGTTTCAAAACTCCCTCGCACCACCGCCAAATCATTCTACCAACTCAGAAGCAGTCAAGCGAGGGGCAGCGATTTTCACAAAAGCGGGGTGCGTTGAGTGTCACAGCGGCAGGTATTTCACCAACAATCACGTAATTGCCGAATCAGAAATCAAATCTCAACCTTCACGCGCTAAAGCACAAGCAGCTTTCGCCGGCAACTTCACAGAACCGCAGACTTACCCCAGCAACGTGCGGGTTCCCTTGCCAGAAAATCCCTTAGTGCTGAATGTTCCCAATATCATATCCGAAGAAGACTTCAAACTAGCATTTGCCATTGGTAACGCCGGCGGTTACAAAGTTCCTAGTTTGATAGGATTAGCCGTCACCGCACCATATTTGCATGATGGTGGTGTTGCAGCCACAAAAGAAGCAGTCCTAGTAGATAAAAACGGCTTAAAAATCGTTAATTCCGAGCAATTGGGACTTACAGGGACTTCCTTAAAAAACATTGCCCCAGATCCAAGTGCAAGTTTGCGCGTGCTTGTAGATCGTAACTTGCGTAGGCAGGTAGTTTTAGCCAATCATGCTAATTCCAACTTGCAAAAGTCCAACGCAGACGGTAGCGGACATAATTACTGGGTTGATAAACAGGCTGGTTTTGATATTCAAGACCAAACCGACTTGATAGAATTTCTTCTTTCATTAGACGACAATCCCGAAATTATTCCACCTCAAAGTCGCTAGACAAACAAAATACCTCTGCAAGCAGCCCACAGCCTAAAAACCTGTGGGTTTCTCGTATAACCGTAGTAAGCGATTTATCGCTTATTTGAGGCACTAAAGTGCCCACTACGAAAAAAACTACTCCAGAATCTGATAGAAACCTGACAAAGCTGGGAATAATAAATCTGTCTTAAAAAACTAGGCTGGGTGCGTTTGTAGCGTCTGAGATTTGGAAATCTCCAAACATCAGTAAAACAAATCACTTTTTTAGTTAATATTACAGAGATTGAGGTATTCCCGATGAGTCAGATGAGTAGAGACGATGTGCGTGAAAGACTTGGAAACGTCGATCAGATCCGCGACATTATTTTTGGAGCGCAAATCAGAGACTACGACAATCGATTTAGCAAGATGGAGTCAGACATACAGTTGTTTCAAAAAGAGATGCGTAGCCATGTCGAACAACTGAAAGCTCATTTTACAGCAGAGTTAAAAGCGGCAGTTGAGTCACTAGATAAAAAGCACAAGTCACTTAGTCTTACCACCCAAGAAGAAGCTGCTGACTTGCGACAATTAATAGATCGCTTAAACAAAAAATTTTCCGGTAGCGTTCAATCTCTTGACGAAACGCTAGATAGCCAAACTACCTCAATTCGAGAAGAACTGTCTCAAGCCAAAGACTTACTTCAAGATGATATCTCAGCTTTGCGAGATTTAATTTTAGAAGAACTAGAACGACGCTTTTCAGATTTGAGAGACAACAAAGTTTCCCGTGATGATATGGCAGAAACTTTGTTTGCTTTGGGAATGCGATTGAAGGGAACAGAATTTATTCCCAAGCTACAAGAAGCAGTGGAAGAAAAGAGCGAGTATCCCTCAATTCCACTATTAGAAACTACAAAACTTTCAAAGGTGTTAACTCACTCCAACGGTAATGTGGAAATACATTCCTAATTTAAACCTGAAATCAAGCTATAGCTTGATGCAAAATCTGTGTTATTTCAAATTGCTTAAATAATATCATGTCCGCATAATTAGTTATGATTCCCACAGTCATTGCACCCCACACGCCAGGTGCTTCAAGTCGGCAGAGCCGACGGCAGGTGCTTCAACGGAGGGAACCTCCGCAACGCACTGCCTCCCCAACGCACTGGCTCCCCTTTATCCCCTCCCCGCAAGCGGGGAGGGGAGACGAAGCGTAGCTTTGACGGGGTGGGGTTCTTCTGGTTTAATAAGTAATCAACCGGACATGATATAACACACAGAAGGCAAAATTTACAAACATGACTCAGGTGGAATCGATGACTCAAGATGAAGCTGTACAGCTTGATAACTTTCTGAATTTGCTTGTTGAGCTTAATATCATCGATCCACATGAGTCAAGTTATTCTATACTACCCGAAACTGTTGAAGAGGATTTTTATCCAGACAAACTCGAATCAGAATCTTCTGTTATTTATTTAGAAGCAACTCTTGAGCATCCTAATTCATTCGAGCAACCACATTTGGATAATGAATTGGAAAAAAATACTCCACTAATTGCAAATTGGGAGCCACATTTAGACGAAACGAATCAAAATAGCTCCCAAAACACAATTGATGCTTGGCAAAAATTACAAGAGCTTTTAGTCGGGACAGAATTAACAGATTTAAACAATATTGCGGCAAGCATTCAGCAAAACTTAACTAAGCTGGAACATCAAATTTATGACCCCAAAGAGTTAATTAATCTACTGCTTCCATCGATTTCTGAGCTTTTGAGGCTGAAAATTAGCGAATCAAAAGAGGAAATAGCACAAATAATTGCCCCAATCGTCGATCAAGCTATTCGCAGTCGGAGTGAGGAGGATAAAAATAGTATGGGTTCAGCTTTAGCTTCGGCTGTTCCTATCGCTATTACCCAGCAGATTATGATTGCACCAGAGGAAGTTTCAGACGCATTTGCTCCGACAATTGGACGAGCGATAAAGAAGCAAATCGAAATTGAGGAAAATATCGTTGTCGATGCACTTTACCCAATTATTGGTAGTACCATATCTAAATATATGGCGGAGACAATTCACGCCATTAATCAACAAGTTGAAGAAACTCTTAGCGTTGAAGGAATAAAACGTAAAATTCGCGCCAAGTTACAGGGAGTTTCTGAAGCAGAATTAATCCTCAAAGAAGCGCTACCGTTTACTGTTCAAGCCATTTTTTTGATTCATAAAGAATCCGGTTTGGTTATCTCAGATATTCAACCTGAAGATGGACAAAGGTTAGAGTCAGAGATGGTAGCAGGAATGCTGACAGCGATTCGCACCTTTGCCAATGATTGTATCACTCAATCTGGAAGCGTTTCCGAACTAGATGCAATTAACTACGGTACATCGAAGATTATTTTAGAAGTTGCTGGATATTGTTATTTGGCAATTGTTATACAGGGAGAAGCAACTCAAGAATTTATCTGGAAAATGCGAGAAACTCTCGCTAAACTAGTTAAAAATTACGGAAAATTAATAGAACAATTTGACGGCGATTCAGATACAATTCCTAGCCAGATTCATACAACTTTGTCAACGCTAAAAGATGATTATCAAGGTAAAAATAAAAAAAATAAACCATCGTCTCTACTTATATTAAGCTTAACAATTATTAGCGCCATTTTCATTCCTTGGGGCATTTGGCGATACAATAATCAAGTAATTCGTTCTATTGAAAATAAAGCTTCCTTGGCTTTAGCTTCGACACCAGAATTAGCCGTCTATCGTTTAACAGTAAAGGAGAATCACGGTAAACTAAAGCTGACTGGAAGATTACCCAATCAAGTTTTGCGGAGTAAAGCCGAACAAATTACTAAAGCAACTGCTCCCAAATGGTCGATTGACAATCAAATTATCTCAGTAAAAGTACCACCAGACCCTGTATTAGCTGCTGCTGAGGTGAAACGAGTCACCGCAGTTTTAAATCAAATAGACGGTACAACAATTTCTGCTCAATACCTCGCTGGTAAAGTTTATGTTCAGGGTACTGTCAACCAAATTGCAGATGCAAAAATCATTACTCAGGCATTTGAGCAAATCCCTGGTATCAATTTTGTATCTAGTGCAGTGCAAATAGAAAAAGTGGGGGTTGCAGTTCGATTTTATTTTCAACCAAATTCAGCAACTGTAATATCTGCGGATTTAGAAAACAAGGTTAAGCAAGTCAAATTTTTCTTAGAACAACATCCGATGAAGCATTTAAAAATTATCGGTTATAGTTATTCAGTTACTAATACTATTCTAGCCCAACAATTAGCACTAGCACGAGCAAAAGCTGTACAACAAGCATTAATTAATCAAGGTGTTGAACCATCTCGTTTACAAGTGGTGGCAACCACAAATTTACCACCAGGAATTGATATGACTCAACCTTCTTGGCTAAATCGCTGTGTTGTTTTAGAACCGATAGACAAGTAACTTGAGATTTAAAATTGAAGATTTGATTTATAGTAGTTTTTATTCCTGTAAGATATATTCTATTTTTGGTTTGGTAAAAATATGTCCACAATAGCTAAAAAAATCTGTCTAATAGGTGATTATGGTGTAGGCAAAACTAGCCTGATTCGCCGATTTGTAGAAGGACAGTTCAGCGATAAGTATCTTTCGACTGTCGGAGTCAAAATATCTCGTAAATTAATTGATTTTTCCGACAAAGACGCAGAAAATACGCAAAACTTACAACTGATTATCTGGGATATTGAAGGTAATAATAAATTTAAGTCAATTGCTCCAAGTTATTTTCAAGGAGCTAAAGGAGCGGTGATAGTTGGTGATGCAACAGTACAAGAAACGCTCAATCATCTCTCTGAACATATTAAAAACTTTTTAGCTGTAAATCCGAAAAGCTATATTATCATTGCCTTGAATAAATCAGATTTAATTGAAACCGAGTATCTAGAAACTCTCCGACAACTATATCAATTTAGCGAACAAAATTATGTAATAGCCACCTATTTAACTTCTGCTAAAACTGGCAATAATGTTGAGGAACTTTTTCAAGTTTTGGCTCAAGCTTTAATGCAAGTAAATTGAAATAACTTAATGCTCCCGCGAGGTATTTATGAATTCATTGTTGACAAATCTGCTGTCTTTGCGTCGTATTGAATATTTGGTTATTGACCAGAACTTAAAGATTTTGGAGATGTCTTTGGGAGTAAATCGTTTTGTTGATATTTACGATGAAGTGCAGTTAGGTAAGGATATTCGGCTTGTTTTTTCGGAATTAGAGGGACTTGAAGATGTTTTTGAAGCGATTCTACAAGGAAAGCAAGATAATTTTGAATTAAAAGGAATCATGCGATCGCTACAGCATGACCATCCTTTATATATTAATATTTGTATTATGAATATACAAGAATATTCTGAGAATAAGTTAATGATTATTGTCGAAGATGTCACAGAACGAATGGTTCTGGAACAATCTTTAATACAAGGAACAAATGAGGCAAATCTTTTATTACGTACCTTAAAAGCTTCTAAGCAATATATTGACCAAATTGTTACATCAATGGCAGATGCTTTGTTAGTAACAACACTATCAGGCAACATCAAAAAAATTAATCTTGCCGCACAAGCTTTATTGGAATATTCCGAAGCTGAACTTATCGGTCAACCTATCTTCAATGTGATTAAATTAGTTAATGATTTTAATTTTAAAATAGAGGAAGAATCAAATATTTGTAATGCCGTACTACCTATTCCCTTAATGAAAGAGGTAGAAACTGTTTGTCAAACCAAGAGTGGAAAAACAATTCCTGTTGCCTTTTCTTACTCAATAGTTCAAACAGAAGTTGAGCATTTCCAGGGTTACGTTTATATTATTCGAGACATGACCGAACGCAAGCAAGCAGAACTTGCTAAACAGGAATTCTTAGCCATGATTAGCCATGAAATTCGCACTCCCATTACATCAGTTACTGGGATGGCTAGTTTACTATTAAATAGTGAATTAACAACACAACAGCAAGAGTTTGTTAAAACTATTTACAGTAGTGGTGAGGCTTTACTTAAAATTATTAACGATATCCTTGATTTTTCTAAAATTGAATCAGGCAAACTAGAACTAGAGGAGCAACCTTTCAATCTGCGAAGTTGCATTAATGAGGCTGTTTCTTTACTTTGGTATAAAGCTCAAGAAAAAGGCTTAAAACTCATTTTTATAGATAATCCTGAGCTTCCTCAAATAATTGTCGGAGACATTACGAGACTGCGGCAAATATTGATTAATTTACTTAATAATGCGATTAAATTTACCGAAACTGGGAGCGTAAAAATATCAGTAATAACTCGGAAATTAATTACTAAAAATACTTATGAAATTCAGTTTGCTGTCACAGATACAGGAATGGGGATACAGCGCGATCGCCTTGAGCGTTTGTTTCAAGCATTCAGTCAAGTTAATGCTTCAATCACCCGTCAGTACGGTGGTACCGGTTTGGGACTTGCGGTTTGCAAACAACTTTGTGAGTTAATGGGTGGCAGAATTTGGGTAGAAAGTGAGCAAAACTTAGGTAGTAAATTTTACTTTACGATTATTGCTGCTGCTGTTGAAGAAAAAGTGGAAAATAACAAAAATGTAGCAAATGATGCCCTAATTAATACTCACATGGCAGAGGAACATCCTTTGAGAATACTGTTAGTAGAAGACCACGTTATTAATCAAAGGATGATAAAGATGATGTTGCAAAAAATGGGCTATCAGCCAGATGTTGCAAACAATGGTAAGACAGCACTTTCTGCGCTGCGTCATCAACTTTATGACGTGGTATTAATGGATGTGCAAATGCCAGAGATGGATGGTTTAACAGCTACTGAAATTATATACCAGGAGTGGACACCGGATACCCGTCCTCGAATTATCGCACTCACAGCAAGTGCAATGTCGGGAGAACGCGATCGCTGTTTGGCATCTGGTATGGATGATTATCTTACCAAACCAATCCGCATTCAAGAACTGATGCAGGTACTAAAAAAATGTCAGCCACTGATTTCTGAGAAAAAGATAATGAAAGAACTAGAGAACCAAGAAACAATCAACAATCCGATTCATCCTGCTGCTTTATATGAAATTTTACAAATAGCAAGTTTCAATTCATCTATTGATGGGCTGGAATTTCTCTTTGAAACTATTGATTGTTATCTCGAAGATACCACTAGACTTTTGCTAGATATTCATCTTTATTTAGATCAAGCTAATTATAAAGCACTTCGGCGAGCTGCTCATACACTTTCTTCTACTAGCGCTACATTAGGTGCAGTTAATTTAGCAACATTATGTACAAAATTAGAAATAATGATGGTAAATGAAGAATTCATAAAAGCAGCAGCGCAAATTTACCTGATTGAAGAAGAATATCAACAAGTTAAAATTGCTTTAGAGAACGAGCGGCAAAAATATCAAAATCGAAGATAATTGGCAGCATCCCAAATGTGCGTTTTTTAACGTAGTAACGGCTGAAGCCGTTAAAATTTTTGTTTTGAGCGGTAAACCGCTCACTACAAACAAAGGAGTATTTCATCAAGTTTGTTGAAGGGGAATTTCAATCCAGAATTCTGTGCCTTTGCCTGGTTCTGAAATACACTTCATCACACCACCATGCTTTTCAACAACAATCTGGTAACTGATTGCTAGTCCTAATCCCGTACCTTTACCTACAGGCTTGGTTGTGAAAAATGGGTCAAAAATCCGCTTTTTTACATCTTCACTCATTCCTAAACCATTGTCGCCAATGCAAATTACTACATGAGATAACTCTTTTAAAAGTTTAGTAGAAATCCGAATCGTGTTACTTGGAATTGGTGAATTATTTTTATGTTCTATTTCCCCTAACTTCAAAGCGGAGATTTCTTCTACTTGCATTTCTCTTGATTCTCTATTCTTGTCTGCTAAAGCATCAATGGCATTGCTGATAATATTCATGAAGACTTGATTCATCTGTCCGGCATAGCATTCTACTAGTGGCAATTCCTGATAATTTTTGATGACCTCAATCCCCGAAAAGTCAGCATTTGCTTTCAATCTATGTTGCAAAATTAATAAAGTACTATCTATGCCTTCATGCAAATTAACCGGCTTCATTTCCGAATGGTCTAGGCGCGAAAAATTGCGTAAAGACAGCACTATTGAGCGGATGCGTTCTGCGCCTACTTGCATTGATGACATAATTTTCGGTAGGTCTTCTGCCATAAATTCTAAATCCATCTCTTCGGCTTTAGAATCAATTTCTTTGTTAATTTGAGGATAGTGCAACTGATACAAACTTATCAGTTCGAGCAAGTCTGTAGTATATTCGGTGGCATGAGCAAGATTGCCAAAGATAAAGTTAACAGGGTTGTTAATTTCGTGTGCTACACCCGCTACTAATTGCCCTAAACTAGACATTTTTTCGGTTTGAATTAGTTGTGTCTGGGTATGTTTCAGTTCATCCAATGTCTGCTCTAACTCTACAGCTTTAGCTCTGGCTTTAGCTTCGGCGCGACGGCTTTGTTCATAAAGTTGTGCTTGCCCGATCGCGATCGCTGCTTGATCTGCCAGTTGTTGCAATAGTTCTATTTCTGCATCCTGCCAATTTCTCGGAGTATTACACTGATGGGCAACGAGTAAACCCCAAAGTTGCGTACCCATCTTAATTGGTACAATTAAGTTTGCTTGCACTTGCATACATTGCAAAAAGTCTTGATGGCAAGCACTCAAGGAAGCTGTTGAGACATTGTTAATTGCTCTTACCCTTCCGCGCAAGTAAAGACGGGCATACTCATCAGGAAAGCATTCTGATGGCATTTCTACATTCAAAACAGACTGCCAAATATCGTTGACATCTTCTACAATTATCGTACCGCTATTATTATCTAAAAGCTGATAAATCAGCACCCGGTCTGTAACTAGCAGCTTGCGGACTTCCCGGACGATGGTTTGCAGAATTGTCTTGAAGTCGAGTGTGGCACGGATTTGGTCTGTAATCTGCTTGAGTGCTTTGGCAAGTTGCAATGATTTTTGCAATTCAGCAGTTTGTTCTTGCACTTTTTGTTTCAAGTTAATATTCAGCGACTGCACTTGTTGGTAGGTTTGCTGCTGCTGAATTGCCATTGAAAAGTGATGAGATAAAGCTTGCGCTAATTCGATTTCTTCATCTTTCCACTCAGGTGCTTGCCCTTTTTTTTGCTCTCGCCAAACATCAAAGGAAATCTGAGGTAGCAATTGTTGCTGGTTTTGGTCGCGGTGTCCTGCCCAGAGAATTTCTGTGTCAATTTCATTGCGGAAAATACTTAAGACGCCAATAAAGTTTTGCCGATAACGCAGGGGAATTACTAAGAGTCCGCGAATCTGGGTAGAGCGAAAGGCAGCAGATAAAACTCGCAAACCCGATACTTTGTAAATATCGGTAATTGCCAATATTTCGCCGTTTTTGGATTTACTTAGCCAATTTTGCCAGACGGGATGCTGTTCGAGCAAGCTGTTTTCTAAGTTAAACAGTTGTGGCTGGTCGCCCCAAGTGTATAATTCTTCACTCTGCTCAATGTAAAGTCTGCCACCTGCCCCATCAAAGGTAGTAATGACGGCTTCTAGCGCTGCTTGCACTTGGATGGTGGGTAGTGTATGCAACAAGGTGGTAACTTGATTTACCATCGCTTCTCGCTGTTGTTTGGCACGAGTCTGGGTGAGTAAGTTACTTTGGGCGATCGCGATCGCAACTTGATCGGCAACTTGTTGTAAAACTTTCAGTTCCCGCTTCAAAATTGTTCGCGGTGTACTGTGGTGCGATACCAACAAGCCCCACAGTTGCGGCTTTGCTAATTGTGTTAAGTCTTCATGTATGATTGGTAGTACCAGCGAAGACTGCACGCCCATTGCCGTTAAGTATTGAATATGGCAGGGATCTACCCGTCGATAGTAGATATTCTCGCTTTCGGGGGATTTGCCAGTTATGGATGATTGTAGCGACGATAGCCCAATCCTGCCGCTTGGCACATCGACAATCGAACGTTGTCGCGCCGAAAGAAACAACTCCCTCGCTTCTGGTGGAATATCACTTGCGGGAAAGTGTAAACCCAATAGCGACGGCAAGCGCTGCTGGTGTATCGATTCGGCAATAACTTCACCATTGCCATCAGCATCAAATTGATACACCTTTACTCGGTCTGTTCCTAAAAATGAACGAACTTCTTCAACCGCAGTCGCTAGTACCTCTTGCAGGTCGAGCGATCGCCTAATCCGGTTTGTCATCCGGTGCAGTAAATTTTCTTGGTCAAAATTTTGCTGTAAATTAGTCGATTTATCCGTATATGACATTGCTTATATACACCCATTCTAAAATATAAAAATATTTTTAATTGTATTGTGTCAAAGGAAAATGTAGTCCATAATACTATTATTTTTTCTTATTCTTCTTTAAAAAATTACATTTGTATAAAGATTTACTTAATTTACATTTTTTTAGAAGCAAAAAAGCCGTAAATATAACTAATATACTCAAATCTTAACAGGGGAAAGTTACCATTCCCCTCTAACAATTAAGTTACTTATATTTTTGTGAAAAAGTATGATTTAGCTAATCGGAAATTACTGATAACGACACAATAAATTGCGGATTTCTTCACGCACATTCATGAGGATTTTACCAAGACAGTTTTCACCAGTTTTATCTGCACCACAGCCCCAAAAATAATCGTTAGGGGAGTTTTCTACAAGTAAATTATCGCCTGTAGCCAGCAGAGTATCTCTAATTTCGGCATGAGTGAGAAACTTTTTGAGTACAGCTTCTTTCATAACTTGAGTTTTGACTGCATCCCAATCAGAACGAAGTTGACGCGTGCTACACCGTCCCAAGGCAGCAGCTTGTTCTGGCGTTTCGGCGGCATAAATTGAAGGTATAATCGCTGCATCCACGCTACCAACAAACTTTTGCGCTTGATAATAATGCTCCACCGTTGACCAGTAAGTACCCCGGATTTCGATTCCGTGGGGAGAAAAGTTAGAAAAGCAGCCGTAAGGCTCCCAAACCTTGTAAAAGTAAATAGTCATTTCAAAATTGCTATGATTATGTATCAATTTCCATCATGCCTGTAGATGCAGAGTTTCAGGTACTTAATTTAAATTAAAGAGCAGTACTTGCCTCTGGGCAGAGGAAATCTATCTAAAGACAGTTATATTGTGTAACCAAGTCTGTCTATAAGGTTTGATATTGTGCAAAGTAGTGAGACAAGCAACCGACAATCACCTGTCATTACAGCCGGGATTGTCCTTGGTATTGGTCTGGGAGGATTTTTTGATGGCATCGTCCTACATCAGATTCTTCAGTGGCATCACATGCTCAGTAATGTTCGACCGCTGACAACAACCTCCAATATAGATTTAAACATGGTTTGGGACGGATTGTTTCACGCATTCGACTGGGTGATGACCGTCATTGGAATAGTATTGCTATGGCGTGCTGGAGGACGCGATGATGTTCGTTGGTCATCAAAAACCTTTTTCGCATCTTTGCTCATCGGTTTTGGGTTATTCGACGTTGTTGAAGGATTAATCGATCATCAAATTCTCGGTATCCATCATGTTAAACCAGGTCCGAATCAGTTAGCCTGGGATTTGGGATTTCTTGCCCTTGGTGCGCTTCTTGTTGCCATCGGCTGGATAATGATACAACAAAATAAGCAAGAGTAATTGGGCATTGGGCATTGGGCATGGGGCATGGGGCAATGGGTATTGGTAATTGGGCATTGGTAATTGCTAATTGGTAATTGGTAATTGGTAATTGGTAATTGGTAAGGTGTTCTTTCTCACTCCCCACTCCCCACTCCCCACTCCCCACTCCCCACTCCCCATTCCCCACTCCCCATTCCCCATTCCCCCTATGTCTACAGAATCGTTTGAAAAAACAAGTTGGAGTTGGCAGTTGTCTGTGTTGCGGCAACAGGTAGGAGAATGGGTGGAGTACCAATTGTCTCGCTTGAAGCTGGATTTTCCACAATTGCCCTACGGATGGTCGATTGATAATTCTTGGCTGGGTAAGTTGCTGAACTTTGTTTTTTGGCTTTTGCTAGCTTTGTTTTTAATTTGGTTAGGTTGGCGATTGTGGCGAGTATTTAGCCCTTATTTGTATGCGAGGCTTAGAGCTAGAAATAGTGCTAATTCTCAAGTAAAAATCGGCGACAGTGATTTGTCAGTGTCTGGGTGGTTGGCGCGATCGCAAGAACTCTATCATCAAAATAATTACCGTGAAGCTATTCGTTGTCTTTATTTGGCGATGTTGCAACACTTGCATGATACTACCATCGCGCCTCACAAATTCAGCCGCACTGATGGAGAATATCTGCAATTGCTACAATATAAAGTTACTCCGATGCAGCCTTATGAAACTTTGATTACCACCCATGAGCAATTATGCTTTGGTAATACTGAGATATCCTTAGAAAATTATCAGCAGTGTCGGGAAGCATATCGGGAAATTGCGAGTGGGGAGTAGGGAGTGGGGGAGTGGGGAATGGGGAATGGGGAATGGGGAGTAGGGAGTGGGGAATGGGGAATGGGTAATTGCTAACCACTAACATTTAACCACTAACACCTAACCACTAACATTTAACCACTAACCACTAACCACTAACCACTAACCACTAACACCTATAAATATGAAACGCTCAAATCGCGTTGTTTGGTTTGGAGCGATCGCCGCTTCGGTCATAATTTTAATTAGTTTAATCGCTGCTCCCAGCAATAGCAAAATTAATATTGGTTCTACTTATAACCGCGCTCCTGATGGCTATGGGGCGTGGTATGCTTTTATGCAACAGCGGCATTCTATCCAACGCTGGCAAAAGCCTTTTAAAGAATTAGAGACACAAACACGTCCTGTCACTCTTTTACAGGTAAACAGCTACCTAGAAACACCAATTATTTCGCCTCAAGAGCGAAAATGGTTAGAAAAAGGCAATAATTTGGTAATTTTAGGTGTGCGTTCAGATGTTACAACAGCCAAATTTAGCACGATGCAAAAATCACCGTTTGGCGATGTCAAGATTGATACCGGACGGCGGCAGCAATTGTCAGCAGGGGAAGAAGTTGATTTAGGCGATCGCTTTGGTGCTGTAGTCTGGGAAAAGCAATATGGTAAAGGAAAAGCGATTTTTGCGACTACTCCTTATTTAGCAGCTAATGCTTATCAAGATAACTTAAGTAATTTCCAGTATTTAGCTGATTTGGTAAGCAGTAAAGGTAACATATTATTTGTAGATGAATATATCCACGGCTACAAAGATGCCAGCGTGAGAAAAAGTGAAGGAGAAGGAGACTTATTTAGTTATTTGGCGAAAACTCCTTTATTACCGATGTTAGTGCAAGCGATCGCCTTTCTTGGGGTGTTAATTTGGGCACAAAATCGCCGCTTTGGTAAACGAGAAACTGACGATACACCAGAGATTAACAATAGCCAAGCATACATCCAAGCTTTAGCAGGAGTCTTGCAAAAAGCCGATAAAAACGACTTTGTTGTTGAAATGGTAGGCAAACAAGAACAACTGCAACTGCAAAAAGCCTTAGGATTAGGGCAAGTACCTATCGAACATCAAACTTTGATAGACGCTTGGGTGGAAAAAACAGGTGCGACTGCGGCAGAACTACAAGCAGTTTTGAAGGTACAATCTCGACAACAACCCATGAGTGAGCGAGACTTGATAAGCTGGTTGAGGAAATGGCAAAGCCTTCGGATTAAAAATTAAGGCGTTGCATATTGGGGGATGATTTGACAATACATGTTGATAAATTTTACACATTGTAGAGACGTTCCAGCAAAACGTCTCTACGATTCATCGCAAGATTATGCAACGCCAAAATTAACAATATGAATAATCATCCTGCCTTAACTCGCCTCGAACAAGGATTAAATCGTATAATTGTCGGACAATCCACCCTAATACAGCAGATATTAATAGCACTGCTGGCAGGTGGACACATAATTTTAGAAGGAGTACCGGGAACAGGTAAAACACTTTTGGTGAAAGTGCTGGCACAATTGATTCAAGCCGACTTTCGCCGAATTCAACTAACCCCCGATGTCTTACCATCAGATATTACTGGTACAAATATTTTTGACTTGAATAGTCGCAATTTTACCCTGAAAAAGGGACCAGTATTTACAGAGGTGCTATTAGCCGACGAAATCAACCGCACTCCCCCGAAAACACAAGCAGCGTTACTCGAAGCAATGGAAGAAATGCAGGTAACGCTAGATGGTGAAAGTTTGCCTTTGCCTGAGTTATTTTGGGTGATTGCAACCCAAAATCCCCTAGAATTTGAGGGAACTTATCCTTTGCCAGAAGCGCAATTAGACAGGTTTTTGTTTAAGTTGGTGGTAGATTACCCGGATCAAGCTGCGGAAAAGCAAATGTTGCTGAATCGTCAAGCGGGTTTTACAGCGCGACGCTTGGATATTGCACGTTTGAAATCAGTCGCAACGGTAGGCGAAATATTAGAGGCGCGACAAGCGGTAAAAGAAGTTAAAGTATCGGAAGCGATCGTTGATTATCTTTTGGCATTAGTTAAAGCATCGCGTCAACATCCCGATTTAGCTTTGGGTGCATCTCCTCGCGCTACCGGCGCTTGGTTGCAGACATCTCAAGCAGCAGCATGGTTGAGTGGAAGAGATTTTGTTACCCCAGATGATGTTAAAGCAGTTGCAGCACCTTTGCTGCGTCATCGCCTCATTTTGAAACCAGAAGCAATGCTGGATAATTTGCACATTGATGCAGCGATCGCCTCAATTATTAATAAAGTATCAGTACCAAGGTGAAAAAAGTAGAGACGTTCCAGTGGAACGTCTGTACTAGAAAAGCAATGTTGTGAAGAAGTGTTTAATTTAAAAAACAAAACTTCAAACTCATAATTATCAATTAATTTATAATTTATACTCAATTGATTTAAGTAAACGAGATAAAATTTATGCGACACGAAGTAAAAATTCTAGAACCAACTGATTTATGGTATCTACAAAACAACATCAATAAAGAAACTAACAAATATTACCATCCCACCAAAGATATTCCATTTGTTCAGCAAGTGGAAATTAAACTAGAAAATTCCGGAGTCGTCATTCAAAAAGGTTCGTTGCACAGGTGTGTGGGAAAATTAAATTATGGTGTTTATAAAACTGATAGTCGTCTCAAAGATATATGGATATCTTTGACAACAGAAGTTGATTACAACGCTCCTGTTTATAAAGGTACTGGTATGGTGTATCTTGAACCTCAACAAAAAGGATATTTTTTACATTACACATCTATTGATTTGTCAGAACAAGAACAATGGGAATTTGATGATGGGATATTTCAATTTTGTTCTGACAATGTAGTTATCGGTACCAAACGATTAAAATTTCGCCAAATGTCTGGTTCTACTGATGGCAGATGGAGAATTGCTATTAGAGCTTTATCTGGGCAAGAAGCTAAAGTTATTACAGGTACAATTGCACCAACTAAAGTTATTGAACTAAAAAGAGGTGAAACTTTAATTGCTGATTATGACATGGTTAAAGGATTTACAAACGGAATTGAAGAAGATTACCGAAAATTAGGTCATTTTGGTAAAGGAGGTGGAGAAGGTTTTGTTTGGATTTATAGCGGTGAAGGTAAAATATTAGTCTCGGAAACTGATGGAATGAATCTCGGATAAATGAATGTCGTTTTTCGTCAGAAAAATTTACTCTTATTTCTCATATCCCCGACTTCGCGAAGTTGGGGATATTGATTTAGGACTGTTATACTTACTCTTAATTTTAGATTTGATTTGAAGCTGTCAAGCCGAAAATTTCAATCATCAATAAATTTATGGTTCCTGCAAGAAGAGTTTATTTTTTATTACTTTCGGGAATTGCGATCGCACCCATTATCGCAATGTTTCTTAATATATCAAGTAGCATCGCCATAACTTTACTATTTGATGTCATAATTTTGGCGTTAATGATTGTCGATGGTAGGCGATCGCGTCGTCACCGTGTAGAAATAAAACGCGACTTACCACCAAGACTATCAATAGGACGCGATAACCCGGTGGTGTTAACGGTAAAAAGTCACACAAACGGCGTAATTCTTATCCGCGATTATTACCCATCCGGGTTTGGTGTATCTACACCAACAATCCGCGCTGCTGTGCAAAGTGACAGCACCCAAGAATTAAATTATACCGTTAAGCCAACGCAGCGAGGAGAGTTTTCTTGGGGCGATATTCAGGTGCGACAATTGGGACTTTGGGGTTTAGCGTGGGATGATTGGAAGATTCCGCAAAGTCTGCGGGTGAAGGTTTATCCAGATTTGATTGGATTGCGCGAACTTTCAATTCGTTTGACACTACAATCATCCGGTTCGATGCGTCAGCGTCAAATGGGTATGGGGACAGAGTTTGCTGAACTGCGAAACTATCGCACAGGAGACGATTTGCGGTTTATTGATTGGAAAGCTACTGCACGTCGCGTAGGTGCGTATGGAAATGCATCGCCATTAGTGAGGGTTTTGGAACCAGAACAAGAGCAAACCTTACTGATTTTACTCGATCGCGGGCGGTTGATGACATCAAAAGTACAAGGTTTGCAGCGATTTGATTGGGGTTTGAATGCAACATTGTCCTTAGCTTTGGCGGGTTTACATCGAGGCGATCGCGTCGGAGTGGGTGTATTTGACCGCCAGATACATACGTGGATTCCCCCAGAACGCGGACAACATCATTTAGGTAATCTCATAGATCGCCTGACTCCGATTCAACCGATATTACTAGAATCTGATTATTTAGGTGCAGTCACCAATGTTGTGCGACAACAAACCCGCAGGGCGCTTGTAGTGGTGATTACTGACTTAGTTGATGTCACCGCTTCTGCCGAACTCCTCGCCGCACTTTCCAAACTTGCACCGCGCTATCTGCCGTTTTGCGTCACCTTGCGCGACCCGGAAGTTGATAATTTAGCACACACCTTTACAGAAAATGTTACACATGCTTATGCCCGTGCTGTCGCTTTAGATTTATTAGCCCAACGACGAGTTGCCTTTGCACAGTTGAAGCAAAAAGGTGTATTAGTACTTGATGCACCAGCTAATCAGATTACAGATAAATTAGTTGAGCAATATTTGCGACTAAAAGCGCGAAATCAACTTTAGCAGGACTTACGCAAAAATTCTCTCTCTTCCTCATTCCTCTGCGTCCTCTGCGTCCTCTGCGGTTCGTTTTTCCATGACTTTGCGTAAGTCCTATTTAGAACTGTTAATTATGGCGAATTAGCATTGTTGGAATCTTCTTCATCAGATTTTGCAGCCAGTAACAAGGGTAATAAAGCACCTGCAACACCTCCACAAAAAGAAATTAAGGCAGAGATAGCATCTTTTGTGAGATATTTGGCTAAAAAGCTGGGACGAATGCTATCAACGATAAAATTGGGGTCTAACCCGATTTCTATACCTTCACTTCTTCCTGAGAAACGTACTTGCAAACCTTGAGGTGCTTGCGATCGCACTCGCATCTTAGCCAATAACTCAATTCCTGGCTTGCCTGTGATAAAAAACTGATTGGGTTTCAATTCCAACTCCTGTTCTGCCATGCGGACTTTACCTTCGAGGATGGTGGAAATTTCCAAATCATCTTCCACATTGCCAGTGCGATCGCTGCGGGTAAATCTCACATTTTCTACAGCTAAGTTTCCTCGCAACCATTGGCTGGAAACTTCCGGAGTTACTTTTGGTAAGTTTATATACAATGTTGTCGGTGGAGTTAAATCGAATTCAAACTGAGATGATTGCGGAGTAAAGATAAATTCAATTGGGTTGGGATTTTCGGGAGTATCTTTTTTACCTAACTCCGCAATACTGTAACCTTCTAAATTAACTTTTAGGGGTTGACTGCCAATTTCGAGATTTAATTTACCGAGTTTTGTTGCTTTGGTTGGAGAAGATTTAGCAGCATCTATAGAGTTTGTATCTGTTTGCAAACATAATTTTTCGGGATTATTACCTTTGTCTAAACAAAAAGATAAAATATCTCCATAGGAATTATAAGTGAGTTGATTAATTTCTGTATTTGGTTGTATTCTGATTTCAGTCAGTTCTATTTCACTCGGCTTTTTGGGTTCGGATGGTTCGAGAAGTAATTTACTTTTGGCGTTGGTTAATTTTACTGTGATTTGCTGTAGCTGGTTTAATTTTGCGTCAGATGTGCTACTAAATTTACCTTTCAAAGTTAAAGTTTGCTGGCTTTGTAGTTCAATTTTTTTAATTTCCCGAATCGAGTTAAGAAATAGCTTATTATCTTGATTGCCTGCATAAATAAAGCTGATTTTCTCGGTAGTGAAGTTACCTTCAAAGACGTGAATACCGCGCCAAAATAATGATGTGAAAATCAAGGAAATACAAATTAGCAGGATAACCAGACCCAAAATAAATGTAGTTTTTTGGGTTAAATAGTCTTTGATTTTTTGGAATTGATTATTTTTCGGAAACTTCTTAATTTTATTTAACTGTTGTTTCAGCTTGGTAAAATCGATTTTTCGCCGTGGTTTTTGCCTGCGTACCATGATTTATCTCAGCCAATTTGGGTTGTGTTCAAAGGCAATTTGTTTAGTGATTTTCTCCGGTGATCTGCCGATTTGCTCTTGTTCAGCAATTACATAAAGCTCGTAGCGACCAGCAGGAATATTTCTGCCATCCCAATTAAAAACCACTTCCCCACCCTGGAAATTATTGCGAGGGGTGGTGTGAATAACTTTACCATTACGCCGGATTTGAACAGTAGTAAATTTTGCCCGACCGGGAGTATAAAACACAAATTGATATTGTCCTGAGGTTCGTTCTAAAATTACTGGAACATACACCACTTGGGAATCCAGATTCACATCAGCTAAGGCACGCAGACTAGTTGGGAGAATTTGCGCTTGATTTAAAATAAAAGGATTCCAGGAAAAAACAAATAGAGAATTATTTGAGGTGAGAGACACGTTATCCAAAATATAGTTTTTGCCCAGAGATTGCACCCTAACATCTGGCTTCGCGTTGGCAATACTGGGAATTTTTAATGTGAGAGTATTGGGATAGCTATTGATGCCAATAGTCGCAAAAGAAATCAAGCGCAAACCCCTATCGCTATTTCGCTGTTTAATTCCCTCACAACGATTGTCATCTCGGCGAATATATACGGTAGATTTCGGGTCTCCTGACGGACAAGCTTGGGCTGGAATGCTAAGACCGAAAATAAATAGGCTGGTAAAGAAGGCAGTGTATTTCATATTGTTCGTGTTTTTTATATTATTAAGAAACGAAATTAAGAATCTGGTAGGGTGCGTTATGGACGGAACGTCCTAACGCACCGAAAGTCTCGGATGGTGCCGTACCCTCAGCAATAACACACCCTACTGGCGTGGCAAGACTAAAATGTTGCAATAGATTTTTGATAAAATTGAGATAAATCAATGTTTTCTGCTTTTTTGTTAATGCACTATTTTAGCCTTGCCACGCTACTACTAGCGTGACAAGCCTAAAATGTTGCAAAAAAAATTTGTAGGTTGAGGGTAAGTAACTGTAACTTAATATCTAACCAAATCTCCCATTTATCCTTATATTTGGGTAATCCAACACCAAGAACCTGTCGTTTATTGAATTCGGGCAGTCGTTTATCGAATTCGGGCAGTCGTTTATCGAATTCGGGCAGTCGTTTATCGAATTCGGGCAGTCGTTTATCGAATTCGGGCAGTCGTTTATTGAATTCGGGCAGTCGTTTATTGAATTCGGGCAGTCGTTTATTGAATTCGGGCAGTCGTTTATTGAATTCGGGCAAGCACGGATAATGCACGCATTTAGCCAAGCCACACCCTACAAAGCTAAAAGCTAATTTCATTGATTTAACGAAATCCCCCAACTACGCAATTGTTCGACCACAATATCCATGCTGTAAGCAAAACCAAATCCCCCTGTCGCGGAAATTTGCGGTTGGTTCGTACTGACTGGTTCCTTAAAATTTTGACTGGGGTCGCTAATTTGAGTCATCAAACCGACAACAACCTGCTTTTGCGGGTCGATTACAGGTCCACCCGAATTACCTTGTGCGAGGGTTGCTTGTATTTGCAACTTTTGGTCTTGGGAGAGGAAATTGCTAACTTCCCCAGAAACAACAGTCCAGTCAGCACCATTGCTGGGATGACCAATGACGCGCACCTGGGTAGTACGGGGAACTCGACCAGAAGCAATTGGCAAGTGTTTGATATCATCCGGGATGCCAGTAACTTCGAGTAAGGCTAAATCTAAGGGGTTGGTGGTATCGGTGATATTAACAATTTTGGCTGCGTAACGAGGTTTAAATTTACCCTTAGGAGGTTCGCTATAAAATTCCAACTCGATTTTTTCGCTTTGTCGTCCGCTTCTTTCAAAATCTGTCACCACATGACGGTTTGTGACTATCCAGGCTTTATTTCCCTCGCGTTTGACTACCCAGCCAGCACCAACACTATTACCAGTGGGGATTTGGGCAATAACCCGCACCACAGAACGTAATACACCAACTAATGGTTCGTCTTGGGGAGTGGGCAACCATTGGCGATCGCTTTCCACTTTGGGTGGGGGAGGGCTTTTTCGCAATGCTAAAAGTCGCTGTGCTTCCTTGAGATTGTTTTGGGCAGTTGCATATTTGGGGTCTAGTTTAATTGCTTGCTGATATTCCTGGATTGCTTCTTCTAACTTGCCTTGTTGTTCTAATACTAACCCTAAACCATTGTGAGCTAAAGTATGAACGCTTGCAGGACTACCAGAATTATTTTCCGGCAATTGTAGGGCTTTGCGGTATGCTGCGATCGCTGAGTCTAATTTCTTCTGCTGGGAGAGCGCAGTACCCAAATTGTAGTAAGCACCGGCATAGTTGGGGTTGAGTTGGATGGCTTTGCGGTATGCTGCGATCGCTGAGTCTAATTTCTTCTGGTCAGAGAGCGCGTTACCCAAACCGTTGTAAGCTAAAGTATGAGCGCTTGCAAAAGTAATAGATGTATCTTCCGGCAATTGTAGGGCTTTGCGGTATGCTGCGATCGCTGAGTCTAATTTATTCTGGTCAGAGAGCGCAACACCCAAATTGTAGTAAGCTTTGGCATAGTTGGGGTTGAGTTGGATGGCTTTGCGGTATGCTGCGATCGCTGAGTCTAATTTCTTCTGCTCAGAGAGCGTATTACCCAAACCGTTGTAAGCATAAGCATAGTTGGGGTTGAGTTGGATGGCTTTCCGCAATGCTGCGATCGCTTGCTCTAATTTCTTCTGGTAATAGAGCGCCTTACCCAAATTGTAGTAAGCATTGGCATTGTTGGGGTATTGTTGAATTATCCTGCGCCAGATATTTTCAGCCTGGGTGTAGTTTCCAGCTTCTTGGGCTGCATTACCCTGTTGAAATAACTGTTCGACACTTTGGGCAACTGCCACCAAAGGTGTTGCTGCCAGAGATAGACTTAAAAATAAAGCAACAATTTTTAAACACCGCATGTCTCTTATAAAAATGGGGAGCTGGGAATGGAAAGACCTCAGAACCCCAACTTTTTAAAAAAGTCGGGGATATTGTTCTTTAAATCTCTAACTTTTGATAGATGCGGAGAATATAAATTAAGTAATTTTTCATAAAACTCAGATTTAAAACTCTTTGTCAGTTAAAAGAAAGAAGGCTTTCTGCTCTTTTGTGGTTGCAGGATAGAAGTTGGTTTTGAAAGCATTAGTAAAAGGCAATAATTTTGACGATTATGCTGAAAAATAGTTCTTTCTGAATACACATATTCTACAAATATAAGTAGCCAACAAGTTCCTGCATACAGCAGAGTTTATTAGACACAGGCGTAAAAAAGAATGTAGAGACGTAGCACTGCTACGTCTCTACAAGGGTTATGGATAATGTATATTTAAATTGAGTCGATGTCTCTTACCGAACAGCTTGACGCCGACGAGTTTTCATTAAGCCGAATGCAGCGATCGCAAACATTGCCGCAGTCGCAGAAGGTTCTGGTATCTTAGCAGCTCCACGAGCATTTGCTTTACCAATATCAATCGCAAACACTGTATCGTTATAATCTTGATCGCCACCACCCCATATATCCTCGAAACCTAGCACCAGATAGTCTTTATAGTAGTAAGCTATAGCGTGTTGCAAATTATCTGGGTTGAGAGCTTGATCTAAACCAAAGATAGCTTTAACTCCATTTTCGTAGATGCCGCCGTTAATATCGTTAGCAACTAACTGGAAATCCAATTTTGTACCAGCTTGAAACGAGCCTAAATTCACCCAGTCACCTACATTCAAGGGTTTATAGGGTGCAACTTTGCCTGGTAGCGCGTCGTTCGGGTTTGGGCAAAACTGGCTAAAATTAGGGAAACTGCGATCGCCAGTATTACAAGAGGTATCGCCGAAAATTATTTGACCTGTCTCGACTTGAGAGCCGGTAGTAGCTTTGAAATCTAAGCGATCGCGATATATGTCAGCCGTTTCGCCGATAAAGAATACTTTGGGATCGTAGTCAAATTTCAACGTTAGGTCAGACAAATTAACCTGTTTTGCCTGAATGGTATCAGGAGACAAATAGCGACGTTCTTCGCCAACAAAAGCTCTAAAGTCTTGAAGAATATTTTTGAAATCAGCTGGAGCTTCATCTCGGCTTTTGATTTCAAAAGCGCTTGCAGGTGCAGCGGATAATAAACCAGTTCCTAACGCAGCAGCGAGTAAGCTATAAAAAAATTTCTTTTTCATAATTGCCTTTATTTCAATACCAAATCGATTTTGTTTGCTAAATACATTTATATGTAACAATCTAATTTTTTATGCATAGTCAAAAGACATGAAAGTGGATATGGCTGTTTTCCGGTGTGAATACTTAGCCCCGCTTGCGATTAGAATACACTACCAAAACCACAAACAAACTCATCCCCAGGAGATATTTAAAAGGACTTGCTACACTAGGATTGGGAGAAAAAAATCCTTCGATAGTACCAGCAATTATCAACATTGGGATAATGCCAAATAGTAACTGCACTGCCAGAGAACCGTAAAATTTCAGTGCGTCACGACGGTTATATTTACCGGGAAATAAAATTGCCCTGGCGAGTAAAAAACCTGCACCACCAGCAAAAAAGATGGCGGGTAATTCTAAAGAACCGTGGGGAAATACAAACGCCCAAAACGGATAAGCAAGATTATTTTGACTGACTAGGGTGGCAAGGGCACCAATTAATAAACCATTGAACCATAACAAAAATGTGGTGTAAATTCCTCCTGTCATGCCACCTGCGATCGCTCCAAACGACACTGATAAATTATTAATCGTAATATTGCTCGATGCTAAAGGTTCAATTCCAACTATTGACCCCATCCACAATTTATGCTCATCTCGCACCTGGGTAATTAAGCTTTCCGGGACGAGAAGTGATATGAAGGTGGGATCTTGCCACGCATACCACCAAGCGATTAGCGCTCCTAGCAGAAAAATAGTAGTGGCTGTGGCAATATATGGAAATGTTTGCTGCACCACTGCTGGTAATCCCCAACTATAGAATTCTACCACTGCTTGCCATTCTTGTCGCCGGGAACCCTGATAAATCTGCGTATAAGCGCGAGTTGTCAATAATTGTAAACTTTGCGTCAAAGTATTGCCTACTTTCTGAGTCTGAGCGCGGGCTAAATCTGCTGCCACCGAACGGTATAAACTCGCTAGCTCTCTAATTTCCGTTGCTTGCAGTGACTTGATTCCTTTTTTTTCTACTTGTCTTAATAAAGCATCTAGACGCTGCCAGTTTGGTTCTCGTCGAGAAATCCAACGTTGAATATTCATAAACTTTGGGAATACTTTATTGAAGTTATCTTAAGATAGCCTCAAATTCCAAACTTACTTTACAACAGAATTTGGCATCATGTCTCCTAATCACGGTTCTCCCGGAACAATACAACCACTTAGCCTCGGTAATGTCGTCAGTGCCGGAATCCGATTATATCGTTCTCACCTCAAGTCTTATCTTAAACTGGCATTTAATGCTTATTTGTGGATATTTGTACCAATTTATGGTTGGGCGAAATGTGGAGCAATTTTAGCTTTAATATCCCGGTTAGCCTTTGGTGAATTGGTGGATCAACCGGAATCTGTAGAAGGAGGTCGCAGAATCGTAAATTCGCGCATGTGGCAGTTTTTCATTATGGGTTTGTTAATGTTTGGAATTGGTCTGGCTTTAATCATTCCCTTTTCTATTTTTATCGGGATTGTTACCGCTTTTTTTGTTGGCAGTATTGCCGCAGGTGTTACCCCAAATGCAACTATTCTTTTGGTTGTTTCTCTGTTAACACTCATTTTGATACCAGTTTTATTCGTTGTTTTTCTGTGGGTACAAGCTCGCTTTTTTGTAGTTGAAGTTCCACTTGCTATTGAAGACAATATTGATGGAACCTCAACAATTGGTCGCAGTTGGGAATTAACAAAAGGACATGCTTGGCGAATTGTCGCGATTTTATTAGTCGGTTATTTAATTACAATACCGATACAAATTCCTTTTACTATTCTTAGCAGTATCATTCAGGCAATTTTAGCATCTTTAGCTCAAGAAAATCGAGGTTACGCCGTTCTTTCACAACTGGTAAGCCTAATTATTGGTTTAATAAGTGCCGCGTTGATTGTACCGTTTTGGCAGTCAATCAAAGCAGTAGTTTATTATGACTTGCGGAGTCGTCGGGAAGGGATGGGATTGAAGTTACGAGACCGGGATATTTAAACATTAGTACAAAAACTGCTATGCACTTATTCAACAAAATTAAATTCCGCACACCAGAAAGTGTAGAACTAGAATTTACTCTTGCCGGCATCGGTAATCGCGCTTGGGCACTGCTAATTGATTATCACGTTTTGGCTGCTTTTATGACGGTGTTTGTTGTTGTCTGGGTGACAGTTGCAGTGCAGTTGGCGGATTTGTGGACAATAATTTTTGGCAAGCAGGTGAGTTTGTGGTTAATAGCGATCGCCTTGATCACCGGCTTTGCTATTTACACAGGTTACTTTGTCTTCTTTGAAACTTTATGGCATGGTCAAACCCCCGGCAAACGCTTTGCGAAAATTCGCGTTGTTCGAGATGATGGTAGACCTGTTGGTTTGCAACAAACAACATTACGCGCTTTACTTAGACCGATTGATGAGTTTTTCTATCTTGGCAGTTTATTTATCATCTTTAGCGATCGCGAAAAGCGTCTAGGTGATTTAGCCGCCGGCACAATTGTCATTCAAGCTCAAAGACCGCTTGCATCAACGACTTTGACAATTTGCGAACAAGCAAAGCCGATATATGAGCATTTGCTGCAAGTCGCCGATTTATCAGCATTATTGCCCGATGACTTTGCCGTTATTCGCGAATATTTACTCAGACGCACGCAGATGTCAACAAAAGCAAGAATGAAGCTGGCTTTAGAGTTGACTCAGCAAGTTCAAGACATTATCGATTTAGAAAAGTTACCAGAAGCCGTTGTTCCGGATGTCTTTTTGGAAGCTGTTTATTTGGGTTATAAACAAATTGGGGAGTGGGGAGTGGGGAGTGGGGAGTAGGGAGAGGGGGGGAGGGGGAGAGGGGGGGAGGGGGAGAGGGTTTTGAATAATTTTACTTTTCTTTACATATAGGACTTACGCAGAATGATGATGAAACGAACCGCAGAGGCGCAGAGAACGCAGAGGTTGAGAGTTTGGGAGAGTTTTTGCGCTCATTATTGACATATTTCAGTTTTTTTGTGCCTACTTAATTACAAATTCTTTTTCCCCCTCTATCTCCAATCACCTTGCAATGTGAAAGCTGCCCAATAGTAAGGATTTTGCCACTGCTTCTGCTGCCACAGTTGCAGTTGTGCATCCCGCAAAGCAGATGTGGGAGATTCTCCTTGCAAAATCGCTTTATAAAATAACGGCATCAATTGCGATGTGCCTTCGTCGTCAACCTGCCACAAAGACACCACAGCCCGCTTTGAACCAGCAGACATCAATCCTCTTGTCAACCCCATCAACCCTTCACCTTTGACATTTTTACCCAAACCGGTTTCGCAGGCACTCAAAACGACTAACTCGGCGCCCAAATCTAAGTTGAAAATGTCACCCAAACGCAGATAACCTTTTTCAACTTGCTTACCTTGTTTATCGATTTGCGAGAGGACAATTCCCGATAACTCAGGGTTGGTAGTATCGACAATACCGTGGGTAGCGAATTGCAAGAACCGATATTGTTTGAGTTCTGGGTTGGTTGCGAAGTTGTAATTGGCATCAAAATCATAGGCATGTATGCTTTGGGAAGGTGATACAAGTTTGAGGATTTTTTCGGCTTCTGTGCGTGTACCTGGTAGGGACATTAATCCGTTACGCTTGAGGTTTTTCATCGCACGTTGCAAACTCGAACGGTCAAAGTTGGAGTCGGGTACTATGGCAGGTTCTTTGCCTGTGACTCGCTTATCGTCAGCGGCAAATACGGGGTCAGCAAGGATTGCCAGGGTTTTGGGTGCGGGTTGACGTTTGTTTAGTTGTTGTCGCTGGGTAGCGATCGCTGTCACGGATGGTAGATTGACGATTTGGTGGTTGACTAAAAGAGGCTGATATGTTGTAGTTAATTTAGCGGATGGGTCTGCTAATGCTGCAAAGGGAATGTTTTGCAAAACTCCATCAGCGACAATTACTAATCGCTTTTTCCCTAACTTGTTAGCGACGGGTGCGAGAATTATTTGGGTGAGTTGGGAAGCTGGCTTATTTATTGCATTAGGATTATTTCTGTTGATTAGCTTACGACCGAGAACTATAACTTCTCGGAAATTATTTGCAGCATCCTCGATTTGTTTCTGTCCGGGGAGTTCGTAGGAGTCGAGAGAATCGGGTGTGACTGCCCAAAGATAGCTGCGGTCTTTTCCTAATGAATATTGCAACAGCACGGTGTCTTTATCGAGTTGTTGCTGAATTTGCGACAGTTTTAAAGGTTGTGGATATCTGATTGCAGCATATTCTGGGTTGGTGGTGCGGATTTTGGTTTGCAGTTCGCGGTATTGGTCGAGGAGATTTTCGCGTTCTTTCTTGCGTTGTTCGATAGAATTTTTCAGGATAAGGTCTTTCTGGCTTTGTGATTCTAAGTTGTTTAGTAGTTTCTCTGTGGCTTCAATTCGTTGTAATAAGCTAGTTTCCTGTTCTAGTAGTTGGGGGTTTGCACCTTTGCGGATCTTGGCATTTGCTTCGGTTAACAGTTCGATTAGTACCCTAGCACGCGATCGCTCGTTGGTATCAACAGCCAAAGCATCGTATCTTTTGGATGGGTCTTTTTTATGCAGTTGCATCAACAGGTCAACTTTGAATTGGTAATAATCCTGCACTGATGCAAAATAGGAAGTGCGTAAATCTTGTCTATCGATTTTAGTGCGTAAATCTTCAATGATAGCGATCGCAGCTTCGATATAAGTGAGTGCTGGTTGTAAGTTGTTTTTGCTGCGTTTTAGGGAAGCTAGATTGAACAGAGTGTTAGCTTCACCACCTTTGTCCCCCACTTGACGACGCAACGGCAGTGCTTGGTCGAAATATGACAGTGCTTTCTGTTTTTCTCCTAAATTAGAGTAAACTTTCCCGATATTATTGAGGGTAGTAGCTTCTCCACCTTTGTCTCCCACTTGACGAAGCAATGGCAGTGCTTGGTCGTAATACGAAAGTGCCTTCTGTTTTTCTCCTAAATTAGAGTAAACTAGCCCGATATTACTGAGAGTATAAGCTTCACCACCTTTGTCCCCTACTTGACGAAGCAATGGCAGTGCTTGGTCGTAATACGAAAGTGCCTTCTGTTTTTCTCCTAAATTAGAGTAAACTGCCCCGATATTAGTGAGGGTTGCAGCTTCAACACGTTTGTCCCCCACTTGACGAAGCAATGGCAGTGCTTGGTCGTAATACGAAAGTGCCTTCTGTTTTTCTCCTAAATTGTCGTAAACTTTCCCGATATTATTGAGGGTAATAGCTTCACCACCTTTGTCCCCTACTTGACGACGCAACGGCAGTGCTTGGTCGTAAGATGTGAGCGCTTTCTGTTTTTGTCCTAAATCATCGTAAACTACCCCGATATTAGTGAGGGTACTAGCTTCACCACTTTTATTCCCCACTTGACGAAGCAACGGCAGTGCTTGGTCGAAATATGACAGTGCTTTCTGTTTTTCTCCTAAATCTGAGAAAACTAGCCCGATATTATTGAGGGTAATAGCTTCACCACCTTTGTCACCCACTTGACGATGCAACGGCAGTGCTTGGTCGAAATATGTGAGTGCTTTCTGTTTTTCTCCTAAATCTGAGTAAACTTGCCCGATATTATTGAGGGTAATAGCTTCACCACCTTTGTTCCCGACTTGACGAGACAACGGCAGTGCTTGGTCGTAATATGACAGCGCTTTCTGTTTTTCTCCTAAAGCATCGTAAACTACCCCGATATTACTGAGGGTTGCAGCTTCACCACTTTTGTTCCCCACTTGACGAACCAACGGCAGTGCTTGGTCGTAATATGACAGCGCTTTCTGTTTTTCTCCTAGATCTGAGTAAACTAGCCCGATATTATTGAGGGTAGTAGCTTCACCATTTTTGTTCCCCACTTGACGAAACAACGGCAGTGCTTGGTTGTAATATGACAATGCTTTCTGTTTTTCTCCTAAATTAGAGTAAACTAGCCCGATATTATTGAGCGTAGTAGCTTCACCACCTTTGTCCCCCACTTGACGACGCAACGGCAGTGCTTGGTCGTAATACGAAAGTGCTTTCTGTTTTTCTCCTAAATCTGAGTAAACTAGCCCGATATTATTGAGGGTATTAGCTTCACCACCTTTGTCCCCCACTTGACGATACAACGGCAGTGCTTGGTCGTAATACGAAAGTGCTTTCTGTTTTTCTCCTAAATTAGAGTAAACTAGCCCGATATTATTGAGGGTATTAGCTTCACCACCTTTGTCCCCCACTTGACGATACAACGGCAGTGCTTGGTCGTAATATGATAGTGCTTTCTGTTTTTCTCCTAAATCGTCGTAAACTTTCCCGATATTATTGAGGGTAATAGCTTCCCACGTCTTATCATTTATCTGTCGATACAGTTTCAGCGCTTCTTCCAATTTGCCAATTGCCTGCCGCAAAGATTCTGCTGTCCCTTGCTGATATAGTTTGAATCCCTCATCTAATGCTCGTTTCGCTGCTGCGCTGGTTTCTTGTTGCGATTGGGGTTGCTGCTGCGCTTTCACTTCGTAGCGTCCAGCAGCTATCCCCACATCAGACAGCAACAGCAGACTGATAAATACAGCAAAGGTTCGATGGGTAAAAACTTGGATATTCCAATGTTGGTTTTTTATTTGTTTACCCATAACTGATTCCCCTCTGTTCGCTGTAATTATTAAAACCTACAATTACACTTATTTCTAACGCTTTCTTGCTTATAAAGGGAGTGGGGAGTGGGGAGTGGGGAGTAGGGGACAAGGGGACTCCTTGGAGAATATAGCGGTTATTGGTTGAGTCCAATACACTCGTAGGGGCACGGCAATGCCGTGCCCCTACACGCGACGATAGAACAATGCAATTGCATCCAACTAAGAGCGGCTATAATTCTTCTTTCCCCCCATCCCCCCCTCTCCCCCACTCCCCACTCCCCACTCCCCACTCCCCATAAAGAAGGAAATCTTAAGAGAAAAATCTCGCGGGGGATTGTGGGATATTCTTATATAGGTGAGAATGTGCCTTTAAGAAGTAAGATGAAGCTGGCAGCAAGAGTAAGTCAAGTGTCCCCTTCGTTAACCTTAGCGATCGCAGCTAAGGCTAAGGCTATGAAGGCTGAAGGTATCGATGTTTGTAGTTTTAGCGCTGGAGAACCGGATTTTGACACGCCGGCTCATATCAAAGCGGCAGCGGTAAAAGCTTTAGATGAAGGCAAAACCAAGTATGGTGCTGCCTCTGGTGAACCAAAGTTAAGAGAAGCGATCGCTCACAAGTTAAAAACTGACAATCATCTCGACTACAAAGCAGAAAATGTCATCGTCACTAACGGCGGTAAGCATTCTCTCTACAACTTAATTGTCGCACTCATCGACCCTGGCGATGAAGTAATTATCCCCGCTCCCTATTGGCTAAGTTATCCAGAAATGGTCACGCTGGCAGGTGGTGTTTCCGTGATTGTGCCTACAGATGCTTCCACGGGCTATAAAATTACACCGCAAAAACTGCGAGAATCAATCACGCCGAAAACAAAGTTATTTGTCCTCAATTCTCCCTCGAATCCCACGGGGATGGTATATACCCCAGAAGAAATCAAAGCTCTAGCAGAGATAATAGTTGAAAAAGATATACTTGTAGTCTCCGACGAGATTTATGAAAAAATACTCTACGACGGTGCAGAACATTTGTGCATCGGTTCGTTAGGAAAGGAGATTTTCGACCGAACTATTGTCAGTAACGGCTTTGCGAAAGCTTACTCGATGACAGGATGGCGGATTGGTTATCTTGCAGGACCCACAGAAATCATTAAAGCGACAATCACCATCCAAAGTCACAGTACATCAAATGTGTGTACCTTTGCTCAATATGGGGCGATCGCTGCATTAGAATCCTCCCAAGATTGTGTAGAAGAAATGCGTCAAGCTTTCGCCAAACGCCGGCAAGTAATGTTAGATAGACTTAACGCTATTCCCGGTTTAAGTTGTGAAAAGCCAGATGGTGCGTTTTACATGTTTCCCGACATCAGCAAACTCGGTGTCAAATCTTTAGAATTTTGTGACGCTTTGCTAGAAAAAGAGCAAGTTGCAGTCATTCCCGGAGTCGCTTTTGGCGCCGATGACAATATTCGTCTTTCTTACGCCACCGATATGGCAACAATAGAGAAAGGAATGGATCGATTAGATAAATTTGTGCGATCGCGTATTTAGTCAATAGTCAAGAGTCAATAGTCAAAAGTCAACAGTCAAGAGTCAAACTCGAAGTTTCGAGTTCCAAAGCTGAAGTTTCGTGTTCTGAACTCGAAGTTTCGTGTTCTGAACTCGAAGTTTCACCTTCAGAAGCTCAAGTTTCACCTTCAGAAGCTCAAGTTTCACCTTCAGAAGCTCAAGTTTCACCTTCAGAAGCTCAAGTTTCACCTTCCGAAGCTCAAGTTTCACCTTCAGAAGCTCAAGTTTCACCTTCCGAAGCTGAAGTTTCGAGTTCGGAAGCTGAAGTTTCGAGTTCGGAAGCTGAAGTTTCACCTTCAGAAGCTCAAGTTTCGTGTTCCAAACAAAACTTTACACCGTCTGTTTATAAACATACGCCTAATTAGCCCACGAAGGTGGGCTTTGTTCGTATAGCCCCACCCTTCTAGGGTGAGGGCGATAAAATAAAATTGATATTAGAATCCATCACACCTTGCCAAGATGAATTTGTACTCTCAATTTATCATGCCTCGCTTGCTCGACTGGAGCATGAGTGATGCGAGTCTATCTAATTATCGTCAGCAAGTATTGGCACAGGTGAGCGGCGAAACTTTAGAAATCGGCTTTGGCACAGGATTAAATTTACCCTACTATCCCAAACACATTAAAAAGCTGATAACAGTTGATGCCAATCCTGGGATGAATGCACTTGCCTTGAAACGCATTCAAGCTTCAGATATTGTTGTCGAGCATAACGTACTCAGTGGCGAAAATCTACCCTTCGCTTCGCAAAGCTTCGATAGTGTGGTTACTACTTGGACATTATGCAGCATTGCCAACGTCGAGCAAGCTTTAAAAGAAATTTACCGCGTCCTAAAACCGCAAGGAAGATACTTTTTTATCGAACATGGATTGAGTAACGATGCGAAAGTGCAAGTTTGGCAAAATCGTCTCACCCCGATTCAAAAAGTCATTGCTGATGGTTGTCATTTAAATCGCGACATCAAGCATCTGGTTGAAAATCACTTCAGCCACTTGACAATCGAACAGTTTTATAGTGAGAATTTGCCCAAAATACTTGGCTATCTCTACAAAGGTGTAGCACTCAAACAGTAGTAAAAGTTCGTAGTAACCACTTTAGTGGTTAAATTAACGACTAGTAAAGTCTCAGTGCAATGATTAATCACAACAAATTGGTAATCGGAATCGACTGTAGTACCACTGCCTGTAAAGCGATCGCTTGGAACAAACAAGGAAAATCTGTAGCCGAAGGACGGGCAACTTATCCATTATTACAACCACAAGCAGATTGGTATGAGCAAGATGCAAACCAATGGTGGTATAGTACTTGTGATGCTCTCAAGCAATTGCTGACTCAGATAGATACCAAACAAATAGAAGCTATTTGTATCACCCATCAACGCGAAACTTTTGTAGCTGTAGACAGTGAAGGTAAAGCTGTTCGCAATGCCATTGTTTGGATGGACAAACGCAGCCGTCAGCAAGTGAATTTTTTGGCAGAGAAAATTGGCAAAGAAGAACTTAACCAACTGACCGGTAAACCAAATGCCATGACTCCTTCTCTACCCAAAATTATTTGGCTAACTCAGCATGAGATGGAAACTGTTAGCCGCACCCATAAATTCTTAGATGTTCATGGTTATTTAGTCTATCAGTTAACCAAAAATTTCCGCACTAGTTTAGCATCTGCTGACCCAATGGGAGTCATCGATATGCAAGCTAATACTTGGGCAGATGATTTACTTTCTTGTTTAGGACTGCAAACAGAACAATTTGCCGAGTTAGTACAACCAGGTTCGGTAATTGGCTATGTTAATGAAAGTGCAGCAGCAGCCACCGGATTACCAGATAATTTACCGATAATTGCTGGTGCAGGTGATGGTCAGTGTGCAGGTTTGGGTGCAAATGCTGTTGGCAATAACCGCGCTTATCTAAATTTAGGCACTGCGATCGCTAGTGGCATCATCAGCAGAGATTATTTGGTAAATTCAGCCTTTCGTACTGTGTATGCACCTATTGAGAAATCTTATTTTCTGGAAAATGTGTTACAGGGTGGTGTATTCACGATCAATTGGTTTGTAGAAAAATTTGCCAATGACTTGCGCTATAACAATTTAAACCTCAGTCCAGAAGAAATTCTGGAAACGGCAGCCGCAAAACTACCTCCTGGGGCAGATGGTTTAATATTAGTACCTTACTGGAATCATGTGATGAATCCCTATTGGGATGCGTCAGCCACTGGTATTACTATCGGTTGGACAGGAACACATGGACGGGAACATCTTTATCGAGCAATTTTAGAAGGTATTGCTTTTGAACAAAGGCTTGTAGGGGATGGCGTCATGGCAGCAATGCAGCAAAAGTTCAGCGAGTATGTAGTCATGGGTGGTGGCAGTCAAAGCCCTCTTTGGTGCCAAATTATTGCTGACATTACAGGTGTGCCAGTGGTGCGTGCTACAACTACCGAAGCCACTTGTTTAGGAGCAGGAATTCTCTGTGCTGTTGCAGTGGGGTGGTATCCTGATATTAATATTGCTGCTGAATCGATGACGACGGGTACTGGATCGCGTTTTACACCAGATTCTCAAACCCAAGCTATTTATGAAAAACTTTACACTGAAGTCTACAAACCATTATTTCCTACCTTACAGTCATTAGTGCAGCGATTAACAGATTTAACACAAGTTCAAAAAAACTAGTTGGGGTTATATCATGTCCGGGTAATTAGTTATGATTCCTATAGTCAAGAAGCACCCCTCCCCTTAATCCCCTCCCCGCAAGCGGGGAGGGGAGACAAAGCTACGCTTTGGCGGGGTGGGGTTCTTTGGGCGATCATAAGTAATCAAAC
>NZ_JTCM02000035.1 GCF_000817785.2 Hassallia byssoidea VB512170 | reverse complement strand
CAAAAATGGACAGGCTTCATCCTTTGTGACTCGCTATCGTGTTGAGGATCTTTAAAACAAGCCTGTCCATTTTTGTCTACATGAGTGTGAAACCCCTCTCTGCTAACTCTGCGTCTCTGCGGTTCGTTTTTCTGAGAAAATAAGCGCGATCGCACTTTCCTCTCTTATCTTCGTGTACTTCGCTACGAGTGCGGTTCGTTTTCCGAAAAAATAAGCGCGATCGCACTTTCCTCTCTTATCTTCGTGTACTTGGCGCCAAGGCGGTTCGTTTTCCTAAAAAAATAAGCGCGATACTCCTGCGGAGTCACTTCGTGAACGCATAGAATTATCTCACGCAAAGTCGCAGAGACGCAAAGAAGAATTAACCCCCACGTTCAACCTCAACAATCTCCGTATACTCAAACTCATTTGGACTTTGCCTAACCAACGCATATCTTTCCCCATTCAACTCTATATAAGACTGTTCGCAATCAGGTTTAGAAGAATAATAACTCAACACATATTCCCTCCCTATTCTCTTTCCCATTTCCTCCTCAACTTCACCTCTCCATTGCGTCTTAGTAACCAACACAATCAACTGATTTGCTAATTGCGGAATAGTCTTCGCAATTTGCCGTCTATAATTATTATCCAAACTACCAAAAGGCGAATCCATCACAATCGGAAACGTGTTACTATCTGGCATCATCAGCATTTTTCTTTCACTCCATTCTCGCACCCTGTCGATAATGCTGCCGATAAAAGATAAACTGAGAATTTGATTTTCCCCTGTAGAAGCTGCAACTAGCGCTTCCATACCTGTTGTATTTTCCACTAGCGTCAGTTCATATTTATCGCTGATTTTAGGAATGTAAGGTGTAAAAGAAATTTCACTGAATATCTCTTTGACTCGCTTTTCCAGTTGCAAGCGAAAGTGATTTTCTTGACGAAACTTAACTTCAGTTAATCGCTCAATTGCATCTTGGGTTGCTGCAATCCGTCGTTGTGCGAGTGTTTGTTTATCTTCATTCAGCTTTTGTTTAGCAACTTGCTTATTCAAACCTTCTATTTCCGCTTTCAGATTAGCAATTTGCTGTTGATTTGCACCTTGTTCTAACGTTAATTCTCTGATTTTTTCTTCAATTTCATCTAATCGCTTTTGCAAACTGCGAATTTCTTCACTTGGGTCTTTTCGCAAGCGTTCTTGAATAGTATCTAACTCTCCTTCAATTTGAGATATAGTTTGCCTTAACTGATTAATTCTGGCTTGTTCTTTATCAACTTCTTCCCAAAACGCGACTGCTTGCTTGTCAATTTCATCTACTTGAGCGCACATGCGGAAAGCTGTTTCTTCTACCGCTGAAGAACCAGCTTTATCGAGCAACTTTTTCACATTCTCGTGTCGGTGGGTTCCGTCGTGTAATTCTGCACCACAAATACAGCGTTTAGAATTCAATAAGTCGGTAACAAACTCCCGCGAAATTCCCGCAGTTAATTTACCACGCTGCTTTAAATCTTCGACAATAGTACGAAATTGTATTGTACTTGACGATAGCAACACCGTATAACCGCGTGTGGAAATAAGTTTTTTTAACGCTTCTCTGGTTTGTTTGAGATTTTCTTGGTTTGCTTTTTTCTGGTTTTCTAACTCTTGTCGTCTTTCTTGAATTTCTTTGGCAGCGCTGAGTTCTCGCAAACGGTTACTTGTCTCTTTTTTAAAGGTTTGTTGATACTCTAACTCTTGTTTTATTTCGGTTTGTCGCTTGGTGATGCGCTCAATTTCCCGCTCTAGCTTTTCTTGCTGTCTTAAAAGCTTTTTCGTTTCTAAATCACCGATGAGTTTTAATTCATTATCTAAACTTTTCTTTGCTTCCCCCAAATGCTTGATAGAACGATTTATTACTTCTACCCCCAAAAGCATCTTTGTCGCTTCCGCGATTTCCGCTTTTTTATCAGAACGCACTATTTGCTCAATCCGTTCGCCATCAAAGAAGAAATATTGATGTAAACTACTAGGTAAAATCTGATTTATAATATCTTCTGGTTGTTGGAGTGGAAAGTACCAGCGTCCATCATCTCCAGATACTTGCATTAGTAATTCTGTCTTACCAACATCAATGTCAGTTGCATTTTTATAAACTCGACACTGACGTTTGACGTTGTAGCGTTTGCTGTCATGTTCCCAAGCTACTTCTACCCAACATTCTACAGCTTGCCCGATTTTAGCTTCTGCGATCGCTCGCTTATTAACTAACTGCTCAACTGATGCAAATGCTGCACTAAATTTCTCATACAGCACCCATGTAAATGCATTTAGCAGACTGGTTTTTCCCGCACCATTATTACCGTGAATAATTGTCGTGTTATCAGCCTCACCAACTGCTAAGATGATTTCCGGTGTTTTGCCATAAAAAGAGCGAAAGTTACACAGCTTGATTGAAGTCAGCTTCATTGCACAACTTCCTTCACTATTTTTAATATATCATCATTAATATGGCTGAGACTTTTCTTATCCAGTCTGCTTTTTTCTAGATACCATACCCGCTCAATTATTTGCCGCACTTCCTCAGGAGCATTGATAATTGGCTCCTGAACATCATCGATATTCGGCTCTTTTGTCATCTCGGTTTTAAAATAGATTTTTTTCTCTATTTTAACCGTCTCTAAGGAGTGTAAGCGTCGCCTTAAAGGTACTCTTACCGTTATCTTTACTTTCACCCAAAAAAAACAAGAAAATTTGCAATTTTTTGACAAAAATCGCTTTCTTTTTGGGCTGTCTCCTGGTATTATTAAAGATAACTAAATAACTTTCATCATAATGGAGTGGTCGCTGTTTTAAAAATTTTGCTAATACCCCATTATACTAAAATCTATCTCATACTTATTATTATCTCACATTTACCCCTGTTTTTATCGATTTTTTTTACTTCTTTCACAAAAATTTATCTAAAGTATAAAAATCGTTGTTTTTGGTGTCTTAGTGCAATCATTAGATATCCAATAAGTCGTATCTCTTTTGTAAAGCGAGTAATTTCATCCTGGCTTCACCAGCGTTATCAGCTAAATCAGCAAATTCGACAAAGCGACGCAATTCTTTTCTTAACAGATTGCGCTCAACTTCGAGAGTATTCCTGTCAAGTTCTGGTGGAAGCACAATCATGTCAAATATAGTAGCGCGTTCTTTACCTGGGTGAGGGCGTAAAACTCGCCCTCTTCGCTGGATAAATTGGCGGGGATTTCCCGAACTTGCCAAAATTACAGCAGTTTGAATTGCCGGAATATCAACTCCTTCATCTAAACAGCGAATTGCTACTAAACCTTGCAATTCGCCGCTTTCAAATTGAAGACGCAAATTTTCTCTTTCTTGTAAAGGCGTTTTTGCAGTGTAGGTGCTGACTCGATACCCCAGTTCTCCTCCTAATATTTTGGCGACTGCTTTGAGTTGGTGTAGCGATGACCGCTGTTTCTCTTCTTGTGCGCCATCACTACAATAAAAAAGGGTGTGAGTAGTTTCGCGACGAGTCGCCATTAGTTCGCGCAAAGCGTTTAATTTATTTTCTGCCGCACCAATTAATCTTGCCCGTTGCATTAACAAAGGTTTTAAATCTTCGTTGTCTTCAAAGTCCCCTACATCTAAATTTTCTCGTTCTCGATATAATAAAGCTCGTCCTATTCTTTTGGTTAATTTTAAGTAAGCAATACTTTCGGCTTCTGTTAACTCTACCAAGATGGGATGATACAAATAATGTACTAACGCACCTTGAGAAATTGCATTTCTTAAAGTGAATTCTGGCTGAAGAACGGCACCAAAGTAATTAAATAAAGATTGAGTGCCATCATCATCAAAATATCTTTCTGGGGTAGCAGAAAGAGCAAGTCGTAAACCCACGCGGCGTGGTAAACTTTCTTCCAACTTAGGTGCGCCTAAGTTATGTGCTTCGTCACCAATAATCAAAGTCTTTTCGGGAAAGTACTTGAGTTGAGATTGAAAGCCATCGCCAATTAATGTGGAATTGGTAGTAACAACCGTGAGAAACGATTGCGAACCAGAACGCACGTTATAAAGTTGGGTAGAAAGTTGACTTTGCCACGTTCGTAAATCTTCAAAAGCTAAAATGGGCTGCAAGTTGAATTTTTCACATTCTCGCGCCCATTGGGTGACAAGATGACGGTAAGGACACACCACAAGTATTGCTTGCAAGTTAATTTGTTTGTATAACTCGCAAGCGATCGCCAATGCTGTAATCGTCTTACCACTACCAGTAGCCATCTTCAGCGTACCTCTGCCGTTGTTGGCAAACCAAGACTCAACAGCTTGTCGTTGATATTGCCGTAATTGCAGATATTGCGGCATTCTGGGGCATCCTGGTAATTTATGAGTTTGATAATTGCCCTTACTTTCACCTGCAAATGGTTTTTTCAGCTTGAAAGTGGGCAATTTCTCAACTCGTGGCGTCAAATACATATAGACAGCGATGACTAAAATGGTGATGAAACGAGAATTGGTAATTGGTAATGGAAAACGCGGTCACGGGTTTTTTTGTTACCCATTAGGTATTAGCTATTAGCTATTACCTATTACCTATTATCTATTACCCACTACCCATATATCAGTTGTAACCTCGCCAGACACCGATAAGGGTACCTTGCACCTCCACTTTTATAGCCGATACTTCGATGGGGTTGTATTTGGGATTTGCAGGTTTGAGGGTGACGCGATCGCCATTTCTGTAAAATCGCTTCAATGTCGTACCGTGTCCTTCGACTCTGGCGGCGACAATCGTTGCATTTTTCAGATGATCTGGTTCTGGTACTGGACGCAGAAATACCACATCTCCATCGACAATTCCTACTTCAACCATACTATCGCCAGCTACCCGCAAAGCATATGTGTGCGGAGGTAACGACAAATTAGCCAAATCCAGATGTTCCACAGCATCGGTGAACGGTTCGATTAAACCGCCGGCGGCAATTGTACCTAAAATTGGCACACCTGGTTTTTGCGGACGCAAAATCCTAATTGTTCTCGCCTTACCTTCACTCCATTCAATATGTCCCTTGGCGCGTAAATGTTCCAAGCGGCTTTGAATGGGTGCAGGTGATTTCAGGTTCATCGCTTGCATCATTTGCCTAATTGAAGGCGAATGCTGGTGCGTTCGGATGTATTCCGCCAGCCATTCGTAAAGTTCTTGTTGAGCTTCTGTTAGTCTTTCCATAAATTAGTAGGGAGACAAAGTACAAATGTCTCTAGAACATTAGTACTACAAAAACTCCCCCAATGGCTTGTAAATTTTGAATTTTTAATTTGAGATTTTCAATCCTAGCCCACTAATCCAAAATCTAAAATCTAAAATCTAAAATTATTCTGCCCCTAAGATACTTGCAAGTAAAGCTTTTTGAGCGTGCATCCGATTTTCTGCCTGATCCCAAACTCGTGAATGAGAGCCTTCAATTACAGATTCAGTAATTTCTTCACCGCGATGAGCTGGTAAACAGTGTAAAACAATTGCGTGGCGATCGGCAAGACTTAATAGCGGCTCGTTGATTTGGTAGGATTGGAAAATTGGTAGCCTCGCGCCGGCTTCTGCTTCTTGCCCCATACTTGCCCAAACATCAGTATAAAGTACAGAAGCTCCCTTTACTGCTGCTTCTGGGTCATTAGTTAAGATAACTTCAGTTTTGTTGTCGGCTATTGCGCGTGCTTTTTCGGTGATGGCTGCATTTGGCTCATAGCCAATTGGCGTGGCAATTCTTACATTCATCCCTACCAAAGCACAGCCTAGCATCAGAGAATTGGCGACATTATTACCATCGCCTACATAAGTTAAGGTTAAGCCAGCCAGAGTGCCAAAACATTCTTGAATCGTCATTAAATCTGCCAATACCTGACAGGGATGTCCTAAATCGGTAAGCGCATTAATTACAGGAATTTTGGCATAATGGGCAAAAATTTCCAAATCTTGCTGTGCGAAGGTGCGAATTGCCAAAATATCCAAATATCGATCCAATACCCGCGCTGTATCTTCTATCGGTTCCCCGCGACTCACTTGGGTGACATTCGGGTTAAGATCAATTACCTGTCCACCCAGTTGATACATCGCCACTGTAAAACTGACTCGTGTCCGAGTTGAAGCTTTGGAAAACAACAACCCCAGCACTTTCGGACAATGCAACTTTAGCCGTTGTGATTTCAACTCAGTTGCCAAAAGCAAGAGTTCTTGAACTTCGGTTGCACTCAAGTCCGCCAAACTTAATAAATCTCGTCCGATCAAGGCTGCCATTGTTGTGATCTGTAAAGAACAATTATGTCTTTATGTTCGCTTCGCGCGTGCCGTATTCAAAAAATACCACTTTAAAACCTTACCAGATATTTTGGTGTTCAGCCTGCGATTTCAGATATGAATCTTCATTACTCCCTACTCACAATTTTTTCTATATTTTTGCACGAAGAAAGCAGCCTTCAATAAATCATTTACAGGCGGAAAAATCATAAATATGAGACAAAGCAAGCATTTTTTTCTTTTTTTGCACTTGACTTGTGCAAAAAGCTTGCTTATGCTACGATATGAAATTGGTATGATGTGTAAAAAGAAAAAATTTTTGCGATCGTCCAGAGTTAGCGCTTCGCCAGCATAGCACAGTGGTAGTGCATCCGACTTGTAATCGGAAGGTCGTCGGTTCAAATCCGACTGCTGGCTTTGTCTGTGGAATCGTCTTATAAGAAGGTAGGTTGAAAACCCCGTGCAATCTACGCCGGGGACGGCGGCTAAAATGTCGGACGCAGGTTCCGACATCGCCGCCTCATGAAAACCACTTTAAGGCAGGTTTTAAGGTGCCAATCACTTATTTTCGGAATAATCTTATAAAATAGTGTATAATGACTGAGCAATTTTTTAATCAATACAAGTCTTGATTAAATCTTCCACACCAGCGACTGGTAAGATTTTTGTATTCAGTTGGCTAGCTACCTCTTCAATACTCATATCATCTAAAAATATCAATTCACCATGTTTGAGCATAACTTTTGGTAGCAAAATTCCTTCTCCTAAATCTTGCCCTTGTAAGTTTAAAAGCAAATCATGACCAGTTAGCAACCCAGTAACGGTGATAGTCTGTCCCCAATAATCGCTGTTCAAAGCACGCATATTTACTTTCAAATTCTCTACAGCATTCAATTGCTGTAAAATAGGTTGAAATGCTTTTTCAACTGCATTGCCAACTACCCAAGTAAATTTTCGCGTCTTTGAGATTTTTGGCGGTAATAATTCAGCAGCAGCGGTTGCAAACTGCTTGAGAAATAAACGAATCGAACCTACACCGTTATCAATTTGCGGATAGTCGTTATATTCAACTTCGCTGGGTAATTCTTCACCAGCAATCAAAAACCACTCATCAGCTAACCAAGCTACGTTAGAACCGTATTTTTTGCTAAATTCTTGTTGAAGCGATCGCACTTGCGAAATCACTTCTATCGCTTTTTCTTCACTTACTGGTATAAGTTCATCTTTCTCTAAACGAAATCGCGTCAAACCCACAGGTACCACTGCTACTGACAAAATCGCAGGCACTTCCCCAGTACAAAATGACGCTAAATCCCGCAATGTTTGTTCTAAATGTTTGCCATCATTTATACCAGGACAAACGACGACTTGAGCATGAATTTGCAATCGTCTTTCTTGAAACCACTTCAGTTGTTGTAGAATTTGTCCCGCACGGGGATTTTTCAACAATCTAATTCTGACTTCTGGTTCGGTAGCGTGAACCGAAACATATAACGGAGATAGTCGCATTTTTTCAATGCGCTGCCATTCTCGCTCTGGTAAATTAGTAAGAGTTAAGTATGAGCCATACAAAAAGCTCAAGCGATAATCATCATCTTTAAAATACAAGCTTTGTCGCTTGCCTGGTGGCTGTTGATCGATAAAGCAAAATGGACAGCGGTTATTACACTGAATTAAATTATCAAACAGTGCCGTTTCAAATTCTAATCCTAAATCTTCGTCGTAGTCTTTTTCAATTTCAATATGATGAGTTTTTCCTTTCTCGTCTAAAACTTCTAATTCCAGAACTTCATCAGCGCACAAAAACTGATAGTCAATTAAATCGCGGGGATGCGTACCATTGATAGCAACGATCGCATCCCCCACCGCAAAGCCAATTTCCGCAGCGATGGAATCTGGTAATACCCCAGTAATTCGGGCAGGATTAATGGTAGACATGAGTCAATCAAGGGTCAATAGTCAAGGGTCAATGGTCAATAGTCAAGGGTCAATGGTCAATAGTCAAGAGTCAAGGGTCAACGGTCAATAGTCAAGAGTCAAGGGTCAACAGTCAGTTAAATTTGGACTTTAGACTTTGGACTATTGACTCAAGACTATTGGACTTTGGACTATTGACTCTTGACTATTGGACTATTGACTCTTGACTTTAGACTATTAATTATTTTTCAACATTCCAGTTGCGATCGCACTCAAGATTGCTACTCCAAATGCCAAACGATACCAAACAAAGATCCAAGTGTCTTTTCTTTGAAGATATCGCAACAGCCAAGCGATCGAGATATACGAAAATATAAACGCAGATAATGTTCCTACACCTACCAACACCAAGTCAATCTTACCCAAAGCTTCTTTGATAAATTCATATAAAGTTGCAATTGTCAAGGCAGGAATGCCTAAAAGAAAGGAAAATTTTGCTGCTGTCTCCCTTTGCAAGCCCAAAAACAAGGCGGTAGTTAAAGTTGCACCAGAACGAGATACCCCAGGTGCTAAAGCCAGCATTTGTCCTAACCCAATCAGCAGTCCATCGCGAATCTTCAAGCTGTTAAAGTCGCGTTTGCGGCTACCGAATTTTTCTGCCGCACCTAATAAAAGTGCCATCACAATCGAATCGATGGCGATCGTCGTCATGCTGTTAATTGCCGAATTTTCATCATTGAGTAAATCCTTGATCGCAAATCCCACTACTAAAATCGGTAAAGTGCCTATTGCTACACCAACCAATAATTGCCATTCATCCCGTCGCCAGTCTTTTTCTTGGAAAGCTACCCAGCCTCCAGTCAAAATTAGACTAATATCTTTCCAAAAATAAATCAAAACGGCAATCACGCTGCCAAATTGAATCGTCGCGACAAAAGACTTTTCTCCCAAAAGTTTCCAGCCTAATGCTTTGGTAAATACTTGTAGATGGGCAGTGCTACTAATGGGCAGAAATTCTGTTATCCCTTGCACAATCCCCAAGATAAATGCCTGAATTATTTGCAGTATCAGGTTCGGTTCACCCGTTGCTACAGCAGAGGGAACTCCCACCTGTAATATATGACTTGATGCTGGCAATAGCAAATCTAGACCGGCTTCTAACATTATTCCCATTAATCAGACTCCCATATTAGCTGCGTAATTTTACCGAATTATCCAACTTTACGCCTCTGTTGTCGTTGTGTCCGGGTCAGATAATTTTAGCCAATTAAAATTAAAGTAAAATAAATATGCCCCCCTAGGGGATTTATTGTTGTGATATCTTAAATAATATAAAGTTAAGTAAACAATATTAAAAACTTTGATTAACAATACATTGTCTTCTTACGCGGCTTCTAATCCTTCAATTAATGCCCTAGAGACGGAAACGGTGCAAAAAAGCCGAGAGGAGTTAGAGACAGCACTGTCTTTGAGTCCCTCATTCGGAGTGATGGCATCGTCTCGCCAAGGTTGGTTAGTGTTTGCGGCAGCGGTATTTTTAGTATCTGTGCCAGTGTTTATCGAAGCGCCGTTAGTGCGATCGCTACCTTTATTAAGTTTTGTATTAACAGGCTTTTGGGTTTGGCTGAGTTTTAGATTAATGTCAAATTCCGCAACTTATATTTGGGGAGATTTACTCTTAGGGTTCAGCTGGAGTTGGTTAGCCGGTTCAATTTATTGGGGCTGGTTGCGTTGGGAACCGTTATGGCATTTGCCAGTAGAGTCAATCGGGCTACCATTTGCTTGTTGGTGTCTAATGCGGAATTGGGGCAAAGTCGGTAACTGGTTTTATTTCGGTTCTTTACTGGGTACAGCTTTAACCGACGTGTATTTTTACTTGGTAGACTTAATGCCTTATTGGCGGCAAATCATGCGTGTCGAACCAGCTTTAGCATCACCAATATTACATAGTGCTGTGGCGCAAGTCCAAACACCTTGGGGAGAAACTTGGGCGCTAATTCTCGCCGTAGTATTGTTGATTGCTGGCGTTTTGCCTTTAATTAAACGCCAACGGCATTGGTACGCCTTTAGTGGAGCGGTGCTAAGTACAATTTTGGTAGATAGCTTATTTCTGCTAGCTGCCGTTGCGTCTTAAACCGGACTTACGCCAAAACCCTCTACAACTCTTATTCCTTGGCTTCCTTGGCTTCCTTGGCGGTTCGTTTTTTAGTCCTAAAACCAGTCATAACATGCGAGTTGTAATCATCACAGGTGGCAGTAGTGGCATCGGACGTGGCATTGCGGAAGCTTTTGTTAAAGAAGATGCTCAAGTTGTGATTATTGGACGAAATAAAGAAAAGCTTAAATCTACAGCTCAAGCAATTGGTTTGAATTGCGTGTGGCAACAAGCAGATGTCAGCAAGCGAAACGAAGTTACTGAAGTTGTTAATTTTGTTGTTCAGCAATACGGCAATATTGATGTGTTAATCAACGCCGCAGGCTTTCCGCGTTGGTTGACAACCAGTACCCCGTTAGACGAAGCCGAACAACTTTGGGATGAGGTAATAAATACTAATCTCAAAGGTACTTTTCTGATGGCAATGGCGGTTGCCCCTCATTTGACCAAACCGGGAGGTCGCATAATTAACATCAGCACCAATGCCGCGTTTACGGGAGGAAACCGACCGGGTTATTTAGGCTATGCCTCAGCCAAAGCAGGCGTGCATGGATTAACTTATGCTCTTGCACGCGAACTCAGTCCCCAAGGAATTACGGTTAATGCTGTTGCTCCTGGTTACATTGAAAACACCGCTATTACAAACGAGTGGTCTGAAGAAATCGTTCAGTCAATTGTCAACCAAACTCCTGTAGGTCGATCTGGGAATGTTGGGGATGTTGTGGCAGCTGTTTTATTTTTATCTTCACAGAAAGCCTCATTTATCACAGGTGAAGTGCTGAACGTTAATGGGGGCTTACTTTTTGGGCGTTAAAGCGCGTGCTTGACGCATTACGCGCTCTCAAAAACGGTGTTGCACCAAGCCAAAAAGAATAGGTATTTTTGCTTTATTCTTTGATAATTTTTAGTAAAAGTACAACCAATGGCAGTGGCAGTAAATATTGTGGATATTAATACGCTGTATATTAGTTTCTGATGACTGCTGTGTTGATTAAGTTATGAGCATAGGATTGAGGATTGTCTTTTGTCGTTCTGTGACGAATGACGAGCGATCGCTTTAACTGCTCTGAGCTTAAAACTTTTATTTCAGTTTGATAGAGAGGTAAAAAATTGTGAAAGGATTGGTGCGTTTATTAACAGTGTTTAGCTTGTTGCTTGGCTGCTGGGGATGGTTGGGAACAACTCAGATAGCCCAAGCTAGCAATATCAATGGTGTCAGTTTGCAATTTGTGCCAGTTCTTGCAGTTGAGTTTACTCAACCAACGCAAAACAGGGCAGACCAAAAACTAGCAACGGAATTTGGGAAAAAACTTGACTTAAATAACACCAACGTGCGAGCTTTTCAGCAATATCCAGGACTGTATCCTACCCTCGCCAGGAAAATCATCGAAAATGCTCCTTACCAGCAGCTAGATGATGTGTTCAACATTCCCGGATTAAGCGATCGCCAAAAACAAATCCTGCAAGCCAACCTAGATCACTTTACCGTGACCGAGCAGGAAGCCGTCTTCAACGAAGGAGACGATCGCTTTAACAACGGCATCTACAGATAGAGACAAGGGGACTGGGGACTAGGGGGACAAGGAGGACAAGGGAGACAAGGGGAGCCAGCGCGTTGCGGAGGTTCCCTCCGTTGTAGCGACTGGCGTGGACAAGGAGGACAAGATGAATTTTCTTCTCCTTTATCTCCCCCATCCCCCTTGTCTCCCCCATCTCCCCCATCCCCCTTGTCTCCCCCATCTCCCCCCTCTCCCTTGTCCCCCCATCCCCCCCTCCCCAACCTTGTCCGCGTGCTAAATATCAACAGCCAATTTGATGTCTTAGTAGTCGGTGCCGGTGCTGCTGGATTATACACGGCACTTTGTTTGCCAGAGCACTTACAAGTCGGCTTGATTACTAAAGAAACAGTTTCTTTGTCCGCTAGTGATTGGGCACAAGGAGGTATTGCTGCGGCGATCGCTCCGGAAGATTCTGCTTATCTGCACATTGAAGATACTTTACGCGCAGGTGCCGGTTTATGCGACCCGCAAGCGGTAGAATTCCTCGCCGAACACGCCAAAAGTTGCATTCAATCTTTAGTAAATTTGGGAGTAGCTTTTGACCGTCATAATAATGAGTTAGCTTTAACTTTAGAAGCTGCCCATTCTCGGCATCGCGTTCTTCACGCTGCCGATACTACAGGTAGGGAAGTAACTACTACTCTTACCGCTCAAGTATTGCGACGCCCGAATATTCAAGTAATTCAGCAAGCTTTGGCGCTATCGTTGTGGCTGGAACCCGAAAGCGGTAAATGTCAGGGAATTAGTCTGTTTTATCAAGGTAAAATTACCTGGATACGCGCTGGGGCGGTAGTATTGGCAACAGGTGGTGGCGGTCAAGTTTTTGCCCAAACGACTAACCCAGCGGTGAGTACCGGCGATGGAGTAGCGATCGCTTGGCGTGCTGGAGCAATTTTGCGAGACTTAGAATTTGTCCAATTTCACCCGACTGCTTTAACTAAAAGGAGTGCCGATCGCTTTCTCATTAGTGAAGCTGTGCGCGGCGAAGGCGCACACTTGGTAGATAATGAAGGGCGACGCTTTGCTTTTGACTACCACCCGGCTGGTGAACTCGCTCCTAGAGATGTCGTCAGTCGAGCCATTTTCAGCCACTTACAACGCACTTCTAGCGACCTTGCCACGGCTCATGTCTGGTTAGATATGCGTCCCATCCCTCCTGACAAGATTCGTTACCGCTTCCCCAACATTGTTAAAGTTTGTCAGCATTGGGGTATTGATGTCTTCTCGCAATTAATTCCGGTTGCCCCAGCTGCTCATTACTGGATGGGTGGTATTCTTACGGATCTGATGAATCAAACAAATATTTCCGGTTTGTATGCGGTGGGGGAAACTGCCAGTACCGGCGTACATGGAGCGAATCGTCTGGCAAGTAATTCCCTACTCGAATGTATTGTGTTTGGCGCACAAATGGCTAATCTGAAGTCAGAAGTCACAAAAAAGAAGGATATCAAAGAATCTGAATTTACACTTTATCCTTCTGAGTTTATCCTTTCTCAAGGTGAGTGGAACAACGAAGAAGCACAGCTAGAAGCACTACGACAGAAGTTACCGCGTTTAGTCTGGGAAAGTGCTGGTATTTGTCGTCAACAATCAAGTTTAGAGCAAGCGATCGCTACTATTGAATCTTGGCAACAAGATTTTGCAGCTTTAAAACTGAGCCAATTTTTACTTACATTACGTCCAACACAACCAGCTAGTTTCACTTTACCCGACGTTGAAAGGCAGTTGCGACTCTGGGCTGAAACCCGCAATTTATTAGATGTAGCTTATTTAATTCTTAAAAGCGCTGCTTTTAGAACCGAAAGTCGTGGTGGACACTTCCGTTTAGATTATCCTCAAACCGCTCTCGATTGGCAGGCACACACACTAGTACAAAAAAACTACTGGGGCAAAAGTGCGATTATTAGCAACTCACAATTTTGATGATAGAACAATATGCATGAGGCGTAGAAAAAAGCAACTTAATTTTGTTGTAAATTTTTAATTTGGTAAATTTTTAATTTCTTAACGTGTGCCAGTACCATGTTGACTATCAGGACTACCATTATTTGGCGGTTCGTAAATATCGCTACTTGATTCAATATTTAAGTTTGTAGTATTTAATGTCTGAGAATTGCTCTCAATTACCCTAACACTATTAACAGCCAAACTGTTTAAAACTGCTGTTGCATCGGCAACTTTGGGGATTATTAAAGCAGAGCCAATACAAAATACTATAGCACTAGCAATTCTTAAACTTGTTTCTATTTGTCTCGGTATATTCCCTTGCATTTTGATTTAATCCTGTTTTTTATTATCTTCAGTAGTCTGATTAATTTTTTCGGAAAATAACTAAATTTTTATTTTCTATTTGTAAATAAAAAGCTGCGAGTAGCTGACTGTTTAACTTCAATTATTCTTAACATTTAATAAATATTCGCAAACTCCTGCTTTTGACATCAGCCAAAAGTTATATATATTTACAACTCTTTACTTTACTGATAGTGGTCTTGACATCAACCAAAAGATATATATATTTACAAACATTTAATTTTTAATGTGTATTTTTTTGACAAAATATTAATATTTTCCGAGCAAGCACTGTTGACTGTAACACAAAATCGGGCATTGGGCATTGGGAATTGGGCATTGGGAATTGGGAATTGGGAATTAAAGAAGTTCGGTGATGCGCTCTTTGGGTGAATAAATACGATTCTTTCCATGCCCTATGCCCCATGCCCTATGCCCTATGCCCCATGCCCAATGCCCCATGCCCAATGCCCCATTCCCCATTACGCAAATTCATAGCGGTTTTTACCTAAATGCTTGGCACGATACATCGCGGTATCTGCAAGTTTTACCAAAGTTTCGCAGTCGTGGCTGTTAATTGGATAGATACTGATGCCAATACTGGCGGAGACTCTGGTAGTATATTCGTCAAAAACAATTGGCTCGGTAATGGTTGTGAGAATTTTTTCGGCGACTCTTGCTGCAACTTTTACATTAGGAATTGCGCGTAAAATCACGGTAAATTCATCGCCACCCAAACGGCAAACGGTATCAGTGCCGCGCAAAGAGTTGTTGAGTCGCTGGGCAATCGTCACCAACACGCGATCGCCGATCTCGTGTCCAAAAGTATCATTAACTTGCTTAAAGCCATCTAAATCAATAAACAGTAGTGCTAGTAACAAATTGTTGCTTTGCGCCCACTCTAGCGACTCGTGAAGTTGTTCGGCGAAAGATTTGCGATTGGGTAGACCGGTGAGCGGATCGTGATAGGCAAGAAAACGCATGTGGTCTTCTTTGCGTTTTAATTCATCGTTTGATTGGAATAACTTATCAGCTCTGTCCTGGAGTTGTTTTTCTTTGCGTTTTAATTCATCGTTTGATTGGAATAACTTATCAGCAGTGTCCTGGAGTTGTTTTTCAAACAGCTTGCGTTGCGTAATATCACGAATGACTCCAACTAAATAGAAATTACCAGCGGCATCTTTGTGAAGCGATCGCTTAGTAGCAATCAGATGAGTCTTACCAACAGCATCGGTAAATTCTTCTTCATTTTCTTGGGGTTCTTGACTGCAAAGCACCAGATTATCATGTTGGCGAAAAACATCAGCTTCATGTTTGGTGAAAAAGTCATAGTCTGACTTTTCAATTAACATAGTTTTCGGATAACCGAGAAATTGACAATAAGCCTCATTTAAAACAATCCATTGATGTTTTTCATTTTTGACAAAAATTGGGTCAGGAATCGTATTAATCACTTGTCCTAAAAAGTCTTTAGAGCGCTTTAACTCTTCTTGCATGTGGGCAAGTTGATAAGTCAGCACAACAGCTGAACTGCAAAAGGTAAGCAACCCAGGTAAGATTGGTATCCACCAACCATCAAGAAAAGCAACATAAGCATAACCAGTTAGCAGCAAACAACAAAAAACTATACTTAAGGCACTAATACAAGGGCGTTGTATTCGCCGTCTGGTAGCAACTCCCAAATAAGCCCAAGCGAAAATCCACAAACATTCGATTTCATCAGACCAAACTTTTAGTAAAGGTCGTCCTTTTAGGGCGGCTGCGATCAACTCACTGATAAAATAGGCTTGTAATTCGATGCCAGCTACAGGCTGAACCGTCCCCAGCAAACGGCTAGAGTATGGTATTAACACATCATCTGGGAGACTGGGGGCAGTCGAACCAATTAGCACAATCGAATCGCTAATCCAGTCTTCTCGTACTCGGTTAGCTAGCACATCTATAAGAGAAATCTGACGAAAAGGACAGGATTGTTGCAAGTTTTTGCAAGCTGGTTTAGGAAAGTTAGATAAAATTTGGTAGCCTCTAGCATCAGCTTTTACATAAGCACCATGATTCGCTTCAAAACGATGAAATACTGCTTGACCCAACTGCAAATACTTATGATTGCTGGCTGCTTTTTTGGGAGTAATACCTTCGTTTTTTAAATATAGTAAAGCCAGCTTCAATGCAAAACTTTCATGTGATTTACTATTGATGTCGTGCGAATACAACAAGCTGCGACGTATTTTGCCATCACCATCTAACACCACATTATTAAAACCAACTTGATCGCGATCGCTTAGTTCTCGTGGTGCGGAAACAATAGTATTTTTGTTATGTCCGAGTAATTCAATGCCAACCAAGTTTGGCATCGACTTGTAAGCTTTTACTAAATTGTCATGTCCTGGTTCAACTGGCAAATCTCGATATATATCTAAACCAATAGCACGAGGTTTGTGGACTTTTAGTTTCTCTAATAGTTCTGCGATCGCCTTATCTGGAATGGGCCAAGATTTTACTTGGCGCAAAGAAGCTTCATCAATCGCTACAATAGTAATACGGTTTTCTTCAGCTTCATCTGGACGTAAGCGGAAAAATTGATCTAAGGCTCCCCACTCTAAGGATTGTAATAGCCCGAAAGAGCGCAAAACTAAGATGCAGACTGCTACGCAGAAGGCAGTAATCAATTCCCTGTATTTTCGACCAAGCGTTTTTTTGCGTCTAAATAGTAACTTCAAAAAACGCTTGCCTAGCTGCTTACTCATTCCCATTACCTAATTGGGACAAATATTCTCTCTTGACTGTAGTTATAAGCTACCTAATATATGTAGCTTACACACAAGTCAATGGGTGCATTTTCAAAAAGACAACACGCTTATGTTTTACCATTCAATTATGCAACCATCACGCATAGTAACGCTGGCTTTGATAACAATTCCGTTCTTTAAGTATAAATACTAAATAAATCAATCAAAACAAACATAAAAAAGTCAACTAAAAGCAAATATAGAGGCTGCATTCAGTTGACTTTTTCAGGTGAAACCAAATCACCGAAAATAAACTTGTCGAAACAATTACCTAAAATACTTGAAATTCGTCGAACCTGTGTAACCAGAATTTGTTGCTAGTTCCTGCAAGTTTTGCACTCCTGCATAGCTTTTACCATTGATGATCCAAGTAGGGAAACTTTCAACTTTAGCGGCTTTACACAATTCTGGTTTACCTTTTGGACTATCGTTAGCACATTCAACTTTGACATTATTGGTCTCGATTTCTTTGTAAGCTTCTTTACCAAAAAGTAGCTTCTGTTCGTGGCAGTGAGGACACCAATAAGCAACGTATTCTTTAGCACCTATTTTCGCCAAATGGCGTGCTAGCGCTAATTCTGATTCACCAGATTTGGTGGTAATTTCCCAACCGAATTCGGGATTCGGCGCTACTTTTGGTGTAAAGGTAATTTGTACAGGTTTGCCGTCAGTTGATTCAGCGATCGCACCTGATGGATTGACACCAGCATAAACGCCTAAAGTGCCAATTAGCGTCACCATGCCAACAATAATTGCCGTAAAAAATATTTGTCCCAAATCTTCCCAAACATGACCGATAAGCGTCAGCACCAAAAGACTGAGAGAAAATAAAGCTGAACCAATACAGTAAGGACAAAAAGCTTTAAGTTGGAAGAAAAGCACGTACATTAAGTACCCGCTGAAAACTGTCATAGCGATCGCTCCTGCCAGCAGCAGCAACCATGTGACATTTTCCAGCTTTTGACGCTTGTCTTTATTTTCGGCTCCTTTAATTGCCAAGGGAGCCAAAGCAAATATCAACATGCTAGTGTATGCCAAAAATCCAAACAGAGCTAATGGCTGACCAAAAACTGTTCCCCAAGGACTAGAAAGAACATCATTACAGCCTTTAACACCAGCCTGTGCAACACAATTGGCATTGCCTCCGGTTAACTTTTCAAACGTGAGATAAGCTGTGGTCAAGGCACCACATGCAGCGATCGCGGCAATTAAAATACGCGACCATCTTTGAATCCAAGGTGTAGAACGACGGCGAATCATAACCTAAACAACGGTGAATGGGCAATGGGTAATGGGAATTGGTAATGGGTAATGGGGAATTGGTAATGGGTAATGGGGAATTGAGAATGGGGAACGTGGTAATTGGGGAGGCAGTGCGGTCTTCTCCCAAAGGGAGAGGCGCTCCGCCAAGGGGAGGCAGTGCGTTGGGCGGCTTTGCCGACAGTCACGCACCTGCCGTGGTCTCCCCAAGTAGAGCATCTGCCGTCATTGCTCATGAGGGGAAAAGGGGTGCATGGAAAAATTTTTATTTCATTACCCATTACCCATTACCCATTACCCATTCCCCACTACCCAATTAAAATTGATTTTTTTTCAGCCTTAGAGTTCCAACTCCGATGTGCGGCTTCGACAAATTGACTTACGCGAATCGGGTCAATTGGTTGCTCGATACGACCGTGGCGTTTTAGAGAACTGGAAACAATCACACCATCTGCTGCCTGCAACAGTGTAGCAATATTTTCCCAACTCGCCCCACTACCGATAAGTACCGGGGTATCATTTGCTGCACCCGAAGCTAATTCTAAATCTTCTTCGTTCGGAGGACTACCAGTAGCCCAACCGGACAAAATCACGGCGTCTGCTAAACCCCTCTCAATTGTATCTTTCACGGCGACGGTGAGATTTGGGGAACTTAAAGGACGGGCGTGTTTGACCAACACATCAGCAAAAATTTTCACATCGCTGCCTAACTCCCGTCGATAGCGCAATAATTGATGTGCTTCACCCTCAATTAATCCTTGATCGGTTGCCATTACGCCTGTGAGGACGTTGACGCGGATAAATTGCGCCCGGACACAGGTGGCGATCGCCATCGCACTTAATCCATCATTCCGCAAAACATTTAACCCGATTGGCAGCGTCACCAAATTCTGTATCCGCTGCACCACCACAGTCATGGCACTCACAACCGCCGGATCTACTTTATTTTTGGTAAACGGCGCATCGAAAAAGTTTTCTACAATAATCCCATCAACGCCTCCACTCGCCAAGGCTGTTGCTTCTTGTTCGGCGCGGTCTATCACCGCTTTTAGGCTACCTCCCCAACGGGGGGAAGTCAGCAGCGGTAGTAGGTGAACTACGCCAATAATCGGTGTTTTGGTTTTAAATAGCTGATATAAGTCCACGTCTTTAACCCGCTTTGCGGAGTCTAAAGTCAATAGTCAATAGTCAATAGTCAAAAGTCCAAAGTCCAAAGTCCATTGACCCTTGACCATTGACCATTGACCCTTGACCATTGACCATTGACCCTTGACTCTTGACTCTTGACCATTAACTCATTACCAATGACTGATGACAAATTTGTTTAAAACAGTTTGTTTTACTGCCTCCCCCTTCAGATGGAAATTGCCGTAAAACATTCCATAAGATATGTTAAGATAAAAACTGGCTACAAGAGGAGTTTGCCACTCACAAAACGCGAGGCACTTTCAAGCGCAGTTTGGGTGTTTTGCCGACCCTTCCATTGGAAGGCAATACCTGAGCGCAAGGTGAGCTTACCGTACAGGCGTAGTCGCGAGTTGCGATTTCCCAAAGGGCGAGCGACTTCTCACAACCAGCCCTTAGGGCGGCTTCCCGATGGGTAAATTAACAACCCACACCCTGCGGTAGTGTAAAATACAACAGGTTATTTGTTAAAATATATTAAAAGTGTTCTATTTATCCGAAGACACTTTAGTTTTACCCAAGGAAACAGATTAATAAGAATATCATAGCATGAGCTCTATTTACTAATTAGAGTCAGAGAAATGCTGGGCATTTGAGGGCGTCAATCGCCTTTACAAGTGTCCCTAAGGGAGGGTGCGTATGACTAAGAACTCACAAAAGGCGATCTAGTAGTTGAGTCTTGAACAAACAAAGAAGATTTTTTATAATATGGGTGATAAGCCAACAATTGCAATTTCTCACCTGGGCTGCGAGAAAAATCGAATTGACACAGAACACATGTTAGGACTGCTGGTAGAAGCAGGCTATGGTGTAGATAGTAATGAAGATTTAGCAGATTACGTTATTGTCAATACTTGTAGTTTTATTGAAGCGGCTAGAGAAGAATCGGTAAAGACATTAGTAGAACTGGCGGAAGCGAATAAAAAAATCGTGATCGCGGGTTGTATGGCGCAGCACTTTCAAGCGCAGTTATTGTCAGAGTTGCCAGAAGCAGTAGCGGTAGTAGGTACTGGCGATTATCACAAAATAGTTGATGTAATTAAGCGGGTACAATCCGGAGAACGAGTCAAGCTTGTTAGTGCCGAACCGACCTATATTGCTGATGAAACCACACCGCGCTATCGGACGACAAGCGAGGGTGTAGCCTACCTGCGGGTAGCGGAAGGATGTGATTATCGATGTGCGTTTTGTATCATTCCTTATCTGCGGGGAAATCAGCGATCGCGTACTATTGAATCGATTGTCAAAGAAGCGCAACAGCTAGCGAGTCAAGGTGTAAAAGAAATAATTTTAATTTCCCAAATCACCACCAATTATGGATTAGATATCTACGGCGAGCCAAAATTAGCAGAATTACTTCGCGCTTTGGCAAAAGTAGATGTACCGTGGATAAGGATGCACTACGCTTATCCGACCGGATTGACTCCAGAAGCGATTAAAGCGATAAAAGAAACACCTAACGTATTACCTTATTTAGATTTGCCCTTGCAACATTCCCATCCAGAAGTTCTGCGTGCCATGAACCGTCCTTGGCAAGGACGGGTAAATGATGGGATCGTTGAGCGCATTAAAACCGCGCTACCAGAAGCAGTACTGCGGACAACATTTATAGTTGGCTATCCTGGGGAAACACAAGAGCATTTCGAGCATCTGCTACAGTTCGTCCAGCGGCATGAATTCGATCACGTTGGTGTCTTTACGTTTTCCCCAGAGGAAGGAACTCCTGCTTATAACTTACCAAATCAATTGCCCCAAGAATTGATGGAAGAACGCCGTTCAGCATTGATGGAACTACAAATGCCGATTTCTTGGAAGAAAAATCAACAGGAAGTAGGCAAAGTTGTTGATGTGCTGATTGAGCAACAAAATCCGGAAAGTGGAGAATTAATCGGTCGTTCTGGGAGATTTTCTCCAGAAGTCGATGGACAGGTATATGTTAAAGGCGAAGCGAAGCTAGGAGAGATTTTCCCAGTCGCGATCCACAGCGCTGATACATATGACCTTTATGGTCAAGTTGTCAATACTAACAAGCTAAGTGTCGGTTAAAGAGTCCAAATCAAAATAAATCTTAGGAGAATTAATGAATCTTTTTGCAGAATTAGGTATTTCTACCGAACGCGCTGAACAACTAGAAAAACTAGGTTTCACTACACCAACCAATATTCAAGCGCAAGCAATTCCTCAACTATTAGCCGGTCGTGATGTCGTCGGTCAATCTCAAACAGGAACAGGTAAAACCGCAGCATTTTCACTGCCAATTTTAGAACAGCTAGATGTGAATCACAGAGCCGTGCAAGCTCTGGTTTTGACTCCAACTCGTGAATTAGCAATGCAAGTTCACGACGCGATCGAGCAATTTATTGGTAATGATGGATTGCGCGTGTTGGCAATTTATGGAGGTCAATCAATTGAGCGCCAAATTTCCCAACTCAAGCGCGGAGTTCACATGGTCGTGGGTACACCCGGACGTGTGATAGACTTGCTCGATCGCGGCTGTTTAAAGCTCGATAGTGTGAAGTGGTTTGTGTTAGATGAAGCCGATGAAATGTTGAGCATGGGCTTTATTGATGATGTAGAGAAAATTCTCTCACAAGCACCCAAAGAACGGCAAACAGCTTTATTTTCGGCGACAATGCCACCTTCGATTCGCTCGTTGGTAAACAGATTTTTAGTATCGCCTGCGACAGTCACAGTCGAACAGCCAAAAGCCGCACCAAATAAAATCAATCAAGTAGCTTACTTGATTCCCCGTCACTGGACAAAAGCTAAAGCTTTACAACCGATTCTGGAAATGGAAGATCCAGAAACAGCTTTAATCTTTGTCCGCACCCGACGCACAGCCGCCGAACTCACCAGTCAATTGCAAGGAGCCGGTCATAGTGTCGATGAATACCACGGTGACTTGTCGCAACAAGCGCGGGAACGTTTATTAAGCAGGTTCCGCAATCGTCAGGTGCGCTGGGTGGTAGCAACTGATATAGCGGCACGCGGTTTGGATGTCGATCAACTATCGCACGTCATCAACTTCGACTTACCCGATAGCCCAGAAACCTACGTCCACAGAATTGGTCGGACAGGTCGCGCCGGTAAAGAAGGAACCGCAATATCTTTAGTGCAGCCGTTTGAAAGACGCAAGCAGCAAGGTTTTGAGCGCCATGTACGCCAAAGCTGGCATGTATTAACGATTCCCACACGCGCTCAAATTGAAGCGCGACACATCGACAAATTGCAAGAACAAGTGCGGGAAGCCTTAGCTGGCGAACGTCTGGCTTCATTTTTGCCGATTGTCAGCGAATTAATTGAAAAATACGATCCTCAAGCGATCGCAGCTGCTGCATTGCAAATCGCTTACGATGAAACTCGTCCCGCTTGGCTGCAACAATCAGAGGCTGACATTCCTTCTGAAGATATGTCCACTCCCAAGCCGAAGTTGGTTAAGCGTCGTGAAGGTTCAAGCGATCGCCCGCGTACTTCTTGGAGTAAATCTGATGGTAATTCTGAAGAAGAAAGACGCGGTACTCCCAAGCCCAAACCTCGCATCACCCGTCGCAGTGATGTTTCGATGACACCGAAAAAGCTTGGTTCACCTACAGCGAGAGAATCTGCTTCTTAATTAAAAGTTAGGAGTTAAAAGTTAGGAGTTAGGAGTTAGGAGTTAGGAGTTAGGAGTTAGGAATATAACTCTTAACTATTAACTGTTAATTCCTAACTTTTTATGATGGGGACAGAAGCATTCTCGGTGGTTTTATGTTTACTATTACAGACTTAGAGCAACTGCAAGCCGAACATCCAGAATGGCAGATGGAACTGGTTGATGGAAGCATGTTGGTTATGGGTCTATCTGATTACGAGTCAGAGGAAATAATTTCTGAGTTTGCGCGGCTACTTGCTAACTGGGTGCGTCCACAGAGATTAGGACGAGTTACTGGTTCTTCGGCTGGTTTTATTTTGCCAAGCTTAGAAGACGTAGAAGCTGATAAATTAAAGAGAAACTTACGCGCTCCGGATGTATCTTTTGTTCGCGCCGATCGCTTGAAAAGAACTAAGCGCGATTTTGTGGAATTAGTACCAGACTTGATGGTTGAAGTCAAATCTAAAAGCGACCGCATCAAAACGCTACAAGAAAAGATTCAACTATTTCTGCAACTTGGATCGACTGTGGGTATCTTAATTGACCCTGACGAATTGACGTTAACAGTTTACCGACTTAACCAAGAACCGATAATTTTACAAGATAACGACAAGTTGACTTTACCAGATTTATTACCGGGTTGGGAGCTAACAGTATCAGAACTGTGGCCCCCTGTGTTTGAATAAGTATCGTAGCGTTTTTAAACGCACCAGGTAGCTGAGTTTTTGTTACTTAATGCAGCCAAGGGCGGCTAACTTCGTCTAACTGGGCAATATCATCATCAGTTAATTGCCAGTTCAAAGCGCCGGCGTTTTGTTGTACTTGTTGAGCGGTTTTCGCTCCAGCAATCGGGATTGTGTTTCCTTGAGCAATTAACCAGTTGAGAGCAACTTGAGCGGGAGTGCGATCGCGTTTTTCAGAAATAGTGCGTAGCAAAGATATCACTGGTGCAATTTTCTCCAAGCCTTGCTTACTAAATCGCGGGTCAATTTTCCTGGCACCGTTGGGAGTTTCCGCGCTATCAGTTGTGTACTTACCTGTGAGTAATCCCTGCGCTAAAGGACTGTATGCCAAGATTGTCACACCCAACTCACGGGCAGCGGCAAAAATGCCATTACTTTCGATTTGCCGCGTCAGTAAAGAGTAGCGTACCTGATTCACAGCCAAAGGCACTCCGCGTTTAGCCAAGATATCGTGCGCTTCTCGCATTTGTTCTACCGAGTAATTACTGACACCAATTGTAGCGATTCTGCCGCGCTGCACTTCATCTGCAAGGGCATTCATCAGAGTTTGTTGACTCATAAAAAAGGCAAAGGGCCAATGCACTTGATACAAAGCAACTTGCTCGACTCGTAAGCGTTTGAGGCTGGCTGTTAAGGCATCGGCGACTGATTGAGATGTAAATCGCCAAGGTGCAGGACCGTATTTAGTAGCAATTTGCACTGGTTGTTGCCGTTGTTGCATGAATTGCCCCAAGAATTCTTCACTCATTCCCAAGCCGTAAACTTCGGCAGTATCAAAGAAAGTGACACCCGTTTCTAGTGCTGCGATGAAGGCTTCTTTGAGTTGTTCGGAATTGTAGTCTTTGCCATAATTCCAAAAAAGTTTATCACCCCAAGCCCAAGTGCCGATGCAAAGAGGTGCTACAGTCGGTCCGTTTTGTCCTAATGTGATGGTTGTCACTTTTTTTAGAAGGTAGAGATTAGCAAGAAAAATGAATCATATTTAACCTTTTATCTTTTTTCATCTACCCTGCTGAGGTTTATCCTGGAAAATAAATAAAAAAATCCGATTAATCTCGAAAAAGAATATGGCAAGCGGTGATTTATCTGATTCTGGGTCAGCTTTTGTGAGTGTCCCGCGAATCAAAGTTTTGACGATGTTTCGTCTGGGCTTATTTCAGATGGCTTTGGGTATTATGTCGATTCTCACTTTGGGAGTGCTGAATCGAGTCATGATTGAAGAGTTGAAAGTACCGGCGTTAATTGCTGCTGGGGCGATCGCTATGCATCAATTTGTCTCACCAACGCGAGTCTGGTTTGGACAAATTTCAGATTCTAAATTGTTGTTTGGCTATCACCGCACTGGTTATATCTGGGTGGGTGCGGTTTTGTTTGCGATCGCTTCTTTTTTAGCGGTACAAGTCGTTTGGCAACTCGGTTTCAGTTTGCAAGCGGGAACTTGGACAACTCAAACTACAATTTGGGCAGCATTTCTCGCTTTTATCTTCGCACTCTACGGCATGGCGATCGGTTTGAGTTCGACACCTTTCGCAGCGCTGTTAGTTGATGTTTCTGATGAAGACAATCGCTCTAAATTAGTCGGGATTGTTTGGTCAATGCTGATGGTGGGTATCATTGTCGGGGCAATTATTAGCAGCGGCTTACTCAAACAAATTGCTTTAAACGCACCGTTAGATGTACTGCAATCGCAAATTAATCGTTTGTTTTTAATCGTACCCGCAATTGTCGTCGGATTGTGCTTTCTCGCGACAGTTGGCGTAGAAAAAAAATATTCTCAGTATACTACTCGTTCGACGGTAGTTGAGCGCGAAGATAAAATCACTTTGGGCAAAGCGCTGCGAGTGCTAACAGCGAGTCGGCAAACTGGGATATTTTTCAGCTTTTTGCTATTAATGACCATCAGCTTGTTTTTGCAAGATGCAGTTTTGGAACCTTACGGTGGTCAAGTGTTTAAGATGACGATCGCCGAAACAACAAAGCTGAATGCTTTCTTTGGTACCGGGACGCTGGTTGGTTTGAGTATCACCGGCTTTTTGATTGCCCCGCGTTTGGGAAAGAAAAACACCACCAAGCTGGGATGTGTGGGGGTATCGATATGTTCGCTATTGATTATTTTGGCGGGGACAACCGCTAATCCGAAGCTGTTGCAATTAAGTTTAATTTTGTTTGGCTTTGCTTCCGGTGTGACGACAACCGGCGCCTTAAGCTTGATGTTGGATCTCACAGCGGTGGAAACTGCGGGGACGTTTATCGGTGCTTGGGGGTTAGCGCAAGCAATGGCAAGGGCATTAGCTACAGTATTTGGTGGTGGGTTGTTGAATTTAGGGAAAGCTTTTTTCACAACACCGATTCAAGCTTACGGATTGGTGTTTGCGACGCAAGCTGTAGGTATTTTGCTGGCGCTGTGGTTTTTAAGTCAAGTGAATGTCAGAGAATTTCAGAATAATGCAAAGCAAGCGATCGCCTCTATTATGTCAAATGATTTAGATTAGGGAATGGGCTTTTTGAAGAGGGGAAAAGGGTAAAGGGAAAAGGGGAAAGGGGAAAAGCCCAATGCCCAATGCCCATTGCCCATTGCCCAATGCCCCATGCCCATTGCCCAATTCCCAATTACCCATTCCCAATTCCCATTTATCAAATGACTGACTTTTGGACAACAATTCTCGAATTTGCCCAAACCACTACCACCAGGGTAGGTAAGCAGCTAATGCTAGATTTTGGGCAGGTGCAAGCTTCGCAAAAAGCTGATGGTACTTTGGTTACACAAGCTGATAAATGGGCGGATAAGACAATTTGTGATGCGATCGCTTCCACTTTTGCGGGTTATGGTATCCTCAGCGAAGAAGCTGATAAGGTGTTTCCCGCTACAGAGTGGTGCTGGGTAATTGACCCTCTCGACGGCACAACTAACTTTACACGCGGTATTCCTATTTGGTCAATTTCCCTAGGTTTGCTGTATCGAGGCGTACCAATTTTTGGCTATGTATATGTGCCGCCAACTGACCAAGCTTTTCACGGCTTTTGGCAAGGTACATCTGAGTTAACAACACCTACCGGGGCATTTCTCAATCATCATCCCATCCACAGCAGTGTTGATGACCCCAGCAACAATCATTTTTTTAACCTTTGTTCTCGCAGTACAGCAGTTATCCAAGAAGGCTTTCCCTGCAAAATTCGCATGTTAGGCGTTGCTAGCTATAATTTTCTCACCGTGGCGACTGGGGCTGTATTGGGCGGTATGGAAGCGACACCAAAAGTTTGGGATCTTGCCGCCGCTTGGGTAATTGTTCAGGCAGCAGGCGGAAGTTGGGTATCTTTGAAGACAGAGCCGTTTCCTTTATTACCGGGAGAAGATTATAGCGATCGGTCTTTCCCCACTCTTGTTGTCAGTCGTGCAGAATTGCAACCTGTATTTCAGCCGTTTGTAGATAAAGTGAAAATTTAAACTCTTAGGTAGTAAGCGCTGAAGCGCTTTAAATTGAGCGATAAATCGCTCACTACGAATAAGAGCAAGAAAAAAGTTTCTGGCTCTTGATATAATTTTTGCGGTGTTTCGTGTTCGGAACTCGAAGTTTCGTGTTCTGAACTCGAAGTTTCGTGTTCGGAACTCGAAGTTTCGTGTTCTGAACTCGAAGTTTCGTGTTCGGAACTCGAAGTTTCATGTTCTGAAGCTGAAGTTTCGTGTTCGGAACTCGAAGTTTCATGTTCGGAACTCGAAGTTTCGTGTTCGGAACTCGGAGTTTCGCGTTCAGAAGCTGAAGTTTCGTGTTCAGAAGCTCAAACGATCAATCAAAATAATTACGGTCAAACATATGCAAATCGAACAAAAAGAGGTGATGATTTCCACGCCGGATGGAGAGATGCCGGCTTTCTTGTGTACACCTACTGAACCTGACCGCAAGCCAGCCGTCCTGCTTTTCATGGAGGCTTTTGGCTTAACGTCGCACATTCGAGACGTGGCAGCGCGGATTGCCAAGGTCGGATACGTAGTTCTCGCGCCGGATTTATACTATCGCGAGTTGCCGAACAACAAGTTCGGATACGACGAGGTTGAGCAAGCAATGGCTATGATGTGGCGTCTCGATTTTGGCAAGCCCGTAGAGGAGGATATTCGGGCAGCGCTGGCTTATGTGAAGTCACGACCGGATGTGTACCCAGATAAAGTTGGCGTTACAGGGTTTTGCTTGGGTGGGGGATTGACTTTTCTCACTGCCTGCAAAATGTCGGACGCGATCGCCGCCGCAGCCTTCTTTTATGGTATGGTTTTAGACGATTGGATCGACGCAGTAAGAAACATTACTGTACCCGTATACTTATTCTTCGGTGGTGTCGATCCATTTATTCCTCAAGAACGTGTTAAACAAATCGAATCCCGGTTCAAGGAACTCGATAAAGAGTATACCTTGAAGGTTTACAGTGATGCCGACCACGGGTTTTTCTGCAACGAGCGTTCTTCTTACAACCCCTTGGCAGCTGAAGATTCTTGGCGCGAGCTTACACAATTCTTCGATAAACATTTGCAGGAAGTCGTCTAACAAGACCGAAGACGAAAACGTAGCAATACAATCGGCTGAGTCTTTTTTGAGAACACCTGCATCAATTTTATTGCTGGGAACTTGATTAACCTTGGCGACGAGGACACAGCAGCCTATCTTTGTGCCTCATGAGAGTGCAAGCAACCGATGAAATTCAATATTCGCTCAATGCCAGTTATTGGCTTAATCATAGCTGAATCCTTGTCTTTGATGGGGAACCAAATTGCGGCGGTTGCAATACCGATATTGGTCTTGCGGTTTACTAATTCTCCTATAGTTACCGGAATTGCCAGCGCAGCTAACATAGTTCCGATTATATTGGCTGCAATTGTGGGTGGGCGAGCTATTGATAGATTCGGTGCGTGGAATATCAGCGTGGCTGCCGATGTGTTGAGTTTTTTCTCTGTTCTTGCCTTACCCTTTGCATTCATTTATCTCGATCAAGTTTCCCCATTCTTGATATTTTTGTTGGTATTTTTAGGGGCACTGTTCGATCCTACCGGAATATCAGCTAGACAAACACTCGTGCCAAACTTGGCAAAGTTGTCCGGTAAGCCGTTGCCAAAAATCAATTCATGGCGAGGAGGACTTGAAAACGCAGCTGACTTTCTCGGTCCTGTAATCGGCGTTGGTTTAATTGGCGTAGCTGGAATCGTTCACACTTTTTTGATTAATGCCGTTACTTTTCTGCTCTGTGCAGTCATATTTGCGATCGCGGTTCCCAGAAAGCAGGAGATCGCATCAATGGGCAATGAAGGTGCTGCACCTAGGGGCGTGACTTTTATTTTTAAACACCCTCAACTCAGACCGTTGGCGATCGTCGGTATGGTTGCGAATTTCGCGATCCTACCATTTTTGGGGTTGCTTCTTCCGGTGTTGACCACACAAAAGTTTCATAGCACAACTTTACTCGGTGTGTGCCTATCAGTTTTTGGGCTGGCAGCAACCGTTGGTGCAGCCTTTTTCTCACGGCTTTCTCATCGCTACTCTCGTTCAGTCATTTATTATGGCGGATTATTAATGACGGGAAGTTCTATGATACTTTGTGCGGTTTCCAGTCATAAATATGAAGTTATATTTTGTGCGGGTTTGGCTGGATTGTTGCTAGGTGCAGGCAATCCGTTACAGCAGACAATTTTGCAAGAGGAAACACCAAAAGCGATCGCCGGACAAGTATTCACCTCACTAACAGCGATTCACTTTATTGCTGGACCTTTTGGACTGCTGTTTGCCGGCATTTTTACCGAGTTCTCGAATGTTAAGCGGGTGCTTTTGTGTTTTGGCTGTTTGCTGCTAACCTCAGCAATCTTCGGTTGGTTTCGGTTGCCATTGAAACGGTGAGCAATCTTGCAGGAGGCAGGCGTTGCTGTCTGTATTGGACAAGGTGCAAACCGCTATAGACTTTATCGTTTATACTTTTTTTATAAAGGGTAGGCTGAAAACCCCGGAGGAACAAGCACGTAGTGCTGAATTCCACAGCGTAAGACCGGGGATGAAAGCCACGACGCAGGGTTTACCCTGCCTTAACACAATCTTGGCACAAACCAAACAGTAGTATTATGCTTATGTGTTAGCATAAATGTGTAGTTGGTTGGTCGAGCCAGTGATAATTTACGAGTTCAAAGTCAAAGGGAAAGACAAGCAGTACAGAGCGATTGATGATGCTATCCGTACTAGTCAATTCATCCAAAACAAATGCTTGCGTTACTGGATGGACAACAAGGACAAGAAAGTTGACAAATACGCTTTAAATAAGCATTGTGCAGTCCTTGCTGCTGAAGTTCCATTTGCTGATGAACTTAACTCAATGGCTCGTCAATCTGCGGCAGAACGTGCTTGGAGTGCAATATCTCGGTTTTACGACAATTGCAAGAAAAAGATTAAGGGGAAGAAGGGCTATCCAAAATTTAAGAAACACTGTCGTTCAGTGGAGTACAAAACATCAGGATGGAAGCTTTCTTCTACTCGCAAAGTCATAACTTTTTCAGACAAAAAAGGAATTGGGACTCTTAAGTTAAAGGGAACCTACGACCTTAATTACTACGACATCAAACAGATAAAACGTGTTCGTCTATTGCGTCGTGCAGACGGGTACTATGCTCAATTTGCAATTTACGTTGATGTCAGGATTGAAAGTGAGCCAACCAAAGAGATGGTTGGTATTGACTTGGGATTAAAATACTTCATTGCTGACGACAAAGGTAATGTTGAAGAATCTCCTCAGTTTTACCGCAAGTCTGAGAAACAATTGAACCGTGCCAACCGTAAAAAATCCAAGAAATACGACCCCAAAAAGAAGAAGACGAAACAACCGCAATCAACCAACTACCACAAAGCGCGAGAAAGATATGCTCGGAAACACTTAAGAGTAAGTAGGCAACGAAAAGAGTATTGCAAGAGAGTGGCATACTCCGTCATCCAATCTAACGATTTGGTAGCCTATGAAGACTTGAATGTTAAGAGTTTGGTACGGAATCGTCATCTGGCTAAGTCAATCAGCGATGCTGGCTGGTCAACTTTCCGAGCATGGTTAGAATATTTTGGTCACAAATACGGGAAGGTAACAGTTGCTGTCCCTCCCCACAACACAAGCCAAAACTGCTCTAACTGTGGCATGAAAGTAATAAAGTCTCTATCCACTAGGACTCATGTTTGTCCGCATTGTGGATTTGTGGAAGACAGGGACGTGAACGCAGCTATCAACATCCTGAAAAAGGGACTCAGTACCGTGGGGCACACGGGAACTTACGCTTGGGGAGACTTGCCCTCCTGGGCAGTTGGCGCAAGCCTGCTGTCTAGTGGTGAGTCGTTGAGCCAAGAATCCCCGCGTCTTTAGACCGGGGAGTGTCAATTTCCTAATGTGACAGAAATAGTGCAGCAGTGTTTGCAAATTGCAAGTGAGCAAACAACAAGTCAGGCGATCGGGTGGTTAAGGAACTTTTTGCAGTAGCCACCGGCTTTGAGCATTTATATCAGCTTTTATATGTAAGCAAATAACAATGAAAGGACTCTGGTTAGAAAACAAGCAACTACAACTTCGCACGGATATCCCCATTCCAGAAGCACCACCAGGAGAAGCGCTGGTGCGCGTTAGAACTGCGGGTATCTGTAACACTGATTTAGAATTGCTCAGAGGTTATTATCCCTACACTGGCATTTTAGGACACGAATTTGTCGGTGTCGTCGCCCAAGGACCAGAAAACTTAGTTAATAAGCGGGTAGTCGGAGAAATTAACGCCGTCTGTGGCAAGTGTCGCTTTTGTCGCAGCGGACAACCGACGCACTGTGAAAACCGCACCGTCTTGGGTATTGTCAACCGCAACGGTGCTTTTGCTGATTATCTCTGTTTGCCGATAGAAAATCTACATCCCGTGCCCGATAACGTGCCTACAGAAGTAGCAACATTTACCGAACCTATAGCCGCAGCCTTGGAAATTCAGCAGCAGATACCGTTAAGTGTAAATCAGCGCGTGCTAGTAGTGGGAGATGGTAAGTTAGGGCAACTTGTAGCGCAAACACTCGCTTTGACAGGCTGCGATTTGTTAGCTGTCGGGCGTCATCGTGATAAACTTGCTAATTTAGAAGCACGAGGTATCAAAACTGGCTTCGCAGAAGCTGTTACAGATAGAGCTTTTGATGTTTCTATAGAGTGTACCGGCAATCCCGAAGGATTTGCGATCGCTCGTCGTGCTTTACGTCCGCGTGGTACATTAATACTCAAAAGCACCTACGCAGGCAACCTCAGCCTTGATGTTTCCTCTTTAGTAGTAGACGAAATCACCCTCATAGGTTCGCGTTGTGGTCCATTTCCTGCCGCACTCGACTTGCTAGCAGCAGAAAAAGTAGACGTACAACCTTTAATTCACGCTACCTATCCCCTTTCTGACGCGCTTGCCGCTTTTGAACAAGCTCAACGTAAAGGTGTTATGAAAGTGTTGTTAGAAATTAGTTAGTGGATAATGGGCATGGGGCATTGGGCATGGGGCTTTTTTAATTTGGGTCAAAGGGAAAAGGGAAAGGGGGAAAGGAAAAGAAAAATATCCCAGGAGTGATTTAAATAACTCTTTATTTCCATACCTTTACCCTTTCACGGCAGGTGCTCCACTTGGGGAAACCCCAAGACCGCACTGCCTCCCCTTTACCCTTTTCCCCTCTTCAAAAAGCCCAACACCCAACACCCAACACCCCCTAATAAAGCATCGGATTCGTTTTCGCTTGATAATCAAGACAATTTATTGCATCTTCTGTATTCGCAGCGCTGGGATGTACAGTGCATTTAAGGCGATAATCGTCAGTAAAAAATTGGCAGCCACTACAAGGGATTTGATGCATTTGCTTGGCTACACTGACACTATCTCGCGCTGTCGTCCAAAGACTCCAACCTACAAGAATAATTAATGTCCAAGCAGTAACAAAACAAACCGGCACTACAAACGGTTGAATAGTATGAATTAAAAAATAAAGTGCTTTTAACACAATTAGTTCCACGTTAAACCTATAAATTAAGAGTGAGAAGTTTTGAAGTTATGTTAACTTCTTACTTCTCACTCTTATCTCCTACTTAGGAAGTATAAATCAAATCGCCGCATGATGACCTAGTGCTATACCAGTTACAAGCATTCCCAAAACGAGAAACGGTTGAGCGCTTGCTTGGTATTTCACGTCATTGTTAACTGGGTCACGTAGGAAATACATATCCTGGAAGGTGATTTGCGGGATGATTAGCAGTACGAGAATTGCTGCGTATAAATTTTCATGGATGCTGACGAGATAAGCTGCAATCAATCCTTGAAATAAATCAATCATCACCACACAAATCAAAGCAGCATTGGTGACACCAAACATTACAGGTAGTGATTGTAATCCTAATTGGCGATCGCCTTCGACACTCTTAAAATCATTGACAATGGCAATGCCTAATCCAGCTAAACTGTAGAACATTGTCAGAATGACAATAGTTAAATTTAGGTCGCCAAACAAAGCATGACCCGTACACCAAGGAAAGGTAATATAACTTGCACCCAAAGCATAACTACCTAACCAGCCGTTTTGTTTCAGCTTCAGAGGTGGGGCAGAATAGATATAGCCAACAAAAGAACCGATAATAGCGATCGTTGTAATTGTCGGAAATGGATTACCAGCCCACTTATCGAGAGCAAAGGCGATTCCTAGCCCGGCAATAAGTAATACCCATATCTGCGTAATTACCTGGGGTAGAGAAATTGCGCCAGAAGGAATTGGGCGGTAGGGTTCGTTGATGGCATCGATTTCGCGATCGTAATAATCGTTCATGATTTGTACGTAACCTGCCATCAAAGGTCCTGATAGCAACATACAAAGTCCTGCCTTCAAGACATTTTCCAGCGTCCAGGTATAGTTTCCACTTGAAGCCGCACCGCAAACTACACCCCAAATTAAGGGAATCCAGGTAATCGGCTTCATCAGTTGCAAGCGGATTTTCCATATCGAGGTTTCTCCGGCTGCTGCACCTTTCATGCCCAGGAGTTGCCTAGTTTTAGAACCGCTTTCGACAACAGCTTTAACTTCCTCTGAGGCATTAATTGCCTCAGTAGAATTAGAATTTGGGGTAATCGGAGTTGATTCAGACATAAAGCGTATTGGTTAATTGGTAATTGGTAATGGGTAATTGGTAATTGAGAATTGGTAATCACAGAACGTGAAAATTGGGAATTAGAAATTGAGAATTGGGAATTAGAAATTGAGAATTGGCAGATAATACGTTTTTCCATTACCCATTACCCATTCCCCATTCCCCATTACCCATTCCCCATTACCCATTCCCCATTCCCCATTCCCCATGCCCCATTCCTAAAAAGAAATTATCAAATAATTATTCTGAAACTTTGCTCCCGCAACAGATTTGCCACTTAAAGCCGGAGGTAGAACAATATTGCGTCGTTGATCTCCTGCTTCTACAGTGACTTCCGGACCGAATTGAGTCAGCTTGACCTGTTTTTTATCGAATCCAGGCAAAAATAAGCGTACCTGACGACTTGGGACATCAATTTCAATTGGTTTGGGAGCCTGTACTGCTTGTGCTACAAAGTCGGGTAGGGCATTCATTAGTGGTTGCCAATCGCCTGCTTTTAAGTCAGGAACAACACTAACTGGCAGGGGGGCAAATTCCGGCGACAAATTGGCGTCCGTGTCGGAATTAACCAACAAAACACCGCCAACAGTTAAACCAACTTGTTGAGCGCTACCCCACAAATAACGGGCAGTGGCAACTTCTATCGGGTCTTGTGTAGTTACCAAAAAAGCCGCCATGCGCTTGGGGTCTGCAAGAGCGGCTTTACCCTTTTCTAGTAAATTATTCGCGGTGTTGGTGGGTTGGGCGAAATTATCTGCTGTCCAGTTGACGTTAAAAAAGGTACTAACTAGCGGTTGAATAAAAGGTGATTCAGAAATTGCCTTTCCTAAGTCGGAGTTGACAAATAATTGCCGAAATCGCCGCAGATACCAACTTAGAGACTCTGGCAAACCGAGCGATCGCAAAGTGGAAGAATCGCCTGTGCCGTTGTAGACTATGGTGTCATATTTGCCGCTTTCGTCGTACTGACGAATAGCATTCAAAGCAAGGGCGCTGTCCATCCCTGGCAATACTGCCAGTTCTTGACCAAAAACCTCTTTGAGGATGGGTGTGCGAAGGTATTGCGCCTCAAGTTTTTTCACATCTTCCCAACTGCGTTCTAACAGTGCAGATGTTTGAAACTGCACGACTTGTAAATTGGGAGCGATTTCTTGGGGGTCTGCTGCTAAAGTCGTACCTAGGAGAATTGATAATTCTGGTTCTGCTAGTCCTGCTAGGAGTACCCGCTTTCCTTGGCTTGCTAATAACTTGGCGGCGGCGATCGCGCAAAAAGTACGAGCAGTGCCGCCTTTGCCCAAAAATGTCAATATCTGGGTCATTAGTTGATTCTCTTTTTACCGCCGTTTGTGTCAACTCCAACTTAGCACTCGGCAAATCATCCAACTTCTGCCTTGAAGTGCGATCGCAGAGGCTTCCGGACGAAGTTTCGAGCGGAAGAACTCTATCTTTAGACTTTCAGTTGCTGGAAGTTCTGTCTATTGTTCGACTCGGAGTTCATCTTCAAAAAACCAAGTGGAAAAATTATCTTCAAACTTCACCACCACACCGACACCGCTAGCATCAGTCATTTTGAAGCTTTGGATGACACCGACTTGTCCTAGCCTTTTGACTACAGGAGGAGACACGCGATCGCGCAAACGAAAGACTTTAACTTTTTGTCCGATTTCCATGCCTATTTACAATGCAATAAACCACTGATCAGTGTAGCTGAATCCGTGACTCAGGAGGAGTAGTTATGTGGGGAGCAACACTAACTGTATGGCGATCGCGTTCTTCTTGCAAAAAACAACACAATAGCAGTCTAAATTGATACCAACAATTTGACGATTTTGATCCCAACCGGGAATATGGCGCTACAAACAATTTATGGTACAATCACCAAGATGATTTTGAGCTAGCTTTTCGGTGACTCTTTATTAAAATGGAACTTTGGTAGCTATATAAGCTTCATTGAAAAAAACTAAGTCCATAGATAGTAAGCGAGGAAGCAGGAATTATTGTTAAACTTTGTTGCCAAACCCATTTCATCCAAATAGCAAGATGTTAATACCACTCATAGGTTTCATCTTAGGAATACCTCTACTTGCCTACGCAGTTTTGTGTTATACAGGTATTGCCATTTTTCGTAAAATACCACAATTTAAGAAACAAAAAGGTAATTTGCCTTTAGCGATCGGGCTGGGACTAATTGCTATTGCTTTAATGCTCGGTATAACCGGCTATTTTAGCCCAGTAAATGGTAATTCAGTACGTTATGTCAGAATCATCATTGGCACTGTTGGTTTGTTGCTAACTGGCTATCAAGTCGGAATAATTTGGTTAACAAGTAAATCGTTTAAGACCCTAATTAAGCGTTTCCAGCAGTACATAAAATTGCAACAGCAGCAATTACGACGCTATTGGGAATTGTTGCACGTATTGGTAAGTCGAAATTTAAAGGTACGTTATCGTGGATCTTTCCTGGGAGTGTATTGGTCATTATTGAACCCGTTGATTATGACGGGGTTGTACACTGCGATTTTTGGAGCAGCTTTTGCATCCTATTATGGTAACTCGATACTTAATTATGTTTTGGCAGCCTTTACGGGACTGGTAGTAATTAATTTTTTCTCAGCATCCACGTCTCAGGCTTTGGCGAGTGTAGTAGGCAATGGCGCATTATTGAATAAAATTCGTCTACCAGTCAGTATTTTTCCGGTATCGATGATTGCAGCAAATTTATTTCAGTTTTTAATTGGGGTCTTACCTTTACTGGCAATAATGACTTTCATTAATTCTAAGAGCATAGTGAATGTCCTCGCGCTACTACTGCCATTATTTTCGCTAGCTTTAGTATCTACGGGTGTCGGTTTTTTGGTGAGCGCATTATATGTATTTTTTAGAGATTTGCCTTATTTTTATGAATTAGTTGTATTTATATTGGGAATTGGTACCCCTGTATTTTATCCAGCAGCAATTGTCCCAAAACAAGTAAAGCCTTTTTTAGACGTAAATCCTTTGTCACCAATTATTGAAAGCATACGTCAAATTGCTTTGTCTGGAACATTACCCAATTTTAATTTGATTTGGGGATCTTTGCTAAGTGGGCTGATTATGTTGTCACTAGGAATAATATGTTTTCATTCGTTACGCCCTAAGTTTATGGATCTGCTATAGATGGAAGTAATTCGCTTGGATAACGTTTCGCTGTGGCGAAGGACTCAAGAAGAGTTTTCCTACGATCTTAAAAAAACAGTTTTATCCGTTTTCGAGGGTAAATATCACCAACCAGCAAAAAAACTGGTATTAGACAGCATTGATTTGGTTGTTGAATCAGGTGAAAAAGTAGGAATTATTGGGGCGAATGGCTCTGGCAAATCGACAGTATTGAAGGTAATTTGTCGGATTCTTCAACCAACAAGTGGTTCAGTGCGCGTGCGGGGACAAATTGCACCATTAATTGAACTGGGTGCAGGGTTTGATACAGAAATTTCAGTAATGGACAATATCCTGCTTTATGGTGTATTGCTGGGATTTTCTCGGATGGAAATGCGAGAAAGAGTGGGGTCAATTTTAGAATTTGCTGAACTACAGGATTATGCACTAGTGCCTGTAAAAGGTTTATCTTCGGGTATGGTAGCGCGATTGGGGTTTGCGATCGCTACAGATATTCAACCAGATATCTTAATTTTAGATGAGGTTTTATCAGTAGGTGACGAAAGCTTTAAAAATAAATGTCAGCAAAGGATTGAAAACTTTTGGAATAAAAATGCTACTGTTTTAGTGGTTTCTCATGGCATGGACTTTATTAAACAATCTTGTGAACGAGCAATTTGGTTAGATAAGGGAAAAATCATGTTTTCAGGTCAAGCTGATGAAACGATTGATTATTACTTAAAACACGTTACGCAGAAAGATAAATTTTGAATGGAAAACAAGATATTCAAAGTATATTCTTGAAAGCAGTTAAAATTGTTTAATTGCTTATCATTAACTAATTATAATTCTTGGGAATCAACATGAAAGTAATACATTTAACTACATGGCAAGAAGTATGTGGGATTGCAACATATACAAGTAACTTAATAAATAATCTAGAAAATCAAGGAATTAATAATGAGATTTATCCAATTAATAGAACATCATTAGAATACTTGTCTTTCAATGAAATTAGAGAACACTTTGCCAATTTTTGCCGAATGGCTAAAGATTTTGATATAGTTCATATCCAACACGAACATGGTTTTTTTCATGGTTCTTACCCGTTTGATAAATCTATAGATATTTTTCATGATATTTTAATATATTTAAAGAAACATAGAAAAAAAGTCGTTGTAACTTTTCACACAGATCCGATTTTTGTGCAATCAATATTGAAAACATTTAAAGAAGGTTCAAGTCAACTTAGTAGAAATCTTTCCAACTCCCTACAAACTTGGAAATGGAAATCAAAAATAGCACCTTTTTTTAATAGCAGCAATAGCAATTTTACAGCTTTAGTACATACTAAAAAATCAAGATTGCTTTTGATAAATAGTGGATTTGCTCCCGAATCAATTAAAGTAGTAAAACATGGAATTACTACACGCTACAATACAACATATTCATTATTAAATAGTCAAGACTGTAAATCAAAGATAGATTTAGACGAGGGTTGTAAGCTACTATCAATATTTGGCTTTGTATCTGGATACAAAGGTTATGAAATAGCTATAAATGCTCTAAAATATCTTCCTAGCCAATATTACCTAGCTATTATCGGTGGTACTCATCCTAATGAAAGACACGATAAAACTATAGACAGAATTTTTAACTTAATAATAGAATGTAAGCTACAAAATAGAGTAAGAATAACAGGGTTTGTTGACTTTGAAGTTTTGGATTTGTATCATGCTGCAACAGATATCTGTTTAGCTCCTTATTTGTCTTCGACATTATCAGCCTCTGGAGCATTAACCTGGGCTTTGAACTCTGGTAAGCCGATTATTGCTAGCAAAATTCCAGCTTTTTATGAACTTAACCAGGAAGTTGATTGTATGTCAATGATTACACCAGAATGTTCAATGGAGCTAGCATGGCAAATTTTGAATTTGGATAAAGATGAACAACTTAAAGAACAACTTGTTAAAAATGCGTTCACCTATGTGAATGAAAATTCTTGGGATAAAATTAGCTCAATTCATATAGAAATTTATAAAAATTTAATGTTTAATTAATCATCTAGTTTTTTATTTTGAGGAATCTATGATTGAATTTACACTAACCAAAGACTTTTCAATTATTGAGTCTGTAATAGTTGAAGAAGACTGGAAGATTTTTGATGAAAAGAGAAGTATTGCAACATCTGAGTATTATAACTTTTACTATTCTTACGCCAATAGCTGGAAACCGAAATCTATTTTAGAAATAGGTGTTAGGCGTGGTTATTCAGCCGTTTCTATGCTGATTGGTTCAGGCGATTCTTTGGAGAGATTTGTCGGAATTGACTCAGAAGTTGATTTACCTTCAAGTTCTAAATTCGCTCAAGAAATTTTTCGAGCGCATTCCAATGCTGAAATCAAATTAATAAATATTGATACACAAAATAGCTATATTCAAGATGACATAGGAATTTTTGATTTAATCCATATAGATGCAGATCATACATTTCATGGTTGCATAAATGATGTATTGTTAGCTCTTTCTCTTTCCAAACCCGGAACAAAAATTATCGTTGACGATTGCTTGTATGCACCTGTTAGAGCAGCAGTAGAAGCTGTAGCCAAAATTTATGATACTGATTTAGAGCTAAAATATGTTACAAACTTTAGAGGACATGGATTAATTCAAACATTACGTAGTTTTCCGGAACTAGCCAATAAAGAAATAAGAAACCAAATTATTAATCAGCAGAAAAGTCCTTTTAGCGTAGTCAATTTTTCCTTAATAGCCAATAATTATTCTGCAATTAGGACTCAAGCAGAAAATTTTTATACAAATAATAATAATTTGTCAAATGATATTTTAAATTTAATAGGTCAGATTATCAATCAAACAGATTCATATCTGAAGGATGTTGTGCAAAAAACTAAGTTAACACTGAATTTTTATCAAGATAATGGATTTTGTTTAGACGAGATAATTCAGGCAGTTGATTTAATTGAGTCAGAGCTATTAGTAAATAAAGATGAAGTTAATTATTTTTTTAATCGTAGATTTGTTGGCTTTGTAGGAAAATTACAGCCAGAAGATGTGAAATTATGTAAAAAGGTTTATACAAGACTATATTTACTAAATCAATTTAGAATAAAGCTACTTGCTAGTCCTGTAGGAAAGTGTTTTAGTTATTTTTGTAAATCGGAAAAACATTTTAGCTACCTAGCGACACGTATTAGCGAAGGCTCTAATACTTTTCAGTTCCTTGAAGAATTACCAGGTATAGAAAAATATAGTAAAAGCAGAGCCAAGAATATTGTTACTAATGAAGGTTATTTATTAGTCATTATACTGGTTGATGCCTTGATAAATGTATTGTCTAATTTTGAAAGCGAACTAGAGGCTCAGTACTGGGCGAAAAACCAGGACAAACCAAAGACAGAGAAGTTACAACTTTGTCCCCGAAAATTAGAAATAGGTACGGTATTTGACCCAGCTACTCATTACACAGAGGAATATTATAATGGTGCAGGCTTAGAATATATCATGCCTGATGGTACATGGAATATTTATTATGGACCGGCACCTACTTGGGAAGGCTTTTATTTAGTTCTAGAAATTTTAGACGGCATTCTTGATAAAGAACAGGGGCGAAAATTACTTGATATAGGCTGTTCATTTGGAGACTTTGTTCATAAAGCTGTGCAAAGAGGTTGGGATGCTTATGGTGTAGATATTAGCTCTAAGGCAGTAAAGAGAGCTAATCCTGATGTGCGAGATAGGATTATTTGCTCTGATGTGAATAAACCGAATGAAGCTTTGGATAGACAAGCACCTTTCGATTTAATCACAGCTTGGGATTTCTGGGAACACATCTACGAGTCTGACTTAGATCAACTAATGGCGGGACTTTTTAAACTTTTGCGTCCAGGTGGAGTTATATTTAACATCATCTGTACTTCTGCTCAGGCAGAAAGAGACTTCGTAATGAACAAGGGAGAAATGTTTACCCAGGAGAACAGCTTAAAGCTATGTTCTGGACACATTACTATTCATAAGTGGCATTGGTGGGTTAAAAAGTTTATCGAGCATGGTTATGTTTTTGATTATGATCTAGCTTATTTGTTCCAGGTTGCCCGTGCAGAAGATGAGAATAGCAATTTTGCAAATATTGTGAGTTGGTCATCTCGGAATCTATTAGTTTTGCGTAAACCTGAGTAAAACAATACTGTCATTAATGCAAGTCAAATTTCTGTTTTAAGGTGTAAAAGTTAGAATGCCATTTGTATCTGGATACAAAGGTTACGAGATAGCTATCAATACTCTAAAATATCTTCCTAGCCAATATTACCTAGCTCTTATTGGTGGTACTCATCCTAATGAAAGACACGATAAAACTATAGACCAAATTTTCAAGTTAATCATCAAATCTAATTTACAAACTAGAGTAAGAATAACAGGGTTTGTTAACTTTGAAGTTTTGGATAGATATAGTAAAAATGCAAAAAGATAATATCTTTTGTATATAATAAGTTGACTTGAGAAGAACAAATTGAATAATTCAGTAGTATTTAATCTATCTTTTATTAGTAACGAATATACGGGTATAGCTAGATATGCAACTGAGATTATTCCTTATCTTCAGGGTTTGAACCCTACGATATTGACACCAAAGGCTATCGATAACTACATTTGCTATGCCGTTCCTCCTAACCTAACCCCTGAAGATGGTACAAAAGGACATTTTCAGCGGTTATTATGGACTCAGTTTCAACTACCTAGAATTTGCCAACAACTGCAATATAGTCTACTTTTTTCTCCGCTTCCTGAAGCACCTTTATTTTCTGGTTGTCGTTATATTGTCACTGCTCACGATCTAATTCCTTTACGGTTTGGAAAACGGTTTTCCCGGTTAACTACCTATTTTCGCTACTACATACCCCAAGTCCTTAAGCAAGCACAACATATTATTTGCAACTCCCACGCTACTGCTAAGGACATCACTGACTTTTACCAAATTCCAGCCAGCAAAATTACTCCGATCCCTCTGGCTCACGATCGCAACCACTTTCGTTTTCTTAACCTACCCACCCGCAACTACTTTCTCTATATTGGACGCCAAGACTCTTATAAAAATTTACAGCGACTTATAGCTGCTTTCGCTGCACTACCTAATTGTCAAGATTACCAACTTTGGCTAGCTGGACCAACACATCAGCGTTATATCTTAGTTTTACAAGCACAAGTTCAGGAATTAGGTCTAACTAATCAGGTAAAATTCCTTGATTACGTTCCTGACAACGAATTACCAACGATCATCAATCAAGCGATCGCCCTCGTCTTTCCCAGTTTATGGGAAGGGTTTGGTTTCCCTGTTTTGGAAGCAATGGCTTGTGGCACCCCAGTAATTACCTCCAACCTCTCCTCTCTACCAGAAGTTGCTGGTGATGCGGCGATTCTCATCAATCCTTACAATATCGGGGAAATTACAGAGGCAATGCAGACAATTGCCACTGATTCAGCATTGCGATCGCGTTTTTCCAGCCAAGGCATCATTCAATCCCAACAATTTAGTTGGGAAAAAACAGGAAAAGCCACAAGTCAAGTTTTATCTCGCTACCTGTAAGATATAAAAGTTAAATTTTGACAACAGTATGACGGCACACGAAAATTTATGAATATTGTGCCTAGCGAAATTCCCGAAGTTTTGCAAATCGAACCGCAAGTTTTTGCAGATAATCGCGGCTTCTTCTTGGAATCATACAATCACCAAAAATTTATAGATAAAACAGGTATCAACGTCAAATTTGTCCAAGACAATCACTCCTACTCCAAGCAAAACGTTTTGCGAGGGCTACATTACCAAATCGTACAACCCCAAGGTAAATTAGTCCGCGCCGTCGTTGGTAATATCTTCGATGTAGCCGTAGATATCCGTAGAAGTTCCCCCACCTTTGGACAATGGGTGGGTTGTGAACTGAGCGCTGAAAATAAGTGTCAACTTTGGATACCACCAAGCTTTGCTCACGGCTTCTTGGTGCTTTCCGAAGTTGCAGAAGTACTTTACAAAACTACAAATTACTATAATCCCCAAGGCGATCGCTCTATTCTTTGGAACGATCCAGATTTAGCCATAGATTGGCATCTCACTGCACCACCAATTTTATCAGCTAAAGACCAAGCTGCGAAAGCGTTCAAAGATGCCGATTTGTTCCCATAAAATTTCCATACCGTCGGCAGCATCATTAAACAAAATCGCGAACATGGCGATCGCATGTTCAATGTTTCTGTCAAGCGTGCGATCGCCATGATTAATCAATTCAATATTTTGACATTAGGTAGAAATTACACCAAAATCTTGCGTCCAGTAGAAGTGCTCATTGACATTACCCGTATCATTCGCCAGGTAATAGTAACCAATGCCAACTTCTCGATAACTGGGATTAAAAATATTGGCGCGATGTCCTGGACTGTTGAGCCATCCTTGAACAACATCTTCAGGTGTAGCGTAGCCTGCCGCAATATTTTCCCCAAGCCGAGAAAATTGATAGCCAGCTGCTTTAGCGCGATCGCCCATTGAAGATCCGTTTGAACCCTTATGGTCAAAAAAGTCATGAAGTGCCATGTCTTCACTATGCGCTTGAGCAGAATTATTCAACTTACTATTCAACGTTAATGGCTGTAAACCAGCTTGCAAACGTTGAGCATTCGTCAGTTCCAAAACGCGATTTATAAAATAATTGCCAGATGATGGCTCCTTGGGAGACTCAACTGTAATAGAGGTAGATGTAATTGTAGGTTTAGCCGGTTCAAGTGTGGCAGGCGTCGCAGACAGGCTCAAATTGTAATTAGTGTCGCTGCCCTCGGCTGCTTGGTACACCCGGATGTAGTAAGTACCAGCCTGTAAATTGCTGACATTTAACAATTCACTGGCATTATCAGCATAGTTTCCACGACTTATTGCTTGCCCATCGCTATTGAGTAGCTCCACATCAGCATTTGCAGTCAAACCATTGAGCAAAATTTTAAAGTTGCTGATTGGAGACGCGAAATTGAAGCTATAAAAGTCAATCGGGTCAGTATTGCCAACAGAGTCTCTAAAGGTAACTTGCTCTTGGTCTATAGCTATTTTGTGAGCGTCATTCATCGTATTACCGGCGCGATCGCTCTTGATATAGTCGCTAGCAATGCGACTCTCAGACAAACCATTAGTTAGGAAGTGTTGCAATGCTTGAGAGTAGCTCAAATATGCTAAATCAGGATTCTTAGACAGATAAAACTTTGCATTGAAAGTCTCTGATGATGCACGTCCCTCAATTGAACCAGAAAGTGCAAAATGGTCTAAAAGTTCTTTGTTACTTAGCGTTGTTGCAGCTAAGTCAGAATTGGCACTTTGATAGTAATTGACATCAAACGTAAGTGAAAATTTGCGTCCTTCATTCAATCCATAAGTTTCAAAGTGATTAAATGCACCCTCTTTGCTTCCTCCATAAGCTTGAGCTACATCAGGGTTATCAGCAACATAAAAATTGATATCGAACAACGGTGAAAATCTGCGTCCTTCAGCTACACCGTATTTTTCTAGATGCTCAAATGCTTGTTTGTTGCTGAAGCTAGCCAAGTCACTATTGCTTGCACGATAGAAGTTTAGATCCACAATTGGAGAAAAACGAAGACCTTGGTCTAAACCGTATTTCTCAAAATGTGATAATGCTTGTGCATCATTCAAACCGAGCAAATCAGAATTTGCGGCGCGATAAAAATTCGCGTCGAATAAATTTACGGGCATAGGTAAGTTTGACTTATTAGTGTCTACTTTTTTGTTGGAGTTAGTATTCCCTATGCCATAGGACTTCTAACCCCAAAATGAAAAACTTTTAGGGTTATAAGCACACTTAAATTTTCTGGGAACACACGTAGGCATTGTATCAGAGTGACTACACCAAAACTTATATCTGTCATTAGATAGAAATTCTCAAGCCCGGTATTAATGGTTGCGCGATCGCCTAAAATCATCTAAAAGTCTAAAATTTCGCAAAAATTAGACTGAGTAAGCGATCCCCAAAAAAATCACTTATTAGCAAATACTGATTGAATGTATGCTTTTTAATAAGTATAATTTATGAGTTATTTTATCTGACGGTATAAAAAATCAGTCTTCAAAGCTCTGGAAAATAAAATGAGTCAATCAATTTTGCTGATCGGCAATAATGGTCAACTGGGCAAAGAACTAGAAACAATTCTCACCCCTGACGGAAATATCATTACAGTTGCACGCCCCACCGTAGACCTTACCCAACCAGATATTCTCCGCAGCATCATTGCTTTAAACCAACCACAAATCATCATCAACGCTGCTGCTTACACCGCTGTTGACAAAGCCGAAAGCGAACCAGAATTAGCAAAAATTATCAATGCAACAGCACCTCTGATTCTCGCTGAAGAAAGCCAAAAATTGAAAGCTTTTTTAATTCATATTTCCACCGATTACGTCTTTGATGGCTTATGTTACAGTCCCTACCAAGAAAGTAGCGCAACTAATCCCTTGAGTGTCTATGGTAAAACTAAACTTGCAGGAGAAGAAGCGATTCGCCATACTTGCAACGATTACCTGATTCTTCGCACTGCTTGGGTTTATGGAACATATGGCAAAAGTAACTTTGTCAAAACTATGCTGCGATTGGGTGCCCAAAAAGAAGAAATCCGCGTTGTTGCCGATCAAATTGGTAGTCCCACTTGGGCGAAAGATATAGCGGGTGCGATCGCCTCTCTAATTAAAAATAGAATTACCACCAAAATTACTGGCATTTATCACTACACAAACAGCGGTGTTGCTAGCTGGTACGACTTCGCCGTTGCTATCTTTGAAGAAGCCCAAGAACTAGGCTTCCCTTTGAAAATCCAACGAGTTGTCCCCATCACCACTCCCGAATATCCCACACCAGCTTGTCGTCCCGCCTATTCTGTCCTTGCTTGTGAGAAAATATCCGCAGTTCTCGGAACTTATCCCCCCCATTGGCGACAAAGACTTCGGAAAATGTTAAAGGAGTTAGTTGTTAGTTGTTAGTTGTTAGTTGATAGTTGTTGGTTGATAGTTGTTGGTTGATAGTTGATAGTTGATAGTTGTTGGTTGAACAAAAACTACTAACTCCCGTACAGACGTTCCGGCGGAACGTCTCTACCTAACCACGCTTTTCCTAACCCTTATGAAAGCACTAATTCTCTCTGGTGGTAAAGGTACGCGCTTGCGTCCCCTTACCTACACCGGGGCAAAACAACTCGTACCAGTTGCCAATAAACCAATTTTGTGGTATGGCATCGAAGAAATGGTAACTGCTGGTATTACTGATATTGGCATCATCATCAGCCCGGAAACAGGGGCAGAAGTTCAGGCAAAAACAGGAAATGGAGAACGTTTCGGAGCTAACATCACCTACATCTTACAAGATAAGCCAGCAGGACTTGCTCATGCAGTGCAAGTCGCCCGTCCCTTCTTAAGAGATTCCCCGTTTGTGATGTACTTGGGCGATAACGTGATTCAACAAGGCGATTTGAGTTACTTTTTGAAAAAATTTATCCAAGAAACCCAAGATGCGTTGATTTTGCTGCGTCCAGTTGCCAATCCTAGCGCCTTTGGGGTGGCAAAGGTAGATGACGCGGGACGGGTGTTGCAATTGATTGAGAAACCGAAAATTCCCCCTTCAAATTTGGCATTGGTTGGAGTTTATTTTTTTTCTCATATCATTCATGAGGCGATCGCCACCATCCAACCCTCCACCAGAGGTGAACTAGAAATTACCGACGCTATTCAATGCTTAATTGACCGGAAAAAGCAAGTTGTAGCCTGTAAACTTGAAGGCTGGTGGTTAGACACTGGCAAAAAAGATGACTTGTTAGAAGCTAATCGACTGATTCTTGACACCTATCTGACAAAATCAATTTTAGGTATGGTGGACTCTGAAAGTCAGATTATTGGACGAGTGCAAATCGGTGAAAGGTCTAGAATAATTAATTGCACAATTCGCGGTCCGGTAGTGATTGGTACTGATTGTCATTTAGAAAACTGCTTCATCGGTCCTTACAGTAGCATCGCCGACAATGTGACATTAATCGAGACAGATTTAGAACATAGCGTTGTTTTAGAAAATGCAAAAATAGTCGGTATTCATCAACGTATTATTGATAGTGTAATTGGGCAACGCGCACAGTTAACAATTGCACCCCGTCGCCCCAAAGCTTTGCGATTTATGATAGGAGATGACTGTCACATTGAACTTACGTAATTTACTTTTTAACAGTTAACTCTTATTCAAGATTGCATTCAAACCTTTAGTTAAGGCGTGTTAATTGATTTTCGGCAATAATCTACACTTGCTGACATTTTTATTAAAAATGCTAAGTTAAAATTATCTTACTCAGTTATAAAGTTACAGGCGATCGCTATGGTTGTAGAAACCCCACCCCGTCACTACTCGATTGAGGAGTACTTCGCTCTTGAGGAAACTACCGAGTACCGCAACGAATACCGTAATGGAGAAATTGTTCCGATGACAGTCGGCTCAATTAATCATAACCAAATTATTGTAAATTTAGTAATTGCTCTGAGCCTTGTTCTGCGCGAGCAAGATTATGGGGTTTACGCAAATGATGTACGCTTGTGGATTCCTCGCTATCGCGAATACACTTACCCAGATATTTTAATTATCAAAGACGAACCTGTTTTTGAAGGACGCACCGATACTGTAGTTAATCCTTGTATTATCTTTGAGGTTTTATCTAAATCTACAAGTAGCCGCGATAGAGGGGATAAATTTACTTTCTACCGAACAAGATAGCGAATTTAAAGAATATATTTTGATAGACCAATATCAAGTACATATCGAGCAGTTTAGCAAAACCCCGGAGGGTAACTGGCTACTCACCGAATCTGATGCTGAGGAGCAAATTTTGAATTTAGTTTCAGTTAAGTGTCAAATTCCCCACCGTCAGATTTATGAACGAGTTAAGTTTGAATAAATGAGTAATATATTAGTTAACTTATCGATTGTTTTTTCTAAACCAACAGGTATAAGTAACTATGCCACAAATCTTTTTCCCTATTTAAAAGCTATTAACCCTACTTTATTAACGGCACAAAATTATCCGGAATTTAATTGCTATCCAGTACCAGATAATCTTACTCCGGCTCAAGGCACAAAAGGGCATTTAAACCGCTTAATTTGGACACAATTTGAACTGCCACAAATCTCTAAAAAGCTAAAATCTCAACTTTTATTTTCTCCTCTGCCGGAAGCACCTTTATTTTCTAACAGTCGATTTGTTGTGATGGTTCACGACTTTATCCCGTTGCGCTTTCCCAAACGCTTTTCACCTTTGTTGCCTTATCATCGCTACTATATTCCCCAAGTCGTTGCCCAAGCACAACACGTTATTTGCAATTCTCAGGCTACAGCAAACGACATTATTAAGTTTTGTCAAATTCCCGCGAGCAAAATTACGCCTATTCCCTTAGCACATGATGGTAATCATTATTATCCTCTCAAAGACCTAACCCCCCTAACCCCACGCCAGTCGCCTCAACGGAGGGAACCTCCGCACAGCGCTGGCTCCCTTCCCTATAAGGGAAGGGGGGAATTCTCCCCTCTCCTTGCAGGAGAGGGGACGGGGGAGAGGTCAGCAGGAGAGGGGATGGAAGAGAGGTCAAATTGCCCCTATTATCTTTATATTGGACGCCACGACCCTTACAAGAACCTGCATAGACTAATTGCTGCTTTTGCTGCAATTCCTAACTGCAAAGACTACGAACTCTGGTTAGCGGGATCAACTGATGCGCGTTACACCCCAGCTTTGCTTACGCTTGCCGAAGAACTGAACATAAGCGATCGGGTAAAATTCCTCGATTATGTATCTTACAATCAATTGCCGAAAATAATTAATAATGCGATCGCCCTCGTCTTTCCCAGTCTCTGGGAAGGCTTTGGTTTCCCAGTTTTAGAAGCAATGGCTTGCGGTACTCCCGTCATCACCTCGAATCTTTCCTCATTACCAGAAGTCGCCGGCGATGCAGCGATTTTGATTAATCCCTACAACACCAGCGAAATTACAGAGGCAATGCAAACAATTGCTACTGATAGAGAATTGCGCGATCGCCTTTCTGCCCAAAGCATCATTAGGGCAAATCAATTCAACTGGCAAAAAACCGGACTTGCTACCGTCGAAGTCCTCAAAAAATATCTTTAAGGGAATGGGGAATGGGGCATTGGGCATTGGGCATTGGGCATTGGTTTGGCTGTGCGTTGCGCGGGTACACATACGGCAGCGCGTTGCGGAGCCAGTGCGTTGGGCGGCTCTGCCGACAGTCACGCATCTGGCGTTGGGGTTCCCCCCGTTGTAGCGACTGCCGCCCCGTTGTAGCGACTGCCGCCGCGCTATCTGCACCTGCCGTCATCGGTAATAATTCTTTCCCAATCATAGGCAGATGCTCCACTTGGGGAGCCAGTCTCGTGGGCGGCTCTGCCGACTTGAGAGAACTGGCGTGAAACCCCAAGACCGCACTGCCTCCCCTTTCCCCTTTCCCCTTTTCCCCTCTTCAAAAACCCTTGTCCCCAGTCCCCAGTCCCTAGTCCCTAGTCTTAAGACGTTCTCACTGCCCCAGAGTAAATTAAACCGCGTTGCATGTCCATTGTCAAAATCGCCCCATCGCGAATTACTTGCGTTGCTTTTTTCACACCAACAATTACCGGCACGCCGAGACGCAAGCCAATCACCGCAGCGTGACTTGTTAAACTTTCCTCTTCAGTAATAATACCCGCAGCTTTTCTAATTGCATCAACAAAATCAGCACTTGTGCGGGGGGCGACCAAAATATCTCCGTGATTAAAGTTACTCACATCCAACCCGCTGTTACCGACTCGTGCGCGACCGCTGACGGAACCTTGTCCGAGTCCAATTCCTTGACCTAATATTGCCGTTACGACTTCAACTTTAATCAAATCCGTCGAGCCAGAAATTCCTTGGAGAGTGCCGGCACTCATTACCACCAAATCCCCTTCAAACAAAAGCTGATTTTCTTGAGCAACGTTGATCGCAGCTTGAAAAGTCTGACCGGCGGAAGGCAATTCTAGCACCAACAGCGGTTTTACTCCCCACACCATCTGTAATTGCCGTGCCACATTGACGTGAGGAGTTACAGCCAAAATCGGTGTTTGCGGACGAAATTTGGAGACATTGCGAGCTGTTGCGCCGGTTTGCGTTAAAGTCATAATTGCTGCCGCTCCGAGTTGCTCGGCAATTTGCCCCACCGCTTGACTGATGGCGTTAGGAATCGATCGCCTGGTATCTCTAGAGAGACGATTATTTGATTCTCGCGCTTCTTCCTGCTCAATACGCTCGGCAATTCGTGCCATAGTTGCTACAGCTTCCACTGCGTATTCTCCCACCGCAGTTTCATTAGAAAGCATCACCGCATCCGTGCCATCTAAAATCGCGTTTGCCACATCCGACACTTCGGCGCGAGTTGGACGGGGATTGTTCACCATACTGTCTAACATCTGGGTAGCGGTGATGATGGGAATTCCCATGCGATTTGCCGTGGCAATCAGCCGCTTTTGCAGGATAGGCACATCTTCTGCGGGTAATTCTACGCCTAAGTCGCCTCTAGCTACCATCACACCATCACACAAAGCCAGAACTGCTTCCATTTGTTCGATCGCTTCGTGCTTTTCAATTTTGGCAATTACTGGCACTTGTTTACCGGTGCTAGAAATTAGCTCTTTAATTTCGATCATGTCCTGCGGATTGCGGACAAAGGAAAGTGCTATCCAATCTACGCCTTGGTCTAGACCGAACATTAGATCCTCGCGATCTTTGTCAGTCATCGCTTTAATTGAAAGGTAAACTCCGGGAAAGTTCACACCCTTGCTGTTAGAAAGTTTACCAGCCACCGTGATGCGACAATGCAAATCGCCTTTTTCGCGGTTAATTTCCTCCACGACCATTTCCACTCGTCCATCGTCAAGAAGGATTTTTGCGCCAACGGGGACTTCCTCTGCCAAATAATCGTAGGTAACGCAGCTTATATCTTGCGTGCCAATCACCGGACGATTTGTCAAAGTAAAGCGATCGCCTTTTGCCACAACTATAGATCCATTCTCAAACTTACCCAAACGAATTTTTGGTCCTTGCAAGTCTTGGAGAATACCCACAGGCTGATTTAGTTCAAAGGCAGTTTGCCGAATTAAGCGAATATTACGTTGATGATCGGCATGACTACCGTGGGAAAAGTTTAGCCGCAGTGTCGTTGCACCAGCCTCAATAATAGCTTTGAGCATTTCTGGGCTGCTGGTAGCAGGACCAATCGTAGCGACAATTTTTGTCCGGCGTAGAGAATCTCTTAGTTGCATATAAGCTGAATAAGCGCGATCTATCCTGGGAGTCATACTAAGTTAAGCGCCATCTATTTTCAGTCACTGCTATATCCAAGCAGTTAGGGAAGTGGGGGAGGAGGGGAGGAGTGGGGGAGGGGGGGCAGGGGAAACTGGGGGGGCAGGGGGAGAGAGTATTAAATTTGGAATTTTCCTTATCCCCTTATCCCTCTTATCCCCCTTGTCCCCTTGTCCCCTTGTCCCCTTGTCCCCCCATCTCCCTAAAGGGTTCGTCACAGAATCATATCGTTATTCAGCTACAGATATCCTAAAATGGGGATAAATCTTGCTACACAAAACTTTATTATTAATGAGTTTGTATCGTAGTAACTACAAAATTTGATTAACAAGGAGTTAAAAATGGTAACGTCGGAGGCACAAAAGCCACTGACAGTCCCACCGAAGGAATTTTTAGCGCCTCCGGGTGATTTTAATCCCACGCTGCTAATGTTACTAACGGCAGTGACAATGCTTGTTTTATCTAACTTCGGTTACTGGCTGTGGGAATGGCAGCACTGGCTATGCTTTACTGTGAATACGATCGCTTTGCATATAGCCGGCACGGTGATTCACGATGCTTGTCATCAGTCTGCCCATCGGAACCGGGTAATTAATGCCATTTTGGGACATGTCAGTGCATTGATGCTCGTTTTTGCTTTTCCTGTGTTTACGCGGGTACATTTGCAGCATCATGCTCATGTGAACGATCCAGAAAACGACCCAGACCATTATGTTTCTACTGGGGGACCGCTGTGGTTGCTTCCAGTCCGCTTTTTATACCACGAGGTATTTTTCTTTCAGCGGCAACTGTGGCGCAAAAATGAGCTGATAGAATGGTTTCTCAGTCGGTTGTTTGTGGCGGTAATTTTCTATATCTCAGTTCAATACCACTTTTTGGGTTACATTCTCAACTTTTGGTTTATACCTTCTGCGGTAATTGGTTTAACACTGGGATTATTTTTTGATTATCTGCCACATCGTCCTCATCAAGAGCGCGATCGCTGGAAAAATGCCAGAGTTTACCCCAACCGAATTCTCAATATGATGATTATGGGGCAGAATTATCACCTAATTCATCATTTGTGGCCCTCTATTCCCTGGTATAATTACCAGCCCACATACTATATGATGAAACCCCTTTTAGATGAAAAAGGTTGTCATCAAACTTCCGGACTGTTACAAAAGAAAGACTTTTTCGAGTTCGTCTATGACATCTTTTTAGGTATTCGCTTTCATCACAACAAAGTAGAATAATAGGGTAGAGACGTTCCGTCCGGAACGTCTCTACTAAATATCCCAGTTAAAATCCAAGAAGAGTAAGCAGTTTATTTAGTATCTCTCAAACTTTAAGTAGTAAGCGGCTCTATCCCTTAAAATGTTAGAGGATGTTTGAAAAGTATTGTTATTAACATCAAAACCTCCCAAACCTAACCCCCCTGCCCTTGGAATGAACCTGGACAAAAATGGACAGGCTTCATCCGAGGGTATCGTTGGGCATCGCGGATCTTTAAAACAAGCCTGTCCATTTTTGTCTATTGTTTGTGAATCCCCACGCCAGATGCTTCAAGCCGGGGAACCCTTTCGGCAACAGCGAGTGGGGGAAACCACGCCAGTCCCCTCAACGGAGGGAACCTCCGCACGGGGCTGGCTCCCCAAGACCGCGCTGCCTCACCAACGCACTGGCTCCCTTCCCTACAAGGGAAGGGGGGTTTCAAAGCCTCTCCCCCTGTGGGGGAGAGGAATGGAAGCGGGGTTTTTGGTATATTTTAGGACTTTCCAAACATCCTCTTATGAGCGGTAAACCGCTCACTACGAACATAGTATATTTTATGTTTAATTACGCCCACTTACTTATCTCTAAAAGACCCACAGGTAAATACTTTGCTTCTCTTCTTTTTATAGGTCGGCGTAGTAGTTCACGCTGTTTAAGAAAGCACTGGTAACAATCATATGAAAATTATGAAAATTTGGATGTGGAGTGCCCTTGGGCTTTTAGTTGTTAACTTATTTGTAGTTGCAATTGTGGCATTTTTGATTCACAGAGATAGTACACAATTAAACCAGAATCAATCACAAAGCCAACAAAACCAAGTATACACAAATTGGGTTTAATAATTCGCCAAGGTTAATGAAAAAGCCCTGATGGTTTAGGCTGGGAATTTTCCACTTGAGCAGGAGCAATTACCTGCAAAGACCAATAGCTCACGACCATAAGAATTAAACCAGAAACCGCGCCGATTAATAAGCCCATCAGTAAAGCAGATTTACTAGGAAAAATAGAAATAGTCGTATCATTTGTATAATTGTTTAAAAGCTGTGCTGATACCTCCGATTCAAAAGCTTCGTTAGTGTTGTCTGTGGATAAAGGTATTTGAGGTTCAAATGTAAAGTCTTCTGATAGTAGAGTAATATCTGACTCATGCAGTGGCGTGTATAAATTTTTAAGTGGCAGAAGTGCCTCTAATACTTCTTTTGCCGACTTATATCTATCTTTAAAGTGATAATGCACCATATTATTGAGTACCGAGGCAAGCTGAGGATTAACCTGAGTTAGGTGTTGCCAAATTAGCTCACCTGTATTGCGATCTTCTGGTAATTGTGTTGGATGTACCCCTGTTAAAGCTTGGATGGCAATTATGCCTAAAGCATAAATATCGCTATTGGGACGTGGTTTGCCTCGCTGTTGCTCCTGCGGCATGTAGCCCGGAGTGCCGATAGCGATCGTAGAATATTCAACAGGAATAAAGTTTTCTTGACCTCTAATCAATTGATTCCAGATTGGCTTGACAGCACCAAAATCAATCAACACTAACCGATTATCTTGCTTTCTTCTAATAATATTACTCGGCTTGATATCTCGGTGAATCATGCCCTGGCTGTGAACAAAATTCAGGATACCCAAAACTTCTTGCAGTAGTTGAAAAACTTTATTTTCCGACCAACGTTTACCAGGCAAAAATTCCGCGTTTAAAGGATGCCCTTCAATAAATTCTTGCACTAGGTAAAACTCAAGATTGTCTTCAAAATGAGTTAAAAGATGAGGAACTAAATCATAATTGTTCAGTTTTTTTAGAGCCTCTGCTTCTCTAGTAAATATCCTTCTACGAATTTCTACCGGGATGGCACATTCACTGCTAGGTAAGAAATGTTTAACAATGCAGGTGGGATGCTCGGGCTTCTTAGTGTCTTGAGCCATGTAAGTTCGACAGAATATACCTTGACTTAAAACTTGGACAACCTGGTAACGTTGTTTTAGTAACTGGCTTAACATGTTACGATCTACCTAACGGTTGTATTAAGTAATTTTACTTAAATAAATTTATCTATAAAATTAATATATAGTTTTTATGTCAGAAGCTTTACGTAAATTATCTACAGTTGTATTTAAACTTCATAAAAAATGTATCTAGCTTTTGCACTTTTGTTTGTCAAGCAGGTAAATTGATCGGTGAACCAGAAATTGACATTCAGTACTCATTGCATCCTGTTTATGACTAACTAAATTACAGGAAGAAAAAAATGAAGAATACTAGCAAAAAAATCCCACTAAGCAAAGATGCCCAACAAATGATCAGAGGTCTGATATTTGGCGAACTAATTACAATTGTAATAATTGGCGGACTGTGGTTGTGGCTAAGACCGCGCTTGTGGGTCAACAATGGTACTTTTTCTTCCTCTGGTCAAGATGCAAACACTGCCTCTAGTACTGCTAATTCCAACTTTCAAACTGTTACTGATGTGCCAATTGGAGCATTTAAATACGGTGGAAGTACGACTTGGGCACCGATTAGGCAACTCGTAGATTCTTATATTCAAAACACTCGTCCGGAACTACAACTGCAATACGTAGACCCTCCTAACGGTAGCCCTGGTTCCGGAGCAGGTATTAAAATGTTGCTTGATGGGAAATTAGATTTTGCTGAATCTTCCCGTCCCCTAACAGACGAAGAGTATGCGATCGCTAAACAGCGAGGTTTTACACTTGAGCAACGCGAAATAGCTACTGATGGAGTAGCAGTAGCAGTTAACCAAGCACTTAATTTACCAGGGTTAACCGTTGAGCAGTTAAAGCAAATTTATTCAGGGCAAATTACTAACTTCAAGCAAGTAGATGGACCAGACTTGGCGATTATCCCTTTGTCGCAGCAGCCAGAGAACGCAGACACAGTATTATTCTCTGACAAGCCATTAAAACAGGCGCTTGGTTCTAATGTTCAGTATGTCTATTCTACCACGGAAGCACTACGCCGAGTCAGTAAAACTCCTGGTGCTGTATATTACGGTTCTGCGCGAAGTGTAGTACCTCAGTGTACCGTCAAGGCTTTACCTTTAGGTCGGGTGTCTACACAGCTAATTTCTCCTTATCGTGAACCGTTGATACCTTCAAATCAGTGTCCGCAAAAGCGCAATCAGGTTAACACCGAAGTTCTCAATAACGATAGTTATCCAATAAAGAGCAAATTATTTGTGATTGTTAAGAAAAACAAGGGTCGAGAAGAGAAAGTTGGGGAAGCTTATACTAGACTTTTGCTGACTGACCAAGGAAAAAAGGCGATCGCTCAAGCTGGGTTTATCCCCTAGTTCGTCGTAGTGAGCCGTAGTGAGCAGTTTACTGCTCATAACTTCGATTTTAAGGACTGAAGTCCTTACTACGTTTAGGAGCGTTTGCTTAATAAAAGTTTATAATTAACTAGAGAAGTTAGGGCGAATTCCAGTCTGGGCGCAAGTTAGCAGCGTGACGTAAATAGACATGGTGAATTGGTTCGGAGGGTGGGACGTAGGCGTGAACTAGAAAACGGACGCAACGTTCCAAACTACCCTCAACGTGCATTTGCTGCACATCTAACATTGCCACATTATCCCAACAAGGACGAGTTCGTGCGATCGCCGCCGGAAAAATAGCATCCAAATCCTGTGTCACTGAGAAAGTAACACTAATCATGTCTGTTGGATGTAGGTGATTTCGTTTTTCCAGTTCATCTAACAGTTCTATAACCGCTTCACGCATCGCCTCAACGGTATTGGACGCAACAGTTGTTGCTCCGCGAATAGCCCGCATTCGCCACTCCACGCCAATTTCCTCCTTTTTTCGATTTTCGATTTTGGATTTTGCGAAAACTTTGAGCGGAGGAAACCTCCGTTCGCCCTTGGCGTTGCCGAAGGCATCAAAGCTTTTCAAGACGGATTTTGGATTTAACAACAATCTAAAATCCAAAATCTAAAATCCAAAATACCCTTTACGGTCGATACAACCACAAAGGCTGACCGCTGGTAGACATTTCAAATTCCATCCAATCAATTCCAGCCTTTAGTCCTGACGAAACCTGAGCGCTTCCTGGTAGCAAGCGACTCAATAACGGTTTAGGTTCTTCTAAGGTGTAAGTGAGCGTTTTTTCTGGATCGAGACCCACCAGTTCTGCTGTCCAGCGTCGCGCATCTTCTTCTGTTCCCAGTCGGTCTACAACACCCAACTCTAAAGCTTGCTGTCCGGTAAAAATCCGACCATCGGCGAAACTTTTCACAGTTTCTTCTGCTAAAGAACGCCCTTCGGCTACTGCTTGCACAAACTGTTGGTAACTTGTGTCAATTAGCTGTTGCAGGATGTTTTGTTCTGGTTCAGTTAGTTCTCGGTCGAATGACAAAATGTCTTTGTAGGGACCAGATTTAACTACCTGAAAAGAAACACCGATTTTTTCCAGCAAGCGTTCTATATTATTTCCACGCAAAATTACACCGATGCTACCCGTAATTGTACCAGGGTTAGCAACGATGTGTTCGGCTCCCATGCCGATATAGACACCACCAGAAGCGGAAATATTACCAAAACTAGCGACAATTTTGATTTTTTCGCGCAAACGCTTCAAAGCGCTGTAGATTTCTTGAGAATCTCCGACTGTACCGCCAGGACTGTCAATGCGTAGCAGCAATGCGGGGAACTTGCGTTCCTCTACAGTTTTTAGGGCTTCTAAAACACGTTTGCGAGTAGCACTGGCGATCGCTCCAGTAATTTCAATCCGAGCAATTTGTTTACGAAACTTGGACTTAAAAGGCCAAACCATGAGCAGTCAAAAACCTCGTTATAAACTTAATATAAAATGCCATTGCGCGAATCTGACTCGATGAATCTATATAAACAACGAGCAAGCCGCAGTGCTATCGGCATTTTAATTGAATTTTTGTGATTTATGCGTATCTTCATTTATTATCTTATCTCCTACCCATCAAGCCTTTAAGCCAAATCGTGCGTTTTGGGTAGGTGATAACTTTTAAATTAATATTTAAATAATAATTAACTTTTACCAATCCCTTTCTAGATAAGGACTAGCAGCTTTTTCAAGTTCTGTTTTATCTATTTTTTAGAAGTTATGCAATTTACGAGCGAATCTATAATGCTGTTTGCCGCACTTAAGAATCGCTTCGTAAAATTTGACACCGATAATAAACATAAGTGTCAAATAGCGCACCAACGAAACTACAAGTTAAACAAATTACAAATATTCCGCGTAAGGGAGTGCCGCTGCCAAAGGTTGCAAGAAAACGGATAATAGATGTGGCGATCGCGCTACTCACATCTTGTATACCTGGAATGTTACCGATCAGCGATAGAGAAAACAAACAAACGCCCACTAAAAACAAAGGAGCGACAAAACTAAAAATAATCGTCAGCAGCAGCGAGCGGAGAAAGTTAGTAAAAATAGTCATTTTCGGACAGGCTCCGTGAGTGAATTGGTAAGAGCTATATACCTGTATGTCACTTTCTACAATAAGTGCGATCGCCCTCCCACAGACAATATGTCAAAAATCTTAAGTTTTCATTAAAATAATTATCTACCACTTTTACTAGATGCTAAGAGCAGTTCTAATACCTAAAATTCTTAAAAACCTGGATAAATAAAGCTTTCCATCAAAGATTGCCGCAGTTAAGAGACTACCAAGCAACCTCAGACACGCTTAATATTCTGAGAGGAGCTTTAAGCTAAGTTAATATTCCGCCTGGGTGGGGAGGTGGGGAGACAAGGGGACAAGGGGACAAGGGGATTCACAAACACTCTTTCACTCATTGACAGGCTTGTTTTAAAGATCCGCGATGCCCAACGAACCTGCAAGATGAAGCCTGTCCATTTTTGTCC
>NZ_JTCM02000186.1:2073-6318 GCF_000817785.2 Hassallia byssoidea VB512170 | reverse complement strand
CCGGCTGGTACTATTCCTAACTTGCAGCAAATGCGACAAAAGTTAGGCTATTGGCCCATTCAAGAAATTGATTTAACAGGTAATAATAAACCCGAAACTGTACTGACTATCTCAGCAGACGCAATAGCAGCTTTGAATAAAGAAGCACCTAAAATTAAGGCACAAGACAAAAATTTATCTCGTCCGCGTACTCTCATCTTGTCAGATGATGGTAAACTAATTTATACTGACTTCAGTAAAAACTCTCAACAATTTTTGACAGCGATCGCCAAAATTTCAGACGGTACATCTTTAGCTTTACTCGTTGAAAATGGCGATCGCTATAGCCTCAAGCGCTGGTCAGAAAATCATCAGCGCTTTGAATAGCAGTTACTTTGCAGTCCATTCCGGCTATAGAAATACTGGCAATGTGTCAAGTTGAAAAAATTTCAGCTTGTCAAATTATTTTGGCTTATTCCTTTGATAAGGTCAGTTTATTTATTGACATATCAGTTTTAGCCAAAATCGAGGTAATTATTCCTCTAATTGAGTGGTTGCAATCCGTTGCTGCTTCAAGCTTTGCAGTTGCTGCAACAAAGAATCTACCTCTGCTTGCAAATGCATAAATTTGGCTTGTTGATCGTCTTGATAAAAAGCCTTGGTTAATCTGGTTGCCCAAGCGCTTTGGGACATGCGATCGTCAACACTAGATGAACAAGTTGTCATAGTTAAACGAGATCCTAAACTCAACTCACACATTCAGAGATATTATAATAAGTCAATTTTAAGCTTTGTTAAATCATTATAAACTTTCAATCAATTAAGCTAATGAATCAAAGCCTTTGCTATAAGAGACTACGAACAAACGCGCTTTGTTCCAAAAAAATTATACCTTCCCCAAGATATTTGACAAAACATGTCTAAATCTTTCCAGCAATATCAGTTAAACGATAAACTGGCATCTGTTGCACGCATCTGTTGAACTACGTTCTGTGATGCTTAGGGGCTTTCAATCTCCCGTCCTTCTCTTGTAAAAAACTTTTAAATCCTGTGACTTTGAGCCTGTCTGCTGCTAAATCTCATCGCCAACCCTGGCTAGGACTGATAGAAGAATACCGCGAATACTTGCCTGTCAGCGAAAAAACTCCGGTTGTCACCCTCCAAGAAGGTAACACTCCGCTGATACCAGTTCCCGCGCTGGCAGAACGCATTGGTAGACAAGTATGCGTGTTTGTCAAATACGATGGTCTTAATCCTACTGGTAGCTTTAAAGACCGGGGAATGACAATGGCAATTTCCAAGGCTAAGGAAGCTGGGGCAAAGGCGGTAATTTGTGCTAGCACGGGCAACACCTCAGCAGCAGCAGCAGCTTATGCTAGGCGTGGGGGAATGAGTGCTTTTGTTTTAATTCCCGATGGCTATGTAGCATTGGGCAAGTTAGCACAAGCGTTGCTTTATGGTGCAGAAGTACTGGCAATTAAAGGTAATTTTGACCAAGCGCTAGAAATTGTCCGTGAGATGGCTATCAGCTATCCGGTAACTTTGGTAAATTCAGTCAATCCCTACCGTTTGGAAGGACAGAAAACAGGGGCGTTTGAAATTGTCGATGTCCTGGGTAATGCTCCCGATTGGCTGTGTATCCCGGTGGGCAATGCGGGAAATATCACAGCATATTGGATGGGCTTTTGTCAATATCATCAAGCGGGAAAATGCGATCGCTTACCTCGAATGATGGGATTTCAAGCCGCAGGTGCAGCACCTTTAATCAGCGGTCAGCCGATAGCGCATCCGGAAACTCTAGCCACAGCAATTAGAATTGGCAATCCCGCAAGTTGGGAAAAAGCGATCGCTGTCAAATCAGCAAGTATGGGCAACTTCCACGCCGTCACCGACGAAGAAATCCTTGACGCTTATCGACTTTTAGCGTCAGAAGAAGGCATTTTTTGCGAACCAGCCAGCGCTGCTTCCGTCGCCGGCATGTTGCAAGTAAAAGACCAAATACCCACAGGCGCAACCGTAGTTTGCGTCCTCACCGGCAATGGTTTAAAAGACCCAGATACAGCCATTAAACACAACGAGAGCAAATTTCAAGTCGGCATCGCACCAGAACTCAAAGCAGTAGCTGAGGCGATGGGGTTTTAGAAGAGTGGGAAAGTGGGGGAGGGGGGGAGTGGGGGACAAGGGGGACAAGGGGGACAAGGGGGACAAGGGGGACAAGGGGGACAAGGAGGACAAGGAGGATAAAGAAGAAATTTCTATATCTCCCTTGTCCTCCCCCTCTCCCTTGTCCTCCCCCTCTCCCTCATCTCCCTTGTCTTCCCCCTCTCCCTTGTCTTCCCCCTCTCCCTTGTCCCCCCTCCCCCCCCTCTCCCTCATCTCCCACTCTCCCCCTCTCCTGCTGCTCGCTCTCGTGTCAAGCTATCAATCGCATCACCTAAAGCGGTGGTGAGGTTGTTGCGGGTTTGGGCGTGGTTGTCTTGCTCGGTTTTTAAGGCTTGCAGCAGGCGATCGCGTTCTTTCATAACTACAGTTAGTTTGGCTTTCAATTCCTCTGGAGATTGTAGTTGTGCTATTTCTTGTTGGATAGCTGTCGCTGTTGTCGAGTCGGGTAATGTGGCGTCTTCAATACCCTTGAGTTTTTGAATTTCTGCCTTCAAGTCGGCGATCGCCACTTGTGACATCTGAGCATCTGTGCGGCGTTGTTCGGCTTCGGTGTTGTAAAGTTGACGCCATTTCTCAGCACTTTCCCAACCAGAATCGCGATCGCTTTCCAGTTGCGCTAGCTGCTGTCTCAGGGTTTGAATTTCCGCCAACCATTGTTGTGTTAATTCTTGACTCATAAAGATTTTTCATTAGTCATTAGTCAATGGTCATTAGTCAAGAGTCATTAGTCAAGAGTCAAAAATTCTTCTTTCTCATCTCCACCAGGGCTGTTTCATTCCACAACAAGGAGGAGTTTGTCAATATCATTTGCGATCAATCGTTGCCGGCAGAAGTGATGGAAGAATAACCCGACGTAACACCACAACAGGCGATCGCACCCTAACCGCCAAGAAAAAAGTGCGATCGCATGATTGCGGGGCTTTGCCCATCGCTTTCATGTTTGGTTTACGGTTCCGAGTAATGAAAGGCGTTTTTCTTCAACAAATTGCCTTAATTCATCAACCGAATTGAGTGTTGTGCCATATTGTTGAACGCGCAGCACGGCTTCGTGTACTGCATCAGAGTCCGAAGCGGTGGCTGAGGATATATTGCCTTAACTCCTGCTGTGTCATTGCTTTGTAATCTGGTTTTGTCATAGTATCGATACCTAGAATTGCGGATTAATTAGGACATAAGCGTTCTTCACCTGCTAATAGGTAAAGGTTTTTCGTCCTTTCATCAATTGTGACCAAGTTGATGGGCAGATACATTGATGTCAGATTTTGACACATTTTATATAGTTCCATCGTTTGCTCAACCGTTGGTTTCATTTCCCGCAAGTTTTCACGTTTAGTGTGCAGGCGATCGCATCCCATCATACCAACAGAGCGATCGCACTTTTATTTGATCACAAATGCGATCGCCCTTCGGGTACGGGGGGAAGGTGCGATCGCCTGTGATCTAGGAAGTTCTAACCTACGTATGCAAAGTAGCTAAAAGAATTATTTCCAAATCCTTCTTTTACACTCATCTTTTCCCCATTTTTTGCCCCAGCTTGGGCAATGCGAACATCAGAAACAGAACCCCCTGGAATCACAACAGCAATATGACCGCTACCACAAGCGACAACAGCTTGACCACTGTTAGCCTTAGCTGCTGCATCGGTTGCGCTTACTTTCTGCCACTTGCCATAATATTTACCGTTGTAGTAACCACCACCTTGGTAGAAGAAATTATAGAGATTCTCTGCACTTATAGGCTTACTATGGTTATCAGAACCATAGAGAGGATGAGGCTTATTCATTAGCTGATTCCCATTTGGAGGCAACTTTACTCCCAACAACTCTAAAACATCAGCAGCGAACCAATTACAGAAAGTTTCATTTTTTTTATCACCTGTGATATCGTGTGGCAGATAGTATGCTAGCTCTGGATTAACTCTTTTGACTGCATCAATGATTCTTTTCCCATTACCAGAGATAGGAGTTGGAGTTGGAGTTGGAGTTGGAGTTGGAGTTGGAGTTGGGGTTGGGGTAGTGCCACTTCCAGGTAAAACCAGCCATTCACCAATCTGGAGGTTGGCAGCATCAGCATCGGTCAACAAACGTCCTGTCTTTTCTCGGT
>NZ_JTCM02000186.1:0-2058 GCF_000817785.2 Hassallia byssoidea VB512170 | reverse complement strand
GGTTGGCATTACCCAGCAACCGTTGAGCGATCGCAGAAGGACTATCGCCGGCTTTGACTTGGTAGCGTCCATTACTAGGAGTTGGAGTTGGAGTTGGGGTTGGAGTTGGAGTTGGGGTTGGGGTACTGCCACCAGCCAGCACTCTGTAATAGCGTTCAGCAATTGTAGCAATATTACTGGCTTTATCAATGCCATTTACGATGCGTCGTGCATTGTAAAAATCTCGGTTTGAGCCATTAATGTAACGACTTAGCCCTACACCAGTAAAAGAGCCATCGCGCATACCCTGGACTATGATCTTAGCGGCAGTTGCTGGTTCAGATGCTTTTGATGGTTGACCCACTAGATCGATGCCAAGCTTCTTAGACCAGTTGGTATAATTATTCCGACCAGTGATCTGGACATAACCGCGTCCCTTGAAACGCCGACCATCTCCTGGTTGATTATTGCCTAAATCTGGTCGCCATTCATAGTCATCACCAGGGGCAAGTTCTTCCATCCATTGCCCACAATGCGATTCATGTTCGGAAGTAGCCAGAATATAGGCGATCTGCCCTAAATCAGTAACTCCAGCCGCTTTGCACTCATCTAAAATTAGGGGAATCGAGTTTTGTGCATACGAACGTAAGCTAGCTGGGACAGAAGCAACAAGGCTATCTATGTTAAATCCAGGTTTGGGAGTAGATGGCGGGGGAGACGTAACAGAAGCGCGGTAAGCTGTTGCTTTACTACCATTCCAAAGGATGTAGCCATTTTCAAAATACTGAATGATAACCCCGTTGCCTTGCCCAATTTCTGCACTCTTCGGCGCACCTAGCCAACCATTCAAACCACCTGTATTTAAGTAAGTCTGACGAATACCCCCGAAAATGGGGAATGTTCCATACTGACTACTAACAATCGAGCCACGTTCAAATAACTGATAGGTTACACCATTGCCATAGTTAGTCACTCCTGAAATGGGGTTGCCCAATGTTCCTCGATAATTCTGGAAAACTGGGTAAAAGTTACCGCTGACGGTGTAACCGTTGATGGTTGTTGAGGTGGGTGCTGGCTGATTATTCATCTCTGTGCGAGTCGGACCATCACCGTAAACTATCCGACCATTTTCAAAGTTTTGAACAATTACCCCATTACCAACACCAATTTCCCCACTGGTTGGGAAGCCTAACCGCCCATTCTGCCGCTGCTGCCACAATCAGGACATGATTTTGCCGCGCATATTCTAATGCTTCCCGTTCCTGGGGTGTGAACTCATAGCGGGTGGTAATAGTACCGTCAGGGTTCTGCTGAGTTAAGTCAAGACTGAGGTTAACTAACCCATTCGGTTGTCCAGATGTCTTAAATTCATCTACAAATTCTCGTAATGATTCTGCCCACTTACCCGAACCAATAGCACGTCCTACCCAAACTTGTGCTTGGTCGTTAATCCCATCAATACCAATGTCATTATTGTTAGTTGCAGCAATGATGCCTAAGTCAAAAGTGCCGTGTTCGTTACCTTCACCATCTGCCAATAAAGGGTTATTGTCATTATCAACGCGATCGCGCCCTAATTTCACCCGACTGTAATCAATGGGAGTATTTGCCGCGGACTATGCCAAAGCGTTAAGGATGTGATTTTTGATGAAGACCGTTCGACAATACGCGTTTTTCAAGCGGACTGCAAACCGTTCAGTTATGAAGCGCGATCGCCTGTTGTGGTGTTACGTCGCAATGGTTATTCTTCCATCACTTCTGCCGGCAACGATTGATCGCAAATGATATTGACAAACTCCTCCTCATCTCCACGGCAGTTGCTCCACGCAGGTCCGACACCATCGCTTTTAGCGTCGAGAAGACCCTTACGGGTTCGGCAGTTACTCTACTTGGGGAGCCACTGCGCCCTTACGGGTTTCCCGGCTTGAAGCATGTGGCGTGAGACCCCAAGACCGTACTGCCTCACCGCACTGCCTCCGCATCTCCCCTTGGGCGCTCCCCTGGACAAAAATGGCACTCATAGTTCGTTTACTAGATCCTCAACACCCCACGACATTTTACAGATGTTGGCTGTCAATG
>NZ_JTCM02000034.1 GCF_000817785.2 Hassallia byssoidea VB512170 | reverse complement strand
CAATCTTTGTGGGATTGATATCATTGTTCGGGAAGAATCGTACACGTCACAAGCCAGTTTTATTGATGGTGACTTTATTCCTGATTATGGCACTAAGTCATTTGGGTGGAAGCCATCTGGAAAGCGGATATGTCGCGGACTATATCGGGCTAAATCTGGGCGATTATGTAATGCTGACATCAACGCCAGTTACAATATCCTCATAAAAGAATTCCCCAATGCTTTCGAGACAGGGGATAGAGAGGTTTTAGTTGACCCCATTCGGGTAAATCTAGCTGGCTTTAAAGCCACTCATCTTGACCCCATTCTAGATGCCTTTAAGGTTCTGTGAACGAAATGGCAGTTTCTATAAAGCCGTGTCTGACTATATTTGACTATGCAGAACTGAACTATTAACATTCATGAAGAGGGGAAAAGGGTGCGCTGTGGGCAGAAAATTCCGAAGCAAACGCTCTCACTCATCCACAATCTTGTCCCGACTCACTGCAACCAGAATTAAAAGCTTGTGCGGTGCAACTAGTGCCAATTACCAGACAGGAGGGGGAAAGGGGAAAGGAAAAAAGGCTAAAGGGAGAAGAAGTTATAAAGATGCACGCATAAAACTTTTATATGATTCTTTTCCCCTATACGGGTTTAAAGCCCCTTGGGCTAACTCCGGACAAGAATGGACAGCCTTCTTCTGGGTGACTCGTTTGGTGTTTGCTCCTTTTAATACAAGGCTGTCCATTCTTGTCTATCTTTAATGAAACCCCAATGCATGGGGACAAAGACTGTACCGGGTGCGATCGCTCTTGTTACATCTTTGCCTGCGATTTTAATCGCTGTTACTTGGATTGAGAAAGTTTTGTGTTTGAGAAAAGCCGTGCCACTAACTCAGCACGAGATGAAACTTCAATCTTCCGAAATATCCGTTTTAAAGCTTGCTTAACAGAATTTTCTGTAATCCAAAGTGCTGTACCGATTTCAGCATTTGTTAGTCCTTGTGCTACTAGTTGGGCAATTTGAATTTCACGCTGGGTTAAGCGATTAATCGCCAAAGAATTAAATTCTGTGGGTTGCGACCATAATGTTGCTAACTTAGTTGACAGATGTAGGCACAGCGCACTTAAATCGGCAAGATTGTGAACATTAAAAGCAGAAGAACCTCGAACGCGAGTAAAGCCAACTCCGCCAACAAGACGACCATTACTGACAATTGGTCCAGCCATCACATGTCCGTGATCGAAGCGCGAGCATATAGTCTTCCAAATACCAGAAGGTAATAACAATTCTTCATGAACTGGGGCATGATGCTCGATTATGTAGCGCAAGACCGGATTATGTTCAATAGATAAAGCCAATTTCATCATGCCCGGAATATTTGTCTCGGTAGAGGGAAGCTCATTAAATAAAAAAAGCTTGCAACGTTCGGCAACAAAATACTCACTAACTTTAACCATGACGTGCAGTCGTAATTCTTGCTCATCACTAGCATCAGCTATTGCTTCAAATAAAGACTGCAAGGAATTTGTCATCATTACTGCTACCAAGAGTACTCGTTCGAGGACTAGCCGTTATAACTAACTGTTCTTAGTATAGATTTTGTTGCGATCAAAACATTGACGGAAACATCAGGCTTATACGATTTTAGATTTTGGATTTTAGATTTTGCGAAAAGTTTGAGCGGAGGTTTCCTCCGTTCCCCGTTCGCGGAGCGTCTTTGAAGGAGAAGGGGTTGCCGTTGGCGTTCGCGAAGCGTCTCGTTCGCGAATTTCGTCTCCGAAGGAGAAGAGAAGCCTCTCCGACAGGAGAAGGCATCAAAGCTTTTAAAGACGGATTGTAAAGTTGTTGCTATGCAAGGGTTTCAACAATCCATTTGTCGCAATCATTTTTGAAATTGGTATTAGTCCTAATTTCCCCCAAGAATCATCAATCATGACCATAGATTTTAACTCTGATAGCGTACAGCCATCTGTACGCAAGTTTCAGATTGGCTTTTATTGGGTAGCCACGCTTTTCAATCTCTGCTTAATTGCCCAAGTGTTGACGGTAGGACTAGCATTCTTCCACAACCCTGAGTGGTGGAATATCCATGTTTGGCTAGTACGCGGATACGGTGGACTGACAGCGATTCTGCTTTTATGGGTGTTCTTGATTGAATTTCCCCGACGAGTGCAAAGCCTTACAGCTAGTATGGCAGTACTACTGGGACTGCAATTTCTCACAATTCACCTAAATTCGCCTTTTCCTTTGGCAGTATTCCACCCACTTATCGGATTCACGCTGTTCTCTGTTTCCACAACTTTAGTTCATCGCGTGCGGCAGATGCTGTTTGCATCAAATAAGGAGTCATTATCTTGAATTACGCTCATCCTGAAGTTCTCGTAGATACTCAATGGGTTGCTGAACATTTGAGCGATCGCAAAGTGCGTCTTATTCAAACCGATATGGATATCACAGCTTATAACTCTGGTCATATTCCAGGTGCCGTCTTCTGGAACACATTTATCACCATCATGCAACCCGATTACCGTTTCAATTTCGATTCTTCGGCATTGTCAGAACTGCTTGCACGCTCAGGTATTGCAAATGATACAACCATCATTATTTATAGCAATCATAATGCTGGTGCTAATTGTGCCTTTTGGTTGCTAAAAGTATTCGGGCATAACGATGTACGAATAATGAATGGTGGTCGCAAAAAATGGCTTGTTGAAAAACGCCCTGTTTCTACTGAAATCCCCACTATCACGCCAACAATATATACAGTGCAGAATTTTGATACAAATATCCGAGCGCTACAAGACCAGGTGCAAGCAGCAATTAACACAGATTCAGTTCTGGTGGATGTACGTACACCCCAAGAGTATTGCGGTGAATTATTTCTGATGAACCCACCAGAAAAAACTGAGCGTGCCGGTCACATTCCCAATGCAGTTCATCTTTTTTATGAATTAGCTTTGAACGAAGATGATACTTTCAAATCAGCGGAAGAACTGTATACTTTCTACCACAGTAAGGGCATCACTCCTGATAAAGAAGTGATAACCTACTGTGCAGTTGGGGCACGCTCTTCTCATACTTGGTTTGTCTTAAAGTATTTGCTGGGCTACGAAAATGTACGCAATTACGACGGTTCTTGGAATGAGTGGAGCAGATTACCCGACACGCCAGTTGAGACTTGACAATATTCTGTGGGTGCTTTAAGTAACAACTCCACTAGTTAATGACAAAGAGGGGAAAAGGGGAGCCACTGCGTTGGAAAGGCTGTGCCGACAGCCGCGCATGTGGCGTTAAAGGGTCTGGGTGAAAGGGGTAAAGAATCTTGTTGGGGGCTTTAAACCCGTATAGGGGAAAAGAATCATATAAAAGTTTTATGCGTGCATCTTTATAACTTCTTCTCCCTTTACCCTTTTTTCCTTTCTCCTTTCCCCCTCCTGTCTGGTAATTGGCACTAGTTGTACAGCACAAGCTTTTAATTCTGGTTGCAGTGAGTCGGGGCAAGATTCTGGATGAGTGAGAGCGTTTGCTTCGGAATTTTCTGCCCACAGCGCACCCCAATGCATGGGGACAAAGACTGTACCGGGTGCGATCGCTCTGGTAATTTTAGCCGGAAACTTGGATTTACCCCGACGCGATCGCACTTCTATCCACTCATTATCTTTAATATTCAACCCAGAAGCATCACGGGGATGAATCTCAATAAACGGTTGGGGATGCATCGAGCGAATCTTTTCAATCCGACCGGTGCGCGTTTGAGTGTGCCAATGTCCGTAAAGTCTCCCAGTTGTAAGCACAAAGGGATAATCGGGATCGGGTGGTTCTGCTAGTCCTCGTGAATGATATGCCCCAAATCGAGCGCGTCCATCAGGAGTGTGAAAGCGGAAATCGGTGTAAAGCCGTTTGGAGGGAGTAGGGAGTAGGGAGTAGGGAGTAGGGGTAGAGGAGGATTTATCCCCACTCCCCATTCCCCATTCCCCACTCCCCTTTTCTCCTCCTTCTTCTTCAAAGCTGAGAACACCTGTATCAGAATCGATAAATATCGGCTCACGTTTCTTTTCTGGATGGGGCCATTGAGTCGCACCTTCGGCTTGTAATTGCTCGTGACTCATACCTGTCATATCGCAGGGACGGTTGGAAGTCAGTTGCGCGAACTCAGTATATACTTCAGCGGAGTTTGTAAAAGAAAATTCTTTCTCAAAACCTAATCGCCGACCAACTTCAGCGAAAATTTCCCAATCTGCTTTCGCTTCCCCAAGCGGTGCGCGGAATGCTTGAGATAACGTGACTACTCGTTCGGAGTTTGTCATCACGCCGGTTTTCTCACCCCATTGTGCCGCTGGTAACAAAACGTGAGCGTAAGCAGCAGTTTCTGTGGGATAGTAGGCGTCTTGATAGATTGTAAAAGGCGATCGCCACAATGCTTTTTTTGTCCGTTCCAAATCTGGCATACTCACAGCCGGATTAGTCGCCGCAATCCACAGTAAACCGACGTTGCCATTTTCTAACTCAGTAATCATATCCCACACCGACAAACCGGGATTTGGGGAAATTTGCCCTGGTTTGAGTCCCCAAAATTCCTCAACTTCCGCTCGCTGCTGGGGATTTTTCACCGTGCGATAACCGGGTAACAGATGCGCTAAACCTCCAGCTTCTCGTCCTCCCATCGCGTTTGGCTGACCGGTCAAGGAAAAAGGTCCTGCCCCAGGCTTACCTATTTGTCCGGTCATTAAGTGCAAATTTATGATGGTTCTGACTTTAGCCGTACCTTCCGATGATTGATTTACACCCATTGACCACATCGATAGCACCCGCTGTGATTCACCCCAGTAGCGAGCTGCTGTTTCTAAATCTTCAACGCTGATACCGCATCGATGAGCTACCACGTCTGGGGAATAATGGCGAATCACTTCAGCGTATGCAGGAAAGTTGCTGGTACAGTCTTCGATGAACGCGGGATCAAAGTAATTCCAGCGCATCAATAAGTGAGCGATACCATTTAACAAGTCGATATCTGTACCGGGACGAATCGCTAAATGTAAATCTGCGGCTTCTGCGGTTGGTGTGCGTCGGGGATCGACGACAATCATTTTCACTTTGCGATTCTTTTTGTGGTATTTCTCGAATCGGTTGAAAATGATCGGGTGACATTCAGCCGTATTAGTGCCAATTAAAAAGGCACAGTCGGTTAACTCCAAGTCATCGTAGCAGCAGGGGGGACCATCTGCGCCAAAGCTTTGAATGTAGCCAGCTACAGCACTAGACATGCACAAGCGAGAGTTGGCATCAAAGTTGTTAGTACCCAAGCAGCCTTTCATCAGTTTCTGAGCGATGTAGTAGTCCTCAGTTTGAAACTGACCGGAACCGTACATGCATATGGCTTCTGGTCCTTGGGTAAAGCGCACAGTTTGAATGCGCTTGGTGATGATATCAAAAGCTTCATCCCAAGTAGCGCGGCGAAATTCCTGTTCTAAGGAGTCTCGTACCATTGGGTAGCGCAATCTATTTTTATCTAAAGATTCGGCGATCGTTGCGCCTTTGACACACACCATACCTTGACTTGATGGATGCGCTTTATCCCCCCGCACCCGCCAAATTGGAGTTCCTTGGCTATCTCGATTAGTTGGTTTGCCATGTTGGGCTGGGGGCGAAACTTCTAGTCCACAGCCGACACCACAGTAAGGACAGACGGTTTTGGTAATTTCAGTCATGGCATTTGCACCGTTTTTACCGATTGTCTAAATTTTGAACAAGGTTTGTAGAGACATAATTAAGAGCAAATAACCGTGTTTCCAAACCTTTGATATTTAATTCGCATCCGAGAAAATCTGATGGCTTCTGTTAAGAAAATTTCTCAAATTCGCTTTGAAAACTTTCGGAAGTTTTATCAATAGTATTTTTACTCATTGAATATCAATTACAACAAATAAAATGTGTTGTCTGATACTTTTTATTCATTTATTTTTGTATTTTTTGTTATGTAATTTTGACAATTTCATAACTAAATTTCAACAGAAAAATACAACATTGAACCGCAGATAAACATAGATACACACAGTTTGATTTTCTGTGTGTATCTCAGGTTTGATTTTTAGGAGTTTATTAATAGTAATCCAAACCCAACTAACTACTAACTACTATCTCGCATCTTATTCTTCCGCTAAGATGGGAGATTTTCGGGTTGCAGTTTCTGGTGATTCACCTTCGTAAGCGCCAGCAAAAGAGCCTTTCGGTTCTTTGAGGAAAAAGGCACACATAAAGGCGCAGATTAAAGCAGCTATACCCATTGTGGCAAAGAGTGTTGGTGGATTGGTTAAGCTGTAGATTGTTAGATAAACCACACCGCCGAAGTTACCGTAAGCGCCGACATTACCGGCAATTTGTCCTGTGGATTCTTTTTTAATTAAAGGTACGATACCGTAAGTTGCACCGCAGCCAGCTTGAGCAAAGTAAGCAGCTAAAACTGTGACAGCGATCGCTACCGGAATGGGCCAATTTTTGTTAATGAAATGTGCCATCAAATAACTGACACCAATTCCCATAGAAATAATTGTCATTGTCCATTTGCGAGAGCCAAATTTATCAGAAATTAAACCACCGCTAGGACGAGAAATTAAGTTCATGAAAGGATAGATAGAGGCAATCATCCCCGCTACCACATGCTCTAAACCAAAGGTTCTCTCAAAAAACGCCGGCAGCATGGAAACCGCAGCAAGTTCAGAACCAAAGTTAGTTATGTAAGTGAATTCGAGTAAAGCTACTTGACCAAATTGATAGCGTTCTGAAGGAGCGTAAATTTTTTTACCAGTTAACAGTTCTCGGTTGACTTTATAAGCTTGATAGCTTTGGTAAGCAAATAATCCGGCTAACGCAACCCAAACCAAATACATTTGGCTGAGAGTTAAAAAGTGAATGTTCTTTTGTTCTAAGCGCCAAGCTAATAAACCTAAAGCGAAAATCAAACCAAAGTTTGAGACAATCATCGCCCAGAAACTTTTGACACTGGTTACTTCTAAAGAACCATTTTTCTTAGGACGTTTGTAAGTTTTGCCAGGAGGTGTATCTTGAACGGTATTGAAATAAATTACACCGTAAATCGCCGCAATGATACCTGTAAGAGCGATCGCCAAACGCCAGTTAGAAGCACCACCAGTCATAAAGCTAGCTGCAACCGCAATCAACGGCAGGGCAAACTCAGCCCCAAAAGCCCCAAAGTTACCCCAACCGCCATAAAGACCTTGGGCTATACCGATATCTTTCGGGGGGAACCATTCCGCCACCATGCGAATACCAACCACAAACCCAGCACCGACAATTCCCATCAGCAAACGACTGATAACCAATTGGCTAAAGTTTTGCGACAGCGCTGTAGCCATACAGGGAACCACAGCAAACATCAGCAGCATTGAGTAAGTTTTTCTCGGACCAAAACGATCCAGAAGCATTCCAATAATAATCCGCGCCGGAATTGTCAGCGCCAAATTGCAGATACCCAAAGTTTTAATTTGTTCGGGCGCCAGATGTAGCTGCTTACCTATAGTTGTTGCAAAGGGAGCAAAGTTAAACCAACAAACGAAGGTGAGAAAGAAGGCAAACCAAGTCTGATGTAAGATGCGGTAGCGACCGGTAAATGAAAGTAAACCTTTGAGCATTGAGCTTTCCTAAGTAAAAACTGAATAATTGCGTAAAGAAATCTGTGGACAATTATGTAATTGCCCAAAGATATTGATTGATAGTTGATAGTTGATAGTTGTTAGTTGTTAGTTGTCACACATTATTCTTAACTCCAAACTTTTAGTACAGACGTTCGGTCCGGAACGTCTCTACAACTCCTAACTCCTAACCACTATCCACTAACTAATAACTAATAACTGCTTCTTTTGCGCGTGCGCCGAAGTTTTCAATTAGCAGTTGGCGTAATACTGGCTGTAGGTCTTCGCAGGGTATGCCTTTGGTGACACAAGTTCCCAAATGTGCTTCTTTACCAACTTTGCCGCCCATATAAATGTCAACTCCTTCTAGAGTTTTGCCATTTTTGCGGACTTTGGTTCCCATTAAGCCGATGTCTGCAACTTGCGGCTGTCCGCAGGAGTTAGGACAACCTGTCCAGTGAATGCGTACAGGAAGAGTGAATGTTAACTCGCTTTCCAATTCTTTAATCATTGCCAAGGCGCGGTTTTTGGTTTCGATCAGGGCAAAGTTGCAAAATTGTGCGCCTGTACAAGAAACTAGCGATCGCGTTAGCGTATTAGGCTCAATTTTAAATCTTTCTAACAACGACTCTGTTAAAAATGTTGCCAATCTTGTATCAGCAATATTGGGGATAATCACGTTTTGCTCAACCGTCAGGCGGATTTCACTGCTGCCGTAAACTTCTGCCAGACGTGCGATTTCAAACATATCGTCAGCAAACAAGCGACCGACGGGAACGTTTAACCCTACGTAGTTTAATCCGGGTTGCTTTTGTTTATATACGCCGATGTGGTCGCGTTTTTCCCAGTCGATTTCGTCTTTTGCGGCTGCGCTTATTAATGACTTACCCAAACGGTTTTCAACTTCTAAGCGGAATTTATCTAAACCCCATTCATCAATTAGCCACATTAGACGCGATTTTTGGCGATTAGCGCGTAAACCGCGATCGCGAAAAACTTCCAAAATGGCTCTACATACAGCGACTACATCCTCTGGTGGCACCCAAGCATTTAAAGGAATCGCCGCATCGCACCGTTTAGCAGAGAAAAAGCCACCGACAAGGATATTAAACCCGAATTGGCGTTCAGATTCTCCTTGTCCTTCTTTGAAAGCTGGAACAAAAGCCAAATCATTAATTTCCGCATGAACTGAGTTATCGCGTCCAGCGGTGATGGCGATGTTAAACTTGCGCGGCAGGTTGGTAAACTCTGAGTTACCAGCGCCATTGTTGGTAATCATGTCTTGAATTTGCTGTACCAACTCTCGCGTGTCAAACAACTCATCCGCATCCAAGCCAGCTACGGGATCGCCTGTGATGTTGCGAACGTTGTCCATTCCTGACTGGACGCTGGTCAAGCCAACAGCCTCGAATTTATTAAAGATATCTGGTAAATCTTCAATGCGGATGCCCCGCAATTGGATATTCTGTCTGGTAGTGATGTCAGCGTAGCCGTCTTCGCCGTAGCGCTGCACTACTTCAGCTAACACACGCATTTGATGAGAAGTAAGAATACCGTTAGGCATCCGCAACCGCATCATAAACTTGCCGGGAGTGACTGGGCGAAAGAACACACCCACCCACTTTAGCCGATGGTCGCGGTCGGTTTCGTCCATTGCTTCCCAACCCAAGGAGGCAAATTTTTCGATTTCCGCTTTAATGGCGAGTCCATCTTTTTCTGCTTTGAATTTCTCGAACTTGTTTAAGCTGGGTGTGGTAGTTGCTGTGTCTGTCATGAGTTGACTTCCGTTGCTTTGTTTCTAACTTCGCGCTTGAATATCTGAATGTAGTTTTATCGGTTTGTGGATCTACGATTTTTTTAAAGTAAATTTTTGAGCTTTACGAGATTGGAAATTTGTTAAAGCTGTTTTTTACCAGACATTTAACGATTTGCTTACTACTAAGGTTAAGGTTGGATGAATCTAAAAATCGTATAAATAGCTACGAAATTTTGGTAAAATTTAGGAAAAGGTATCAAACTGATGCTTAAAATGTATCAATGTGATGCATTTTCTGCATGAAACAAATTTGATACGAGCGATCGCATTTCATTAATACAATAGAGCTTGCTACTAACAACCAAGAACCAATTAATTGTGAATAACATCAACCAGCTTTTGGAAAAAGCGCGGGCAGCACATGATGCAGGTGATTGGTCACGAGTCTTGCAATGCCTGCAAAAGTTGATTCAAGAAGAAAATGCACTAGACCCAGAGATAGTTAAAAATCAAGCATATTTGCTGGAATTAGCACTCTCAATTCTAGAAATGGGGGATTTTCAGCAACGCTGGGAAATTGCTAAGGTGTTTGTCCGTTTGGGAAATGTTGCTATAACCCCGTTGATTGACATCCTCCAAGATGAAGATGCATCAGAATTGCGGTGGTATGCAGTTCGGATTTTAGGCGATCTGAAAAATCCCAAAGCGATCGCCTCTTTGGTAGAATTTCTCCAAACCACTGACGATGAAGAACTCAAAGCGATCGCCGCTGCCGCATTAGGACAAATTGGACAAAGTGCGATCGCTGCTTTATCAGAACTTTTAACTTCAGTTGATACACGAATTTTGGCAGTGCGATCGCTTTCTTACATCCGCCAACCAGAAATTATTACACCTCTATTAAACGTGGTGCAAGATCCGCTAGTTGAAATACGCGCTATAGCGATTGAAGCCCTCAGCAGCTTTCACGATTCCCGTATTCCACCGATTCTTTTAAACGCTTTAACTGATGTCGCTGCTGCTGTCAGACGTGAAGCTGTGTTAGGGTTGAGTGTTCGCACTGACTTACATCAAGAATTAGATTTGCTGGCGAAACTGCAACCCAGACTTTATGACTTTAATCTGGAAGTTGCCCAAGCAGCAGCTATTGCACTTTCGCGCATCGGTAGTGATGAGGCGGCAAAACACTTATTTATAGTGCTGATATCGCCTCCGACACCAATAAAATTACAACTGGAAATTATCCGCGCCCTGAGTTGGATGAAGACATTATCTGGTTTAGAATATCTCCAACAAGCATTTAATCAACTTTCATATACGACACTGTGGTTAGAAATTGTCACAGTTTTAGGTCGAGTCAGCGATTCGACATTAACCGCTTCTTCGACAGAAATTTTGCTTTCAATAGTGCGATCGCAACATCCAGCAGTTGAGATTGCCTCAATTAAAAGTGCGATCGCTTTATCTTTGGGACAATTAGGCAATATCGAGGCAATTGAACCGTTGATTTCTCTACTAGCAGATAATAATCAAGTTGTCAGACTCCACATCGTCGCTGCACTAAAGAATCTTGCACCAGAAACCGCTTATCAACAATTGCAACAATTATTAAATAATCCCACACTTACACCAGATTTACGAAAAGGAGTTACCGCTGCTTTGGCGGAATGGTAACACGTAGTAAGCACTTTAGTGCTTATTTTAAGCACTTCAGTGCTTACTACGCTAGCCACATTTACGATCAACATGCCAAAATGTTGACGCGAAACTAATACATCGGTATTTAGTGTGTTTAAATTTTTTACTAAACTTGATTACTTGCTAAAAGAAACTTTCCTCGGTTTGCTGCGGGGAGGTTGGATGAATTGGGCGGCGGTAAGTACTGTTACCGTGTTACTATTTTTATTCGGGTTGAGTCTGCAAAGTTCTTGGCAATTAGAAAAGCTGCTTAACCAATTTGGTAGCCAGCTAGAAGTATCAGTTTACCTGAATGCGGGTACGCGCTTGGAAGCGATCGCTCCAATAGTTGAGAATTTACCTGATGTCGCAGCAATGCAAACAATCACCAAAGAGCAAGCTTGGAATAAACTAGTTAAGGAACTAGGAATTTCTGATATTGAAGGTGCTACCCAGCAGTTAGGCGATAATCCTTTAGTTGATGAGATTAAGGTGAAAGCGCGTAACTCGCAAGTTGTTCCGACTTTAGCAACGCAACTTGCTAAAATACCTCAAGTTAATGCAGTGCAGTATGTAGATGAAGCTGTGCAACGCATCGCTCAGTTACATCAAGGGTTGAATTGGATTACTTTAACAATTACTATCATCTTGACTTCAACGGCGATCGCTGTCACTTCCACGACAATTCGCTTAATTGTTCTTGCGCGACGTCGAGAAATTGAAATTATGCAACTTGTGGGTGCAACTTCGACTTGGATTTATCTACCGTTTATTTTACAAGGAATTGCTTTTGGTTTAGTTGGTGGTGCGATCGCTTGGAGTTTCATTTCTCTAATTCAGCAGTTTATCACTAAATTGCTCACTAATCAACCTGAGTTTATCCAATTTCTCACCAACGGTTTGCAACTCACTAGCGCCCAAACTTTATTATTACCTTTGATTCTCCTTGGTTTTGGCACCACAGTCGGATTATTAGGAAGTTTATTTGCAGTGCGTCGATTTGCTAGATAATGGGGGATAGGGCACGCTCGCATTGGGCACGCTCGCATTGGGCACGCTCGCATTGGGCACGCTCGCATTGGGCAAAAGCTTATTTTTAATCACCAATCCAAAATCTAAAATCTAAAATCCAAAATCGCTATGCGATCGCAATGGGAACGTTTGCTGCAAAATATCGGTGTCTGGTCTGGTTCATTTACCCGTTTCTCTCCCCAAGGTGAATTGGTGAATGATACTCCCTCGGTTGTCTCCTTGGAAGGTTTGAACAATAATCAGACTATTCGCCAAATTATCCGTCTGCGGGAAGATGAAAAAGTTTTAGAATATAGTTCACTAGGACGAAGTGTTCTATTTTTTGAAAATGGCGAATTTTCTCAAGGTTCGATTCAGTTAGCACCGTATTCGGAATTTGGCGCAGAATTTGGATTTATTCAAAAAAATCGCCGTTTACGCTTGGTGCAGTTATTTGAGAAAAATGGCGATTTAGACCAACTTACCTTAATTCGCGAACATTTTGCGGGAACTGAACCAGCACAACGTCCACCTTTAGCAATAGATGACTTGTTAGGAGAATGGCATGGCGAAGGTGTAACAATATATCCTGATTGGCGATCGCCTGATACTTTTTCTTCTACTCTACAATTACGACTTGATGCTGGGCGATTAATTCAAAGTTTAACCTTTGGCGATCGCACAATTACCTCAACTGCCACGATTAAAGGCTCTATAATTCACTTTGATCAAGATCCCCAAAAGCAGGTGCAAGTATTACTCTTACCTGATGGTGCTTCTGCTAATTGTCCAGTGAAAGTGCAATTACGTCAAAGCTTTATCTTAGAAGCGGGTTGGTTAATCGAACCTAACTTACGCCAGCGGATGATTCGCAGTTACAGCGATAAAGGCGAATGGGTTAGCCTCACCTTAGTAACAGAAAAGCGAGTTGAAGTAAGTCGATGATAAAAATTCAACTTATATGAAGAAATATAAACTTTAGGTAGGTAGGGTGTGTTACGCCGAAGGCTAACGCACCCTGAATTATCAATGGTGCGTTACGCTGAAGCGATAACACACCCTACGATTTAAATTTATTAACATAGTGCGTTGCCTGAAGCGATAACACACCCTACGATTTAAATTTATTAACATAGTTATAAATATTGCCGCTTACCTACTTAAGAGTTTTATATTATAACTCGTAGTCGGCGCTACTCTGCGAGAAGCCGCTAGCCTGCGGCTTCTCCAACAAAGTACGCATCTACAGCGCTGAAAAAATCCCCAATTTTACGAATTAAATATTATAACTCCTAGTCAGTATAAAAGCGCTCTTTGCGCTTACTACGTTCTTAAATCTTAATCTTCGACAACGGATTAAACAAGCAGGAAAATTCACCCTCTTTAAATGTTTCATCCCAATTTGGGGGTAAACGATGAGGATTAGGATTTTCCCGTGTGGGTATCCGCATGAAGATGTACTCACACTTAACATTATCTAACTTCGTTTGGGAAGTAATTAACCAATCTTCGATGTAAGCACCTGTAAGAGTCGCACCTCTCAAATCGGTTTTGTTTAATTGCGTTTGTCCGAGGTTAGCTCTAGAAAAATCTGCATCTTGCAAGTTAGATGCACTAAGATTCGCTCCTATTAAGCTAGCATCCTTGATATTCGCGGCACGCAAATTTATATTTTGCAAGTTCCAGCCATTCAAATTTTTGTTTTGTAAGTCTTTCGTAATCAACAATTCTCGTAATTGCAGATCGTCAAGATAAGTTGTCCCCACAGCCGCAAGATGCAACTTTTTCGCTTGATACCAGCAGGTGCGTGTCAAAATAGCTCTGATGAAGCTGGTGTTTTTCAGTCTGGCTTGGGTAAAGTCCGCATCTGTTAAATCGCAGCCTTGAAAACTAGTTCCATATTTTGTCACAAAAGCGATCGCTAAATTTCGAGTTAAGCTTTGCTTTTCATCTCCAAATAAGGCATGACAGCTGACATAAGCACTCAGCAATACTACGGCTACTGCCACTAGTAATGCTACACCCCCAGCTGTCAAATTGACCATTGCTGCTGCCACAGCCACAGCTCCAGCTATTGCCCCCGCTACTGACACTGTTACTGTTACTGCTAGCAATCCAGCAATAATTCCGGCAAATGCGGCGGCTCCAACTATAACTACGGCTCCTGCTGCTACAATTACTACTGACATTGATGCAGTCACAATTACTGCTACTACAGCCGCTAATTCCATTACGCTTGTAACTGCTACTCCAGCCCAAGCTACTGCTACTATACCTGCCCAGGCGATCGCCGCCAAACCTGCCCATATCATCGCCATTACCAAAAATCCACAGGCTGCTGACAAGGAACGGCGGATAATAATGATAAAAAACACTGACAAAACTATCAAGCTAACTACCACAACATAAATATTTTCGCGGTGATTGTTAACCAGAATAAATCCTAGCAGCGAACCACCAACGGCTGATAGCAGTCCGGATATTGCCGATAGCAGTAATGCAAATATTACCAAAGCGATCGCCCAACGGCGTTGTAAACCTGCTTTGGCGTTGCTAAAGTTTGCACTTTTTAGAATGGCACCAGTAAAATCTGTACCTCGGATATCAGAATTAGAGAAATCTGCGCCTGTTAAGTCTTGCCCTTTAAAGGATTTGCCTCTGAGCTTCGCACGGCGATAGTTTTGGGCCATGTTCAATTTCAACAGAGTGGGACACTTTTTGCTACAGGTTGTAGGATATCAGGTTTTGGTGAGTTTATTTCTGTAATGTATTTAAATTTTGTTGTTACTTTCTTCTCAGTGTAAATGAAGTGAATCAATGAACGTTCATCTTAGCCTTTTTTCGATCTGAAGGTAGAAAAATCACCTTTAACAGACGCGAGTTGACATTAAATTAATTTTGTGGTTATGCGATCGCTTTTCCTGTATTATTTAACAATGGGGATATTTTAACTTTTACAGTGATAATTTTAAAATTGAAAATTTATTAGATTTATACACATAAAAAACATTATCACCATTTTTGCTAATTTGCAAGCAACATTACCTTTAAAGACCAAAATTAGCCAAATTTTTGAAAAAACAAATTTTATTGGTTTTATTCGCATTAATAATGATAATTTTTGCAATATTATTAGCAATGAAGTCAACAATATTGAGAAAAATCGATATTTATTGACAGCCATCTCACAATGCTTAACTATTGAGAGATATTAATTTTTGTATATGTATGGCAGTAATTACTAAGACTAAATTAGAGAACAGCGACAAAGCAAAGCTTGATTGAGTAAGATTTGATATTCATCATCATCAACTCGATAAGCGCCAAACCTTTCCAAATGAGGATTCATCATTTGGGCATCAAACAGCACAAATTTTCTTTCTCGCAATCTTTCTACCAACTTCACCATTGCGACTTTAGAACCTTCAGGAATGCGGTAAAACATCGACTCACCAATAAAAGCACCGCCGATCGCAATTCCTAAAATTCCTCCGGCAAGTTCATCACCCAGCCAAGTTTCAAAACTATACGCCCAACCAGCTTGGTAAAGTTCCCAATAAATATCTTGTAACTCAGGTGAAATCCAAGTTGTTTCGCGGTTAGCACACCCCAACACCACAGCTTTGAAATCGCGGTTAATCGCCACAGAAAAACGCTCTTGATTGAGAACACGTCGCAAAGACTTAGGGTAGCGGAATCGGTCATCCAAAGGAATTAAAGTGCGATCGCGACTGCTGTACCACTCCAAGCCATTGCTATCATCAGCCATGAGAAAATAGCCTTGAGCATAGCCTTGAATAATAGCAGCGATATCATATTGCATACGTTAAGCGCAAAATAAAAAAAGCCATCCTCCGCGTCACTCTGCGTATAAGATAAAGAAAATGACTGAACCCATTCGATCAATCACCCTGCCACCGTCAAAAAATCCCCAACAAGAGGGAGAATGGTTGCGAGAAAGCCTGTTGCGGTGGCTAGATACAGAGTTTATCCCCGAAGCCGTCAATCAAATTATCGCCCAACGTGCAGCACAAATTTTTGTCCGCCAACGCATGGAAGGAGAAAATGACCTGGGTTCTCTGGTAATTGCCATTGTCACAGAGATGCAGGCATTTGATTTTTCCAAAAGTTTCTATGGAGAGTTTGCGATCGCCAACGCCGTCAGCGATCTACTCTTAGAAAGTCTCGGAATTGATAAGTGTTGCGGGGAATAAGATTTTGTTAGTGGTTAGTGGTTAGTGGTTGGTGGTTGGTGGTTAGTGGTTAGTGGTTAGTGGTTAGTCGTAAACAACTATCAACTATCAACCAACAACTATCAACCATCAACTATCAACTATCAACCAACAACTATCAACCATCAACTATCAACCAACAACTACCAACTAGACTTAACCACACCAGGCAAAAGACCTTCGTGTGCCCATTCGCGCAGCACGTTGCGAGACAGCCCAAAATCGCGGTAAACTCCTCTAGAACGACCAGTTACCCAACAACGGTTGTGCTGACGAATACGAGCGCTATTGCGGGGTAGCTGTTGAATTTTCCGGTGAACTTCCAACTTATCAAGGGGAGATTCGGTATTGTGGAACTCTTCCAGCAACGCTTCCCGCTTTTGGGCATACTTTTCGGCTATTCTGACGCGCTTTTTCTCGCGCTCAATCATGCTCTTTTTTGCCATATACTTTTTACTTATTTAAAGACAGCATTTTCCATTCTATCAACAAATGGGGCATTGGGCATTGGGCATTGGGCATTGGTAATGAGAGATTCGTTCCATTCCCCATTACCCATTACCCATTACCCATTCCCCATTCCCCATTACCCATTCCCCATTCCCCATTACCCATTACCCATTACCCTTCCTCCCCAGCAGACGGGCATAATTCAGCCAATTGACATGCAACGCAGGCAGGCGATCGCGCTTTACAAATGGCTCGACCATGATAAATTAGTCTAATTGACCAATTTTCCCAATCTGATTGTGGTAATAACTCGATCAAATCTAGCTCAATGCGAATCGGGTCTGTATGTTTAGTTAAGCCCAAACGCTGGCTGAGGCGTGTAACATGAGTATCTACCGTCACCCCAGCATTAATACCATACCCATGACCCAGTACCACATTAGCCGTTTTCCGTGCCACACCTGGAAGCTTTAAAAGCTGTTCCATCTGGTTTGGCACTTGCGAGTTAAACTCGTTGACAATCATCCGACAAGCAGCTTGGATATTCTTCGCCTTATTGCGATAAAAGCCAGTTGAACGCACCAAATTTTCTAACTCTGTCAAATCGGCGTTTGCCAAACTAGCTGCATCCGGAAATCTACCAAATAAAGCTGGTGTTACTTTATTCACGCGCTCATCTGTACATTGAGCAGAGAGAATAGTTGCGACTAGCAACTGTACAGGTGTCGAGTAGTTCAACGAGCAAGTCGCATCAGGGTATAAAAGCTTCAGGCGCGAAAGAATTTCTTGCGCCCGTTGCTTTTTAGATAGCCTTTTGCGAGTAGTGCTTACTGGAATAATTTTTGTACCCACTCCAACTGCGTAGTTTCTTTAACTATCAGAAAAAGTCCTAAACCTAAAAGTAGCACCAAACCAGTTTGCATCACACCTTCTTGAATGCGAGACGGCAGAGGTTTACCGCGCACACCTTCAATCAGCAGGAAAGCCAGTTGTCCTCCATCCAAAGCCGGAAGAGGCAAAATATTGATAATAGCCAGGTTAATGCTGATAATTGCCGCAAATGAAAGCAAATTTGCACTGTCATTAGCAGCCAATTTTGCACCGACTTTGACAATATTAACCGGTCCAGAAACTTGTCCGGCAGTTTGTTGAAAGTTAGTAATCAACTGTCCAAAACCACTCAGCGTACCCACAACTAATTGTTGAAATCTTTTAGCAGCAATGCTAAAAATTTCTAGCGGATTGCGGGGACGACGATAAATGGGTGTACCATTAGCACCAAGTTGAATACCAATCAAACCTTTGCCGTCAGTTCCTTTTTCTGGCGTTAATTTTAGGGTACGTTGTTGATTTTCATGCTGAACTGTCAGTTCAATTGGCTGATTTGGATGATTTTGAATTTCTTTTCTCAGCAAAGTGCTGGAATTTTCCGAAGCTGGGAGTTCTTTACCACCGACAGCAAGAATAATGTCTCTTTCCCTAATTCCCGCTTGGTAGGCGAGGGACTGTTCATTAACAGGCTGCACAAGTACACCAGGCTGGTAGTTGATTTTCTCCGGAATACCAACGATACCCAACTGAAGAACTAGTACTAAGTAAGCAAATATTAAATTTGCTATCACACCCGCACTGATGACGATCGCCCGATCTAAAATTGGACGGTTACGCAGCAGATTCGGGTCATTCGGCGGAATATCACTATCTGGGTCATCATCGGGAAAACCGACAAAGCCACCCAAAGGAAAAGCGCGGACAGCATATTCAGTTTGTGAACCTTGGTATTTCCAAATAATTGGACCAAAACCTAAAGAAAAACGGTTGGCGTAAATACCTTGAGACCGTGCTGCGATAAAATGTCCCAGCTCGTGTACCAAGATGAGAACAGCCAAGACTGCGATCGCTGCTAAAACTGGCATAGAGAAAATTAGTGAACCTATTCAGCTATATATACCTCTATTTTAAAATCTGTCAAAGTTTAGCACTTCTCAAAAGAGGCATATTTTCTCGCTTTGTTGGGAATGGGTAATAGGTAATAGGGCAATGGGCTTTTTTAAGAGGGGGAAAGGGAAAGGGGGAAAGGGAAAAAAATATCCCAGGAGTGATTTAAATCACTCTTTATTTCCATACCTTTACCCTTTACCCTTTAACCTTTTCCCCTCTTAAAATCCCCATTCCCCATTCCCCATTCCCCATTCCCCAACAATCACAACACCTCTCTCCCCAAAAACGGTTGCAGTGCTTTTGGTATACGCACCGTCCCATCTGGTTGTTGATAATTCTCCAAAATAGCTGCCATTGTTCGTCCCACAGCCAAACCAGAACCGTTTAAAGTATGTACGAACTGAGTTCCCTTCTTACCCGCTTCTTTAAAGCGAATATCACCCCGTCGCGCCTGGAAGTCGATAAAATTGGAACAGCTAGAAATTTCTCGATACTTGCCAGATGAAGGCAGCCAAACTTCTAAATCATAAGTTTTGCAAGAAGAAAATCCCAAATCCCCAGTGCATAACTCTACAACTCGGTAAGGTAATTGCAAAGCTTGTAAAATCGCTTCGGCATTTGCCACCAATTTTTCTAATTCCTCAAAGGAAGTGCTGGGTTCAACAAATTTCACCAATTCAATTTTGTTGAATTGATGCAGGCGAATCAATCCGCGCATATCTCGTCCATAACTACCAGCCTCTCGGCGAAAACACGGAGTATAAGCACAATGGTAGATCGGCAAATCAGCCGAATCGAGAATTTCACCTCGGTAAAGATTAGTTACAGGAACTTCTGCTGTAGGTATTAACCACAAATCATCATCAGCACATTTAAAGCTTTCTTCCGCGAACTTAGGTAACTGACCCGTAGCCGTCATCGAATCAGTATTAACTAAAATTGGCGGACTAATTTCTATATAACCAGCTTGAGTCTGGCGATCGAGCATAAATTGAATTAATGCTCTTTCCAATGCTGCACCAGCTCCTATCAGCGTCACAAAGCGACTTTGAGCCACTTTCACCGCTCGTTCTACATTCAGAATACCTAACTTTTCGCCAATTTCCCAATGCGGGAGAATATTCGGGTTTTGAGGAATATAATCATCACCCCAACGGCGTACTTCTACATTCTCTTCCTCACTCTTACCAATGGGTGTAGAGTCGCTTGGCAAGTTAGGAAGCGCAAGTACAAGTTCTTCAATTTTCGCTTTGAGTTCTTTTTCCTGCGGTTCCAGTGGACTCAATTGCTCTTTAATAGATTTGCCCTCTTCCCGCAATGCGAGAATTTCTGCTCCTTTGGGGTCAGAACCAGCTTTGATTTTTTTTGGAATTAAACCTGCAATTTCATTACTACGTGCTTGGAGTTGATTTCGCTTTCCCTCCAATTCTCGCTGTTGCCGATCCAACTCTGAAATAGGCTGAATGTCATACTTATTACCGCGACTATTCAACCGTTCTTGAACTACTTCGGGATTTTCCCGTATTTGCTTAATATCCAGCACAGATTTTCTTAATCTCTAGTCCTATAATCTTCCAGTCCAACACATCAGCATATACTGATTTTGGCTTGCTATGACCGGAAAAGCAAGGGGAGACAAGGAGACAAGGAGAGGGGGAGACAAGGGGGACAAGGGGGACAAGGGGGCAGGGAGCAGGGGAGCAGGGGAGCCAGTGCGGTCTTGGGGTTTCCCCAAGTGGAGCATCTGGCGTGGCAGGGAGCAGGGGGACAAACAGGAATTTCTTCCTTGTCTCCCTTGTCTCCCTTGTCTCCCTTGTCCCCCTTGTCCCCCTCTCCCCATCCCCCACTCCTCATTGCGGTTTGGTAACGCGATTAAGTAGCCAAATCGTCCCCATCAGCCCGATAAAGTGAGCCACAAGGGTTTGGGTATTTGCCTGTACAACAACAATATCCAGGGCACTAATAATTTGAGAAGGATTAATTTGTAAAAGTCCTGAACCTTGTTGCGGTAAAGTTAATGCCTTCGCTAACAATGCCCCAACGATCGCTTCGGCGCCCACTAGCGCTAGAATCAGTCCGACTAAATTGACTATTAACCCCGTCCGTAAAAGTACCATCGTCTCTGCCTTCCGGGGACGGTTGTTAGGATTGCTCGATTGCAGTTGTCTGGCAATTCTGGTATAACGAAAAGCCCAGAATATCGAGCCTGCTAAATTAATTACCGCAGCTACTGCAAAAAATATACCTAAACCAGTTCCCACAGCTGTTTGATTGGCATTCGTGTTGCGAATCAAACTGGCAAACACCAAAATTCCGCTAGCAATTACCCCCAGTACTAACTGCGACCAAAAGCTAATCCATCCTGTGAGACGAAATGCTTGGGCTATTTCCTCTAGGGGTGAGGAAGAAGATTGCGATCTGGGCTTTTGTGACATACCGATCACCAATGTGCGCTTACGCTTGCTAAATTTACTATCACACTTACCAGAAAGGAATTGTGTATCTCAAGTACACAAGTTGTGTATTTAACGCGATGTGCCCTCTCAAGAGCGTATTTCAGCTTTGAAGGCGAGTATCTCACATAGCTTAAATCTTTAGGATTGACACCGGGATAATCACCGGAAAAAAAAGTGTTTATTAAGTTTTAAAAAAAAAACGCATTTTGCCTTTAAAATTGCTTAGATGGCATCTTATGCTTAAGCAGTTCTAACTAGCTCGGCATCACTTGACACAAGGATGGCGGTATATTCGTTGTCTCATCGCTTTTCACCACACCGCAAGCGGGCTTGGGTAGAGGTGTAATTTATTGCGCCTCTAAAACTAGCATACCCGCCCTACGCTTAACCGTAGGAATTGGTGTAATGTTTGCGTTTTGGCAATAAAGCCTTAGTAGCGTTAAATACTTACTAGTCAGGAGGGTAGCACTATATACTAACGACCAAAATTGTAGGTTCAACAACTATAAGGCATTTTTTAGCCATTCACTAACTATGAAACTTGAGGATATATATCAATTCTTTGAGAATCCTCCGCCAACTTACCTCTGTCAGGAACTAGCAGTTTGTTACATTTTGCATATTTTGCTAGAAGGTGAATCCTACGGTACTGAGTTGATCCAGAAATTAGAAAACGAATATCCTACTTATAGGCTTTCGGACACTGTGCTTTACAGTGCGATTAAATTTCTGGAAGACCAAAAGGCAATCACTGGGTATTGGAAGAAACTCGAAGGACGCGGACGCCCTAGACGGATGTACCAAGTTTCCCCAGAATGGCTTTCTTCGGCGCAGGATTTAGCTCGTTTGTGGCAAGAATACATACAGCGGAGGACAAATTAACCAATAATTAATAATGAATAAGTCTCCTCCTCTACAAAAGTAACAATTTCCTATGGATACTACTATTCTGCCATCCACGTTGCTGCTAACTTTGCTGTTGTCGGTCGGGCTATTTTTCTTTATCCGTGCCTCGACTAAAGACCGCATAGAAAAAGCGCAACTAGTGTCCACTCTCGACGAAGATACTTTAATGCCGAAAATAAAGGAGTATTTTCGCTCGCGGTCTTACCGAGTGGCAGCGGTAGACTCTCAACAAAACCAAGTAACGTTTGAAGGGTTTGTCAGACCCAGCTGGTTTTTGGCTTTGTTTTTAACTTTTTTAGCAGCGGCGGGTATTGTTTCTCTATCATTAGTGTTGTCGCTGCTTTTTCCTAACCTGAGTACGGTGTTTCTAGGGATGGTACTGCTTTCACCCTTGAGTGGTATTTATTATTGGAAAAAAGCCGGAAGACTTGAGAAGGTATTGCTCAAACTAGAACCAACTCAAAGCGAAAAAGACTTCTCAAGTAAAATAACTGTAATTGCCCATCGAGATGAACTCAGTGAGTTAGTTCGGGAATTACAGCTAAAATCTGAATAACCGAAGTTTTGAGCATATGAAGATGATTTCGATGTAAGCTGGTGACAAAAAAAGACTTTACCTGGGGGAAAAAGCTATTCAATTTCACTCGTAATGTCGTTAAAAGTTTCTTCTTGTCAAAGCAATAAACTTTCACGCTTGAAACACAACTCACACTTTGTCAGTACGCGCTACTTGTGTTTTGCTTTCGCTTTATTCCCATTACGAGTGAGATATCTAATAATACAAACAATCAACCCTGGCAAACAAGCGCAGTTTGATAGGAGTTGATTGTTTGATATCTTAGACTAGCTCGACTGGCAAATCAGTTGCATTCCTTAAAAAAATTCAAATTTTTAAATAACTGAACAATTTTGCCAGTTAATAATTGTCACAAGCCCCACGAAATCTCTAAGACAACTATTGCTTTTTTAACGGCTAGCCAAAGCTAGAGTTTCTTGACCTGAAGGATTTTCTAATACCCTCAAGCTAGGAAACAGAAAATGGTTCTCTTCTACGTATTGAGCACCAAACAGCCCCTTTTCTGCCCAGAAATAACGGTCTGTGGTGTGTTCATTCCGCTTTACGAGTAGCAAGGCGGGCGGCAATATACCTTCAGCTTGAATGAATTTTCTCGCTGCTGTTACAGGCTTTTCTTCGCCGCTTTCGATGCTATATTGAGGCACATGCTCCAGGATACGTCGCCCTTCTTGGCGACGACGACTCTTCCGTTTGCGTCTCCTTGCCAACCTATTTTCCTCCTCTTTCAAGCTACACAGATTGTAGTTATAGCTACAAAATCCGTCGTCATTATATAAGTTCTAGTTAAAAAAATCAATAGTTTCTTAAGATTTAATACAATAAAAGTAATATCTGTGAATGTAAAGAAATTAAAAGCAGTGAAGTATATAATCCCAAAGAGCAAAGCATTACTTGCAAGTTTTAGTTAAGCTTTATTAAATGAATGAGGGAAAAACTAAGCTGTGTAACTTAATCATCCCTTATATTCTGTAATTTTAAGCAAGATGTGAAAAATGTTAATGTCTGCCAGTTCTGAGTTTATTACTCTGTGCCAAGAGCAAATCGCACTCTTAACCCAAGGGCTGGGAGCAACTTTGAGTGTTGTGTATTTGACGCAAGAATTGGCAGAGGCAACGACAGGTGAAGCAAAACTGATTCCGGTAGTGGTTTACCCGGATACGGCAGTAGTTCGGCGAGAAGACACTGCACCGGCATCAACACGCAAGTCCTTTACAGTAAGAAATGCTTTAGCATTACCGAAACTGAAGCAGAAGTTATTGACACCATCAGCATCGGGAACGTCAAATAACGCACAACCGCCTTTACAAGAAGAATACGTATTAAATGGCAACCAAATCGTTTTACCTCTAATCCACGAGGGTGTAATGATGGGATTGTTGGTGACAGCCAGAGAAGATAGAGGATGGGATGAAAAGGAACGCAGTGAAATTCAACGGATAGCCCAAACTCTGGCGATCGCAATCATTTTAGATCAGCGTCGAGCCTGGTTAGAACACTCGTTGCATCAACAACAAATTATCCAAGAAAAGCAACGAGATTTACTCGATAATCTATTGCACCAGTTTCGCAACCCGCTTACAGCTTTGCGGACTTTTGGTAAACTACTTCTCAAGCGACTGCGATCGGGCGATCCTAACCGGGAAGTAGCCGCGAGTATAGTTCGAGAAAGCGATCGCCTTCAAGAATTGCTGCAACAGTTCGATAAAGTCATTGATTTAACAGCAGCAGATTTAGCACCGTTCAAACTTCCAGACAAACAAGTATTTGTGGAAGCAGCTGTGCAAAACGAGCCGAAACCAGCGCTATTATTACCCGGAAGCGAAGACAAAGAAGCTGACTGCGCTTTAGTCGATATCTTAAATCCATTATTAGCATCAGCTAAAGCGATCGCCCAAGAAAGAAAACTACAACTAATTTGGGAAATTCCACCAAATCTACCTTTAGTCCGCGTCAATTCCAAAACATTACGAGAAGTATTAAGTAATGTTATCGACAACGCATTGAAATACACTTTTGCTGGTGGTAAAATTTTAATTCAGGCAGGACAAGAAAAACCTGACTTTTGCGGAATTGCCATCAGTGACAACGGTCCAGGGATTCCCCAACAAGATTTAGAACATCTTGGAGAACGACATTATCGCGGTGTACAAGCCGAAACAGAAATTCCTGGTTCGGGATTGGGATTAGCGATCGCCAAACAATTAATAGAACAAATGCAGGGCGAAATTGAAGTTTTCAGCCCTGCAATTAACTCAGTTATTAAATCACCCTCAGCACCGGGAACTACTTTTATAATTTGGTTGCCGATTGTTGAGGGTTAGGAGTTGGGTAATGGGTAATGGGTAATGGGTAATGGGTAATGGGTAATTGGTAATTGGTAATTGGTAATTGTCCCCCTGCCCGATGCCCGATGCCCAATGCCCAATGCCCCATGCCCCACTATTTAAGTGAAACTTGAAAGTCTTGATTGATTGTCATTTGTAAATCGGTGTCTGGGTCGATTGCGATTAAGTCAACGCTCTTCTTACCAAAGAATAGACCAACCAAGGCGCCGATACCAGCACCACCCAAGACTTCTTCTGCACGGATAGCACGATCGCCTGTGACAGCAGAGACGGCAGCAGCGGCACCTGCGCCTAGTACGGTATTCTTAATAATTGCCGAAGTACTAGTGCCCTTTTTAACTGTTTCAGTTTTGCTAATTACTTCAGAAGTAGCGTTAATTTGATACTCTTGACCTGAAGGTAAAACCAGTTTCTGAGCAACGAATTGAGAACCACCTTTAACTGGTTTCAGTTGACCGACAACCTGACTACCAGCGGGAATTACAATAGTTCCTTCTTGTGTTACCACATTTTGCGCTACTGTGAGTGTCAAAGGTGCTGTTTCATCCTTGGTGACGAGGATTTTTTCTGCTTTGTCGTACTTGATAGGAATAGCTGTTCCTTGAGGAATTTTTACAGCTACAGGTTTGGGAGTAGTCGATTGACCAGCGACGATGTAAGGTGAGTTAATTGCGGAAACTTGATTGGTGCTAACCAACGCTTGATAGATAAAAGCTGCTACTTGTGCTCGTGTGGTGGTTTGGGTAGGATTGAGGAAGTTAATATTAGGATAGTTGACAACAATTCGCTTTTCAGTTGCTGCTGCGATCGGACTGCGGGCATAACCAGCGATATTAGAAGAGTCGTTGTAATATTGCAGAGTGCTTTGAATATCACTGCTAGCAGAATATTCTAAACCGTTGGCGAGAGAAACTAAAACTTGTTGCCGAGGAATAGCTTGGTTAGGCTCGAAGCGATTGCCGGGATATCCTGATAAGAAACCAGTGGTATAAGCTTCTTGAATGGCGGTGTACGCCCAGTAATTGCTAGCTACATCGTTAAATCGAGTTGCTTCCCGTTTCGGCGCTTTTTGGAAAGCTTTGCGAACCATTGCGGCGAATTGAGCGCGGGTTACTGGTTCTTCTGGGCGAAATGTACCATCAGGAAAGCCTGCGATGACACCTCGCTCTGATAATTTTTGAATAAACTCTCCTGCCCAATAGTTAGAGTTAACATCAGAAAAAGTTGTTTGAGCAAATGATGGAGCAGGTAAAATGAAGGGTGCTACAGTACCTGCTGTTACGCTCAAAGTCATCAGTGCAGCTGTGCTTTGTTTCCAGCTATTTAAACTAAACATTGAATCCGTTCTCCCCACCAATTCTGTTTTTTTCTGTTAATTAGTAAGACAATTCGTCAGAGAAATAGTTCCAAGTATTTCCTGAGTTTTCCCAATAGTTTTAGCTGGCTATAACGGTTATTAAATTGCTATTTTGTAGCCAACTTACAGGCTATTTGCACCCTGTTAAATCAAGTTTATTTAATTGCTTTTTGAGATAGTCACGTTTAAGCATGACAAACTACTCAGTTATGAGCAGTCTCAGCAATGACATAAGTATTTAAACAATCCTTGATATTCAGTAAGACGTGTTGTTGAAAAAATAGTTGCGGAAAAAATTAAATTTTTTTTACTCTTTATGAATTTGGATTCAACCTCCGTGCAAACGTCGTAAAAGCCAATAATATCTAGCTTTGGGAACAATCGGGTATTCAGCGGCATAAATATCATTGTTATATATTAGGTCGCATAAATGACTGATTGCATCCCGTAATATACTTAAATTAGCAGTACAAGTGCGCGGTGAAAGTGGGAAGAAAAAGATACATCGAGTTGCAGCTTTGCAGCTAAGTTCTTCCGGGGGATAGACAATACAAGAGAGTCGCTGATAGCTTGGATAGTGGCAAAGGGTAGTTCGTTGTGCGAGAACCCCGGTTTCTCAAAGAAACCGGGGTTCTGGGTTTGTGCTGAAGTGAAAAAATTAAGCGATCGCCACTTCAACATGTGTGTGCGGCTTATTACAAATAATTAAAGTCACGGCTTAACTAAACTCAAGCCTAGTAATTGCTGCGGGATAGTACCAAATTAGAACGCAGAGTCACATTTAAATCTTGTTCTGGCTTGAGGACGAAGACATCAGTTTGCTTTTTCCGCAACAGTACACTAGCTGCCGCACCAGCTGCCGCACCACCAATTGGTTCTAAGGCTTGAATTCTGCGATCGCCTGTAATTAGTGAAATCGCACTCGCAGCACCCGCACCAATCGCTGCATCTGTTAAAATTCTACCTGTATCCGCTCCTTTGCTGATTTTTTCAGTTCTGGTAATTACCGGAGAAGAAGCATTTATATACTGACGCTGACCAGAAGCAAAAACTAACTCTTGAGCAACGAATTGAACAGCTTTTTGACCGTTTCTAGTTACTGGTTGCAACTGTCCGACAATTTGAGTTCCCGCAGGAACTAATACGTTTCTGCCGCTATCAATAATGTTGGTTGCAACTGTCAGTGTTAAGGGTACAGTTTCCCCAGGAGTAACAACAACTTTATCTTTGTCGTAAGCTACAGGAAATGTTACTCCCGGAGGAATAGATACCGATCTTGATTGACCATAAATGCGTTGTGCGCTAGCAGGTGTGGATACAAACATGGGGACAATAGCACCCGTGCTAATTGCCATTGACATGAGTGCAGCCGTTGCATACTTCCAGCGATTAAGGCGAGTCATAAGAGGGTTTCCGTTTGTTTTTATCATGTGTTTAATGACGTCGATTTACTGAGATTGTTTCTAAAACTTTTTAAACCTGTCTATAGGCATATTCCGAAAGTAAAAGAGTCGCTTTGACGGGAATTTGAGTTTATTGTTCCTTGACACATTTATACTGCTGATAAGCCGAAATAAATCAAGGGCGAGACTTATCAATGACGCAACGTTACCGAAATTGTTCCTGAATGTTTTTTTACTGTCTATGTCCACATATGTATGCCATTGAATAGAGGCGAATCGGCTTACTGCGAACTCTTATTTATATTGTAGACAAATTTGCAATCTTATGCATGAATATTTTGTTTTTACTTTAGATTCTCTACTCAAACATTAGCAGTAAGTACAGATATTGTCTTGATACCTCGGTCAAGGTAAAACGCAAGCGTTCCCGCTTCGGGTTGCCGTAGGCATCGCTTTTCTTGCAATTTGATTTTTTTAGATTATCCAAAAATAGCGTCTGCGTTGCTTGTGCTTTCTTAAAGCCTAATATATATAAACTGTCATCGGAAATATAATTTCCCATTTTTATTCAGAGTGCGATAAGAAAGCAAGCATTTGCGAACAAAGCTTCCGCTACTACTGTAGGATAAAGTTTTTCTCTTGTCTGCTTTATTTATCCCCCCTGCTTTCTTCTCGGTTAACAGTGAGTGCGAAAGCCAGCGGCAGGTTAATTTTTATCTCAAGAAAATAAAAAGTTTTTGCATAACAAGAAAAATATGACGATTAAGATTGTTAATTTTTGTAAAATTAAAGTCTTCAATACTAGAAACATGATTTCCAAATAGCTAAACTATCTTAAGTGCATCTGTACTGTTTTTTATAAAATGTAGATGTGGCGCTATAGCCTCGATGATCCCAGTACAACTAATCCTCAAAAACTTTCTCAGTTACCGTGATGCAACTTTAGATTTTCGCGGTTTGCATACGGCTTGTATTTGTGGTTCCAATGGCGCTGGTAAATCTTCGCTTCTCGAAGCTATCACTTGGGCGATTTGGGGTGAAAGCCGCGCCGGTGTTGAAGATGATGTGATTCATTCTGGCGCGAAAGAAGTTAGAGTTGACTTCACTTTTCAAAACAACCAGCAAATTTATCGAGTTATTCGCACCCGCCCTCGCGGTGGTACTGGCGTTTTAGAATTTCAAGTGGAAACACCTTCTGGGTTTCGCGCACTTACCGGCAAAGGAGTAAGAGCGACTCAAGATGTAATTTTAGAACATATTAAGCTCGATTATGAAACTTTTATTAACTCCGCCTATTTGCGTCAAGGTCGTGCAGACGAGTTCATGCTCAAGCGTCCGAACGAACGCAAAGAAATTTTAGCAGAGTTATTGAAGCTAAATCAATACGATGAATTGGAAGAACGAGCAAAAGAATCGTCTCGTCAGTTTAAAGCAAAGGTAGAAGAATTAGAGCGCTCTTTGGAGTCGAGCAAAACTCAACTGCAACAACGTTCTGCTACACAGGCACAACAAGCAGAATTAGAAGTTGAACTCAATCAACTGCAACAAATACAAGCTTTTGATAATATTCAATTACAAAGTTTGCAAGTTGTCCAGCATCAACGCCAAAATTCAACTGAACAACTGAGCTTTGTCAGGCAACAATACCAAAATCTGAGTTCTGATTGCGATCGCCTGCAACAAGAACAATCAGCAATTAAAAGTCAACTTTCAGATTTACAAACAATCTTAAGTCAAGAAACCCAGATAAAAGCCGGTTACGCGCAATATCAAACGCTGCAATCTCAAGAAGAATCTTTCAGCGCAAAGAGTGCCGAATACACACAGCGAATACAACAGCGTCAACAACTACAACAGCAATTAACCAAACAAGTTAACGAAATCGAACGCCAATTGCAACAAGCGATCGCTCAATTAGAGGTTTTGCAGCAACAAGAGCGAGAAATTCAACATACTCTCACCAATAAAAGCGAAGTTGAAGCCGCTTTAGCACAGCTAACAAAAGCGCGTAACCGAGTTGCTCATTTAGATCAACTACAAATGCAAGTGTCTCCCTTATTGCAACAGCAAGCGACTTTGCAAAGCCAATTAGATCGCTTTGGTGCCACTTTGATAGCGCGTCTCGAACAACTGCACGCAGTAGAAAATCAATTGCAACGCACTTCACGACGCCAACCGCAGTTGCAACAAGCGGTGATGGATGTAAAAACGCAAATTGAAGAATTAGAGAAAAAGCGAGTTTATCTGCAACGAGTGCAGGAAAAAGGACAAGAAAGGCGTCACTTTATCGAACGGTTACAAGCGCAGCAACGAGAATATGAAAGAGTATTGGGAGAACTAAATCAAAAACTACAAATGCTGCAAAATCCGAATGCGCTTTGCCCGTTGTGCGAACGTCCTTTGGATGAACATCACTGGAATCGAGTTGCAGATAAAACTAAAGCAGAGTACAAGGATACCGAAGATCAGTTGTGGGTATTTCGAGAGCAAATGGCATTTTCGGATAGAGAAATTCAGGTACTCAGGCAGGAATACCGGGAAATATCGCAAAAATTGGCGAGTTATGATGCTTTGCGCGAACAAAGAGGACAATTAGCAGCACAACTTCAGTCTACCAGTGATGCGGAAACACAACTACAACAAATTGCCGCCGAAAAACAGCATTTAGAGCGATCGCTTGAAGTTGGCGATTATGCTCCAGAAAAACAACTGGAATTACAGCAATTAAACGAATATCTTCAACAACTAAATTACAACGAACAAGACCACGCTCTCGCCCGCAGTGAAGTTGAGCGTTGGCGATGGGCAGAAATTAAACTTCAGCAGATTAAAGACGCAACCAAGCGAAGTTCGCAAATAGCAGCACGAAAACCACAAATTGAAGCGCAAATTGCCGAATTACAAAGTAAAATTCAGCTTATTCAAACTAATTCTGAATCTGCCAAACAAATTGCGGCTCTTGACCGCCACATTGCCGAAATTAATTACAGTTCCGAGCAGCATAATAATATTCGCACAAGTGTACGCAAAGCGCAATCTTGGGAATTACGCTATCAACAACTGTTGTCGGCTCAACAGCAGTATCCGCAACTTCAAGTCAGATTTCAAGACTTAGAAGCGTCCAGACATGCGAGAATGAGCGAAAAGCAAACAATTGAGCGCCAACTCGAAAGCATCGTTGCCCAACTTGAACAAACAGCAAACCCAACTGCTCAAATTGAAACCCTACAGCAACAAATTGCGGCACGCAGACGAGAACTTGATGAAAAAATCGGGCAATTAGGACGTTTAGAACAAGTTGCTCACCATCTGGAAATGCTGCAAACTCAATTCCTACAACAGCAGCAAGAACTGCAAGAAGCCAAGCGACAACAGCGCGTTTATCAGGAATTAACGCAAGCTTTTGGTAAAAATGGCATCCAAGCACTGATGATTGAAAATGTCTTGCCTCAACTGGAGGCAGAGACAAATCAATTGCTTTCGCGATTGAGCGCGAATCAATTGCATGTGCAATTTGTTACGCAGAAAGCGGGAAGAAGTAGTAAAGCTAAGAAAAATGCCAAGTTGATAGACACTTTAGATATTTTAATTGCTGATGCCAGAGGAACGCGAGCTTATGAAACTTACTCTGGTGGAGAAGCTTTTAGAATTAACTTTGCGATTCGTTTAGCTTTGGCGAAATTATTAGCGCAACGGGCAGGAGCGGCGTTACAATTGTTAATTATAGATGAAGGCTTTGGTACACAAGATGCCGAAGGATGCGATCGCCTGATTGCCGCGATTAATGCGATCGCCTCTGATTTTGCCTGCATCCTCACTGTAACTCATATGCCCCATCTGAAAGAAGCCTTTCAAGCTAGGATTGAAGTCAATAAAACGAAGCTTGGTTCACAGTTGCATTTGTCGATGTAATCATAGCTGTTTTTATCGCTGTCATAAGTTCCGGCAAGCAATTGATTGTATTTGAGTTTATAGCTATAACTCTTGTACTCTGTACATCCAGAAAATTTATACATTTAGATAACAACAAAATGCAAATTTTTATAACAATTTTCAGGCATAAATATTAAGAAATGTCAAGTATTAAAAATTAAAGGTTTTGATATTACAGATTGTATAAATTTTAATTACAGGTAATTAATAATATCAATATAAAATAGACAAATAATAATATAATATTTTCTTATTTTTAACTGTTACCAAAATACAGGTATGGTTTTTGATATTAATTATGTACAATATTATTGAAAAACAGAAAATTCTCAATCAAAATTGGTCAATAATCGGGAATAAAAAATTGATTAAGCTCTGATAATTTCATTTATCCAACTTGCATCTTTGTTTTATTGAGACATAATTGACGGCAAATACATTGGATAAAATTGCTCTGAAATAGCAGAAAATCAAATAAACAATGAAATACAAGATAAAAATATTCGGCAAATATATAAATTATTGGTTGTGGGAACTAAAAATATTTTTATAAAAAAATCAAACACTATCTATTATAGCAGAGACTGCCATGATAACTTTGATGGTTGGTTTATTCACCTGCTTAGGAGCAATCTTAATTATCTTATGTATCTCAAATTCTCTTTTGGCAAAAATCAGAAACATACAAGCGGTTAATCAGATAAACACCAACAATGTAAGTAAAAACATCCCGCTAGATAGTAAGAAAAACGAGTGCGAAGTTATTAACAGCAACAAGCAAATATTGTTTCAAACAGATAATTGGGGTAGGTGGACATTTCTCAATCCGGTATGGACAGAAATAACTGGATTTACAATTGCAGAAAGTATTGGTACGAGTTTTTTAAATTATATTCATCCAGAAGACCGCCAACGCAACTTAGAATTATTTGAAATTATTAAGATACAGCAAATAAAAGACTACGTATATGAAACTCGTTACATAAGCAAAGATGGTGATTGTCGTTGGTTAGAAGTTGATATCGAAATTACATTTGATAGTGAAAGTCAAATTGTCAGTACTTTTGGCTTCTTAAAAGATATTAGTTCTCGCAAACAAGATATAAATGCTTTGCTTTCAGCAGAAGATGCACTTGAAACAGTGATTAAAGAAAAGTATACACCCGAATTGCAAAGGGAAATTAGCGAACGCAAGCGTGTACAAAAAGAATTAGAAAAATCCCTTTCTTTGCAACAAGCAACACTAGAATCCACCGCCGATGGTATTTTAGTGGTGGATAATAAAGGTAATATTACAGGTTTTAATCAAAAGTTTGTGCAAATGTGGTGTATTCCAGACTCGTTGATGGTGTCAGGAAATTACAGAAAAGCTCTGAAAATGGCGATAAAAGAGTTACAAGACTCCAGACAGTATCTTGCCACAGTCAGAGAATTATACCTTAACCCAGACGCACAAATTTATGATGCGATCGCCTTCAAAGATGGCAGAGTATTTGAGCGTTATTCGCAACCGCAGCGTATAGCAGGCAAAATCGTCGGCAGAGTTTGGAGTTTTCGTGATGTCACCGCTCACAAATTAGCAGAAGCCAAAATTCGTCATCAAGCTTTGCATGACCTTTTGACTGATTTACCTAACCGAGTACTATTCAATGAAAGGCTTTCTGAGTCATTGGCACAAGCGCGTGAAAAAAAAGAAAAACTAGCTGTGTGCTTTTTGGATTTAGACCGCTTCAAAACTATTAATGATACACTAGGTCATGCCCTTGGCGATAAATTGTTGCAAAGTGTGGCTCAACGTCTCACCAAATATCTGCGTTCAAGTGACTTTATTGCGCGTTGGGGAGGTGATGAATTCACCTTACTTTTCCCGGAAATTAATGATGCTAAAGAAGCAGCTTATATTGTCCAACATATATTGGCAGCATTAAAACCAGAATTTGATATAGAAAATCATCATTTGCATATCAGCGCTAGTATTGGAATTGCGCTGTATCCGATGCATGGAGAAGACGGAGAAACCTTAATTAAAAATGCCGATGCAGCATTATCTCGCGTTAAGTCACAAGGACGAAATAATTATCAGTTTTATCACTCAGCTATAAATTCTCAAGCATCCGAATTATTAAGTTTAGAAAATAGCTTGCATTATGCTTTAGAGCGGGAAGAATTTATAGTTTATTATCAACCGCAAATTAACATCAGTACAGGTGAAATAATCAAGATGGAAGCCTTGCTGCGTTGGCAACACCCAAAACTAGGTTTAATTTATCCAGAAAAATTTATTCCACTTGCCGAAGAAACTGGACTGATTGTCACAATTGGTGAATGGGTTCTCAAAACTGCCTGCGCTCAAAATAAAGCTTGGCAAGATACTCTTGGTCTACCATCATTATCTATAGCCGTTAATCTATCTGCACGGCAATTTCAGCAATCTAATTTAGTTAAGTTAGTAACGCAGATATTATTAGAAACTCAATTGAATCCTAAATATTTAGAGTTAGAAATTACCGAAAGTATTGCAATGCATAATGCTGAATTTACAAAAGCAATTTTGAATGAAATAAATAATATGGGTGTTTATATATCCATAGATGATTTTGGCACTGGATATTGTTCTTTCAATTATTTAAAAAAATTTCCCATTCACGCTTTAAAAATTGACAAATCTTTTGTGCGCGATTTGACTAAGAATAGTAATGATGCCGCAATAATAACTGCGATAATCGCTTTGGCACATGGACTGAATCTTGCAGTTGTTGGCGAAGGAGTGGAAACTGAAGAACAACGTAATTTATTACGAATTTTAGAATGTGAATTAATGCAAGGATATTTTTTCAGTCGTCCTGTATTAGCTGAAGATGCTACGAAACTATTACGAAAAAGCAAATCTCGCCGATTAAGTGCCTCTCGTTTAGTTGCATGAGATTAGAGAGTTATACCATTTATATATAAAGATGCGCCTAATTAGCCCACCTTCGTGGGCTTTGTTTGTAGAGCCAGCGGCTTCCAGCCTGAGGGCGATAAAGGGCAACCTCACATAGAATTGGTATTAGGAGTTAGCAATTTTGAATCGCTCTTGAGATTTCAGTAAGGCAGTCAACAGCCAAGAGCCAATGATCAACAATTAAGAATTTTGGACTGTGGAATTTATAAACATTATTTCAGTATATTTACAGTAGTATATTGAAAAATAATCTTGTTATAAGTTAAATGAAAGCTATATTAAAATTAAAAATCAGTAACATGCTAAAGCTTGAAGATGGCGGATATTTTTATCAAGGACTGGCAAAAGTCAAACTAAACGGTAAATGGAGTTTTATTAACAAAACAGGAAAATTAATATGTCAAGCTCAGTTTGATGAAGTTCGTGATTTTTCAGGAGGATTAGCAGCAGTAAATATTGGAGGTTCTGACGCACAAAAGTGGGGGTTTATTAATAAAACAGGACAACTAATAGCGAAACCTCAGTTTGACGGTATTGATAACTTTTGTGAAGGTTTTGCAGCCGTAAACATTGGAGGATACGAAACAGGAAAATGGGGTTTTATTGATCATAATGGTGAATTAGTAGTTCAAGCAAAGTATGATAGAGTTATGAAATTTTCACAAGGGTTAGCAGCCGTAAAATATGATGGAAAGTGGGGTTTTATCAATCAATTAGGTGAAGTAGTTTTATCACCACAATTTGTAGATGTTCAGGATTTTTCTGAAGGATTAGCACCAATTTGTGTCGAGAAAGATATTGACAATAAAGGAAAATGGGGATTTATTAATCACAAGCTAGAAAATGTCATTTCTCCATCTAATAAATTTAGAGGAGTAAGACCATTTCAACAAGGACTAGCACCTATTGAAACGGGTTTTCAGGAATATGGTTATATTGATAAATCTGGAAATATAGTAATACCACCTATTTTTAGTTTTACCAGAAACTTTGTTGAAGATTTAGCAATAGTAGGGTACACAAGAAAAATCAATGGTCAGTTATTAGGAACTTTTGGAGAAGATGATTATGGAGACCGGAGCTTAATTTTCTACGAACGACCTCAGTCAGTTACAAATACTATTCAACAAAAGGCTATTATTAATAAAAAAGGCGATATAGTTAAAACTTATGAATATAATTGGGAAAAAGTTGACGATTTCAAAGAAGGAATGGCTGTATTATGCGTTAAAGATGGATATTCATATAAATATGGTTTTGTAAACAAATTAGGAAATTGTATAATTCCTTGTAAATTTAGTTATGCTCTTTACTTCTCCGAAGGTTTGGCAGCAGTTAATACATCACGCAATTTTAATGATACCCCTAAATGGAAGTATATAGATAAAGTAGGAAATGTTGTTATTAATGTTGAAGCATCTCAAGCCTCCCCTTTTAGAGAAGGATTAGCAGTGATAAAGTGTAAAGATACAACTAATAGTTCCTATAATTATGCATACTTTATTGATAAAACAGGCAAGAATGTCTTTGAATAGAAAACTAAATCTATTTGATTCACCCTTTTTCGTCTTCTGAAGTGCCAGATGACGGATTTTTTTCAATATTTGAGGATTAAGGATTTGTAGTCGCCATGTTTATTTTTTACTTTTTCTTATAAAAATATACAGTTACTATTGATAAAAATGCGAAAAAAACGATTGTGATACTTGTCAAGTCGAAATATTGAATTCCCTATATTTTGAATCTTATATTCTGTACCTTGTAGTGTCTTAAACAACAATATCTAACTAATTAAAAATAATTTTTTAAATTTGATTGAAGCTTGAATAAAAATTTTCATAATTACTACTAATGTTAATATCAATGTTGTAAGTTAGCAGTATCCACTTCTGAATTGCAAGTCTCATCAGATTTTCTGCCTCTTCAATATTCATTGGATTTGTAGGTGGTTGATTATTTGGTAGTATTCCGTGCCGTGCAGCATCTCCTGAAACTTGAGGATGATTTGCTGTATGTTTAAATAATTGCAATTTATTTTTAGATGCAATTTGTTTGAAATTAAACTCTAAACCTGTTTCAATTATTTCGTATATTCGATACAAATTAACCCAATCTTGAAGTGGAGATCCCTTTCCCATTAAAAATAATATTTGATAAAAGTATTTATTGTCTTGTGCTATTAGGATACATTTATTAATGTCGTCTACATTTGAATTTGTTACATTTTTTTTGAGACTTGTTTGTAACATGTTATTAGAAAAGGTTGGAATATCAATTGTTGAGTTATAAGACTTTAATTTATTAAAGTCTCCCGTGATTGTACGTTCATATAAATCACGTATTTGAAGCGGATGTCTCGTCATCTTACTAAAATAGCAAGCTCCATTCAAAAGTAAAAGTAATTTTTCCCCTCGATTTGATACTTCATTAGACTTCTCCAAATCATTTAAGTGTTTGGAAGAAAAATAATATTTTTCCGATGGATGATGTTGCTGATTTTTAAGAATAATTATTTCATCTCCATTGAGATTACTTAATAGGGAATATAGGTCATTGTTATACCCAGGAATACATACATCGAATAACCATCTAAACATAAAATATTTCTTGACGCTGATATCTAATTAGTAGCAATGCTATCAAAACAGTAAAATGTGATTAACAAATCCGGACACTTAGCTAAGTTTGCTATTAAAATTACAGTAAAACAGTCAATAGTCATTAGTCAAGGTAATATATTTAGACTCTATACTTCTAACTTTGGACTATTGACCTTTTACTCATTAAAAGTAATCTACCCGTGCATCTAAACCGCGCGATCGCAAATCTCTAGAAAGCTGTTCTGCTTGGGTGCGATCGCTAAATGCTCCCGCATTCACATAATTACCCAATCTCGATTCAGCAGGGAAAGCGTTAGGTACATATTGACGCACTATGTTGAGGGTATTGTTATTGGAAATTGGCACCACTACCACATAGCGATTACTGTTAGGACGATTCGCTACCGGCGAACCATTCAACCCTAATACTTGCCAAGTTTGCGAATCGACAACCCCAGTCGGATTGAGTCGATAATATTGCTGGAATGCAATTACAGACGATCTGGTGTATTCGCTGAAATAACCGTCAGGATAGCCATTAAAGTAACCTAACTGCGCTAAACGCTCTTGGAGCGCTCTAACATTATCTCCCCTGTCACCTACAGAGATATAATTTTTGTTGGGTTGATTTTGATTAGCATATCTATCTTCCCAGGCTCTACGTACAGCTTCGAGTATTTGAATGTCGGCAATTCCATCAGCATAAAGCCTATAATCTTGTTGGAATCGACGCAAAGCATCTATGGTAACAGGACCTACATTACCAGTTGGATTGGTGTTAAAATAACCGAGATCGCGCAAACGCTGTTGCAGTTCTCTGATTTGCTCAGTAGAGATACTGACTCCTGGTGGAGTCGGTTCTTGAGAAGTTCTCAGTAATGCGTCCCAAGTTTGGCGATTTGCCACACCATTAGCAGGTAAACCGGCATTGCGTTGAAATGCAATTAGAGCATTTCTGGTAATCGATCCAAAGCGACCGGTGGGATTAGTATTAAAATAACCCGCCTGTTGCAATAACTGTTGTAGTCTGGTTACGGCTGGACCACTGCTATTTTCAGAGAGAACAGGATATTCATCATTTTCACCTTCACCACGACTGATGAGTATTGCTTCTATTGCTTGTTTGGTTCTAGAACCGACAACACCATCACCACGCAATCCAGAAGCTTGTTGGAATCTAATCACTGCTTGCTGAGTATCTAAACCAAAGTAACCACTAACTGGACCGTAAAAGTAACCTAGTTGGCGTAAATTTTGTTGCAGTCTGGAGACGCTAGCACCGCGACTACCTTGCCGCAAGTCGCCGGTGACTGTACCTCCAGGGTTTCTCGCTTGACATGCTTGTTGCAGCGATCGCTCAGTGCTGATACCCACAATTCCATCAGCAGGTAGTCTATTCGCTCGCTGAAACCCGATTACAGCCTTCTGAGTCAAGGAAGCAAACTTACCCGTCACAGGACCCTTAAAGTAGCCTAACTTTTTCAAACAACTTTGGGTATTTCTGACATCACTACCGCTACTTCCTAACTTCTGAAGTGCCATAGCTTGTCCAGCTATACTTAAAATACCCATAGTTAGCGCTACAGACAAAAAACGCATCGCGGCAACGCTCTTGAAGTTTCTCCAATTATTAAAAAATTTAAAATTCACGCCCAGAGGAACAACCTCGATGCTTTTAGATGCCTCGTGGGTTGAGACTACACCAAAATTACCAATGGTTTCCATAATTTTTCCAAGTTTTCGGGTTATAAAAATTTTTGTTACAGTATTTACCTTGCACGCTAACCTACGTTGTTGATGTCAGTTGACAAGTTTATGTCTGTATGCTGGCGACTGTTGGCTACAACAGTCAATCATCTACAAATGGTTTTGTAGTGATTAACAACACACCGATAGAGTTGCTTTCCGGTAAGGTTGCAATTTTTTTTGCTATTAGAATACCATGTATAACAAAAACTTTAAAACCACTTAATTGCACCTTGGTTAAAAAGTTATTTCTGGCAGATTTTAGTTGGTTAATTAAAATTGCCTTTTTGAATCAAGATACTTATTTTATGATAGAATTAAATGCTCTGATTTAGAATCCCGGTTTATTGATGAAACCGGGATTCTGGTTCGTTTTTTGCTTGGTGCGATCGCTTGTTTGTTAGACAAGATTGGATAACGAACCGCAGAGAAGCCAGCGCGTTGCGGAGCCAGTGCGTTGGGGAGGCAGTGCGTTGGTAAGGCAGCGCGGTCATGTTCGTTACCCCCATGAGCGACTGCCGCAAGGGTTTCCCGGCTTGAAGCACCTGCCGTCGGCTCTGCCGACAGTCACGCATCTGGCGTTGGGGTTCCCCCCGTTGTAGCGACTGGCGCGACGCAGAGTTCACAGAGAAAAAAGGGTTGCGTGCAGTTTTTCCGTAAGTCCTAACTTTTATTCATGAACGAGGTTCACAAAAAAGCGTGAAACCTCCTCTTTCCTACTTTCTACTCCCCACTTTCCACTCCCTTCATTGTTGCGTTGGTTGGGAATTATCTTGAGCGTCAACTTTTTGAGTATTACCTGCTTTTACCCAACCTTCTTTATCACTACCTTCAAGACGAATTTTTTGCCAGACTTTATCTGCGCTTTCTTCCAAAACGACAATTTTTTGATTAAAACCAACTCCACCAACACGTTCAGCATCCTGTTTTGCTTCTGCTCGCAAAATCAAGCCTTGAGACCAACTAACAATAGCAGGGTAAGCTCCTGGTGGCAATGGCTTTTTTGATTCAGTAGTATCGGGTGATAAAGTGGGAGTGGAATTTGGCTTGGGAGTTTGGGCTTCAACAGGGGTAGGGGTGAGTGCGGGTGATGCTCCTGGAGTTTTGGGAGCTTGTGCTTTTATCTCCGGTGAATCATTAGCAAAAATCGGTTTAGCAGGAGCTATGGCAGTTCGATTCATAAAATACAGCGCAATTGCAACGCCACCACCAATTAAAACAACGATCGCCAAGAAAATCCCAAGTATATACTTTAGTACGTTAGAAATTATCATATTTAGAACCTTTGCACCATAGAAGTTAAGAGTTAAGGGTTAAAGTGAAAAATTATAACTCATAACTCTTAACTCATCACTCCTGACTTATTATTGCAGTTGTCGTTGAATGCGATCGCTCAAGGGATTGTGTTTCGATGCCAAACGCGCTCTCCCCGATGCTGCCCATTCTTGCAGTTTTTGAATTTGCTCCACAGCGGTTCGCGCTAAGGGTATAATCTGACTGGCTGCTTCAAGAATATCGTCGGTAGTAAAGTCCCGATTTTGGCTAAAGCCGATATGCATCGCTTCCACTAAAGTTTGCTCAATCTCCGCACCAGAAAAATCCGGCGTTTCGTAAGCTAGCCTGTCTATGTCATAACTTTTCAAGTTATGCGGGCGCAGTCGGGATAAATGAACGTTAAAAATTGCTTTTCTTTCTTCTTGGCTGGGTAAACCAACAAAGAAAATCTCATCAAATCGCCCTTTCCGCAGCATTTCCGGTGGTAGCGCTTGAATGTCGTTCGCGGTAGAAACAACAAACACAGGTGAGGTTTTCTCGGCTAACCAGGTAATAAATGTGCCAAAGACGCGGCTAGTGGTTCCCGCATCACCTTTGCTACCAAGCCCGGAAAACGCTTTGTCTATTTCATCTATCCACAAAATGCATGGCGCGAGAGCTTCAGCAACTTGTATCATTTGGCGCGTGCGAGATTCAGATTCACCCACCAAACCACCAAATAACCGTCCGACATCCAAACGTAATAAAGGTAAATGCCAGTGATGTGCGATCGCTTTTGCCGTTAATGATTTACCAGTTCCTTGAATCCCCACCAACATTAAACCACGCGGGTGCGGTAATCCGTACTGACGCGCTCTATCAGTAAAAGAACCACCCCGACGCAGCAGCCAATCTTTCAGGTTATCCAATCCGCCAATATCAGATATTTGCTCAGTAGCGGGGTAAAAGTCCAAAATTTGCGTTTGGCGAATAGTTTGCCGCTTCTCCTCCAAAACCAAATCTACATCTTCTGGTTGCAACTCGCCATGAGTAGCGATCGCTCTAGCCAAAACCCGGCGAATTCTTTCCATCGAAAGCCCTTGACAAGAGCGCACCAAGTCATCTAAAACTTTACCAGAAAGTGAATTACCACCAGTCGCCATCAACAAACGTTCTATCTCTCCTTTGATTTCTGGAGCCGCCGGCAAAGGAAACTCCAAAACCGTCAAAACTTCAGTTAAATCGTCCGGGATGGCGATTTTCGGCGACAATAAGACGATATTTTTCGGTTGAGACTTGAGAAGACGGGCAAGATTGCGGAGTTTGCGAGCGATCGCCACATCTTCTAAAAAGCGATGATAATCTCTTAAAATCAACACCGCCGGCGCAGAAGCCGATAACTTCTCGATAAACTCCAAAGCTTGCAGCGGGTTGCGACGACCAAACCCCGCATCATTCGGATTGCCTTGGTAGCCATCCACAAAATCCCAAGTATACACCGGACGATTGCCCTGATTTGCCGCTTCTTCCCGAATCGCTGCTTCTACCCGTTCCTCCTCATAAGTAGGAATGTAGATTAAAGGATAACGAGCGCGTAGCAGCAGTTTAAACTCTTCACGGAAGGTCATGAACTTACTCCTATCAATCCTTATAAGAATACTCGTTGAAAACCCTTGAAGATGTGGCACGTCATAGTGCCACATCTGTACTTTAGGCAAGGGATGAAAGTTACGCCTTTGTGATGCAATGCCCTCTAATTAACTCTTCTAAATACTCGCTAGCGCTAACTTTTTGTTTTACAGCTAATTCTTGCACCGAGTACCATGCATCGTCTGTTAACCAAATCGTATGTTTTCTTTTTGGTTGGTCATACAAAACCGGAATATTTCTAACCCTTTTTTTTCCTTTTCCTGTTGCCATATATAGAATCAACTGCTATACTAACACTTTAGCACAGGTAGAATATCCGCTAGCACATGACTATACAAATCTGGAGTGTCTCCACATGACTGGCTAGAAAACAAAAATGCTAAGAGGTAGGGAAAGTCCTCTTTAAAAACCTAGTCGCTATCTAACCGATTGCGCGTGAACCTAGAAAAGACGAAATTTAATTAACAACATACGGCGTGCCCCGCCGGAATGTAGGGAAAAGAGAGGAACACGTTTTTTAAGGCACTCTCAACAAAGTACCTGAAAGCTTGGGAGCCACTGCGTTGGGCGGGTTTCCCGACTTGAAGCATGTGGCGTGGACAGATGCCCTCTAGGTCTTTCATAAACTGGCTAGACATTTTGTACAGTAGTAGCGGATGTTTAGTTAGGTATTACCCGTGTACCAATCGGCGATTGGGAATAGGGATATGAAGGTTTACGGCTTGCTGGATGAACCAAGAATCTCCGTGGCGTAGCGAAGGAGAGTGTCAAATTGTCACCATTCCTACTAAATCGCGTACCAAACCAATTTGAAACTTAAAAAACTTCTTTAACTTTAAACACTTACACAAAAACTCTTCTTAACCTCTTTCCTTCTCCTTCAAAGACGCCAAGGGCGAACGTGTTCTTCGTGTCTTTGCGGTTCGTTTTTCCACCTCTTGCCTAAGTCCAACTCCCAACACAAAAAACCCTCCCCGTAAGGAGGGTGCGAATTAAAGTTTACAAGTTTAACATATCGATCGCTTGTTCCAAGTGCAACTTCGCCTTATAGATAGAAAGCAGCATCTCCTGGTCAAAACCGCTAGGATAAGCCATCCTTCTGCCCTCCATCGTCATTTTAATCAGTGCTGACTGTTCATCAGTGGGTGTACCCATCTCATCCAAGCATTCCCCGATAGCTTCAAATTTGTTCCAGCTAGGTCTTTTTAATCCCCTAGCCTCTGTGATTTGCTTGATAGCTAACTCAGGAAATGTCATGAGGGAGGTGATGTAGCTGATTTTATAACCTGGGTTGCCTGTTGGTTTAATGCCGTACTTGCGGCATAAATCGCCTAATTCGTTGAGAGTTTTAATTTCGAGTTGCGATCGTGTAAACATAATATTGTCTGCTTCTCAAAGTGGATTTGGTGGCTATCCGCCGTGGAAAGTTGATAGCCACTAATTATTTATATATTGGTTAACCTGCTAATAAGTCAATATTCGTATAGTTTCTTAATGGCTCGAAAAGGCGGAAATCCAGATTTAAAAAATTATGGCTTTTCTCCCTCAGGAGATGAACCTTTAAATAAAATGCTTGCAGTTAAGGTTACAAACTCAATATATCAACGAGTAAAAAGCTTATCCGATCCCTCAGGATTTATGCGTCAAGCTATCCAAGATGCCTTAGACAAATTAGAGCAATCTGAAGATTCTATTGAAAAATAGCGGTTGTTTGCATTCATATGTTTCAAGTATTCTTTACATTTCTAAACCTCATGCCTAACCCTAGAGGCAACCCTGAAAGTTTAAAAAAATATAAATTAACCACTAAAACAGATAAACCTTTAAAAACACAGATTACTCTGAGAATCACCGAAGAAATGCTGGAGAAGTTAAAACAGCTAGATGATTACCCAGAATTTTGTCGTCAAGTCATCCAAGATGCGTTAAACACGTTAGAGCAATCTGAAGACTCGATTGAAAAATAGCGGCTGTTAAATAACCGACATCCTGAACGGTGCGGCGTTGTGCGTACAAAGGCTACCAAAATTAAAATTAAAGTATCCCCATGCCAGCTTAACAAATCAACTTATGACAGAAGGCGATCGCATCAACCGAATGGAAGATCAGCTAATTGACATGCGTTTAGCAGTTAGCGCTCTTCTGGAAACAGTTACCCAGCATCAACGCAATTTTGAAACGATTCAGCGCAATTTTCAGACTATGCAGGGCAATTTTGATACTGTTGTGGCGGAAATTAGAGACATTCGCATAGAAATGCAAGATATGCGAACAGATATGCTGCAAATGCAATCAGAAATTAGAGGTTTACAAACTGAAAATAGCCGCATTCTCGATATATTGCAAAATCGCAACACTGAAGGTGAATCTTGAACCCCACCCAACTTCTCGTTCCCAGTCTCAGACTGGAAATGCTATAAGTGAGGGTTGCTGTCTGACATATCATAGAATCTGTGGAGGCAGCAGCCCTCCAGCAAGGCGTTCCCAGCCAGAGACTAAAACGATAAACGAGAATATGGTGCGTTAACGCAGTAACGCACCCTACAAGCTGGGAACGAGAATAACTAGCCCGCGTACTGCTTCGCAGAAGCCGAAGGCTAGGCGGGCTTCGTTCGTTTAGCCGAGCCAGTGCGTTGCTGCGCCAGTGCCGTGGGCGGGTTTCCCGACTTGAGGCATCTGGCGTCCGGCTTTGCCGACTTGAAGCACCTGGTGTCCAGGCTTCGGTGGCTGCGGGCGTGGGAATGTGCGAACCTATCCCGGAAGCTCTTTCTTCAAAGCCTCTAACCCAGCCCAGCGCCGATCTACTGGTTTTTCCGAGCTACTAGCAGTACTTGGAATAATACCCGGACAGTTCTTATCGCACAACTGACGCTGAGGTATTGCTAAACACATTTGCTCGTACAGCCATTCACTAGGATAAAAATATCCCTCTGGCGATAAAGTTTCTAGCAAATCCTCCATAGGTACTTCTCGCTCTAAAGGCAAGTCTTCTGTTTCATTAGCGGATTCATCTAACCAAATAATTTCTTTTGTATCAAGCAGCACTCGATGATTGTAGTTTTGCAAGCAGCGGTTACAGGTACAGGTAATAATTGCTTCTGCTTGACCGGACACTTGCAGGTAATTTCCTAGATGCTGGACGCGGATGTTACCGCGAACTGGTGTCAACGTTTCTAAACCGGGCAGAAATTCTTTAACCTGAATCTCCTCTGTCCGCTCCGGGGCTTTAGTTAGCTGCGGAATGTAAATCGCGTCCATAGGATTGTGAGACATCAAGAACGAAAAGTTATCATTATCAGCATTTGTGCTGATTTTACATTATTTAGTTTAGCTTTTACTATATGCGCGTGCGATCGCAACTATTTACGGTTTTCCGAAATTTATTATTAAAGACGCGATGTTTTTCGCGTCCAATCAAAAATCAATCATGAGTTTAATAAACCACAGCCAAGATTTGGAAATAAAATTATTCCAAACGAGCTGGACGCACCACAAGCAAACGATGCGGTTCTTTGCCTCGGCTGTAGGTTTCCAAATCACTAAAATCCTGAAAAAAAGTGTGGATTTGACGACGTTCGGCGGAACTTAAAGATTTAATTTCCACTTCTCTACCAGTAGCACGCGCTTCTTCAGCCGCAGATAAAGCCAAATGACGAATTTCCGCTTGTCTTTTGACGCGGTAGCCGTTCAACTCGATTGTGTACGAGGCTTGCCGATCCTCTGATTGGTTCAAGTTGAGGACGGAGTTAGCTAAATACTGAATCGCGTCTAGTACTGAGCCATCAGTGCCAATTAAGATCCGAATTTGTTCTGGTGTTAAATTGCTTTCATCAATTGTCAACCAGTAGTTATCAAGTTCTTGAAACTCCCCATCCTGACCTTGAGTGGTTTCTATTCCACCCTGAATCTCAGCATTTACACCAGTTATGTGCAGCAGTGTTTTTAACCACTGCTGACCGCGTTGCATTGGTTCTGCTGCTTTCATCAACCTGTAGCCTTTTTCTTAGAACTTTTTGGCTCAAAGGGCAGCGCTTTTTGTCCGGCGCTTTCTTCCTGTTTTTTCTCAGATTCTACGATTTTTTGTAGTTCCTCTGGTAGCGGTTCGCGGGAAAGTATATAGGTTTGCAATGTCTGGAAAATATTACCAATCACCATATACATCAGCACCCCGGCAGGCAGAGGAAAGAATAAAAACATCCCAGAAAAGATAACTGGAGTGATTTTATTTACCGTGTCTTGCTGCGGGTTGCCACCACTGGAATTTTGCCCAGAAAGCATTTGGCTAACATAAAGGCTGATTCCAAAGAATACGATCATAGCGACGATATCCCAGTGGACTGTGCCATCTGGATCGGTTGCGCCTACTCTGCCTAAGGCATCAATGAATAGAAATCCTTTATTTGCCGCTAGTCCGGGAATCGTTCCTTGAATGGTGACATCTCCCGGCTGTAAGGCTTCTACGTTGCCTTCAGCATCAATTTTTATCCTATCTTCACCTTTAGTTATTTTCCATTCCGGAACTAACTTAGTTTGCGGGTGTTCTGCTGTAACTGCCTCAAATGGCTTGCCCTCAAGAGTTTGATATTGTATCTTGGTGTGTTCTCCCACCGATAATTTGTTACCAGCCGGCAGTATGGCAGTTACTTTGACGTGTTCGCCATCGGCTACGTAAATGTTTTGGGGAGGAGTGGCAAAGGCTTGAGGTTGAATTCTTTCTACTTGATCGGCAGGAAGGATTTGCAAGTTAACGTTATAGTTCGCACCTGCAAAAGGTGAACCCCTCAAAGTAGCAAACAACGCCAATAAAACTGGCATTTGCACTAGCAATGGAAAACATCCTGCTAGTGGGTTGCCAAATTCTTTTTGGACGTTCACCATTTCTTCTTGCTGCTTTTGCGGATCGTCCTTAAAACGCTCTTTGATTTCCGCCATTCGCTTTTGCATCAGAGGTTGTACAATCCGCATTTTCCGCATGTTGCGAATTGAACCAGCACTCAGGGGATAGAGCGCAAAGCGGACTATCAATGTCAAAGCAACGATCGCCAATCCATAACTAGGCACAATTCCATAGAACAAGTCTATGATTGGCAGCATCACGTTGTTCGAGAGAAAGCCGATACCAAAATCCATTATTGTGAATTCAACCTGAGTTACTGTAAATTGACTGAATCTAATTTATCGCTTTTATCGCTCATCATCATAGACGTGCGGCGATATTCCACTACGGATAGCCGCACAAGGGGGGAGATGGGGAGATGGGGGGACAAGGGAGAGGGGGGGATGGGGGGAGGGGGGGACAAGGGAGAAATTTTTCCTTGTCCTCCTTGTCCTCCTTGTCCCCCTTGTCCCCCTTGTCCCCCTTGTCCCCCTTGTCCCCCTTGTCCTCCTTGTCTCCTTGTCTCCCCCTCTCCCCGTTAATTGTTAACAGTGCCAGTAAAGTTAGGATTTTTGGCGGCAATTCTTTCTAAAATGTAGTCGTAGGTTTCCCGAAATTTGGGAACTGCTCGCATTTCCAAGCGACTACCGTTTCTAAGAGTTAGCACCATATCTCCCCACATGCCAATGCCACGGGGAACCTTGACTACTTTGACAATTTCTGAGTATATTACGTCGGTGCGATCGCGTCCTCTCCAACCTCCTGTTAGTGTCACTCGGCGATCGGTGATGCGGTAGCGCAGCCACAATGCTCGGACAATTGCCCCGACTGTCAATGGTAAACCCACAACTGTTAGCCCAATCAGCACGTTTATAATTAAATCCCCGATATGGGGACCACCTTCATAATAAACATCTTCTTTAATACCCATTTAATACCTCAGCTTGTGCCAACAACTGCTCTAATTCTTGCAGAAATTGTTCTCTTACGCACTCTTGTGCGGCTGTTGGTTTGACAATTACTACTAGTCGCCATCCCGGTAATAATTTGGGCAATAATTTATGCAAAGCCGCTGCAATCTGCCTTTTGAGCCGATTGCGAACTACTGCCCGTTTGCTGACTTTGGTGCTAATCGAAATGCCAATGCGGGTGCTGACAGGATTTGCCGAATCAGTCGGTTGTGTAGTTGTCGCGGCAACATCCTCATAAGGCACTCTTGAAGATGACGGTCGTAAGGCTCTCAATGTTAAATAAGAACCATGACGACGAGTTCCTTCTCGGAAGACTGCCTGGAAATCTTTGCGTGATTTTAGCCGATTTGCTTTAGGTAAAGCCACAGATAAATGCGATCGCCTTCAAATACCCTAAACGCTCAAACGATGACGCCCCTTTTGTCTCCTAGCCCGGATCACGTTTCTTCCATCCGGTGTCCGCATCCTGGCACGAAATCCAGAAGTTCTTTTTCTCTTACGGCTAGTGCCACCCAAAGTTCTCTGCATACTGTTCTCCTCTTAGGCTTCTATCAAAAGTCACAATCTGGTATTTTACCACATAATGGGGATTGTTAGTGGTTAGTTGTTGGTTGTTGGTTGACGGTTAAGAGTTATCCACTAACCACTATCCACTATCCACTAACCACTATCCAGTCCCCTAACTAACGTTGATAATCCAGGTTCCTACGTAACGCAGTAGTGGTACATCGCCTGGGGAGAGTACTTGACAATTAAAGTAAAATGTGCCACCGAAGGCTGGGTTTTGGACGTTAGACAATTCCAAGACAACGTTAGTACCTGCGGGAACTGGCTCTTCTGGGAAGATTTCAATTACCCGTCCTTCTTTATCCCACTTCACCTCAGATACGGCAACTTTTTTGTTATTGACGAGTACGTTAATTTTTTTGGGGTCAAAAGTCCCTTTGTAATAATTTGGATAGTTAACGACGAATTGAGCCACTGCCAATTTCATCTTTTTGGCGGGAATTCTCAGATTATAGCGATCCCATCCATTTGTTTGACCGCCAAAATCTAACCGGAAAGGCAGCTGGTTTTTGCCTTCAATCCCGCTAAAGAGTGTAAATCCAGGTAAGCTCTGTGCCAAGGTGACGGCTGGCAGCCCAGTCACCAAACAGCCAGTCACGGCTAAAGCCGAAAGTAAACGTCGCATTGTTAGGCTCCTCTGACAGATATAAGTCTTTTATCTAAATAACTGGGCGTTATTGTTCTTAACTAAACTTTACTACTGACTTGATGACAATGGACGTTAATTGGCAACCAAAAGTGCCGGAACAAGAAACGTCAACTGCCGGAAAATCAAAATATCACAGTAAGCTGCTTCACTTGATATATAAAGACTTTTCCGGGTTATTTCGGAGATTGTCATGTTTGATTTCGCTTATGCTTGGTTGCTCAAAGCGAGTCATTACGAGTTGAGTTTGAATTCTATGGAAAACACGCTCTCTTAAGTTGATTGTGTTTCTAAATATGTAGAAGTGTGTCTAAAATAAAGAAGTTTGTGATAAAAGTTGATTGACTAAGAGAGCGATCGCCTGTTGATTTGCGCTAAATTCATGGTTGATAAACTTTACTGCAAGCTGGAAGGATTCAGATTTTTCAGGAGAATAAGCAAGTTAAGAGAATATAATGAATCTTCCACAATGTAAAGAAAAAATACAAAAATTTTTCAATGCCTAAAAGAAGTTGAAGACAAAGATGCAAAATTAAGGGTTCAACATAGGATGTGCAGTATGTAGCTATGAATGCAATTGCCTGAAATGATGACATCTGCGATTCCCCAAGTGCAAAGGCTCCTTCCTATGCTTGACAATAGCTGATAGCCTGAACACACTTGCTATCTCCTGCGCTAAATCCGGAAATTGGCAAAACTTTGCACATCTTGCAGACAATAGGTATTTCTTTCAAGGAGATTTCATGAAAATAGCGGTTGCTAAAGAAATAGAAGTTTGTGAACGTCGTGTAGCATTAATTCCCGATACCGTAGCCCGATTGGTAAAACAAGGCTTGGAAATATGGGTAGAAGCGGGTGCGGGTGAGCGAGCATTTTTCGCTGATAGCGCTTATGAAGCAGCAGGAGCGAAAATTATCGCGGATAGTGCGACTTTATGGGGTGAAGCAGATATTTTGCTTAAGGTAAGTCCACCGCAAGAGCGAGAAGATGGACGTTCAGAAGTTGATTTACTTCATGAGGGAGCTGTATTAATTAGCTTTCTCAATCCTTTAGGAAACCCGGTAGTAGCGCAGCAACTAGCAAATCGCAAAGTCACAGCTTTGAGTATGGAGATGATCCCCCGTACTACCAGGGCACAAAGCATGGATGCTTTATCTTCGCAAGCGTCAATCGCGGGATATAAAGCGGTATTAATTGGTGCAGCGGCGTTACCAAAATACTTCCCAATGCTGACGACAGCAGCAGGTACGATCGCACCGGCGAAAGTATTTATTATGGGGGCAGGTGTAGCAGGATTGCAAGCGATCGCCACCGCTAGACGTTTGGGATCGGTTGTCGAAGCTTTTGATATTCGTCCTGCGGTGAAAGAAGAAGTGCAAAGCTTAGGCGCGAAATTCGTCGAAGTCAAACTCGAAGAAGAAACCGTTGCCGCTGGTGGTTACGCTAAAGAAATTTCCGAAGCTAGCAAACAGCGCACCCAAGAAGTTGTCACCGAACACGTCAAAAACGCGGATATCGTCATTACTACCGCTCAAGTTCCAGGGAAAAAAGCACCGCTACTGGTAACTGAAGAAATGGTAGCGCAAATGAAACCAGGTTCAGTAATTGTCGATATCGCTGCCGAACAAGGTGGTAATTGTGCTTGCACCGATCCCGGCAAAGATATTGTCTGGAATGGCGTTACTATCATCGGTCCGATTAATCTACCATCATCAATGCCAGTCCACGCCAGCCAATTGTACGCGAAAAATGTTACATCTTTGATGCAATTGCTGATTAAAGACAAAGCATTACAGGTGAACTTTGCTGACGACATCGTTGATGCAGCTTGTATTACCCACGCAGGCGAAATTCGTAACTCACGGGTGCAAGATGCGCTACAAGCTTTTAGCAGTGTTCGGTAATAGGTAATGGGTAATAGGTAATGGGGAGAAAGAACAATTACCAATTACCAATTACCCATTACCAATTCTCAATTCGCAATTCGCAATTCGCAATTCGCAAACGGAGTTTTTCATTGATGACAGAAGCATTAATTGCAGCTTTATTTGTATTCGTTCTCGCATCATTTACCGGCTTTGAAATCATCAACAAAATACCGCCAACGCTACACACACCCTTAATGTCAGGCTCAAATGCTATTTCGGGAATTGCGGTACTTGGGGCAATTGTGGCTAGTGGTGCGAGAGAGACGAATCTTTCGGTAATTCTCGGTTTGATTGCTGTGGTATTGGCAATGGTTAACGTGGTGGGTGGTTTCCTCGTCACCGATCGCATGTTGCAAATGTTCAAGAAAAAGGCAAATGGTTAGTGGTTAGTGGTTAGTAGATAGTGGTTAGCAACCAACAACTATCAACTATCAACCAACAACTATCAACTATCAACCAACAACTATCAACTATCAACCAACAACGAACTACCACTGATTATGAGCGATTTTCTTCCAACTGGGATTCAGCTTGTGTACTTGGTTGCTGCATCCTTATTTATTCTCGGTTTGAAAAAGCTGGGTTCACCTGCGACAGCGCGGAATGGTAATGTGATTGCAGCGGTGGGTATGTTGCTGGCGATTGTGGCAACGCTGCTGGATCGGCATGTGTTGAACTATGAGATGATTTTGTTAGGTTTGGCGATCGGCTCGGTAATTGGGGCGATCGTTGCTTACAAAGTCCAAATGACGGAAATGCCCCAAATGGTGGGTTTACTCAACGGTTTGGGTGGTGCGGCTTCTGCCCTGGTTGCTGTTGCGGAATTTTGGCGGTTGTTGCAACACGGTGAAGCAATACCCCTAGATGTCAACATCTCGATGCTGGCAGATGTGTTGATTGGTGGTGTGACTTTCACCGGTAGTTTTCTCGCATTTGCCAAATTGCAAGGTTTAATTAGCGGTTCTCCAATTACGTTTCCGTTGCAGCAACCGTTTAACCTTTTGCTTCTGGGTGCTTATATAGCAGGCAGTGCTTATTTAATTGTCTCACCCTACAACCTACCTGTATTCTTGGCAGTAGTTGCCGTTTCTCTGGTGCTGGGTGTGATGTTTGTCATCCCCATTGGTGGCGGTGATATGCCTGTGGTAATTTCCCTGTTAAACTCGTTATCGGGGATCGCTGCGGCTGCTGCGGGTTTCGTGGTGATGAACAATATGTTAATCATCGCTGGTGCTTTGGTGGGAGCATCTGGTTTAATCCTTACTGAGATTATGTGTAAGGCAATGAACCGCTCTTTATTTAGTGTGCTTTTCAGTGCTTTTGGTTCAGCGTCTGCGTCTGGTGGTGGTGCTGGTGGTGGTAGTGCGATCGACCAAACTGTCCGCAGCATCGATCCGGAAGAAGGCGCGATGATGTTGGGTTATGCTCGTTCTGTGGTAATTGTACCTGGATATGGGATGGCGGTTGCTCAAGCACAGCATAGCGTGCGCGAATTGGCAGATCAACTTGAGCGCATGGGTGTTGATGTTAAGTATGCGATTCACCCGGTTGCTGGGAGAATGCCGGGACATATGAATGTGTTGTTAGCTGAGGCGAATGTGCCTTATACTCAGCTTCACGACATGGAGGATATTAATCCTCAGTTTGAGCAAGCGGATGTGGCTTTAGTAATTGGGGCAAATGATGTAGTAAATCCGGCAGCGCGGAGTGATGCAAATAGCCCGATTTATGGTATGCCGATTTTAGAAGTGGATCGGGCAAAGCAGACGATTGTGATTAAGCGCGGTATGAGTACGGGTTTTGCCGGTGTAGATAATGAGTTGTTCTACAAGGATAAGACTACGATGCTGTTTGGTAGCGCTAAGGATATGGTGGCGAAGTTGGTTTCTGAGGTGAAGCAACTGTAAACGAACCGCAGAGGCGCAGAGAGCGCAGAGTGTAGAGACGCGACCGGTCGCGTCTCTACTTTTTTGAGGGTGTTAAGCTATCCCACTTTTCTACTGTTGGCTTGTACAACCAATAATCTAGCTTGACATCATCAACAAACCCTCTAAGTTCAGGATCGGGCCAAATGTGAAGCCGATCCTCACATCCAACCTCTCTTGCGGCTGTTTCAATGTCATTCCATTGCCTTTTAAAGCATTCTGCCCATGACTTTTTATGCCTTATAGAATCTGTAAAATCCAAACCTGCCGCTATCATACGTTTTCCATTACTTCCGCGAGCATTAATAGGCTCCCAAAATATAACTTCTGGATTGATACACATTATTTTTTCTAAATGTCTTTTGAAATCATCTAAAGTCATATTCGGAGGAGTAGGAGCAACTGCAACATACATCCTACACCCAGCTTTATGACCTGTCAGCATTGCTTTATAACGTTGTGAAGGAGGAGGAGCTTGAGGTTCAATCTGGCGACTGAGTTCATCATTTAGGTATGGTAAACTCATGCCAACGATCACGTTGGTACGATTAAGAATATCAATATCATTTACCCATAACAGACCACGAGTAAGAATCCGGACTTTTTTGTTATATCTCGATAAAGCTTCAACAACACCCCGCGTAACATTTGCAGTCTGTTTAGTTTGATACGGGTCAGTGCCAGAACAGACTAATACTACACCTTTTCCTGGTGGTGTTTCACGCCAAGTCCTTTTACGACTAAGGATTTTTTCTAGTTGCTCAGGTATCTCTTCTCTAACAAATAAATACTGTCCCCAATCCATTTGAGGATCGCTTACTCCTTTTGAATGCAATTGTGCTTGCTTTGTCCTAATTGCAGGCGTTGAGGGTACATAACAGAATGTACATCCATGCAAACACCCTGACGCTACATTAACCACATAGTCACATAGCCCTTTTTTGTTAAGAGCGCTCTGTTGCAGAGGATTAACAATTTTTTCAACGCCTTTAACAATAGACATAGCACACACTTTTATTTATATAGTTTATTATTAGTATTACAATCCTCACATCCTTAGTTTAGTTATTAAGATATGATAATAAAAATTAAAAAAGTGAAAGCTGTTTATATTTAGTTAATTTGATTATATCACTTTTTCGTAAATCAACTTTACGCCCTTTTACAATTTCACCTTTTCTCCAAATCTCTATTTCTTTTTCATTTCTAAGGAGATTTATATAATTTGTATAATGTTCTTTACTCGCTGGATTACGTTCCATAGTTTGATGACAAAGCTCACGGAAAATAATTCCGTCTTGATTGTTACGTATAATTCTGCCTAAATGTATATCTAATTTTTCCAAACAGAAATATTCGCTATTTTGGGTAACATCAAATTTTAATTCCAGTTGGTTGTCTTCATAAAAATCTGCTGTTCTGAACCCATGCCCATACAATTCAAAATAATATTGATAATCTAAGTTATTTTCTTGCCAAAAACTTTCTTTTATTACTTCTAAAGCCGTAAGCTTTTGAGAAAGATGCATTAAATAATATAAAACGCTAACATCCCCTCTAGGAATCATTGAAAAAGTAAATACATATTTAGCTTTACCTTTATCTCTAAATAATCTCATAGATTCATTTCTGAGATAACATTGACCTCCAATTCTATCAAAAGTATTAAAGTTGTCAAATTGATAGTATTCTTCTGCATCTAGAATTCTGTTAAATGTATCCTTATCTTTTCCATCCCGATCGCAAACAAATCTTTTAATATAATCAATCATATATGTATATAGTATTTCGGTTCGTTTTAAATCATTAATTTTTCTAATACTTTGCATTGAAACGTCAGTCCATCCAAAGGGGTCTAAAAAAAAGAATGAGTGTCCTTTACGAAGATCGATTTTGAATATAACTTCATTTACAAGGTTCTCAAATTCGCCACAGATAAATTCACATTCTTCTACTAAATTTCCAACTTCACCTTTAAATTTATGTGGTTGCCCATTAACTAACTCGCCAAAACCAGCCTTTGGCATGGAATAATTTTTAAGGCAAGCTAAATGGTCTCGCTTATTATCTATAAAAATAAATTTAACATTTAAATCATATTCGCGTTTTGATTTTTTATAGCCTGCGCGAATAGCTTCTATAATTCTAAGAGGTGAGCCTTTCCACTCACTTTTATTATCCCGATCACAATACATACCACCTCCACAAAATCCATCAACAAAAGTAAACGTTGTTTCTCCACGTCTACCTTTGCTATAAAGTGTGTAAATAAGATTTTCAAGATAAGTTTCGAGAATTTGATGTTTGGCCTTGGTATGAGGATTTATATCAGGAATATGGCTTCCATCAGCACTCCAATTTGCTTGTGATTTGCTCACGTTGATTGTCTCCAGAGTAATATTCAATACTAATATAAAATAAGTAGATTGAAAAGCGATCGCACGCGCCAAGTTCTCTCAAAAAGGTGACCGCCTAAAAAATCTCTAAGCGATCGCCCTCTTCCTCCTTTGCGTCTTTGCGCCTTTGCGTGAGACAAAAAAGCGTAGGCAAAGCCCAACCCAGGCATTACTAGGTTAATTTTCTAAATTTCTTGCCATTCTCTAGCATCAATAAAAATAGATAGATGTTTTTTATTGCTTGTGGCAATAATAACCTCATGCCCATAATTAGGGACTAAAATAGATTGAGATGCCAAAATTACATCACCATCTAAAGCTTTATTATCTGCTGTAGATTTACCTTGATTTCTGACTTCAGCCCATAACTCTGCTGCTTTCAACATCACCTCTGTTGTAATAGGAAGATAGATAATTTCTGACTTGAGTTGATTAAGTTTTCTAATTCCTGATAATTTATTTGCCCTTAACAATTCCCGTCTAATTTCATAATCTATAATTTCTGGAAAAATTACTTAATATCCTCTCTCAAAGAGCATATAAAACCATTCTTGACATTGCACAGCTAGAGGCGTTGCTTTTGGATTAGTAATTAATCCCACAGGTGCAGAATCTAAGATAATAACCTTACTCATCCGATTTTAAATAGAAATGCCTTTCATAGATTCAATAATTTCTAAAGTTGTTTGTTGTTCTTGTTGTTCATCTAACTCATTCCATGAATCGAATAATTTTTTCATGTTTTTTTTCCTTTTTTGTTGTTTAACGGGATCGCTATGATTAATTTCATTGATAGCATTTTGCCAGTGATTTAATGATGTCTTCATCGTCACACTTTGACGAAATAAACGTACAAATTGCAGTAATTCTGGTAAATATTCTTCTGGAGTTTGCTCAATCTCTAATAATAAATCAGCGCGGGGTGTAGTTGATGATTGTGCTGTGATAGGTTGATTATTGTTCATAAGTACCTTCCAAGTACATAGTTTAATAACACGAGTAGATATTAATTGGTTTTAGGATTGGTAGTTATATTATATTTTAGCTTGAATGGCTATTTTAGTTTCCTAATAAAGTCCCGACGCTTGCATGGTATCGAATAGATCAAGAATTGGTTCCCGATCGAGGTAAATATTATCAATTAAGCGATCGCCTAAAAAATCTCTATTAAGCGATCGCCAAGTGACTCGCTTGTTTTGTATCGAGCCTTTTGTTACACTCCCCATAAAGCATCGCCCCGATTTGCTGCTTAAGTACGATATTCTGGGATTACCAAGCGTCTACACCTGACAATGCCTTTATAAAATCAGGGAACTCAAACAAATGTTACGGCAAGCGAATTTTACACAAATCCCAGGTAAAGGAAGTCATACAAACTGGATACATCCTTTATATGTGGGAAAACTCACGGTTTCTGGTAAAGACAGTTCAGACGCTAAACGCTATCAAGAGAAAGACGTTCAACAAGCAATTCAAGAAGTAGAAGAAAAACAGCAGGGGAATCAGGAAGATGAGCAAATTTAAATATCAAATGCTGATTCAATGGTCTGATGAAGACAACTGTTTCTTAGTCGGATTTCCCGATTTCCCCGGACAGCCTTTTCGGACGCATGGTGATACCTATGAGTCAGCTGTTGCAAATGGTGCTGAAGCATTGGAGTCACTGATAATGGCTTATGAAGCCACCGGTGAAGCACTTCCAAAACCGACCGTTTTAATGGTGGCTTAAAGTTTATCGTGTGCGATCGCCTTACCAATTTATTTCAAAAAGGCGATACTCCGTAGGAGTCACTTTGCGATCGCCTAACACCAAACATACTTTACTCAACCGTTATAAATTGCTGAAATTCTCCCAGCGAACTAACAGTAACGGCTCTTTCTAAAAGCTGTTTTAATAACGATAAATCCTCAATATTATTTATCGATTCTGTTAATTCTGTAGGGACTTCTCCGAAGCGCGATCGCAAAACAATAATCACCGACTCCCGCGCATTTTGTCTAGTTCCCTTCTCCATTCCTCTTAATTCCATATTGCTCAGTAATGGCATAGTTCTTTCCTCTTCGTAACGATTTAATCTTTGCTCAAAGCTTTGTGCTAACTCTCGCGGTAATGTCATCATTCTGTCAATTACCTGAAAGAGTTTGATAATCTCTCCGCGTTCATAACCTTTCTCATACAATCCGCGAACAATATTCCATTTCCAACGTTCTCTTTCCTGAGGTTTACCTGTGGTAGATTTAGTTTTCAAATGTGCCATTACTATGATGGCAAAAGGATTATCGCTTTGTTCTAAATTTTCCCATGCGGGTTCGTAATCTAATAATTTGATGATGGGAAATTTTAGATTAACTTCACACCCACCGAATGCATAACCATAGGATGAGGGACGCCAGTTTAAACGCTCATCGCCTAAAATGGCTAAACTAATTACGGGTCGTTGGTAAAGGTCAAACGCCCGGTAATTATAAATATACATCCGTTTGCTAAAGTCAGATTCTTCTTGACTTTGCACTTCAGTATGAATTAACACCCATACTTCTTGATTATCGCGCAGCCAAACCTGAAATAACTTATCAGCATAGCGCGAACCGACATCAGATGATGCGGTGATTTGTTGTAATTCTTTATCAAGTGACTGTGGCGGTTTGCTCCAGTCTATTAAATCATGAACTTGCGGGAAAAAGAAGCCACAGAATGGCTGAAAATAATCGCTTATCGCTTCTTTCCACGGTTCATCATAGTTAGCATTTGGCTCGTTCATGCTCGTTTTGAAATGCGTATTTACCCGTATGTCAGATGTATTAAAGGTATTTCGCGTGTGATGCGATACTCCTGCGGAGTCACTTCTCTACTATCCGGCTTCGCCAACGTGAACGCCTACCATTACAAAAGCTAAGGGACACGAAATTATCGTGTCCCTCAAAACATATATTTAACGCTAATAAATTAGCGTCGCTTGGGGGTGCGTCGTGTTTCGCGTTTTTCTTGTTCTCGCAAACGGCGATCGCGCCATTCGGAAACCGTTAAATAACCAACACCGCCAGTTAGTGCCAACAATAGCACCAAACCAGATAAAGCCAAAATGCTCAAGAATGGACTTTCCACGATTTTCTTACAGTCCGTTGCGACCCCATACTACCATTGCAATTGACCAAGTGAACACAACCAACAGTGAAACCCAGCCTAATGTCAAAATCTCCATAGTCCTAATTCTTCAACTAATTTACAAAACGTCTCTAATATTTATGATACTGGGAAGTGATGGTTGATTTGAAAAACTCTCACCCACAAAGGTTATTGTCTGGCTCGTGTTTAGCTTATTTGGCATACCACAATTGTGGCGCATTATCAAGATTAGTTTCTTGCTCTAATGACGCGATCGCACTTCCATTCAAATGATGCGCTTTCTGATTTTGAACATAAGTTACGGCTGTGTCGAGTTGCTTACCGCCGAGAGAAAACACACCATACCCCTCAAGACAAGCAAATTTGTTTGCAGAAGTAGATAAAGTATGATTCACATGATGGGCGCTACTACCTTTAATATTTTTGACAAAATCAGCTAGGGATAAACTCGGAGGAATCGAAACTATTAGATGAATATGATCTTCGATACCGCCGATCGCATGGACAATACAAGCTAGGGTTTCACAAACAATAGACAAAAATGGACAGCCTTGTTTACTAGATCCTCGATCCCCCACGACATTTTCGGATGAAGGCTGTCCATTTTTGTCC
>NZ_JTCM02000033.1 GCF_000817785.2 Hassallia byssoidea VB512170 | reverse complement strand
TGGATTGTTGATTATTTAGGTTTGGGTGGGAGAAAGTTTATTGGTAATCCGAAACAACCCACTATCTCCGTTTACACATTGATTGAAGGTGAATATCAAGTTAACCAATTTAGAGGGAGTGACCGCGTTGTATCGCCTACGTTCCCAGAATTGAATTTGACCGCGCAACAGATTTTTAATGCTGCTATTTAGCCCAAGCACTTAACTGATATAAAATTGCGATCGCTTGCCTAAAATTCCAAACCAACGCTTATATCAAAGGTAGGAAAGAGAGAGTAGAGAAGGAGGTGTTTCTTTCATTCATAACGGGTGGCGCCTGTGGGGCGCTCCTAACCGTTATTAGCACTGTTAACCAGCTTTTCTCCTTTCAGCATCCTGGAAGCTGCTTCGAGTAAAGCTTCTTCCAAATAAGGTTTGGTGAAGTAGCCACTAGCACCTAGTTGCACTGCCATTTGTCGGTGTTTATCTGCACCACGCGAGGTAAGCATGGCAATGGGTAAATGGTTGAGGCTGGAATCTTTTTGGATGCGAGAAAGCAACTCCAGACCATCGCAGCGGGGCATTTCGATGTCGCAAAATACGATATCGCAGGGGAGACCGGAGCGCAGTTTATCCCAAGCTTCCTGACCATCACGCGCTTGTTCTACGCGATAACCGGCTTTGTTAAATGTGAGAGAAAGCAACTCGCGGACTGTAATTGAGTCATCGACAATCAACACTGTCGGGTCAATTTTAGTAGCAGGTGTTTCTGCGGTAGCGGAAGTATTTTTTTGTTCCCAGAGATTACTTTGTTTGACCGTGCGTCCTTGGAAGATGTCAATTATTTCCAGGACATCAGCGATCGGCATAATTCGACCATCACCGAGGACGGTAGCACCAGCTACACCAATCGGTTTTGGTGCCGGTCTTTCAAACTGCTTGATAACTATTTCTTGTTCGCTGAGTACCTGATCTATTTGCAAAGCAACTAAAGTATTTGCCGATCGCACGACAATCACAGAAATCATATCATCGTCGCGATTTCCGCCGTAAACGTTACCTCGGCTGAGTAACCGATTGAAAGTTAAAAGTTCTTTCAGCGGTCGGAATGGTAACATTGTATCGCGCCAAGATATAAATGACTGTCCCTCGGCATTTGTCTGAATATTTTTCGCAGGTATATCTAAAGTATCTTCCACACCATCCATCGGGAAGGCAATTCTCGCTTTGTCGGAGACGCAGCACAAAGCTTTACAAATACTCAAAGTCAGCGGCAAACGAATTGTGAAAGTAGTTCCTTTGCCGACGGTAGAATCAGTAGTGATTGTGCCGCGAATTTCGCTGATCGAAGTGCGAACTGCGTCCATACCGACACCGCGACCTGATAATTCATCAGCTTCGTCTTTGGTGCTGAAATTCGGTTCAAACAGCAAGTCATACACTTCGATGGGAGACAGGCTTTTGGCTTTTTCAGCGCTAATTAAATTTTTAGCGATCGCTTTTGCTTTCACTTGATCTGTGTTGATACCTGCACCGTCATCCTTGACAGAAATAATCGTTTGGTTGCCTTGGTGGAAAGCACGGACGCTAATTGTTCCCACAGGTGGTTTACCTTGCTGTTGCCGGATTTCTGGGGTTTCAATGCCGTGAGCGATCGCATTATTGAGCATATGATTTAAAGGTGTCTTCAAATGCTCTACAATCATTTTGTCGATGAAAGTGTCTCCACCTTCAATTACAAGTTCCACTTGTCTGCCATGCTTGATCGCAGTGTCGCGCACTCCTCGTTGCAAACCATCGGTAGCTTGAGAAAAAGGTTCCATTCGCGCTTTTGTCAGTCCTTCTTGCAATTGAGTAGTTACTTGTCGAAACTGTCGCGCTACCCTTTCGGTTTCTTCGGTAACAAAGTCGATGTCACTCGCTGACTCTCGCACACGCACGATCAATTCAATCATTTCTTGAGAAAGCGTGTGGAAAGGAGTAAAGCGATCCATTTCTAGTTCGCTAAATCCTCTATCGGTATTTGAATCACTAACTAGGGGAAGAGATTCTTTATATTTGCGACTAGCTAATAAAGAAGCTTCCAGAAGCGATCGCTCGTATAATTCTTGCATCCTCGCTCCCACATCCGAAAGCTGTTGTATCTGATGCAACAAGTTGTCTAAGGATTGTCGCTGTCGTCCTTGATCCTCTTCTAAGGTGTTGCGATTTACTACCAACTCTCCAACTAAGTTACTCATATCGTCCAGATGCTTCACCGGGACGCGCATTGTTTCTTCAAATCTCGCACCGCGACGCGGCGGACGTTGATTTTTGCTAGTGCTTGATGTTACCGTTGGTGAATGCGATATCGTTTGATCTGCTTCTTTCAGTAGTTTCTCTAAATCACCAAATTCATTTGGTAGTTCGGAGGATACAGCTTTACTAGTGACATTATTAACAGTCGGTGTTACCGTTGATGCTTTTTCCTCACCCAGCAACGCTTCCAAGTCAGCAAAATCTATGTCTGATATCTCTATATCAGGAGTAGATGTTACTTCCTCTTCTAGTAGTGCTTCCAAGTCGGCAAATTCATCTAAAACAGAGGCAGAATTTGCCGTATCTGCATCTTCTAAAGCTTTAGTTTCTGCTCTGATATACTCTAATGTGGCAGATTCATTCTCGATTATCTCAACTTCTGAAGTTGCCTCGCTAAAAGCATCTGAAGATTCTGGTATTTCCAACAAATCTTCATCGTCTGCTACTTCCAAGACAGCTTCGGATGTACTTTCTTCAATAGTCGGTTCTGGGAGAAATTCCTGATTTACCTCTAAAAGTAAATTTTCTGTCTTCAGTAAATCATTATTATCATCACTTTCTACTACCGTTTCTGGGAAAAATTCTTGATTTGATACAAGTAAATTTTCTGTCTTCAGTAAATCATTATTATCATCACTTTCTACTACCGTTTCTGGAAGAAATTCTTGATTTACCTCTAAAAGTAAATTTTCTGTAGCAAGTACATTATTATCATCACTTTCTACTACCGTTTCTGGAAGAAATTCCTGATTTGGTAGCAGTAAATTTTCTCTAGCAAATAAATCATTATTATCACTTTCTATTACCGTTTCTGGAAGAAATTCCTCGTTTGGTAGCAGTAAATTTTCTCCAGAAAATAAATCATTAATTAAATTCAGTTCTGACTCGGCTAAATTTTCATCTTGATAAAAAGGTGTTTCTGTGAAGTTCAAGGCAGCTTGGAAGCTATTATTTACCTTTGGTGCAACTTCTTGTGTCTCTAGCTGTGGTTCAGAAGTTTCTGCATTGATATCTATTGCGATTTCTCTCTTCAAGAAATCTTGTGCTACTAAAGAACTTTCTGTAGTGTCAATTTTTGGTGTATCTTCTATATTTAGCGTATCATTGTTATTTTCATCAAAAGCAGTATCTAATAAATTAGTTTCCTCTTCAAATGATTTAGTAAATTCGGGAACGATATCTACAGCTTCGGGAAGCATCGCGTCCGATAAGTTTTCTGGCTGCAATTGGGTGGTATGCTGTTGGGGGAGGTTTTGAATATCTTGGGTAGATTCGCGATCGCTAAACAGTTCAATCTCTGACTCGGTTGATGTAAATTGAGCAAAGAAATCATCATCCACATCTGATGCAAATATCAAATCATCTTCTAAGAAACTGATATCTATATCTTCGATATCAAAGTTTTCTGATGACGCTTGCTCATTGTTACCAAAAATGTCACCGGAAGCAGCAGCAGCAAATAAACTTGCTTCTAACGCTCTAACTGCATCCTGCTCAACTTGCGGATTAAATCTGTCATGAAGTTCTTCTTCGGGTTCCTGACTCCAAAAGTCGTTTAAATCCTCTTCTGATTGAGAAATTTCTGCGGCTGTTGGTAAGTTTAAAAAATCAAATAAATCGCCTGATTCTGATTTTGTCGTAGATGGTATTGTCTCTTCTTCCGCAGCAAACAGACTATCTAAAGAAAAGCTTTCTTCTTGGCTTTGAGGAATTTCTGGGAGATGATTAGTTAAAGTAATTTCCTCTACAAAATTTGCATTCGCTGTTTCTGGTAAAACCTGCTCAAAATTATTATCTTGCTCGTCGGTGGATAGTTCTTCTATGCTATCAAGGTCATTCAAAGAGGAAGTTTTCGCGGAGGTAAAAGTTGCATTGATATTCTCAGCTTCTGGTTGAGTTACTTCTCCTAGAGAAAATAATTCATTTTCATTGAGTGTTAATGCCAAGAAATCGTCTACCACATCTGATGGTGGTTCATTATTCAAGGCAATCTCATCAGAACTAGATGCAAGTTCTGGTAAAATTTTGTTACTAAGAGAATTATCGCTCAACTCAAGGTTTGTAATAGCTGTTTCTGGAAATAGCGATGCTTGTTCTGGTAAGTTATCGTCAAATAACTGCAAAAGAGTTAAATCTTCGGTTGCAGTAATATTTGTTTGGTAATTGCTGCTAGGTTCTTTTTCAAAGGAAAGTAAATCTGCAAAATCGTTATCAGCATCTTCAGTGTCGTTGCTGATATCAATTGACAATTCATTATCTGAAGTATCATCTAAAATTTCTACTTTTTGCCAGGTTTCATCCAAGTCTGGAGTTTCACCTTCAAAAAAGTCCGCAAGAGCATTTAACTCAGCTATTCCTACCTCTGGTCCATTCAAATCAATGCTTTTATTATTCAGCAGTTTGTCGTCTTGACTATTGTTGCGATCGCTTGAAAATATATCCGCAAAATTATCTTGGTCTTGGTTCGCAGATGCGGATAACTCAGTTAAACTGCTGATGCTGTCTTGACTATCAAAGTTTAATGGTGTCGATAACTCACTTAAACTGCTGATAGTATCTTCACTCCCAAAGTTTAATGGTGTCGATAACTCAGTTAAACTGCTGATAGCGTCTTCACTATTAAAGTTTAATGGTGTCGATAACTCAGTTAAACTGTTTATAGAGTCTTGTGGCTCCAACTCGAAATCAGCAAAATTATTTTCTGTCGGTGCGGCTATATCAAGATTATTAGTGCTGAGAGTGCTAGCTGTTATTAAATTTTTATCTGTCGATGGTTCGGCAATGAAATTATCACTTATTTCTAATAAGTCAATTTCTAAGACACTCAAGAGTGCTTTTAGTTGCGGACTGATGGCAATTTCTGAGTCTCTGTTTTGTGTAGCTAATTCCAGAGCTTGTTTAATTTCGGTAATAACAGTTTTTGCTAAAGCTAGAAAGCTGTTTTCGGGATTAGCGATCGCATTTCCAGCGTCACGACACAAACCACACCAATTTGAAAAATTCAACGACTCACCGAATCTCGCTAACTCATAACAGCAATCTTGCAGTTGTTGTCGAGTTTCTTGTGTTGGCGATCGCTTAAATAATTGCAACATCTCGCGTAGTTTTTGCAGCACCTGAGTTTGAAACTCACCCACACTTTTAATTTCCGGTGCTACATGTAATGTCGAGATTTCCTGCGGTTGAAATTTGTTATTTGATGCAGTTATTTCTGTATTACTTGTTGCTTGATTGCTACTTTGTTGTACTAGCATGGACAAATGCTCGTACAACCATTCAAAGACCGGCTCGGTTTCTGACATCAAAGTGTTAGCAGCATCTTCTGTTAAACCAAAAGGTCCAGTTAAATGCTCTAACAGCGCTTTCAAAGTATCAGAAACACCGAGAAACAAAGATTCTAACTTTTGGTCAATTTGAACCGGATGCTCTTTGAGAATTTTGAAACAGTCCTCCAAACGGTGAGCCGTGTGCTGAATGCTACTCAGACCAAGCATCGCCGCTCCCCCTTTGATAGAGTGAGCTGCCCGAAAAACTTCGTTAATCATTTCCGGGTCGTTCAGGGTACTCTGGAGATTTAACAACCCCTGCTCAATCGTATTCAGGTGGTCTCTTGCTTCTTCAATAAAGTAACCTAAAATGCGCTGTTGTTGTTCCGGCAGCATACTACAAAGTTAAAAGTTAGGAGTTAGGAGTTAGGAGTAGGAGTTAGGAGTTAGGAGTTAGGAGTTAGGAGTAGGAGTTAGGAGTTAGGAATTAATAACTCATCACTCATCACTCATCACTCATCACTCATAACTTTTTTACCTTGTTTCAAGTGTTTCCACTTTGAAACGTTCAACGGAGGAGATTAAATCACGGGATACACCTACTAAGTGTTGTAAAGCACCAGAAACCCGCTGTGCTTCTTGGGAGGTTTCTTGCGCTGTGAGTTCCACAGACTGCATTACCTGAGCCACAGCGCGAGAGGTTTCCGTTTGTTCTACAGTGTCAGTGGTGATAGAACGCACAAGAATATCAATGCGATTTGCGACTTGAATAATATTTTCAAGCGATCGCTTGGCTTCTTCTGCTAATTTCGTACCTTGAATTACCTGTTGTGTGCCTTCTTCCATTGCCGTCATTACAGAACTAGTTTCGCTCTGAATTTGCCGGACAATTTCTTCAATTTCTTTCAAAGATTTAGCCGATCTATCTGCAAGCTGACGCACTTCATCAGCAACGATCGCAAATCCTCTTCCAGCTTCTCCGGCTCTGGCTGCTTCAATACTAGCATTCAGCGCTAACAGATTCGTTCTAGAAGCAATTTGCGAAATCAACGCGACAATTTTAGAAATTTCTTGGGAAGATTCCGCCAATCGCTTGACTTTTCGGGTAGTTTCTGCTACTGTTTCGCGAATTTCTAAAATCCCCGCCACGGTGTTTTCTACCGCTTCCCCACCTTTAAGCGCAAAAGCGCTAGCTTCACGAGTGACAGTTTCGGCTTCTCGCGCTGCTTCCGCTACCCGCTGAATCGAGTCTGTCATCACCTGCACGGAATTTAAAGTTACTGCCAACTCCTCAGCTTGTCGCAAAGCATCACTAGATAATGCTCTAGCAAAAGTTTCTGAATTGGTTGCTCCTTTTGTCACTTCCCGCGCTGCCACTTTCACTTGTTGGACGATATCCCGCAAATTTTGAATTGTTAAGTTAAAAGCGTCTGCAACTGCTCCCAATACGTCAGCCGTCACCTCAGCTTGTACCGTCAAATCTCCCCTGGCTGCTCCTTCCACATCGTCCAACAGCCGAATCACTTGGCGTTGGAGATTTTCTTTTGCTTCTTCTTGTTCATCAGCTTTGCGTTGAGCTTCATTTGTGGTGGTGAAAATTACCTTAGCCATTTCGTTGAAACCAGCGGCTAATTGTCCTAATTGATCTTCTGAGTATACCGTGGCTTGAACATTGAGATTTCCTTGACGCACCGCATCAAACTGAGTTTGCAGATCCTTAGTTGTGCGGCGAATTTGTTTTAGTGTGAGATTTCCCATAAAGCTAGCTGTACCAAAACTAGCAAGTCCGGCAGCTAGAGCCATTGCCCAGCCTGTATTTCGCACTCCTTCCCGTTGTTGCGGGGCTGACAAATTAGCCGCACCGAAACTAACTACAGCGACGACTACAGCCGAAACAATACCGACAGTTCCAGCAATAATCCATTGTTTTTGTTCCAGGGGAGCATTTTCTAATGGTGCTAATAAGCCTTGCTCGACATTAACAACAGGTTCTACTTTCGAGACATCTGTTTGGGTAAAGACGGGGACTGCTTCTTGCGAACCAGTCATACTGAAGAGTTCCGAATCGCGATCGCTATTTTCGACAGTTGGCGGAACTTGCGAAACTTTTTTACCTATTTTACTACTGGTATCCAATGAACCAGAAGGTATTGACACATCGCTGAAACTAGAATTTCCTCCTGTGATATCAAAACCAGGAATATTTCCTAAATCGTCAAAGGCATCAAAATCGTCTAAAAACTCAATGTTATTGCTTTTGGAAGTATTTCCACTAATTATACTGTTTGTATCTTCCTCATCTGTTAACGCATCTGAGCCAAAGGCAGACTCAAAAGCTTCAAAGTCAAAACTATCGTCATCCTCTAATGCGTTTTGCTTTTTGTCAGTTGAGTCTAAATCCTCAGATTCCTCAAAAGCAAAATTCCCATTTAATGATGAACTTTTCAAATTATTTTCTTGACTGCTGTATCCCGAATTATTTGTTGGTTTAGACCCATTTTTGCTGGATACTTCGCTCAAGAATAAAGTTTCATCTTCAACATTATTTAGTTGAGACTTAAACTCTTCACTGATTAATCCTTGGGAATTTTCAACTTCAATCAAAAAATCAGCAGGTTTTTCTAAGCTATTGCCTGTTGATGGTACAAACTCTTCAAAAGGCGAACCGCTACTGTTATTGCTGTTAATTGGGTAATTTTTATCAGTAGAATCTTCACTAGCTTGGGAGATATCTTCTTGCCAGAAAGCTGGCAAATCTAACTTTGATTGCTCGTCCCAATTACTTGAATCTAATTGCGATTCTGCATTCAAGGCAAAAGGATTACTGTCAGCGCTATCCGAAGATTCTAGTGACGTACCAAATACAGTACTATCTGTGGGCATTTCAAATGGACTGCTAAAAGATAGCTCTTCGATTACGTCCACAGCTTGCGGATGCTCACTATCAGAGCTGAAATCAAAGTTATTATCTTCATTGCCTGCGCCCATCATAGCCTCAGGCTCGCTATAATTGGGAGGCTCATTATCTACCTCGGCGATTTGTTCTTCTTGCTGTTGGTATTGATTGACATTTTCAAGACCATTACGAGCAAAACTAATAATTTCTTCATCCTTCGTCAACTGCAAAACTTTTTGGTATTCTGATGATGCCACATCGTATTGTTGCAAAACATAGTAAACGTGACCCCGCAACAAATGGCAGTTAGCGTCATCGGGTAAATCTTGTACCACAGAGTCAACTAAAGTCGCGGCAACTTCATAATTTTGTTGCGCGTATGCCGTACAAGCTTGTTTATAAATTTCTAAGTATTCGTCTATATTTGCTTCCATTTCCTGCCTCTCAATTTCATCCTGCCCACCGCGCACTCCGCAAAATAGCCATTTGATCTAGCAGTCGCAGACACTGATTTTTTTGAGCATCTAATAACCACTCTCCCCGCAAAAAGGGAGCCATAGCATCTGGCACGTTATTTGGTGCGATTAGATGCTGCACGTCAAGCCAGTCCATGCCACCAATTTGTTCTACTGCTAAACCGACTATTGTGTCTTGCTCTTCTATAGCAATCACCGGAATTTCTGCTTTGTCGGTATTTAACGGAGTTACTTCTCCTAAAAATTGACCCAAATCAGCCACCCAAATTACTCGACCTCGTAGATTTAGAGTACCCAAAAGTAAACCAGAAGCATTAGGAATTGGAGTAATTCTATCGGGACTTAGTTCAATTACCTCGCGGATGCCTGTGGCTGGTAGTGCAAACTCCTGATGCGAGGGAATGTAAAACCGTAAATGTAACTCACCTTCAGGACTTTCTACTTGAAATTCAGGACGGAAGTGGTCTTGACCGCTGCCTCCTAAAAAGTCCGGTAACTTAACCATGTTTTTTCCATCCTTATCCTCGCAGCAGTTGTTTGACTGTTCCTACCAACTCGGTTGGCTGAAACGGTTTAGCTATGTAGGCATCGGCGCCTTGTTTCATCCCCCAGTAGCGATCGAATTCTTCACCTTTGGAAGAACACATGACTACAGGGACATTTTGGGTTTTTGGATCTGACTTTAGCCGACGACAAACTTCGTAGCCATTCATCCTGGGCATGACAATATCTAATACCACTAGATCGGGAGCTGTGGTTTGAATGGCTTCTAACGCTTCTAATCCGTCACTAGCGTGGGTGACTGTTAAGCCACTCGCTTTTAGGAGGTCTGTAATCATCTCCCTTTGTGCCACACTGTCTTCCACAATCAGAACTGTACTCATAAATGGCTAATTTACCTTTTGATGTAGACATTCCCCTATCTGGAGCATTCCCTGACTTCCCCGCAAGCATTTCGTGTATAAATTTATTCTATTTTTCACTAATTTAACTGAGAATTGTTGGTAGCTAGTTGTTAGTTGTTAGTTGTTGGTTGTTAGTTGTTGGTTGTTGGTAATTGGTGGTAATTATTTTTCTAGTCCCCAGTCTCCCTTGTCTCCCTTGTCTCCCTTGTCTCCCTTGTCTCCTTGTCTCCCTGTCTCCCCATCTCCCCCTCCCAAGAACTCTCCCCATCTCCCCATTCCCCAGTCAAGCTGATTATGTGATATTATCTTTTACTCGATCTGGGATGGGATCAACAAGTCTTACGTTTTGGTTGTGTCGCCAAACAACACTATAGTTGAGATATTTTTCTACAAGCATCAGCAATTCTGTGTCTGTAAATGGTTTTGTTAAATAATCACATGCCCCAACCATCCTTGCTCTAACGCGATCGATAAATGCATTTTTACTACTTAGCATGATAATCGGCACGAGCCGAAATGCTGTTGAATGTCGCAGCATTCCACAAATTTCGTAACCATCCAACTCTGGCATGGTTATATCGCATAAAATTAGATTTGGCTTGATTTGAAAAATGCGGCTAATCGCTTCTAGGGGATTGGTGAAGGCGATCGCTTCATAACCAAGTGGTTTCAAAATAGACTCTACAGTTTCACAAATCGTAGCCGTATCGTCAATACAGACTATGCGTGCCTTTTGTAATAACTCTTGTTGACTCTTTTGTATTTGTGCATCCGTAGATGTACTTGAATATACTATATGCACGCAACCTTGTTGCACGTATGGATATATTGCTTTAGCAACTGTCAAAACGTCTCGATTCAGATACCGAGCCAATTGACGCAAAGATGTTTTACCATCGACCCACTGCTGTAACTTATTCACCGTTGCTGCTGGCAGTGAGGAGCGTAGTTCAGTTATATCAGCAAGCACCGGAAATTGATCGGGAGATTGAATATGCGGATAAAGCAACTTCCACTCTTGCACCTGCTTCATAATTTTGGTGACAAGCGGAGCAATTTCTAAGGTAGTTAATTGCGGGGCAAATGCCGAACCCAAATCGAAAATGAAGCTACCTTGATGTAAACTCAGCAAATCAAACAATGTCTCATGCACCAAACGGTGGATAATAGTTTGCGCCACTTTTGGTTGAATAATATTCCGCTCTAAAAGCGTCCAAAGATAGCCGTATTCTGGAGCATTTAGGGTTTCTAGGTAAGCAAGTTGTACTTTGTCAAGTCGTGTCTGAACTCGGTAATGACGCAAGTAATCGGCAATTCTTGTCAAACTGCTGTCGCTATCTTGGCAATAAATAATTTGACCATTGAGAAAAAATACGTACCAAGACTGTTGTTTAAACTCAGACCAAGAACCCTGTCTAATTACTTCATCTACACTAAGTTTGTTGCTATTGTGACTACGGGCTTCTACAAATAATTGCCCTGTTCGCTGCCCCAACTCAATCAATTGGAGAATACTACGAATATCAATTTCATTTAAATTTCCGTACATTTAGCTAAAAGGCGCTCCAAGTCATTTTATTTACATTCAATGTTAATTTTGCCCTTTTTTTCAATGTTTCAAACACAGGACTTACGCAATCTGACACCGTGTCGTAAGTAGCGGTAATTCATGAATTACCGCTACTGTATAATGTGCCTTACAATTATTTTTGCGCTCATTCCGCTCAACAGACTGAAAAAAGAAGCGCTTTTGTCCTGTGTTGTCCTAACACAGCATTTAGACGGGCATTATATTAATCTGGGTCGAGAAATTTTCATGAATTTCGGTTTTTGGGCGTAGATGCGCTGACTTTTTGTCAAAAGACATCGCACTCTGCTTCATGTATAGAAAGAACACATTAGAAAACGATACCCTAACTTCAAACCTTAACTTTGTTTAATATACTTTTACAATGCTAGTGATAACACGGTAGTCATCACAACTGCCATCAGTACAAAATGTAAAGACGCGACAAGTTGATTTTATAAATATCAAGACGAAATCTCGCGTCTATAAATAGTTTTGTTTGTCTTATTTTCCTATATAGGTGAAGTCAGACAAATTTACGCAATTATTTAACGTATAGCCCAATACAGGGCGTTAAGTGCATCAAAAGGAATAGCGGTGTGCTGTATTTAGCAGAAGTACAAAAACAAAAAGGCGGCTTACTCGGTGGTGGTTCTAAAACAGAACTGAAATTACTGGCTTGTCAACGGACAGACCAAAATTGGAGTAATGTTTCAGAAGAAGCGATCGCGGCTGAAGACGGTAGCAAATTAAACGACGGCGCACTGGTGCTGGTTGAATTGAATCCTCAACGTCAAGTGCAGAGAATTCAAGAAGCAGGGCGTCCGCTAGTTAATATTTTGCAAAATTTTTCTCGTCAAGTAGAAAAATTTAAGCTCAAAGAAGAAGAAATTGACCAGTGGAAAGAGTCACTGACATTTCAGGCACAAGAGTTAAATCGCCGCGAAATGGAAATGGAAGCGCGTGCGGAACAACTGCAACAAATGGATGATGATTTTCAACGTCTGGAAGCCGAAAAGCAAGAAGTTGATACATCAAAACAGGAAATAGAACGGTTGCGAGAAGAATTTGAACGCAATCGCCACGAACTACAAGGCGCTTGGGAGCATTTGCGCGGTGAGCAACGCCGCTTGCAGGAACATCAAGCAGAATTCCAGCAACCAAATGTTTTAGATGAGGAGCAAAGCCGGGTGTTGAGCGAGTTGCTCGATCGCCTAAGAAGTCAAGTTGCTCCGATTGAAACAGTGCGCGAGCATCTTAATTTTGCCGATGGTATGGTGGAAAGCCAGCAAGCTACTCTTAACCCACACTGGCAACAATTAGAATCTCTAAGAAGTGCGGCTACTCAACATCAAGAGGAAATTGACCAGCTAGAGCAAACAAAGTGCGATCGCCAAATTGAATGGCAACAAACCCAAAATGCAGTCTTGCAGCAAACAGCAGATTTGAAAATGAATACAGCATCTCTTGCTAGTAAACAAGAGTGCGCTCGAATGCTTAAACAGCAGTTACAACACCAAGAAGATTTACACCAGCAAATTCAATTTTTGGTGGCTATTTCTGGCGATGTAGTTCTTGGCGAGCAGGTTAATGTCGAAGCTTTGGAGAAAATGCCGCTAGAAGAACTGCAACAAACAGTGCAGGACTTGCACGAAAAGTTGCAAATTGACTCTAGCTTTGTCCACGAGCAAGAAGTTGAACTTAAATTCAAACAAGACACTATAGACGAACTGCAAAGTAAGTTAAATCAAGCATCTGACAATGACCATATCAATTTAGAAATGGAATTGGCAGATGAAAAAGACTTATACCAAATGTTGAATGAAACATTGGTGGGACAACGCCGCAGTTTGTTAGAACGGCACGAGTCTTTTAAACAACACCAAGCGGTATTGCATCGGCGACAAGGACATTCATCTGCCAATGAAGACGATCAAAAAATAGATTTAGTACCAATTTTGCGACAAATGGAGGCGCAGCAACAACAACAGTCGGAGGAACTACAAAACTTAGAACGTGAGATTGAAGAGATACGTTCTCAAATTGAGCTAGCCGAGAAAACGCTCAATAATCAAATCCAAGAGCAAGAAGAAAAGCACCAAGAACTAAAAGTGTTGTCAGAAAATTTGCAACTGTTGCGAATAGCCACTGCTGAATATTCAGCTAAAGTTAATGTTTATCAAGAAACGCTACAACCAATTCAGGATTCCTTGGACGGTTTACGCCACAAGCTGCAAGGCATAGCTGAATCTTTGGCTACAGTACAGGAAACTGGTGATTATCAACTTCAGACTATTACCCAGATGCGTCAAACTATTTTAAGTTTGATTCAACCAGAATTGTTAGCCTCTTAAAAGTTAGGAGGAGCGGAGGAGCGTGGATAGTGGATAGTAGATAGTGGATAGTGGATAGTGGATAGTGGATAGTAGATAGTGGATAGTCGATAGCTGTTGACTGTTGACTGTTAATCAACAACTAACAACTAACAACCAACAACTAACAACTAACAACCAACAACTAACAACTAACAACCAACAACTAACAACTAACAACTAACAACTAACAACTAACTATTTAAAATAGATCCAATCGTTTTCTACTTTGGCGATCGCACCCCCTGGAAATGGATCGGTTTGCGATCGGTTTGGTGCTGTAATTAAAGCTGTTAGTTTTTCGATTTGCTCAAAACTAGGGGCACATGGAAGTATTTGTTGTAAACAGTAACGCATGACGCGACGTTGCAACGCCAATGGTGCTTTCTGCAAAATGCGACGATTGAGTTTTAGGGGGAGTGCAAAGGGGGAGGGAAGTATCTCCTCTTGTCTTTTTGTCTCCTTGTCTCCTTGTCTCCTTGTCTCCCCATCTCCCTCCCCCATTGCCTCTTCGCGCAAGCGATCGGCTGCTTGTTCTAAATATTCCACTTCGGCTTGCAGAAGTTCGGCAGTTTGAGCTAAAGCTGATTGAACTTGGGGGTTGAAATTTTCTTGCAAATATGGTAACAATTCTAGGCGGATGCGGTTACGGGTGTACTTCAAATCTTCGTTGGTAGAATCTTCCCAAATTGGTAGTTGAAAGTCTGTACAAAAATCTTTCGTTTGGGCGCGAGTGATTTCTAAAAGTGGACGCACTAAGATAATGTTATCGGTTAATAAGCGTTGCCAAGTTAAAGCTTGCAAACCATCAGCACCAGTACCACGGATTAAGTTGTAAAGAAGAGTTTCAGCGCGATCGCTTGCTGTGTGACCTGTAACGATATAGTTGTAATTATGTTCAAGTGCGATCGCACTTAAGGCTTGATACCGCCAGTTGCGAGCCGCAGCTTCACTATTTAAAGCTTCGATAGCAGTTTCTAAGTAAAAGGATATTTTCCAACTTTCGGCTAAATTTTTTACATGATTGGCATTAGCTTGAGAGTCACTACGCCAGCGATGATCGCAGTGAGCGATACCTAAATCCCATCCCCATTTTGGTTGTAAATCTAACAGTAATTTGATTAAACACAGAGAATCTTGCCCACCGGAAACCGCAACTAATAAGCGTTGGTTGCGTTCAAATAGATGACGCGATCCAATCGTGCGATGTATTTTTGCATGGAGAGGAGTCCAAAAAGAGCGGCTCATTGTTGATTAATACCCGACGATTAAAATCGCGGTTACAAAAACGAAGTCCGCCTACGCGGACTAAATCAAAGTAATTTTTAGATTGTAGATTTCGTATATAGATATTATGTCTCACGCAGAGGCGCAGAGGCGCAAAGAAGAACGCCAATTAAAGGACTTTGATAAAAACTGCTATACATAAAAACGCATTTGGCACACGCAGGTAAGCTCTGTTCGTGAGCCAGCGACTTCCAGTCTGTTCGCGTTGGCGGAGCCTCTCGTAGAGAAGCGTGCGCGGGAGCGCAGGGCGTTATGAAATTTTCGCTTCGGGGTTTATTGATGTTGAATTTGTTTGAGTTGCTGACGAAGGTCATCAAGTGGTGATTCAGGTTCATCGGGGCAGAATTCTAAAGTGATGCGGACTTTTCCCTTTTGCCAACCTTTAGCACCAGGTTTTAAGATTTCACAAGATTGTCCTTCAGTCAACCACTTATCTTTAAGTTCATTATTTCCTGGCAAGACTCCCTTCATTTTTGCTTTGAATTCACCCACTTTGAACGTATGGTGAGGAATTAGAATTTCCCCATAAGTCATAGACACAACATCATCCGGACTCAGCCCCTCAAATCCATTTCCCATAACAATCTCCTGGAACTAAATCTATAATTCCCAAGAGATAACGCTTAATCTCAAAAACAACTCCCAAATTCCCTCTCTCTTCTCTTCCTCCGCGTTCTCCGCGTTCTCTGCGGTTCGTTAAAAATTTCCCCTCTTACATAAGAGGGGAAAAACAATAACATTCCTAAAAAAACCAACCGTAAGAATGCAAACCCTTACCCAAAAGATTCACACCCAAATAACAAATCCAAACAACAACAAAGCCAGTAGCAGCTAAAATTGCCGGACGACGCCCTTGCCAACCACGAGTAATTCTAGAGTGAAGATATGCCGCAAACACTAACCAAGTAATTAGCGCCCAAGTTTCTTTCGGGTCCCAACTCCAATAAGTACCCCAAGCTTCATTTGCCCAAACTCCACCTGCAATAATGCCAATTGTTAGCAGGGGAAATCCTAACCCAATAATGCGATAACTGACATTATCTAAGGTTTCGGCAAGGCTGAGGCGCTGGGGTGTAAGGGTTTCTTCAGAATTTTGGATTGGTGTTGCTAATACTGTATCCAAAACTGCTGTTTTGCTGTTGCCGTTGGTATTACGCTCATTACGAGCAAAGCCATTATTTTCCGCAGATGGTGTTGGTAGCTCAGAAACTAGTTCACCAGCTTTATGCAAGCGGTAGCCGTTGCTGCGATAACCACCAGTACCGACAGAACTACCTTGTAGTTGAATATTTTGACCGCCAGTAACGAAAAGAAAGGCGATCGCTAACAGCGAACCTACCATCAAAGCCGCATAACTTAACATCATCACACTAACGTGCATCATCAGCCAATTAGACTTCAGTGCAGGCACTAGAGGTTCGGCTGATTGCATTGTTGAAGGCAGTGTCAGCGTAGCAAAAGCACTGATACACATCGCCACAGGTGCTGTAAAAACCCCTACCAAGCGGCTGCGGCTAGTGTTTTCCGCAATTAAATGGACGGTAGTAATTCCCCAAGTTAAGAAAAATAACGATTCATAAAGATTGCTCAAAGGAAAATAACCAGCTTCGATCCATCGCGCTCCTAGTAGCGTGGCTATACACAAATTAGCGATCGCCATACCAGCTGTCCCCAAAGCGGCAATTGCGGACAGATTCCCAAAAGCTGCCCCAGCCCAATAAACCAGCATTGTGAGAAATAAAACGGCAAAGGAGGCATTGTCCAGCCAGTTCTGGAGTACAACCAGATTCATACAGTGTTCTCCCCAGTGGATTCAAATAAAAAATGGATTTTGACTTTATTGATCCTATCTGTTTCTGAAGAATATAGAGACAAGGAGAGAAGGAGACAAGGGGGATAAGGGGACAAGGGGACAAGGGGACAAGGAGACAAGGGGACAATTTTTTCTCCCCATCTCCTTGTCTCCCCCTCTCCTTGTCTCCCCATCCCCCCCTCCCCCCCTTGGACTGAACCCGGACAAAAATGGACAGGCTTCTCCTTCACCAGACGCGAAGCGCGAACATCCGAGTGACTCGCTATCGTGTTGAGGATCTTTAAAACAAGCCTGTCCATTTTTGTCTAGCTTTTGTGAAACCCTCTCAAGAACTCTTCCCTTACGGAGTGGGTGTAATTGTCGGAGTCGGAAGAGGTGTCGGCTTATCACCTTTTTTTAATTCGAGAAAAATGTCGTAGCGGTTACTACGACTGTCACTGACGGCAGATGTTATGCCAATTGAGCGCGTTGCTTCTAGGACAGTTTCTTGATTGGGGAACAACGTCGGTAAAGGAAAATTTTTCACCGTGCGTTCCACATCTAAGAAAAACTGACCGTTTGTCGGATTAGGATCTGAGGGAACTGTTTTTTGGAATGGGAAAGTACTAGCTAATGTATTGTTGGGTTTAGGAACAATTTTATTGGTAACAGGGGCACCCATAACTAAGTAAGCGACATCATTATCTAACCAACCGTGGGTAGCAGTTAAGGTTCCATAAGGTGCAATCCAGTTGACAGCAGGTTTACCTGCGATTGTGTTTTGTTGAATTTGGAATTGATATTGATTTTTTATGATGTCATCTAGACGTTTTATTGATGCTTCAGCCAAAGCGCGATCGCTTGCTTGTACCATAAATACAAATGCCGCACGAAAATCTTCTTTATAACCTTCTTTCGCAATCGATGGCATCACTGAAACCGAAAACTCACCACCCATCCAACTTAATAAATCCCGATCTAAATCAAGTTCATTATTGGTGAGTGATTTCACTCCACTTCTAAGTGCTTCTGGTGGTATGGGCGAAACTGGATTAGAGTGAGATGTTAAAACGTAATCTGCCCACAACCGTTTAAGATTACCCCCAGAAAGCATCATTAAAGTTTCTGCTGGCAAGCGATTTTGCATATTCCCAGCGTTGTTTTCTACCGCTAGGGTACGTTGACTATTCGGATTTAGCCAAGAAACGCCTTTTAAGCGTATTCCTTCTGACTCTAAGCTAATTGTCCCCGCTAAACCTTGGTTGTTCTGAAGTTGAGCCAAAACTTGAGCGGGTAAAGGACGGTTTGGAGAGGCGGCTGCTATTTTAGCAGCTATTGGTACATTTACATAAAACTGGGCGAAAGGTTGGTAGTTAGCGATTTTCGGGAAATTATCTGCAAAACCGCCTGTTGTAGCGAGTGTTGTTTTATTTTTATAAGCATCAATCGCTCTTTCTGTGGCTTTAGAATTATCAGTGATGACTAAGAAACGTTGATCTAGTACGGCAGCGGAAAAGTTTTCTTTACTTTGCCCTTCGGTTTGTTTGATGGCAATTCCTTGATAGGTGCGATCGATTAATTTGCCACCTTTGAGCATTTTCGGTTGTGCCAAGATGGTTTTAGCACTTTGTGGGTTTTTTATTGGCAAAACCATCACCATCGATTGCTCTTTGGTAGCAATTCCATCAGTAGGTGCATTTTTTTTCATGTCTGGGGCAAGAATGGCAATTGTGACTTCATTGCCTACCCAAGGACTGATATCTTTTTGGAAATCGTAGCCGTTATTAGTGAGAAAGCGATCGCGCAACTCCACTAAATACTTATCTAGTTCTCCTTGGGTTTCTTTTGTGCCAAAAGAGCGCAATTTTTGCCATTGACTGGCATCGGTGGTTAAAGAAACCGCAAATAAGGCATCTTGAGGGATAATATTTGCACCCACTGGCAAATCTCTGGAAAATAATTTTCCCTGAGTTAAAAGCCAGAATGCTGCACTCCCCACACCAATCAACAACCCGGCAGATGAAAGCGTCAGCACTAAAGACGGTTTCTTTTTTTTCTGCGTTGATAAGACAGATACAACAGGTAGTGCCATTGAAACCTAACACCTCATAATTGCGAACTCATTATTTGCTTGATTGGTACAGTAAACTCAAAGGTTTACTCTTCTTCAGGACAGTTAATTAGATTGGTTTCTCTTTACTGAGAGTTATTAATACTTTGGTAATCGACATAAAGCATTGTTTTCTCAAATTACTACTGTTTCATTAGTGGTGCTTTTGTAGCGAGTTACCCTTTTTTACAGTATGCGCTTTTTACCCCGACGATCCCCGCACAAAGCGTGAAAGCAGCTTTCACCCCGACAACAGGTAGATTCTCGGAAAGTGGACGGTGAGAACCATTAGAAAGTGTCCGGGCGATAAATTTGTCACGTCAAGCACTGTGAAGATATACCTAACTTGACAAAGCTGCTAGTGTTTAGCTGCCTCACGCCCTATTTTGACATAACTTTTGTTGGTTGTATTGGAACTTATCTGATAAGTGCGATAACTTTTACTCACAGGTCTATTTATTGGTATTATAAAATACAAACTACCGAACGAATATTTACCACTAAGGCTAATGGCAATTCTCGATATAAGCATTTAGGCAACGCTGGTAGTAAAGCTAACTTGAATGCCAGATCGAAGCGCTAGACCTTTCAATTGAAACTATCAACTGTTTAAAAGATTTAGTCGAAGAGACTTCTAAATATAAAGATGAGTAGTAATTTTGTTTGCGGATATTATTCGCGAACCACTCTGAGTTTTCCACATAAAAGCGAAAAGCCAGCTGCCACATCTGCTAAATTCGACGTTTTCTAGCTTGGCTACTTGTTGCGAATTATTGAAAGTTATTGCAAACAAATCTCAGTAATGCAGACAAGCCTACTCTTTCTTAACAAGTACCGTTAAGCCTTCAGCAAACTGCGAAGGATTACTATTTACCAGCTTTCTTGTTAAATATTTTGGTATAACATACCGCAATAATTTATCTAATATAGGAAGCTTCGGAAAAAATCCACTATAATTTTCAACCAATTTAAAGTTAGCCTGTGCCAAAAAATCTAAAAGACTTTCATAATTATAAAATCTTATATGAGGAAAATTCCAAGCATTTGAGCCAGGAAAATAGTTAAAAGTGTCTATTTTATTAGTAAATATAAATTTCAAACGACCATTAATAGGAAAGTGATTAGGTACATGTGTTAACAGATACCCTCCAGGCGTTAAAAGCCGCTGAATTTCTAATAATAAATGAAGGGGATCTAAAAGATGTTCAAAAACATCTTTACACAGCACAAAATCAACACTCTCATTTGCTAAAGGCAATGACTGGCTACAAAAGTCTTCAACTCTGTATAGTTCATCAAACCCTTTTTCTTTTGCTTTTTCCAAACCATAATTGCTGCCATCAACACCAATTAATTTTCCTGATATTCTCGACTTTAAATTGCAAGAAAATATACCTGTACCACACCCCATATCTAATAAATTATGAATATTAATATCTTTTAAAATTTCATCCCAGACACAAGAAAAATAATTTGATTCAGTGTTAATATTATTGTTTACATACTCAAGATGAGTATTGCTATAGTATTTATAATCGTCATTTTTGTCTGAGTTGTTTATTTGCATAAGTTTAATGTATGTCACTTACTACGTTATTGTTTAAGAGCATATAATATATTATACGTGCCCCAAAAATTTATTAGGTAGTCAAATTCTTAATTGACGTTTACACCATCACTGACAAAATTTTACCATGTAAAGAAATAAACAGTGTTATCAACTGGTTGAATCACCTGTAAGTCAGTGTGACTTTTAGCGTTAAATTTATCACTCTTCGATCGCTCTTCACCTCAATTTTTTGTCTCACAGATAGCAATCGTAGATAATGCGCTGTTTCTATAACCCTTGTCTGAAAAGCTTTTTGTTCAAAAGCTGTGAAAACTCACTCTGACTTGAGTTCTTTACATTTACCAAAAGCGATTTCCTCTCTTTTTGCGAATCTGAACTGACTTTTGCTCATATATCTTAGTATGAGCGATCGCATGTCCCAAACCAGCCTGATTTTTTTGATGAAGCTGTAATTATTTTTAAATCATCAAAAATTAAATATTCATTACTTGTAGAATAATTTTCCCAGAAATAATCCCTAAATACCTTTGATGAGTTCGTAGTGAGGACTTCAGTCCTCATCTTCTAAGATAAGGACTGAAGTCCTTACTACAAAAATCTTTTCTTATCACTAATTAAAGGCATATATTATATCATATATTGCCAATATTAGCCAGAAAATAAAAAATTGCCGACGCAAAAATAATTTTTAATTATTAATTCCCCACCTGCGTAGCGCTAAACCTTACCATTAGCAGTCACCTGCATCGGTCCCAAATATTTTGTTAAGTAAGGCGAAAAAACTTCATAAATTAAAGTCAGAGGCTGTCCGTGATGCCAAAACAAATAGTGGCGACCCCAAAAAGGTCCATTGACACCAAAACCTGACTGTAGCGCATCTGAGTAACCGTAATAAACTCCTTGCACATCGCGATATAACTCAGTGCGGAGACGAGCCAAACTAGCCCAAATAGGTAATGAACGGTTTTGCAAATACTCATCTACATGAGAAGCTTCCCACCATGAGGTAGCATACGCCAATCTTTGACCAGAAGCGGTACGCAGCCAAACTTGTCGCCGCAGTCTAGGTCCTGGGACAGCTTCAATTAAGTCAGGAGCATTATCCAAGTCCATGCCAACTAATGACATGTCAATTACATCCACTTCCGTTGGCTCACCTGTAAGCAATTCTAAGTGCCGTGTGGGGGAACCATCACCCAAAAGTAGCATTTGCCAAGTTGGTGCTAGCTGAGTGTGAGGTAGACCTTTTTGAATGGCTTGTGCGTCACCTTGCCAAATGGGGGAGAGGCGATGCCATCCTGCGGGTATTGTTAAGTTATTTGTCGATTTAAAAGTAGCAGTCAACGTTTTTACAAAACTTCACCTATCTATATAAAAGCATAAAAAACACAAAAGCATAAAAAAACCACCGCCCTGGTGGGGAGGTGGGGGGAGTGGGGGACAAGGGGAGCCAGCGCTGTGCGGAGGCATCCGACCTTGAGGCGTCTGGCGTGGACAAGGAGGACAAGGGGAGCCAGCGCTGTGCGGAGGCATCCTTTGTTGAGGCGTCTGGCGTGGACAAGGGGGATAAATGCCCAATACCCATCAACTAACAACTAACTCCTAACTCCTAACTCCTAACTCCTAACTCCTAACTCCTAACTTCATATGAAAAAATGCGGATGGTGAGACTCGAACTCGCAAGGGCATTGCCCACACGCACCTCAAGCGTGCGCGTATACCAATTCCGCCACATCCGCATAAGTTGTCTGAAGATAGAATATAGCATAAAAAAACAAATATAGTAAAGTAAGAGCTAATTTCCCAAAAATTTAATTTATTTAAGTGTACGGATTCAAAAATTTTCCGAATGCGGATATCAGACTGACAGAAATTTAGCAGTTGCACAAGAGATATTAAATGGGGTGCGATAGAGAAGTGCTGCCAAGAAGCTTCCACCGGGAAGCAAAACCGCACAAAAAGCGCTTTTACTGCCTTGACTCGGCAAACTGACATAGATTAATAACATTCGTGTTGCTAGTCTAGTTAAGACCCGTAGAGGTAGTCAGCCTCATCGTTCAAAGCAACGCTGACTATGAATGAGGCTTGGGAATCTCTTGTCATAATTTGCAATAACACGAAAGCGTTGTTTCAAATTGAATAGGAGAGAATGTCAATCTACTGGTACTGATATCGAAGCTAGAAGATGAAGTTTGATAAAATATTAATTGCCAATCGAGGAGAAATTGCACTTCGCATTCTCCGTGCCTGTGAGGAAATGGGGATTGCTACTGTTGCAGTTCACTCTACAGTTGATCGTAATGCTCTCCACGTCCAACTTGCCGATGAAGCGGTTTGCATTGGCGAACCTGCCAGCGGTAAAAGTTATTTGAATATTCCCAATATTATTGCTGCGGCACTGACGCGCAATGCTACTGCGATTCATCCGGGTTATGGCTTTTTGTCAGAAAATGCCAGGTTTGCAGAAATTTGTGCAGATCATCATATTGCATTTATTGGTCCATCTGCGGAAGCGATTCGCTTAATGGGGGATAAATCAACGGCAAAAGAAACCATGCAAAAAGCCGGGGTTCCGACTGTACCGGGAAGTGATGGATTGGTAGAGTCTGAGGAAGAAGGATTAGCGATCGCCAAAGATATCGGCTATCCAGTAATGATCAAAGCCACGGCAGGTGGTGGTGGACGCGGTATGCGTTTGGTACAAGAGGAAAGCGAATTTGTCAAGCTTTTCAAAGCAGCACAAGGTGAAGCCGGAGCCGCTTTTGGTAATTCTGGCGTTTATATAGAAAAATTTATCGAACGTCCGCGCCACATTGAATTTCAAATTTTGGCGGATAATTACGGTAATGTCATCCACCTAGGCGAACGGGATTGCTCAATTCAGCGTCGCAATCAAAAGCTACTAGAAGAAGCTCCCAGCCCTGCTTTAGACCCAGATTTGCGAGATAAAATGGGACAAGCTGCCGTCAAAGCTGCCCAGTTTATTAATTTCACTGGAGCAGGTACAATCGAGTTTCTCTTGGATAAATCCGGTAAATTCTACTTTATGGAAATGAACACCCGGATTCAAGTTGAACATCCGGTTACGGAGATGATTACCGGCATGGACTTGGTTTGCGAACAAATTCGCATTGCTCAAGGAGAAAGACTTAAGATTAATCAAGAGCAAGTAGTTCTGCGAGGTCATGCGATCGAATGTCGCATCAACGCCGAAGACCCCGACCATGACTTTCGCCCAGCCCCCGGACGTATCAGCGGCTATCTCCCCCCTGGAGGTCCCGGTGTTCGCATTGATTCCCACGTTTACACCGATTACCAAATTCCTCCCTACTACGATTCGCTCATCGGCAAATTAATTGTTTGGGGACCAGACCGCCAAACAGCTATTAACCGCATGAAACGCGCATTACGCGAATGTGCAATTACCGGATTACCTACAACTATCGGTTTTCATCAAAAAATTATGGAAACTCCCCAGTTTTTGTCAGGTAACGTTTATACCAATTTTATCCAGGAGATGAATAATAGTTAGGGAATGGGTAATGGGTAATGGAGAATGGGTAATGGAGAATGGGTAATGGGTAATGGAGAATGGGAAAAAAAGCGTTACCACGTTTCCAATTACCTATTCCCAATTACCAATTACCTATTCCCAATTACCAATTACCAATTACCTATTCCCAATTTTCGACTATACACGAAACATCATGGTCAGCAACCCTTGCTGACCTAGAAGAATTTCTCGCAACAAACTGAGAATTCCTACCCAGATGATCGGGGTAATGTCTACTCCGCCGATGGGTTGTACAATATGACGCAATGGCACTAAGAACGGTTCGGTGGGCCAAGCAACCAGATTAAAGGGCAAACGATTTAAATCTACTTGGGGATACCAGGTAAGAATTATCCGGAAAATAAACAACAATATCATCAGTCCCAATAGTAGACTGAGAATCAAATCAATAAGGTTAACACCAATCATCGGTTTGAACTACTCTCCGTGCAGAAAGAAAAAATTTAAGCTTTGTAAAGCACTGTTTATAATTTGATGTCAATCACTGAGAGGTATTTATACTAAAACACTCTGAGTTTGTAATGATAAAGCCCTAATGGATACTCAGTTGATTGCGTGCTGTTAGTCGTGTTTATGATATTTTATCTAAATGCAAAGCGCCATAACCACAAGCCTTGACTCGTCTGCGTGGTTAGATAACCGAACATGCAAAGCGCAGTTGATTTAATTATTTGTTAACTTCGTCACTAAGTTTAGGAGTTAACGCTTGGAGGCTTTTCAAGGAACTGATACAACATTAGAATTATGATGAAGAGTGTAAATTCATGTTGAAATCTATGACGCCTTCTTTAGCAAATTTCCTTTGGAGTCTTGTCTTGGGTACAGTAATTGTCGTTGTTCCGGCGACTGTTGGTCTGATTTTTATTAGCCAAAAAGATAAAATCCAGCGTTAAGAACACTTGCAGGAGTCGGTTTGGCTCTCACAAGCAATTATTTGTTAGCGAAATACCTGGTTGCAATCGGAACATTGATTCCTTAAATGCTAGTCAAAGGTATACTTAGCTAGCAGATACATATTCTGAATGTAGAGACGTGACCCAATCGCGTCTCTATATTAATATTTTGTCTCTGATTAGAGTAGTGATTTTAATCGCTAACATAGATGTGATATTAGGAAAATACCAATGATAAATTTTGGGCTGAACTCAGCCAGTTTCCTGGCTCAGGTAAATGTGGGAGCAACTCCAGCCACTTTCCTAGGAATTTTCCTGGCTGTGGCTGGGGCAGCTCTGTATTTTCTCCGCTCTGTGCGTCCAGAACTGTCAAGAGACCAAGATATCTTTTTTGCAGCGGTGGGCTTGCTGTGCGGTTTTATTCTTATCTTCCAAGGATGGCGTCTAGACCCGATTTTGCAATTTGGTCAGCTACTTTTGGTTGGTACAACTGTGTTTTTTGCAGTTGAAAGTATTCGCTTGCGGGGTATTGCGACTGAGCAAGCCAAGCGGAATACGAAAATTGTCGATGATGGTCGAGATGTCAGCGATAACTATTCTTATAATCGGCGCTATAAGGCTGAGGTGGATGCAGAGCTAGAACCACTGCCTTATGATGATTATGAGCCGGAACGCCCACGCGCTCGGATTCGGGGTAGTAGGGACGATCGCTCTAGAAACGATGATTATTACAGTGATGAAGCACCACGTCGTTCAGAACGCCGTAATACTCGCGAAAGACCAGAAACCACAGACAAACCGCGTCGTCCTAGTTCGCGGCGGACTGTGAATCGTACCCCAGAAAGAACTGAGGATGAATGGGGTTCTTCTTCTCGGCAACAAGTGGATGATTGGGACAATTCTGGCGAGGTGAGAAAACCTGCGCGTCGTGGTGGTAATAGTAATTCCCGCCCGGAAAGCACTGAAGATGTAACTCCCAGAGCAAGAAGAAGGCGAACGCCTAATGACTCACCTGTGCGTAGAGAACGCGAAGATGATGCAACACCAACTGAATACGTAGATTACAAACCTCTGGAACAGCCAGATGAATCCGATAATTCGACTAAATTTGATGATATTTAATAAAGCTTAGGTGAATGTCGCAAAAATTGCGATGAAAAACATTTGAGGTGACAAAATTTACACCTAAAAATTGGCTCCAAAGACCGTTTTATTGGAGTTTTATCTATAGCTTAACAAGCTTACTTGTATCCTGTGATTCCGGCGTTATCCCTTTTGCTTCCAATTCCCTCAACAGTCGCTACACTGAAGAGCAACCGACTTTGAGTGGAAATGGTCGCTTTTTAGCGTTTGTCTCAAATCGCAATGGTGTTCACCAGCTATTGGTGTATGACTTGCAACAGCAACAGTTTATTCCCACACCGCGCTTAAATCGAGCAGATACAATTGCTGAAAGTCCAAGTCTGAGCTACACAGGGCGTTATATTGCTTACATTACTAGCGACCAAGGTAGACCAGTTGTGGCACTTTACGATCGCGCTACGCAACAATCACAAATCCTCACCCCAATCTATCGCGGCTGGCTGAGAAATCCTCATCTCAGCCCAGACGGACGTTATGTTGTATTTGAAACTGCCAGTCGCGGTCAGTGGGATATTGAAGTACTAGACCGGGGACCAAATATTGAGTTAGATATTCCTAATGGTGCAACTGTACCTGCACCTTGAGGGGAGAGGGGGAGAGGGGGAGCAGGGGGAGCAGGGGGAGCAGGGGGAGCAGGGGGAGCAGGGGGAGCAGGGGGAGCAGGGGGAGATGGGGAATAACTCCTAACTCTTAACTCCTAACTCTTAACTCCTAACTCCTAATTCCTAACTCCTAACTCCTAACTCCTAATTCCTAACTCTTGACTAATATATGAAACGCTCTATTTTTATACCTGTGTTGGCATTAGCAGGCTTGTTGAGTGGCTGTGTTGGCTATCCTCGCCTGTTAAATTACCCTTTTGATCCGGGGGGTAGAAGTTTTAACAGTTCAGCTTCGGAATTAAATCCGCAAATTTCGGGTAGGTATATTGTTTTTACTAGCGATCGCCGGGGCAGCCAGGATGTGTATATGTTTGATATAGTGACTGGCAATTTAATTGATTTGCCTGGTTTAAATTCTTTGGATGCGATCGCTTCTCATCCTAGTGTTGACGATAATGGTCGTTTTATTGTCTTTGCAGCTTCTCGTCAAGGGCGATCGGCTATATTTCTTTATGACCGGGAAACGCGGCAATCGCGCAATTTAACTGCTAATCTTCAAGCGGAAGTCCGCAACCCGACAATCAGCGCTGATGCAAGTAGAATCTCCTTTGAGTCTACTCTCAATGGACAGTGGGATATTTTTGTCTATGACCGTTCTGGACAGCGTTTGAATATACCTTAAGAATGGGAGTGGGGAGTGGGGAGTGGGGAGTGGGGAGTGGGGGAGGGGGACAAGGGGGACAAGGGGGACAAGGGGGATAAGGAAAAATTTCTCCCTTGTCTTCCCCATCTCCCTTGTCTCCCTTGTCTTCCCCATCTCCCCCATCTCCCTTGTCCCCCTTGTCTCCCCCATCTCCCTTGTCCCCCCACTCCCCACTCCCTACTCCCTACTCCCTTCTTCTTGTTGAACAGCTTCGATAAGCGATCGCACTTGTTGAGTTCCTTCTGAAGATTCAAATGATAGTGGGAATTTACCTTTAGCGATCATTCGCATCCCCAAGGGTACAATACTCAGCAATCCTGTTAAGTCTTTAAAGTAATTACCGACTACATGTAAGCCAAATTTACGTTCATCAATCCAGCCACCTTCTTTCACCAAATCTACTAATACCTTGCGGTGACGAATTGAACGGCTGTCGGCTACTTGTTTGTGTTGGAGAATTTCTTGTTTAATTTTAGTAATTTGTTCGAGTGGCTCTACATCCATCGGACAAACACTATTGCAGTAAAAACAACGAGTGCAACCCCAAACACCTTTAGTATCTTCGTTGTAATTTTCTAATCGATTTTCAGTGTCGTCGTCGCGGGAGTCTGCGACCATGCGGTAAGCTTTGGCAAGAGCATGGGGACCGACAAAATCTGAGTTGACTTCACGGGCATTGCATTCAGAGTAACAAGCTCCACACATAATGCAATTGCCAGTTTGATCGAGAAGCGATCGCTCTTGTGGTGTTTGCAAAAATTCTTTTTCTGGAACTTGTCGCCCTGCCGTGCTGACATAAGGAGCAACTGCCTCTAGGTTATCCCAAAAACTGCTCATATCCACAACTAAATCTTTAATCACCGGCATATTACCCAACGGGGCGATCGTCATTTCCGGAATAGAAGATGCCTTACTTCCCGACGCTGGGATATTTTCTAACCGGGCAATTTCACTTCTGAGATTTTCCTTACATGCTAAAGCCGAACGTCCATTGATTCGCATAGCGCAGCTACCACAAATAGTATTGCGACAATTTTTGCGATACGCTAAAGTTCCATCTTGCTCCCACTTAATTTGATTGAGACAATCCAGGATTGTATTGCCCGGTTCTGCCTCTAAACGGTAAGTTTGTACCACTGGGGATGAATTTTCTGTTTGCCGAATGACCTTAAAAAGAACTTCCATTTCCACCAACCAAAGTCTTAAAATTATCTCGCCTGACTAGTAAATCATGAGTACATGCATATTCCTTGCACTCATTGACCCATAATCATATTGCCCTTAATTCAAAGCCAGCTGTTAATTGACTGATGATAAAAGAGCTACTGATTCTAGTTCAAGGATAACCAGAAAAATCTTAGTTCTCTAAATGCCGAATTCAAAGAGGGCGATCGCCTCAACCTCTATCCTCAAAGAGCGCTGATTGAGATATAAATATATGTTAATGTCCACCAAAGACAATCCTTACATCGAAAAATCCCTCTAAAGATGGCTAAACGATATTTTTTTAGTTATATAGAATTGTTAAAGCTTGTAATAAACATCTCCATTTGAGCATAATTTTTTTCCAGACTGCGGCAAACAAGAAGGACAACTGCGCTGAAGCCGAGTGCGAAATCAAGACTCAGGCGCTCCTCTACGTCACTTGTCAAAACTCCGCCTGTAAATTAAATCAATTTTTCTAAAAGCTGTGCGGTAATAACGAATGATTGGTAATCAAGCACCATTAACCGGAGTTTTGCTCATAGCGAAAATCCGAAATGCAAACTTCCTCAAAAACAAGAGCATTTTTACCCGACGGTAATAAAGCGCTCCTGAAAATCCTCACCGTTTTTTGCTGACCAAGGGGAGGGATTTAAATAAAAGTAACTTCGCAACTTTAATTCAAAAATAAACAACAATTTTGCTATTATTAGTCCATGCTAGTATTTAATATAAAATTACGAGGCAACAAAACCAGTATAAATAGCCGTCCGATCTGCGGCTATTATTATAGTTTTGTTTCTTTGTAATGTAGAGAGGTGAAATTTATCGTCTCTACTGGCAGGATAAAAGGGTGTATGCACAAGAACCGTATACAAATACTATGCTGTTCTAAAAAACGCTCAGATGAGGAAGAGGAAAACCTTACGACTCAAGAGCAACAAAGGCTAACGCTGAAACTGAAAAGCCTGCATTTTCGATTGGTCTGCGACTTGTTTCTAGTAGTAGAACCGACACAATTTGTAAAGGTGGCTTAAGATTACACCGCCATATTAGCGTCAAAAGAGAAAATTATTTCACCTCTCGATGGCAAAGAATGCTTAACAATGCCGTACACTCACCGAAATTAATGCCTGTGACAACCATAACCTCTAATCTATTGTGTGCCTTCAAAATAGAACGGCAATAAAGAAATAACTCCCAACGGCAGATGCAAGCTGTTCGTCTGTTGATGGTGAAAACAAGAGTTGAGTGTGAAGAACATCTACACCGCAAACTCAAAGGGAGAATCTACACTACTTTTTCCCTCGGATCTTATGGCTTTTATAAGCAGGAATTCACCTCTTATCCTAGGGTCTTGAGTAGGTTTGGGCAGGTGTCAAAAAGCCAAATACTGGCATGAGACAATATCGTTTATCAGTTTGGAGAGACTAAGGATAATTTGAGCGTAATGACTGAAACCGCAACCGCGCCATTAACTGGAAAAGCACTGCTTGCTAAGGTAAAAGAACTTTCTACTTTACCACGACGAGAAAGAGCCAAGCAATGTGGCTATTACACAACTACTAAAGGTGGTCAGGTACGAGTAAACCTGACCGATTTCTACGATGCTTTGCTATCAGCTAGGGGAATTCCTCTCAGTCCAGAAGCACCAAAAGATGGACGTGGGCGTGAACCGACCTATCGTGTTAGCGTACATCAAAATGGTCAGATTGTGATTGGAGCCACCTACACCAAAGCAATGGGCTTAAAGTCAGGTGATGAGTTTGAAATTAAACTGGGATATAAGCATATTCACCTGATTCAAGTTGGTGAAGGTGATAAAAAATTGACCGAGGCAGATGAAGATTTAGAATTAGACGAAGATGAAGAAGACGAAGACGAAGACGAAGAGTAAATTTTTCGATCTGGAGGCATTTCAAGCTAAATGCTTGATAACTTGTTCTCTATGTAAGAAAAATTAACATCTTTTGTTTAACAATTGTGTCAAGTCAAAAAAATACGATTAGACATCTTGTAGAGATTGCCAATTTTGGTAGAAGCTTGATTAAAAAACAAGAAATCTATGTTTGCAAGAAGTATGTCGTATTTGTTTTTGTCTGTTTCTATAGCATCATTTGAGCCATCAATCAACACCTTAGTGTCATTTCTTGAAAATGCACCAGCGGTAGTGGTAGTGATGGCTTTTTTCATTGGCTGGATAGTATGCTGGTTCCCAGTAGCAATAGTATCGGCACTAGCACTGAATTTGCAACTGGGCAAACCTTTGCAGCCAGAACAAAAATTACCTTTATTAGTTTCGCTTTATTTATTAGCACCTTTTATTCTCTGGGGTATAAATTGGCTCACTAATACATCTTTTTCAGATTATGGCTTAAGAGTGAATATTTCCCTTCTCGGTTCTTTGGGACTGGGTTTTGTTTTGGGAGTATTGAGTTTAGCTGTTGTATTTGGTGGGCAATTTTGGCTTTCGTGGTGCAGCTGGCAAGAGTCCCAGACAAAGCAATTGCAATCTATCTTGCTACCTATTTTTTTGGTAGCTTTGTTTGTTGGTGGTGTAGAGGAGTTGATTTTTCGCGGTTTTTTGTTTACTCAACTGACGCGGGATTATTCAGTTTGGGTAGCAGCAGTTATTTCTAGCTTGATTTTTGCTTTACTACATTTAGTTTGGGAACGACGGGAAACTATACCGCAATTACCCGGACTGTGGTTAATGGGAATGGTGCTAGTATTGGCACGATTTAGCGATCGCAATAATTTAGGTTTAGCGATTGGATTGCACGCGGGATGGGTATGGGCGATCGCTTGCCTAGATACAGCAGAGTTAATTACTTACACTGGTAAAGTCCCTGAGTGGTTGACTGGTAAAAATAAAAAACCCCTAGCCGGTGCTGCGGGAATTGTTTGTCTACTACTAACAGGGTTAATTCTCTACTTTTTATCGTAGTGAGCGGTTTACCGCTCATCCCCAGTCGGGAAAGAGGCTTTTTTTCGTTGTAGATATGAAAAAAACGTTCGCCCTTGGCGTTGCCGGAGGCTACCGCAGAGGACGCAGAGTACACAGAGTTTGGGAGAGTTTGAGAGAGTTTGAGAGAGTTACGTATTAATTAAGTTGCTAATCTAATGAATGATAGTAAAATAAAAATTCTATTTCTCACAGCCGATCCTAGTGACGAATCTCGGTTACGCTTAGGGCAAGAGTTGCGCGATATTAAAGCAAGGCTGGGTAAACCAGGAAGGTTTCAACTAGAACAGCGTGAGTCAGTGCGCGTGGGGGATATCACAGACGCTATATTTGATGTTGAACCGCAGATTGTGCATTTTTCCGGACATGGTAAAAGTACGGGTGAATTGTGCTTTGAGAATGAAGTCGGCAAAGTTCAGTCTGTTAAACCTGATGCTTTAGCAGCAATGTTTAAGTTATTTGCACAAAGCATAAATTGTGTGGTAATGAATGCCTGCTATTCTGAGATTCAGGCTAAAGCGATCGCTCAACATATCCCGTTTGTGATTGGGATGAATGATGCGATTGGAGATAAGGCAGCGATCGCTTTTGCAGTTGGTTTTTATAAGGCTTTAGCGGCAAATCGTTCTATTGAAGATGCTTATGAGTTTGGTTGTGTAGAAATTCGACTACAAGGTATTCCAGAACATCTTAAACCAGTTATTTATAAAAAAAATATTCCTGTCCAACAGGTGATATCTAAGGAGAAAGTAGCGACTTTAACCCCCGGACAACGACGGCGAACTTTACAACAACTAGAAGACCTTCAAGAAGAATACGATCTGTTAAGCGAGAAACTCAAGCGCCTAAAGATGGATTTAGCAATTCAAGCTGGTACTGCTGTACGGTTTCAGTTGGAAAAGGACATTGAACAAACTGAAGCTGAAATAGAACAACTTACTCAAAAGATTGAGAAGCTAGAAAACCAACTTCAATAATGGCAATTTCTGAATGGAAAGAGAAGCTTAGAGATGTCCTCAGTTCAACACTTACAGCACAAACGCGAAGAACTTCAACAACAGTACGATCTACTGAGCGAGAAGATAAAACGCTTGCGGAATGATTCGGCAATTGAGGCAGGTACTTTAGTAGCTTTTCAGCTAAATAAGGAAATTGAGCGTTTTGAAGCACAACGCGATCGCCTCGCCAACCAAATTGATAATCTAGAAAGTGAGCGAATACACATTGAACTGTTTCGCCTGAATTATGTAAAGCAGGTGCGTTTATTCCGAGAATTTATTGAAGAAAAGCGTATCGGGGCTTTTTTGGTTCATGGTTTGCCAGAACACGGGCAAATATTTCTTTTGAGACGTTTGTTACAGGCAATACCTGATGGTTGCGTAACTCCGCCAATTCAATTTCACCTCTCCCGCAAAGCATTTAGAACTGACATTAAAGCATTATGGCGCGAACTAGGGCGTCAGATAGGAGTACAAGACTTTTCATTGTCTGAAATTGCTAGAAATGTGATGTCTCAGTTGAAAAATCAGCACGTCATCCTGGTTTTTCACGATATGGATTGCATTGAGGAAGACTATTTGGAGGAATTAATCCGCGAATTTTGGCTTCCCCTGGTAAACTCAACTCAACAGACGATTTATTCAAGCAACGAGTTTTTTTTATTGATGTTTTTAGTTGACCAGGATGGTTGTGTTAACACCTGGAATATCGCGTTTGCAGATGAATTTGAAACATTTTGGGAACCTTGTACTCCTATAAGACTGCCGATTATTGACCGTCTTTCTGACCAAGTGTTAGTTAACTGGATGGAAAATGCAATTGATGCACTACCCACAAAAGTGACTAAAAAAATTGACTGCACAGTTCAGGTAATTCTAGAGAACAGTGAAGGTGTTCCGGAACGGGTGTTTGCCGAAATTTTTGGTTTGTGTGGTTATAGTTGGGAACAAGGAGAGGATAGGTGGTTAAAGCTGTAGACGAGCGACTGAAATACACTGGTGACAAGGATAAACAGCCGAAACCAAAAGAGCAAGATAAGCTGACGGGGCAACTTTTGTATCCATATTTGCCCGGTGAGAAATTGGTAGAGGCAGTGAATTTAGCGATCGCTCTCGAACGTCCTTTATTATTAAAAGGTGAACCCGGTTCTGGCAAAACAAAGTTAGCGCGTGCTGTCGCTTACGAGTTGGGTTTACCTTATGAAGCTTGGTACGTCAAATCTACCAGTCGAGCGCGGGATGGGCTGTATACTTATGATGCAGTTGGCAGGTTGCGAGATGCACAACTTGCTGCTTCTGGGATAGATAAAGACGCCGCAGAACAAGCGAAAAATGCTGATGCTTACGTTGAATGGGGACCGCTAGGACGTGCTTTTCGCAACGAGCGCCGCACAGTTGTACTGATTGATGAAATTGATAAAGCTGATATCGACTTTCCCAATGATTTGCTGTTAGAGCTTGATGAGAAACGGTTTGAGGTAATAGAGGTTAAACAAACTAGCCCCATCAAGAAAGTTCAAGCGAAAGTGACACCGATAGTTTTTATTACAAGTAACGACGAGAAAGACTTGCCCGATGCTTTTTTGCGTCGGTGTTTGTTCCACTACGTCAAATTTCCGCAGCGAGAGGATTTGATAAAGATAATTAAAGCTCGCTTTTCTTTCCCCGATCCGCGTTTAGCATTACTGGATGCAATTATTGATCGCTTCATCAATCTTCGCAACCAGATGCAACAAGACAAAGGAGACGCAGGCAAAAAGGTGAGTACCAGCGAGTTGATGGACTGGATCGACATGCTACTCAAGCACAATTCCGACGACGAAATTCTCAGCAAGTTGAAAACAGAACTTTTGTATCCTGGGGTGTTGCTGAAAAGTTGGGATGATTACCGACGTTATAGTGAAGAGCGATCGCAATGAATATTATATTAATGTGTGTACCGTGTTATTTCTCGTTCCCAGCCTTGAGGCTGGGAACGAGAAAATGCAAGTTATTCTTAGTACAGCATTTCATTAATTCGTAGCAAATTAAATTTTGCACTCAAGAGTGCAATGCGATTGTCACTCGATGCAATGCGATTGTCACTCGATGCAATGCGATTGTCACCCGATGCAATGCGATTGCATCCCGATGCAATGCGATTGTCACTCGATGCAATGCGATTGTCACCCGATGCAATGCGATTGTCACCCGATGCAATGCGATTGCATCCCGATGCAATGCGATTGTCACCCGATGCAATGCGATTGTCACCCGATGCAATGCGATTGTCACCCGATACAAATGGAAGCAGCCCAAGTGCAATTAGCTACCACTACCCAAGAAGAATTACCCCTACTTGACCTCTTCACGCGGCTGCGAGAGGCAGGTTTACCACTGGGCATTGATGAGTATCGCCTGATTCTAGAAGCTTTACAAAAAGGCTTTGGCACAACTAACCAAGACGCATTAGCGGAACTTTGCCGTACTTTGTGGGTGAAATCGAAGGACGAAGAACACCTGTTTAACTATCACTTTCAACAAGTAATCAGCGTATCCACCAACAGCGCTTTTACTCCCACCTCACCGGAAAAACCCGACAGTTCGGACACAAAAACTATTAAGCCCAGTTCTCAACCCAAACTCGAACAAGCCGAAAATACAGCAGCTTCCGTACCCGTTTCATCAGAATTAATCGAAGTAGAAGATGAAATGCAAGTAGCTGAAGCCGTACAAATTACTACTAGCAGTTATGATGAAATTGCCGAGAATCGCTTCACCCAAAATGATGAGTATTTTCCCGTAACCCGACGCCAGATGAAGCAAAGCTGGCGACATTTACGGCGTTTCGTGCGGGAAGGGTTGCCCACATTAGATGTAGAAGCAACAATTGAGCGGATTGGACAACAGGGAGTTTTGCTAGAACCTGTAATGGTTCCCAGTCGAGTAAATCGCACAGAATTACAGTTACTGATTGACCAAAAAGGCTCAATGGTGCCTTTTCACGCTTTATCGCAGCGGTTAGCGGAAACTGCGGTGCGGGGAGGACGTTTGGGAAAAGCTGGTATTTATTACTTTCACAACTGCCCAACAAAGTATATTTACAGAGACACTGCCCGCCAAAAAGCTGAACCCGTATCAGATTTTCTGGCTCAGTTGCGTCCAGAATGCTCGACTGTGTTGATTTTTAGTGATGCGGGGGCAGCGCGGGGTGGTTATAGCTTAGAAAGGCTAGAGTTGACAGAAAAGTTTTTATACCAACTAAAACAACGAGTTCGTTATATAGCATGGGTCAATCCGATGGCGACAGAGCGATGGTTTGGGACAACAGCGGGTGAAATTGCGCGTTTAGTGCCGATGTTTGAATTGAGTCGTCAGGGGTTGGATAGTGCGATCGATGTTTTGCGAGGACGGCAAGCGATGCTACACAATTAAAATAGAACGCGATGTCTAGCGACAAGAAGCAAAGCTTCTACGCTCTTTTTATGGCATACAGTGATTTTACTCTCGTTAAAGCAAGAAATGCATTTGGCTTAACTCTGGACGAGACTCGAAATTTGTTTGGGAATGTCGCGGGGGTACAGCCATCTGATTTACTACAACGGGTGCTGGCTGAAAATCTAACTTTGGCAACTGCTATTAACAGCGAAAAAGCCCGTTCTGAGTTTCTCATTGCTCCGATTTTATCTGAGGTTAGGCGACAGTTGAATTATCGGATTGGGTTATTTTCTGGGACAGAATTTAATGTTGATCCCGCTCAAGGACTATCAGGTTTTTGTGACTTTATCCTCAGCGCATCTAATGAGCAATATTTTATCAGCGCTCCAGTGGTTACAGTGATTGAGGCGAAAAATGAAAACATAATCGCAGGGCTTGGACAATGCGCTGCCACAATGGTTGCTGCTCAAATATTTAATCAAACAGGAAGTGATATTAAAGTAATTTATGGAGCAGTTACAACTGGAACTAGCTGGAAGTTTTTGACTTTAGAACAAAATATATTGTACATCGACGCGATCGAATATTACATTAATGCGGTTGATAAGATTCTCGGAATTTTATTGCAACCCTTTGAGGGTTCTTTATCGAAAACTTTAGTTTAGAGAAGCAGATGAAGCCAGAAGTCGTCACTCGTAGAATAGAAGCTTTTCACCAACGCTTTGGTGAAGCGCATCTTCATTTCGCTTATCATGCTGCTTTTCCCTTAGCGCTGACACCCGATTTGCTTTATCGCTTGTGGGCGAATTTTCAACGCGATATTCACGGTGAAGCACTGAAAATTCCCTGGCTTGCCGTGGCAGATTTGTTACTTTCCAGCCTTTGTGATGAAGTGGGATATGAACTCTATGAGATGGAAACAGAGGTGCGAAATGCACTGCTGAGGGAATTGAAAGTTAATCCCCGCTTTGGCGAAAAGCGAATTCATGAATTGTCTGATTTTTTGCTTGTCTATGTAAAACAACAGCTTGAGAGTCACGATCCAGATATGCGTGATTTTGCTCAAGTTCAGACTTGGACAGCTTTAGCGTATACAAGACCTGGTGAAGCCGCACGGGAAATTGCATCTACTCTTGCCAAGTTGAAATTGAAGGAAAAAGCAGAGTGGGTTCGCATGGCATCTGTTGTAGAGACTTTTGCAGAACCATTGGCTGGGTTTGAGCCACTGTTGATTTATACTCGTGGTATGGCAAGTTTTGTTCGTGGCAAGACGACAAAAGCGGTAACTGAGTTAAGTCAAGTTGCAAAAGCGGGAGACAAGCTAGAAGTTTCGGGACTCAACTTATCAATTCCGGAATCGCTAATTAGACAAATAGAGGAAAATTCCGAATCAACTCAAGATTTTGGCGATCGCTTGGGATTTGACTCTGTACTTGAGGAACCAGCCAAAGTTCCAGTTTCTTTGCCAATAAAAATCCTGTTTTTAGCAGCCGATCCGAGTGACGAAGCTCGGTTGCGTTTATTTCAAGAGTTGCGCGATATCAAAGCAAGGCTGCAAATAGCCAAATCAGATAAGTATCAATTAGAGCAGCAATAGTCAGTCCGCGTCGGGGATATCACACAGGCGATATTTGATATTCAACCGCAGATTCTACACTTTTCTGGACATGGTAAGAGTACTGGTGAACTATGTTTTGAAAATGAAATAGGCAAAGTTCAGCCTGTTAAACCTGATGCTTTAGCTGCAATGTTCAAGTTATTCTCATTGCAAGTTAATTGTGTAGTGTTGAATGCCTGCTATTCTGAAATACAGGCAAAAGCAATTGCCCAACACATCCCCTTTGTAATTGGGATGAATGACGCTATCGGCGATAAAGCAGCGATCGCTTTTGCAGTTGGTTTTTATAAGGCTTTAGCGGCAAATCGTTCTATTGAAGACGCTTATAAGTTTGGCTGTGTAGAAATTCAACTACAGGGTATTCCAGAACATCTTCAACCAGTTATTTATAAAAAACCTATTCCTGTTCTGAAATTTGACTCTGTACCTGAGGAAGAAGCCCAAGTTCAAAGTCCTCGTCTCAAAAAAATCCTAATTCTATCAGCAAACCCCACGAATACAAATCAGCTGCGTCTGGATGAGGAAGTACGAGAAATTGAGGCAGCGTTGGAACGCTCCAGAAGCCGAGATCGATTTCAAATCATCAGCAAATGGGCAGTGCGTTCTAACGATTTGCGGCGTGCTTTGTTGGATTACAAACCTGAGATTGTGCATTTTAGCGGACATGGAGCGGGGAGTCAAGGTTTAGCTTTGGAGAATAACTCAGGACAAATCCAGCTAGTCAAAAGTAAGGCACTGGCGGGGCTATTTGAGTTATTTGACAGTATAGAATGTGTCTTGTTAAATGCTTGCTATAATGAGGCGCAAGCTGAAGCTATCGCCCAACACGTTGATTATGTGATTGGTATGAATCGAGCAATAGGCGATCGGGCGGCGATTGAATTTGCCGTGGCGTTTTATGATGCCCTTGGTGCTGATAGATCCTATGAAGATGCTTATGAATTTGGTTGTGTGGATATTGCCCTAGGAGGCATTTCCGCATCTTTAATTCCAGTGCTCAAAGCAAGAAACCCACACAATAAAGCAAATTAAATTAATACTTTAGAGTAAAAAGCTTAATTCCACCAGCTTAGTCAATAGAAGTTAGGAGTTAAAAGTAAATAACTCATCACTCCTAACTCCTAACTCCTAACTCTCAATTACCCGCCAAAACCAGGAATGGGAACCAAACGCTTCAGCGCACGATTCACAACGTCGCCATAACGCAATTCACCACACAAAATTCTACCCATAATTTGGCTACCAGAAGGACGCTTGACACCCACCTTGTAACCAACGCCGGGAAAGCGGTAAAATGCGCCGGCTAACTTTTGCGCCCAAGCCATATCAGCACCCCATTGTTCGCCGATCGCTTCCGAATAATTTTCTAAAGCGTTCGCATCACCAGAAAGCGCTTGATGAATCGCTCCAGCTGCTAACAAACCACTAAAAATAGAAGGGCGAATACCTTCTGCTGTCATCGGATCGACGACACAAGCAGCTTCTCCTGCCAAAACCGCATTTTGGGTATGCAGTTTTTGATTGCCATCCCATAAACAAATAGGATGACCGTATTGCTTGCTAGTTTTAACATCTAGACCAAAACTTTTTCCGTACTCATCCAAAATTTTCTTAAAATCTTGAGGTTCGCCACCGATGAAAGTACCGACACCAATCGAATAACCATCAGCTTTGGGAAAGTTCCAGATATAGCCGTTTTTGACCATACCAAACTCAAAGTGGATTGTAGATTTATTCTCCACAGTTGCCGGTACTTCTGCCTCTAAAGCGCCTGCTAAACGGCGTTTGCGTTCTTTGAAACCTAACCATTTCGCCATCGGTCCCTTGGCACCGTCAGCAGCGATTAAATAGCGACCTGTAACCGGACCGTTAGCTGTATTAACTTGCCAATGGTCGCTCTTGAATTCAATTCCAGTTACTTCCGTAGAGTCTTTTAATTCAGCACCTTGCTTTTGCGCTTGCTGAATTAAGAAATGGTCAAAAACGTCGCGTCGCACCATCCAGACTGGCTCGATAGTGGCTATTTTAGTTTCTACAGGGTCGCCCATTTTCCAGGTAAAGCGGAGTTCGTCCACTTTCAGAGAAATTGCGGGGCTAAAATCAAAGTCAAACCATTGGGCGATCGCAGGCGATACCCCTCCACCACAGGGTTTGTATCTTGGCAAAGATTCTTTTTCTAAAACTAATACTGAACGTCCCTGCTTGGCTAAATGGTAAGCGGCTGTTCCACCAGCAGGTCCGGCGCCGACGATGATGCAATCATACATATGGCTGAATTTTTGCTCCTGAAGAACGTTGATTTTTGCGTTTTTATTTGTACTTTACGAGTAGATATGACCAGACTTTAACTGATTTTGGGGTTAGCTGCTAAATTTTTCACAGCCTTCAGTGTAACCGATCTAAATCTTTCTTCTAGAGCTACTATGCTCATCCGTAAATATTTGGATATAAATTTTCTCTGTTGATTAATTCCGGTTGCTTGTCAGTGCAATACCATACTTTTTTTCTGATAATTCCACTGATAACTTTAAACAATTTAAATGTTTTTTTGATGTCATCTAAATTATTTAATGAGTGTAACCGCTACTAAATTACAATTCATTAGTTCTACTGATGACAAATTTTTAGCCAAGGCTCTACGATATTTCATAAAGTTTTAATAAACATGTGAGAAAGTATGAAGGTTGAAAAATTCATCGATTATCCTTCAGCCTTCATACTTTATACTTCACACTTTAGACAGTGGTGATGTCTTTTTCTTTTTCTACCAACAAGTCGCCGATTTTGGCGGTGTACTTGTCGGTTAGTTTTTGCAATTTGTCTTGCTGGTCTTTGGCTTCATCCTCAGAGATTTCCGAGGCTTTCTCCTGCTTGCGAATTGAGTCTAGGGCATCGCGGCGGATGTTGCGAATGGCAACGCGCCCTTCTTCAGCATATTTGGCGGCGAGTTTGACAAATTCTTTACGCCGATCGCTTGTCAAAGGCGGAATATTCAGCCTAATTGTCGAACCGTCGTTACTGGGGGTTAAACCCACATCCGACATCGAAATTGCCTTTTCGATCAAGTTCATGGTATTGCGATCGTAGGGCTGAATCGCGATCGTTGTCGAATCCGGCGTGCTAATGTTTGCCAGTGATTTCATCGATGTGGGAGAACCGTAGTAGTCCACCATCACCTTATCTAGTAAACTCGCATTGGCGCGACCAGTGCGAATCGTGTTAAAAGCTCGTTGAGTTGACTCAACGGTCTTTTGCATCGTACTCTCAGCTTCATCTAATTTCACAAGAACCTCCCACAAGGGTGCCGATAGATTCTCCCATAATTGCTCGTTGAATGTTACCTCGCACCGATAAATCAAATACAAGTATGGGAATGTTATTTTCTTTACACATAGCAATCGCGGTACTATCCATTACCCGCAAATCTTGAGCCAAAACGTGCGCGTAAGTAAGGCTTTGATAGCGTTTGGCATCAGGATAGATATGGGGGTCAGCATCGTACACTCCGTCTACCTTGGTGGCTTTAAAAATCACTTCAGCATCAATTTCTGCGGCTCTTAATGCGGCAGTTGTATCAGTGGTAAAGAAAGGATTTCCAGAACCAGCGCCAAAAATTACCACCCGTCCTTTTTCAAGATGACGGATGGCACGACGACGAATATACGGTTCGGCTACTTCTTGCATAGCGATCGCAGTTTGTACCCGCGTCTGTACCCCTATTCGTTCCAGCGAGTCTTGCAGTGTCATGGCATTCATTACCGTGGCAATCATACCGATGTAGTCAGCGTTTGCCCGGTCCATACCCGCCGATGCCGCTTTCACACCACGAAAAATATTACCGCCGCCCACAACAATGGCGATCTGAACGCCTGTGGCTATCACCTCTGCTACCTCTTGTGCTATTTCTTTCACCACTTCTGGATCAATTCCATAGCCCATGTTGCCCATCAAGGCTTCACCGCTCAGTTTAAGTAAAACCCGTCGGTAATTCGTTCCCATGAAGTTACGCTTTATCAAAAAGTTGCAATTGCCTCCAATTTAAGATAGCAGTGGGCGTGACTTTCTGTCTCTAATTCCGCCAGATTAGGCGAGTACCAACAGGTGGAGTTTGCGTAATGTAAACTTCTTGACCTTGAAATAAAGAGGCGAGCGCGTTTTTTAGATATTGCTCTTTCACAGACCGGGGATCTTGCGGGTTATTATCAATTTGCCCTTTGTAGCGGACTACACCATCTTTATCTATTAAAAAAGCCATTGGTGTAACCAGCGCTCCAAAGCTGCGGCTTGTATCTTGAGTAGAGTCCCATAGATAGGGAAAGTTCAACTCATGCATGAGCGCAAAAGCTTGCATATTGTCAAAGCTTTCCGTCGGATTTTCATTGCCATCACTGCCATTCATGCCAATCAGCGAAAAACCTTGTTGAGCAAATTCCGCTTGAATTTCTTTTAGCCTATCTATATACAACCTGACATAAGGACATTGGTTGCACATGGAAATGACGCCGACAGCACGGAACTTTTCAAGATAACGCCGAAGATGGTGTACTTGTTTGTCAATTCCTGGCAATTCAAAATCTGGTGCGTAGCTTCCTACAGGAGTGTCAATTGTTTCTAGTATATTCATCTTCTTTTAGCGCCAAGAAACTAAAAACAAAAAATATAGTCATATTCAGCGTTATGTTCCAGCTTCAAACCAACCCTTAGCTAATGCTTGATACCCAATAATTTTATAGACCAGTTTGGCTGCCGTAAATTGTGAAACTACTGAATCTACTATCGGTGCTAATTCCATCACATCACAGCCGATGACATTATGTTTTTCACAAACGCGCCGCAAGAACGTCATCAAAGCATACCAATTTAAACCGCCCGGTTCTGGAGTACCAACGCCAGGAATTAAGGTAGGATCGATGCCATCTAAATCAATGGTGAGAAAAACTTTATCTGTCTGAATCGCGGAAATTGCTCGTTCCATCCAATCTGGCTGGTTAGCAATTTCCCGCGCTCGAAACACAGTTAGCTGTTTTTCTTTGATTAAGTCGGCTTCTTCTTTACAAATCGCCCGAATGCCAATTTGCACGGTAGGTAAATCCATATCGACAATTCGCCGCATTACACAAGCATGATTGTGAATTGAGCCTTCATAACTGTGGCGTAAGTCACCGTGAGCATCAATTTGCACTACCGTAAATGGTTCTGTATAATATTTGCGATATGCTTCGACAATTGCCGCAGTAATACTGTGTTCGCCACCCAAAGCAATCACGAATTTGCGATCGCCAATTAACTTAGAAACCGTTTCTTCGGTAACTTTTAGCATTTCCTCGGCGCTAATATCACCAGAGCGCGTGTCCGCAATTGTTTCATGAGTGTAAATTCCGACTTCGCAACCAGTTTCTCTATCCAGTTCTTCATCGTAATATTCCACCTGATGAGAAGCTTCCAGTATAGAATCTGGACCATTTTCACAGCCCCGGCGATAAGTGGTTGTTGCTTCGTAAGCAATGGGCAATATTACTACTTGAGATGTATCATAATTAGCAGCAACGTCACTGCCAAGAAATGGCATTACAGAAGTAGAAGTTTGTGCCAACATGATAAAAAGTTTCCTCAGTTTAGATAATACGTGACTCCTAATACTGACATAATCTAACTAATGAATGCACTATCTCTATCAAAAAGTAAGAGCTATCCTATGCTGAATTAAACTGTGAGCTTGGCACTGATGCGAATCGCTATTTATTTTAAGGTTTTATATTTTGTTAAAAAATAAAAAACAATGACGCTTGCAGCTTTTCGTTTTGCGTCCATATGTTATGCTTTTAAATTTTCTATGATCCAATCGACAACCAAACTGCCAGCAACAAAAACCTGGACTTGGCAAGGTTTTCCCATTTGCTATCAAACCCAAGGAACCGCTGGACCTGCTGTGGTCTTGGTACATGGCTTTGGTGCCTCTTGGTGGCATTGGCGGAAAAATATCCCTGTACTGGCGGAAAATTGCCGTGTCTATGCTATTGATTTGATTGGCTTTGGCGCTTCGGCTAAACCCAAGCCAGGTGAAGAAATTGCCTACACATTTGAAACTTGGGGACAGCAAATCGCTGATTTTTGCCGGGAAGTAGTGGGAGGACCCGCTTTTTTTGTGGGAAATTCTGTAGGCTGTATTGTGGTCATGCAAGCAGCGGTGGATAACCCGGATATGGCATTAGGAGTTGCTTTGCTGAACTGCTCCTTACGGCTGTTACACGATCGCAAACGAGCGACACTACCTTGGTATCGTAGCGCCGGAGCGCCCTTGCTGCAACGCCTGCTATCTATCAAACCTGTTGGCAAGTTCTTTTTTAATCAAATTGCCCAGCCGAAAACGGTGCGCTCAATTCTCCTCAAAGCTTATGCCAATTCTGAGACGGTGACAGACGAGTTAGTAGATATCTTGATGGCACCAGTAAGCGATCCGGGTGCTGTAGCTGTGTTTCTTGCCTTTACAGCTTATTCTACAGGTCCCCTACCTGAAGACCTTTTACCTCTGCTACCTTGTCCGGCAATTATTTTGTGGGGAACAGCTGACCCTTGGGAACCGTTTGAGTTAAGTAAAGAGTTAGCTAATTTCCCACAAGTGCTAAAGTTTATACCTTTAGAAGGTGTTGGGCATTGTCCCCAAGATGAAGCACCGGAGATAGTGAATCCGATTATACAGGATTGGATTGGGAAAATGTCAATTTAAGGATGAAGTATGAAGTATGAAGTATGAAGTATGAAAGTAAGAAAGTAAAAAATTCAATTTTTTTCCTTTTTCATCCTTTTTCCTTTTTTGTATCCATCTATCAACCGTACTATTTCATCCTGAAGACCTTTATCCTTCTCTTTGGAGACGCTGCTTTGAACATCCTTTTTTGGTCAAGCAATTTGAGATTTCCAATTTAGGATTTTGGATTAACATCTTGCACCAAGCTGCAACGCGAAGTGAATTTTATCGCCTGGTACAAGATGTTAATATACGGTTGTGAATTCAGTTTTTCTGACTTCTGACTTCTTGTTTAACGTTGAGGAGACACTTCCACAGGAGGAGTTTGTTGCAACCAATCCTTACCTAGCTGTATAGTGACATCAGAGCCGAGATTACCAGTACTTTCTACTCGCACTTCTCCAAATCCTAAAGAGTTGCGAATCGATTCGGCGCTGTTACCGTCTCCTTGTTGGGCGACGATGTGTGTCACTTCTAGAGGTTCACCCCAAGGTTTAGACACATAAACGTTGCGATAGCCAGCTTTTTCGAGGCTTCTAATTAAAGGTCGTAGGTTTGAGCGATCGCCACCTGTGCTATCCTGAATTGCAATTCGCAATGAACCTGGGTCAGTTGATCGTTGCTCATGTGGGGCATCCACATCAAAATTTTCAGCCATCATAGCCGCAATGCGATCGCCGTTTGGCAACCAATAGCTAGCCTCGTATTCATTCTTATCGCTAAAGCGACCGGGTACCATCAACATTTGCATATTCGAGCGATTTGTTCGCGCTCCATAACCTACTAGTGCTAACAACTCTTCAACGCTTAAGTTGGTGTCAATATGCTCTTTAACTACGTCGAGAACTTGCGGCAATTGAGCTAGTGTAGTTGGGTTGAGGCTTTGATCCATCAATGCCCGCATCACCATTTGCTGGCGCTGAATCCGACCTATATCGCCATTTTCATCATGGCGATAGCGCAACAGTTGCAAAGCTTGATCGCCATTTAAATGCTGCTTACCAGCTTTCAAGTTGATGTACAAATGCTGAGAATCATCTTGGTACTTCATATCTTTGGGGACGTAAACCGTAACGCCTCCTAAGGCATCGATCAGCTTACCAACTCCCAAAACGTTAATTCGGATATAGCGATCAATTCCCACACCGTCCAAGAGATTACTAACGGTTTTCGCAGTTAAAGCTGGACCGCCATGAGTATTTGCCGAATTAATTTTTTTAATACCATGCCCCTCTATCTCTGTACGGGTATCTCTAGGAACAGAAAGCATAACTAATTTTTTTTTCTCCGGATCGAATTTGATCAAGAGCATCACATCCGCAAGACCATCAAAGGAATTTACCTGAGGCAAGTACCTGAGATTTTTAGTTTCGGCGGGAGCGTTTTGAGTATCTGGCGGGAGTACGCTCATTCCCATAACTAATATATTGACGGGGCGAGTTAATTGAGAGAATCGCAGTCCTTGTCCGGAGATGCGATCGCTATCAAAAACTGCCGCTTCTTGGGGACTTAATTCTGCTTGCATCAATGGCGTACTCGTTAAAGACACAGCCAATAGCGCCCCGGCAGTGGCTGACACCATCGCAATACCGCTCATCCCCACCCAAAACCACAGCCAACGTCCTGATTTGGAATTTTTAGAATTATTGTTAGGGGGGTTTGTATGGTCTTCTTGCGCCGAAGTTGTTTGAATGGTCACGGACTTCCTCACACTTACTGATAAAACTCGGTAAATTTGTTACTTAAAAGCCGACAAATCAACCCATAATAGCTAACCCTTAATTATCAGTGCTAACTTTTCGATCTTTAGTGTTAACCAAAACACTTATAGCAGTATTTCTCCTTCTTTTCGGCAAATCCGGAGACGTTTTCTTGAAGTATGCTTGATTAAACCAGATTTGACTAGACCTGTTGGTAAATAATGTGTAGTTGGGAAAAAGATACGTGTAAATACGGAGTACCGCCTTTCATCCTAAATTAAGACAAATATTTATTAGTAACTCGGTTGGCAAAACGACTAAACCCTGCTATACGATTAGATTTGCCTTGAACTGTACGAACAATTAACCAGGCGCTAACCAAAAAGTAACCAGAGGTGAGAAAGCTATTGAGGAGCAGTAGACGCAAGCTGAAAAATTCTCCGGTAACCGCTCCGGCTCCTAATAAGATATACCCCAAAAGCCAGGTAAGCGCCAGAGTAATTGACAGACGACTAACATTAAGTTGTTCCCGACTGCCTCGACGACGATAAAGAGTCCACAAGGAGGGGAAAAATCCGATGACGGGAACTAAATATAAAATTAACGGCAAGGAAGAAACGTTGGCATCCTCACTGGGGATGAAAAATAAGGCTGATTTTTCTTGGCTTTCTGGCACAGATGATGAGTCATTTGGTTGTAAATTATTCATTTGGGTGAGTGCAATCCTAAACTAGAGAGATGTATGTCGGTCGTGCAGTCAGAGATAATAAGCTTTAAGGAATGATTTAATTTAGTTTTATCCGCAATCGGCTGTCATATGCAGACACGCAAGCTTCTTAACTGGTGGCAAACACTAACACCAATAGCGCGAATCGGTGCGATCGCGCTGTTCGCTCCGCTACTCGTGCTTAATGGTTGGGCGATTTCGGCAATTTTTGATTACTTTCACTCGTTGATAGTTATTTTAGTCGGAGCCTCAGTTTTAGCCTTTCTGCTTAACTATCCTGTGAGTTGGATAGAGCGTCAAGGTGGCAGACGCGAGCAAGTTGCTATTTTAGTCTTTTTACTTGCTTTATCGATTTTGTTGGCGTTGGGTGTGACGCTGATACCGCTAGCTTTGACGCAAGCGCAGCAACTAGTTGCGCGTATACCGGAGTTAATTGACTCTGGACGCTCTCAGTTAATGCTATTGAATGAGAAAGCAGATTCTCTTGGTTTCCCAATTAATCTGGAAGCTTTGGTATCACAAATCAACGATCGCGTCAAAGGACAATTACAGGCGATCGCTTCACAAGTTCTGAATCTAGCTGTAGTTACCCTCACTAGCCTGCTAGACTTTCTCTTAACAATGGTTTTAACTTTCTATCTGTTGCAGCATGGCGATGAACTCTGGCAAAGTTTGGTAGATTGGTTGCCTACCAAATTCCGAGAGCCTTTTTCTGATACAGTACGTCTGAGCTTTCAAAATTTCTTTATCACTCAGTTGATTATCTCGACTTGTATGGCTTCAGCCCTCATACCGACTTTTTTGTGGCTGAAAGTTCCATTTGGTTTGCTGTTTGGCTTAACTATTGGCATTATGGCTCTCATTCCCTATGGCGGTTCTGTGGGTATCGCCTTAACTACCTTACTTGTAGCTTTACAAGATTTCTCGATGGGGGTAAGAGTATTGATTGCAGCCGTAATTGTACAACAAATTCTGGAAAACTTGATTGCTCCGCGAATTTTGGGGAGTTTTACTGGTTTAAATCCGGTTTGGCTGCTGGTTTCGGTTTTGACCGGTGCGAGAGTTGGCGGATTGCTAGGTGTAATTTTAGCAGTCCCAAGTGCAGTTGTAATTAAAACGGCTTTAAGCGCTCTGCGTCCTGGTCTTGGTAGCGATAGTGAAACGGTTGCTTCTACAGAAGAGGTAAATGCACTTGCTGGTACTGAAGAAAGCTCAAAAACTGAATCAAAAAATCTAAGCGTTTCTAAAGCCACATTGCCTTAAGGTAGTCAGCGTCATTCAAAATTCTTTTCTTACTCCCTTAGAGCGACAAAATTACCTATATTCTTCTTTCTTTTCTTCGTTTGTGTCCTTCTCCTTCTCCTATCAAAGACGCTACGCGAACGGAGACGCTAGCCTGCGGCAACGCCAAGGGCGAACGCGAACGTGTCTTTGCGGTTCGTTAATAGGTAATCTACCCTGCACCGAACGCCTTGCGGCGAACAAGCATGACAGAAGTAATGCGTGAATCGTTTTACCGTGGCTCGACAATTGAACCCATAAATAAAACGCTACCTGTTTGATTATCCCTTACCGCACAGAAAAACGGACGGTCAACAATCATCCGAAATGGCTTTGGTTTCTCGACGGCTGATGTTGGTACTATCTCCACAGAAGTCGCTGCTGCCGCTTCTGTACCTTCTTCATTTACCTCAACAAAGGTTTTATGTTTAACTTGGCTGATGGCGAGATTTTTACCCATAGCCGAAAAATTCGCTCTCCGGCTGAAAGCTTCTCCCATGCCTAAATCGGTAAGGGCATCGTTGAGAGTAATGTCATAATTGATTTTAAAACGGGGCAAGCGAACAAATCCTTCTTGTTTGCTGAATTGAGCCATCCATTTTTCCCAGTTGTCAGAATTCAAGTTTTCATAAAAGGCTTTTGAGTTATTCTCTTTCGGCAAGAAAACATATAAGCTAATTTTACCATCTTTGCCGTAAGGTAAACTCACTGCTTGAAATTGTTCATTTTCTAAATATCTGTAGTCACCCGTTCGCGACATCATCAGGTGTTGTTTTTGTTTGTCAGATGCTATGTAAAAAGGATATTCAGCGGTTTGGTTTTTATCAAATTCGTTACTCCAGTTGCCTTTGAAGTAGATGGCATTAATTAGAAATAATACTTGCTCTGGTTCAATTGTTTCGACTATTTTGTTGATTTTGCCGCGTGTATTCTCATTTACCCAAGTATTGATTACACCTGATGAACGCGAGTCTTTAAAGTCCAAATTTGTGACTTTAGCTTTGTAAAAATCTTTGTTTCTCTGGATAAATTCGGATTTAAAGCTAGTATCTTTGTTTGCCCAAAGCGAGTTAGCAATTGTTAGCTGCACTTTTGGGTCAGGATTTTCTAAAAGGATTTTTAAAGCCGCGTTAGAGGAGTTTATTTCTTCTAAACTTATGCCTTGTAACTCTAACGCTTTCGCCATTGCTTGCTGGGTAGAACCACTCGCACCATTGTAAGTCATGGCAAGAGCGATCGCTACACTAGAAGGAGAAATAAAAATGTTATCTTTGCTATCCTTTTTCAAAACTTCTGAAAACAGTTTGAAACTAAATTTTGTATTAGCCGCAACGACTTTTGTATCAGGTGTGACTGTTTTTTTAGTTGATGGTGATTCTGTCGGTAAAGGAGATTTCGCCAGCGCACTTGTACTGTCGTTGACCTGAGAACATCCTAATACACCCATAAGCATAACTCCTGCTGCTGCCAGAACATAACGCCTACCCAAGCGCACACCGTAGCGTCTTTGGAGGAAATTTTCCTTGACACTATTAAATTTTTGTCGATGCATTTTTCTACCTCACTCGCCAAATATTTTTTGTAAGCTGTCAGTCAAGATTGACCATTATTTATGTGTCAATTGTTAACTATCGCATTAAAAACAAGAAAAATATAGAGCGGTTACAGTTTTTGCAACAGCTAAGTAAGTAATAGGAATTAAATACAACTTGTAAGTTATGCTAATTGTTAATTGCTGATAAAAGCGATAATGCAGATTTATGCTCAATCAGCTTTATTTTTCTCGATTTTCTGCTTTTTTATAAATTGTATTTTAAAATACGAAATGACAAAACAAAACTAGTTTTTTTGTTAGTGGTAATAAATAAAGCAGGGGGCAGTTCTTGCTGGGGGCAGTTCTTGCTGGGGGACAAGGGGGACAAGGGGGAGAAAAATTTTGCCCTATGTTCATTGCCCATTGCCCTATGCCCATTGCCCATTGCCCAATGCCCAATGCCCTATTTACCAGATACACCCCACCAAGCTAAAGCGAAAGGCTGAACAGATTGGTTTACTTTTTGGCGAAACTGGACGCGGATTTTGTAATTGCCGGTAGCCGGAACAGGGCAGAAGATGTGTTCTACGCTATCAACTGGGCTGATGGAGGAGCAAACTGCACCTGCGATATTGTCTTTAGCATCGGCTTTGACTAGATACAAGTCGAGATTGTTCAAACCGCGATCGCGAAAATCCTCACCGACATCAAATAACTTGTTTTGATTTTTATCCTCTAGCTCTACCAACCGATCCCAGGCGAGAGTGACAGCAACAAAACTTCCTTGCACTAACGGCTTTGCTATGGTATAATCCACAGATGCCCCAGCATCCAATGTCCGATAATCCCAACCAATTGCAGGTACGGCAGCGGATGGACTTGATTGACCAAGACTAAATTGCTGGTAGGCACGAAATGCATTTAAATGACCGGCTCCCATTTGCGGATCGAGGGGAATTTTTGGATTGCTATAAGCTAATGATGTCAGCCAGTCGCGATTTTGTTTATCAATTAGCGTCCGGCTCATTCCCAACCGCAAGCCATTACCAGTATCTTGAATTTTGTCTGCGGAATTTAGCAATACAGCTTTCATCACTTCATGACGGCGAGAGGCTATGCTCCAGTTAGGTTGTTTTGTCCGCAATTGTTTGTCGCCAAATTCCTGCAACAAAGCAATAGTACCCGCTACGTGAGGCGCTGCAAAACTTGTACCCGTGACTTTGTTGACTTTGCCATCTGGATTAACCAAAGGAATGTTACTCCCAGGAGCAACTAAGCTAATAGAAGGACGCCCATCAAGATTAAACTCCTTTCCTGCTAGCCTAGTTGCCACTCCTTCGTTAGCAGCAGCCAAATTGGAAACATCAACTTTATTAAAAATGTTTCCTTTGCGAGAAGAGAAAGCGACGTTGATTGCATTAAAATTGTCTGTAGGGATGGGGATGCCCCCTTTACCTTGGTTGCCAGCGATCGCATACACAACATCATGAACCCGGCTCGACCAGTCAATACATAATGTTAGTAAAGCGTTACCATCTAAAGTCGCTTCCGGTCGCGGATCGCGGGTGAGAGGTTCACCAAAACTGAAGTTAATCGCGCGGACATCACCACCATTTTGCATCGCGATGTGCTGCGCTGATAAACACTCTTCTGGCTGACCCATGTTTTTCGTCGAACCTACCGCAGATGAATAGAGCCGCGCTCCTGGAGCTATACCCGGTAAAGCTTTGTCTCGACTGACCATCACACCAGCCACATTGTAAGCGTGGGGGTCAACACCACTATTTGATTTAGCCGGTCTATTGCGTAAAAATACTCCTGCTAACGATACTGCTGTATTTTTAGACACCGCTTTATCCCAGCCAAACTTTCCCGGACGCCCAATTTCAACTTGACCAATCGCAATCTTGCGACCAGTTAAGTTATATGGAGCTTTTTGTAACCTAAGAGCATCAATACCGTTAGTGCCGATAGAAGTAACTATAGCAGCGAGTGCCGGCGCACCGAAACAAGAAGCACTCAATCCCCAAATTATCCAGGTAAATTTTTTGACCATTGTCAATTGTTAGTTGTTATTTGTTAGTTGATGGGAATGGGGCATTGGGCATTGGGGAGGCAGTGCGTTCGGTCGCCAGACTTGAAGCACCTGCCGTCATTGGGCATGGGGCATTGGGCATGGGGCATGGGGCATTTTTTCCCCTTGTCCACGCCAGTCGCTACAACGGAGGGAACCTCCCTTCGGGTTCGCCAGTCGCCTGCGGAGGGAAACCCTCCCGCAGCGCTGGTCTCACCGCAACGCGCTGGCTCCCCTTGTCTCCTTGTCCCCCACTCCCCCCACTCCCCCACTCCCCACTCCCCACTCCCCACTCCCCCATCAAATCGATGAGCGCTGGGTCAAGATTTTGTTACAATGCTCACAAGACGAGGACGCTTAAATTTGCCACTAGCCATGACCCAAAACCTATCTAAAAAGCCGATTGTAATTGCCCCATCTATCTTATCAGCCGATTTTAGTCGTCTAGGAGACGAAATTCGCGCCGTAGACGCGGCTGGAGCAGATTGGATTCATGTTGATGTAATGGACGGTCGTTTTGTACCTAATATTACGATAGGTCCTCTGGTTGTGGAGGCGATTCGTCCGGTGACGACAAAGCCTCTGGATGTCCACTTGATGATTGTGGAACCAGAAAAGTATGTTGAAGACTTTGCCAAAGCAGGGGCAGATCATATTTACGTTCATGCAGAACATAATGCTTCCCCTCACCTGCACCGTACTTTAGGGCAAATCAAAGAGGTTGGTAAGAAAGCTGGTGTTGTACTCAACCCAGGTAGCCCTTTAGAGTTAATTGAATATTGCTTGGAATTGTGCGATTTAGTGTTAATTATGAGTGTTAACCCAGGCTTTGGCGGTCAAAGCTTCATTCCTGGAGTCGTACCCAAAATCCGCAAGCTGCGCTCAATGTGCGATGAACGCGGTTTAGACCCGTGGATTGAAGTGGATGGGGGACTGAAAGCTAATAATACTTGGCAGGTTTTGGAAGCTGGTGCAAATGCGATCGTTGCTGGTTCAGCTGTGTTTAACGCTCCTGATTATGCTGAGGCTATTAAAGCTATTCGCAACAGTAAGCGTCCTTCGCCAGAACTAGCAAAAGTTTAACTCTAAGTGCCCAACACCCTAGAAGGGTGTGGCTACATGTACAAAGCCTGCGGAGGCAGGCTCAAATCTTCATAGCCTGCCTCCGCAGGCTTTGTTTTTAGAGCCAGCGGCTTATAGCCTGTGGGGTATTTTGCACATTTTGGATGCTCATGTCAATTAAAGCGTTTGATTTTTCTTGAGCTGATTGGCAACTTGATATAGAGATTGTAGAGTTACTCCGTCAGTCGGATACTCAGCTAAACCAAAATCAAAGTTAACTTGAAAACGGCTGCTATCTGGTGCGGTGAAGACTTGCTGCCGTAAAGTAGTCATAAATTCCCAAAAGCGATGTTTGACAGCAAGCTTTTCTGCGTCGATGTCTGCTGGTTGTTTGGTGAAAATCGGCATCGCTACGACAAACTCGCCGTTACCCCAGTATCCCAACACTTCTGCTTCCCGAAAAGCTGCACAGAACAGATGACCCCACCGCTGTAAAATATTATTGCCTGTAGTGTGACCGTATTGGAGATTAATTTGTGGCAATTCAGTTAAAGCGAATATTGCCAAACAGAAAGAATTAGGAACATTTGCATCTTCATCCTTTATACTTTTGATGAGAAGTTCTAAGTCACGGCTCGATTGAGCTTGATTCGCCAGTTTGGTTAAAGCGTCTTTGGTGGAGAGGTTTCGCAGTAAGCGAGAACGTTCTAGACGATTGGTGATTCGGGTTAGTAGTTCTGCTGGTACAACTGGCTTGTTGAGGTAGTCGTCTGCACCAATGGTAAATATCTGCTGGATGTAAAAGCGATCGCTCGAAGCCGTCAGAAACAAAATCGGCAATCCTTGCCATTGAGGGTCAGCACGAACTGCTTGACAAAGTTCAATCCCACTAACTTGCGGCATATCTATATCTAAAATCAGCAAATCCGGAACAGTAGACCGCAGCACTTCCCAAAAACGTAAGGGGTCATCCAATCCCGTCATCCGTATACCCCAAGGTGACAACATCGGGCGCAGTGCTGCCAGAAATACCGGATCGTCATCGACTGCTAATATATTTACAGCTAAGGACTGAGTACGCTGCAATAATTGCGTTGCCATATCCCAAATTTGAGCAGCAGTCACAGGTCTAACTAAAAATCCGTGTCCTCCAAGACGAGCTATTGTAACTCGATTCAACAGCTTATCAGCAGAAGCAAGTACTATTGTTGGTATAAATGGTGTCCTAACTGCTAATTGCGAGAGCAGCGCCAAACTATCTTCTTGCTTTTCCTCTGCATCCACTGCCAGCACTACTAAATCTGGTGAATGAGACTGAAGCCAGGTTTTTGCTAACTCTAAGTTTGCTATTTGTTTCCAAGTTAAATCCACCGAATGCGCTAATTCCTGTAAATCTCGGTATAAATTTGCGTCAGAATCAATTAACAACAGTCGAGATGTTTCTGCATCGGTAGAAAATTCTGGCTCACCCAAATTCAGCAAATCAGTTAATTCTGACACCAAAGACACCAGCTTACATTCCCACACCGAAAGTCCTTGTCCCCCTAGTCCCCCTAGTCCCCCTTGTCCTCCTTGTCCCCCTTGTCCCCTTGTCTCCTTGTCTCCTTGTCCCCTCCTCTGCCCTAAATTTTCATCCTCCAACAAAATTTCCTCAATTTCTCGTGCCAACACAGTTCCGGCTTCCCGGTCAAACATCCCCAATACACCTGCTAGCTTGTGCGCTGCTTGCCTTGCATCCTCGCGTAACTCTGGGGTAAGCGTTTTGGTCTGTATTGCCGTTGCTGCTGTTTGCAGAGCCTTTAAGCGTTGAATCATCAACCCTTGATATTGCTGCCACAGCTTACTCATTCCTTGGTTGAACTGCTGTTCGAGCGATTGGGATGGAGATGGGGAGAGGGGGGGATGGGGAGAGGGGGAGAAAGAATTGTCCCCTTGTCCCCTTGTCTCCTTGTCTCCAAGGAGTCCCCCTGCCCCCTGCCCCCTGCCCCCTGCCTCCTTCTCTCCTACTCCTTCCTTCAGCCGATATCCTAAACCGTAGACGTTCTCAATCCAATCTACGGCGCCGGCTTTTTTCAACTTCTGCCGCAATCCTTTAATATGTGCTTTAACGCTTTCTTCTAAAGGTGGATCGTCAAATGTCCACAGATGCTCAACTAATTGTCCGCGACTGAATACCCGTGAGGGGTTTCGCAGAAATATTTCCAACAGAGTATATTCTTTGGGGGTTAATGCTACAGGTTTTTCTTTGTAAGTTACATCGCAACTACGAGGATCTAAACGTAAATTCCCTACTTGTAGGACGGTTGTGGGGGAAACTTCACCACGTCGCAGCAATACTCGTAAGCGTGCGTGAAGTTCTGCTAAATCTAGAGGTTTGATTAGATAGTCGTCTGCACCTGCATCTAGTCCACGAATGCGATCGCTACTGGCATCTTTGGCAGTGATCAGTAAAATCGGGATGGAGGAACCCTCAGCGCGTAATCGCTGGCATAACTTAATGCCATCGAGTATGGGGAGTCCCACATCCGTGAGAATTAGGTCATAGTTTGCACTTTGGGCATATTCCCAACCGCTTTGACCATCCTGAACTGCATCGACGATATAGTGCTGACTGGTAAGAGATTGCAACAGCACCTCAAGCAAAACTTCGTCATCTTCAATCAACAAAATTCGCATGGCATTTATGCGTACTTACCTTTGACAATCTTCTCATAAGATGTGCGATCGCTCCCGTGTTTCAAAAAAAAGATTTGCTCTTCCCTAGTTCTTCTCGATCACTCTCTAAATTTAAAAATATAGAACGATTGAGTCTAACTCAAGACTTGAGAGACTAAGCAGGTATGTAGCTTTAGGTGCAAATTTTCTTCTTATCAAGGAGATGAAACCATATGCAAGTTCATTACAAAAAGGTGTTATTCGACCTCGCATTTTGGCTAATAACTGAAGTCATCCTAAATTTGGTTGGACTCGATGACCTGGCAAACTACAGCGAATTTATCTTCGCCAACGATAGTACAAAATTTAGCAGTTATTCCCATCAAATAGCAATTCAACTTAGTTAATTTATGTTTACGGAGCAAAACTTATGTCTGTTAAGCATCACTTTTAGAGCGATTATTCCGTTAACTAATTATTGGTAGTAGACATAAAATTCAGCCCATGCCTGGAAAGTTCTAGGTATGGGCTTTATCTTTGCTCGGCAAAATAATATGGCTGACAGAACTTCTCAAAGTTTTTTTAAAAATGGCGATCGCTCTTCTCTAGTTCTTCTCGATCCCTCTCTAAAGTTAAAAGTATCGAAGGCAGAGACGGCATCAAACAAGAGCGAGATTACCACACAGCAAGCCACTCAACGAGTCAGTGCTTCTTAATAATCTACTTATTGAAGAAATCCTACTCTCCTATTCTCGATGTAAAAACTAGTAAACATTCAAACAAGGAAATACTCAACTATGCTACTCAACAAACAAAAATTATTCTTCAAAGCTAATTCTTTATCCACAAAAGAGATTCAATCTTCATCTGTAATTGAGCAGATAACAAACAACTATCTCAACTCGTCCATAGATTCTTTCAAAAAAAGTCGTTTAAGTGGAAAATGGGAGATTGAAAATGGTAAGTTAGTTTGCAAGTGGTTAATTGAGTGAATTAATTTAGCAGATTTCAGCGAATCATTTAGAATAATTATTTTAATTTTTAGATCCCCGACTTATCCAAAAAGTCGGGGATCTTCTTTTTTCAGCAAAAAAATATTTTCACAAATTGCATTTTACTCCCTAGTTCTTCTCGATTGCTATCTAAAGTTCAAAACATGAAAGGCAGAGAGAACATCAAATCTGAGAGATTACCAAACAGTAGTTTAACAAGCCAGTGCTTTTTACTAATACTCACGGGCGATGTAAAACTCTACTCAATGGAGAAGTCAAACCTTCCCTAGTTCTTCTCGATTTATCTCTAAAGTTAAAACAGTTGAGCTAAAAGCTTAATAGCTAACAGCTAACGAGTAACTTTTTCACCTTTTTGTTAATGCGTAGGTTCTAATTAGTTTTACCAAGGAAGAAAGACAATGTTGAAATTAAATTCCTCTGAAAGAGTATCCATGAAATCTGACGATTCACAGATTAATTCCTGGGAAGTACTTAAGCAGTATTTTAAGGAGTATGTATACCCCGTCGAGCAAGTCGAAAATTTGGCACATGAAGCTTTTCAAAATAAAAGAGGTTCTGCTTGGCAAAAAATTCAGTTCCTTTTATTTGACATGAACTTGCGCTTAATGCGAGAGGGGTTTGGGTTAGGAACTCCCCGCTTCTTCAGAGAATGGGAACTTCGCCACCTGATTGAGCAGCTTGAGCAGCAATACTTACCCCAAGAGCAACTTCCTCCTGAAGTCACGAGCGTTGAAGTTTTCATGCCGTGGCTGAAAGAGCGGATTAGCCAGCATCGTGTCAACCATCATCCATTATTTAAACTGTTTGATAGCGATAATTTGAGCGATGAAGAAGTCCGCTACTTCCTTGCCAATTACCGAGTTAACATGCAACGCTTTCACCTGCACGTTGCCGCCTTCAGCCTGATTGTGCCCTTTGAGATGCGCGAAGAACTTTATCACAATCTCTATGACGAGTTTGGTCAGGGGAATTTCGCTGAGGCTCATCCCAATTTATTTGAACCCTTAATGGATTACTTCGGTGGAGCGCGGGAAGAGGATATTAACCCAGAAACTTGTAATCTACTCAATACCAAAATTAACCTCTGCTGGTTTGCCGATGGACTTCATTACGGTATTGGTGGGATGGGAGCTTTGGAATTAGCAATTCCCCTGCAACAGCGCCGAGTTTTGGCACATCTGCGTCGTCGTGGTTTGAGTGAAGACATGGTGAAATTCTTTGTCGTTCACTGCGAACTTGATGAAGACCACGGGGAGGGATGGTTCGCTGCGGGAATGCCTTACATGCACACTTGTGAAGACTTGCAAAAGGTGTTCTCTGCTGCGATGCGGATGCTCGAAGCCAGAGCCGGAGTTTATGACGGTATTCTTAAGGGCATTTTGTCAAGCCGCAACCAAGCCGACAATCATACTCTTTGCCGCCTAAACGCCTTACGTGGTGTTTGAAATGCTTAAAGCCGAAGTGCAAGTAGATTGCGGTTACGGCTTAAGCATTGGTGGCAGTACCAACAATCGCGAAAAGGAATACAAGCTATGCCGCTCATAACACTAAAGGCTAATAAGATATTTTCTGAGAATATCAGAGGTAAGCTTGCTGAAAGTTTATCTCTGATAACTGAGAAAACTCTTCGCAAAAATAAAAAATTAATTGTTGTTTGTTTTGAAGCCGCCGATCGCCAAGCGCAATGGTATGTAGGCGGTGCTGTTAAAAGTGATGATGAAGCAATTTTTGAGTTGAGTATTATTGTCACAAAAGGAACAAATACCGACGAAGAAAAAGCTCTTTGGATAGCACAAGCCTGGAAACTCGTTACAGAGGCTCTTGGCAGTGCTATCCACCCCAACTATATTTCGATTCAGGAAATAGATGGAAAAAGCTGGGGTTACAACGGTCTTAGCCAGGAACAAAGAAAAATTCAATCAACCTAAATAAAGAGCAAGCAAATGTCACAGAACGACCAAATGTCAAAAAGACCCCCTACACTAAAACTGGACAAAACCGGACAGCCTTGTATTAAAGATCCTCAAAACTCCACGACTATTTCAGAAGAAGGCTGTCCGGTTTTGTCTGATTTTTTGGAACCCCCATTGGGATACAACGGCACAAATAAAGGTGAGGGTCCTATTCCAAGAAATAGCCAATTGATGAGCAATGGTCAAGTAAAATTCGACCCATTCCCATACAATTCCATCAACGACAGGGAATTTAAGTTCTTGGGTATGGAAAATGTTTCCTTGCCTACTGATCTTGAGTTCGTGCCCTATCATCCAGAGGTGAGAAAAGGTGTTGAGATTCACACAATCTTTAGTTTGGTAGACCAAGACCCGCAAGGTCCCGATGCTGCAATTCTTAAATATGAGGCTGGTGCATTTGTTGCCTTGCATGAACATATAGGGTATGAAATGGTACTAGTGTTAACCGGGGATTATATTGAGAATGGTGTCACGTTCAAGCCCGGATCATTAATACTTCGCTCACCAGGCACCTTTCATACAATGGCTTCTATCAATGGCTGCACCATTTTGGCTACGCGTTATATCAAGGTCAAGCAGCGTCCTGATTTGTGGAACGAGTTTGCTGTACTGCACGAAGATGTTAAGCCTGTTTCAGAATAGTCATTCGTAGGGTTTCACAAACACTCTTTCACTCATTGACAGCCAACATCTGTAAAATGTCGTGGGGTGTTGAGGATCTAGTAAACGAACTATGAGTGCCATTTTT
>NZ_JTCM02000032.1 GCF_000817785.2 Hassallia byssoidea VB512170 | reverse complement strand
TGTGCGGAGGTGTCCTCCGTTGAGGCGTCTGGCGTGGACAAGGGGAGCCAGCGCTGTGCGGAGGTGTCCTCCGTTGAGGCGTCTGGCGTGGACAAGGGGGATAACTCTTGACTAATGACTATTGACTAATGACTTTTGACTCTTGACTCTTGACTCTTGACTGTTGACTAATAATTAAATTATCAGGAAAAAATATGAGTAAATTCGCTTATATTCAATGTCCGACGGGTATTTCTGGTGATATGTGTCTGGGAGCGTTGGTAAGTCTAGGTGTTCCCAAAGAATATTTAATTGAAAAACTGAATAAGTTGGGAATTGAGCATGAGTATCAGTTAAGAGCAGAATTTGTTCATCGCAACGGTCAGCAGGCAACTAAAGTTCATGTAGATTTAACTCACCACCATCATCATGAGGATGAACACCATCACCATCACGGACGCCATCTGCCAGAAATTGAGCAGATGATTCTCAAGGCAGAGTTGCCAACAAGAGCAGAAGCTTGGAGTTTGGCGGTATTCCGGCAGCTAGCGGTGGCAGAAGGAGCGGTGCATGGTATTGCACCGGAAAAAGTTCATTTTCATGAAGTGGGTGCGGTGGATGCGATCGCTGATATTGTCGGTACAAGTCTTGGGTTAGATTGGTTGGGCATTGACAGCAATGAAAAAGGAATGCCCTTACTATACTGCTCGGCGTTACCGACTGGTGGGGGAACAGTTCGCGCTGCACACGGTTTGATGGCAGTACCAGTACCGGCTGTGTTGAAGTTGTGGGAAATGCGGAGTTGTCCGGTTTATAGTAACGGCATTGACAAGGAATTGGTGACACCGACGGGAGCGGCGATCGCTACTACTTTAGCTGCTGATTTTGGTGCCCCACCCCCAATGACAATCAAACAAGTTGGATTGGGAGCGGGTTCGTTGAATTTACCGATTCCCAATATTTTACAACTTTGGCTGGGTGAAAGTACAATTTCTACTGTTGATGATAGGTTGATAGAAACGATATCAATATTAGAAACTCAAATTGATGATTTAAATCCGCAGGCGATCGGTTATGTTTTTGAAGCGTTATTTGCCGCTGGTGCTGTGGATGTATTTACACAGGCGATCGGCATGAAAAAATCTCGTCCGGGGATTCTACTAACTGTAATTTGCCATCCGGAAAATTTACTTAAGTGTGAAGCCATTTTATTTCGTGAAACCACCACTTTAGGAATTCGTCGCTCCACCCAACAACGCGCCGTTTTACAGCGGGAAATTCAACAAGTAGAAACTCAATATGGTGTAGTGCGCGTGAAAGTTGCATGGATGGGGAAAGAAGTTAGGGCAAACGTGCAACCAGAATATGAAGATTGTGCAGAATTAGCGCGAAAATATAATATTCCCTGGCGCGAAATTCAGCAGACGGCATTACACAATTGGCATACAAAAAATAATATATACCAGTCCGATCAATCGAAGAAGTGAAAAGTTAAATTCCCGACTTCTTTAAGAAATCGGGAATCAGTTCCACCGCCGTTGATAAAGCTGTTCGGAAGACCTTTATTTAATCAGCCTCTCTAACTGTTCTGTTCACAGCGCTGGTTGCATCTTGAGCTGTACGCTGAACATTTGTCTTGGCATCATCAGCCGCACCTTTAGCACCTTTTGTCAAGTCACCGACAGCATTCTTAGTGTTGTCTTTGATATTTTCAATTCCTCGCTGAACTCCCTTGGCGAAATTATCAGCGGAATTGCCAGTTTTATCTTTTGTACCCTCAGTGTTTTGCTGAAGATTCTTGCCGAAATCTGCTGCGTTTTCACCTTTTTTATCTAAGATACGGCGGGTGTTTTCGCCCACAGTACTTGTTTGGTCAATGACGTTTTGTTCCGCATTTTCCTTGAGAGCTTCAGTTTTGGTTTTTCCTTCATTTGATCTGGGATCTGTATCGCTGAAGTTATTCATTCCACCTTCGTAGCGATTAAGAACTTTATCACCTTTGGGAACGGATAATTCAGAATTAGCTCCTGCTTTTGGTTCTCCTGCTGTTACCGGACCACAAGCTTGTGTAACAATCAGTAAAACCCCCATACACAAAACCGTCAATATTTTGATTGGGCGAATGTTTTTTACCCAAGCAATTACTTTGCTCATGTTGTTACTCCTTGTGTTTGTGTGAATAAGTTAAACTTTAACTAAGATAACCGAATGATTTTAAGTTTGAGATTTGGGATTTCTGCACAATCTCAAACTTCAGATAAAAAAGGGTTTTATCTGCTGCGTGCTGGATTTGGTTTTAATTCAGGTCTTGCACCCGCTTCATCTGCCTTATCTTTCAAAAAGGTTGAAGCTTCTCCAACTTGTTCTTGAACAGTGCCAAGTCGCTGTTTTAGTCTATCTCCTACATCTGGGATGCGTTGATTCAAACCACCTTGTTTAGGACGAAAATCTTTTTCAGTGATGATTGGTAATTCGGCTTCTTTTTCAGCTCTACCTTGTGGTGTTTCTGCACCTGGGTAAAGTATCCTTGAATCGTCATTTGTAGCAATCAATAGTTGTCCGCTTGGCTGTATACTAGCTTGATCGCCCTTATTGGCTTTGGTGTTATTAACTTTATTGTCTGTGGACAAATTGTAGTTTGTGTATTTGTCCCCACCACTTTTATAAGGATTGTTTGCCCCACCAGCTTGCACAGCCGGATTTTGGGGATTTGCACCTTGAGCATTTGCCCCACTACAAGCAGTGCTAACTAACAATAAAAAAGAAGCAAAAAAAACTATTACAATCTGGCGTAGTTGTAATTTTTTCCAAAAAGTTCTCAAACCGTTCACGAAGTCCTCCTTTCAACTTGAAACAAACCAATTTTTTTCGGTCAACAGATTTGTTTACCTTTAAGTTGATGAATATTTAATCAACGCTTGTCAAGCTTAGAGTGAAAAAGGCAACCTTTGCCTCTAGCGAAGGTCACATTTTGACTACTACATTCACGTCATTGTTCTCTAACTTAAGAGAGATATAAGCTACTATAATTAGCTTTGTATTCGCTTGTGCCAATTTACTTTTCTTTTCTCTTGTATGAATATTTAGTTATCAACTAATGTTTACTTATGTCAGCCTTGAGATTGAAGTTAATTAGTCTATGGGAAACTCTCGATGCGGCTTTACATAAAATTACACAAAATTTGTAGTTGTTCGCCGTTTTGAAAGAAGGAGAATGCCAACACTGATTTTTAATTTAGGAAAAAATTTAATGATGATGAGGATATGAAAACTTGTTAAGACTTCACGTTTTCAGAAAAGTTGGGTATATTTGGCTAATTTACCATAAGATTTTAGGTGTTCAGCCATAAAAAAGTTTATCAGTTAAATTACCAAAATGATGAAGCAATTTTTACGCTGGCTAATTTTGGGGGGAACGCTATTTTTTTTAGCCAGAGCTTTTAAGGATCACTGGCTTGAGGTGACAGCCATCCGCATTGATGCAGTTGGATGGGCAATTATAGCGATCGCCACAGGCGTAACTTTGCTTGCACACACTTGGGCAGGCTGGGTATGGACTTGGGTTCTGCAAGACTTAAATCAACCTGTAGAACCTGTCCATTTTATTCAAGTTTACCTGAAAACAAACATCGCCAAGTATTTGCCAGGTAATATCTGGCATCACTACGGGCGAATTGTCGCCGCCAAAAATGCCAATGTTTCACCAAGCGCAGCCACCTTGAGCGTATTGCTAGAGCCGTTACTAATGGCAGCAGCTGCTTTAATTATCATTGTCTCACTTGGTGGCACATTTGCAGCAGGCAATGTCAACTTGTTCGCGCAAATAGCCCAACTGCTAACTTTGCTGGGAGTGCTTTGTGTAGTTCATCCTCGATTTTTAAATCCGGCTATTAGCTTTTTGCAACGCTTGAAGGGGAGAATGTCTAATACTACTACCGAGTCAAACCCTAGGGTGAGTATTAGACGCTATCCGGTGCGACCTTTGTTAGGAGAACTCGGCTTTTTGGGATTGCGAAGCACTGGGTTTATATTAACTATGTTTGCTTTGGGTCCGTTGAATTTCAGTCAAATTCCTTTATTAATCGGTGCTTTTAGTTTCGCTTGGTTAGTGGGGTTTGTTGTTCCTGGGGCACCTGGGGGTTTGGGTGTATTTGAAGCCACAGCGATCGCCTTATTACAAAATCGCTTTCCGGCTGCTATAGTCATTAGTGCGATCGCTCTCTATCGTCTGATTAGCATTGTCGCTGAAACCGCTGGTGCTGCATTAGCTTGGCTCGACGAACGTCAAACTCAATCATAAGTGCGATCGTGCGATCGTTAGGAGTTAGGAGTTAGGAGTTAGGAATTAGGAGTTAGGAATTAAAAGTTAAAAGTCAAAAATCACCCTTGTCCCCCTTGTCCACGCCAGGCGCCTCAACGGAGGGAACCTCCGCACGGCGCTGGCTCCCCTTGTCCCCTTGTCTCCCTTGTCCCCCTTGTCCCCCCATCCCCCCATCCCCCCTCCGAAGTGCATCTACTTTTAACTGAGAAAACACACGATAGCCATCTAAATTCACCTTTGGTTGAGAGGTTTGCTCATCTTGTTTCATGTTAATCAAGTTATATTCAACGTTTTCGGCATAAATTGCAAAAGTGATATTAAAAATTTCTATAAAATTAATAACCCATTGGCATTCCTCTTCTGGATAGTTATCGTAATAACCAATCAAATCAGCCATTCTAATTTCTAAATGACTGCGGGCATTTTTACAAATCAAAATTACTTTTAGCAGTACAACCACCAATGTTAAAGGATGACCCTGAGAAAGCAATAAAACGAATAATGGCGAAGGTTCTCGTCCCTTTTCTGTTGTTAGACAATCAATCACTCGGTTACAGGTTCTCAATAACAATTCTTTACTAATAGGTTTTTCATCATATTCTTTCTTCCAAGGCGATATTTTATCTGACAACTGCTGTTTCAACGTTTCTACAAAGTCTTGGCGTTCTACAGAAAAAATCATATATTTTTGTAAGCTGTCTTTAAAGTCTTTGAAAGTTTGATTTTGAGTCTGTCTGAGAAATATATTCGCCAGATTTTCGTGACTAAATGCACCTTTTTTTAAAACAATTGTCTTGATTAAATGCAAAACATTATCTCCCAAAATAGTGGGATTTATGTAACGTGTTTCGCTTGATTTAGCAGACTGAGAACGAGCAATATACATCGCTAGTTCAAACTTAAATTTGTCTTTCATCTGCTTGGAACGCTTTAAAGCCGCTTCTTGTTGCTCTTTTGGATTGTTTTTATCAAAAGATTGAGCAACTAATAAATATGTTGTGTAGCGATTAGTCCAATGACCTTTGTTTTGTTCTTTATGTCTAAGAGCAAATAATTTTAGTTCTTCATAGTCGTTGCTGTTAACAAAATTTATTAACCATTTTTGGTAAATATTTATTTTATTTGAACAAGATTCAGCAGTCCATATCTGAATTTTGTAATTAACAAATAATTCCACTAATTCTTTGATGTATTTGTGTTTTCTCTGAGAATCCCAGTTATTAACTATAATGTAGCAACATCGCTTAAGTGTATGGCGAAACTCTTGTTCGTTATTCTCAGAAAACATTGCATATATACTTGGCGCAGAATTTAAATCAACTGAATCAAGACAGTCTATAAATAAAAGCTTAAATTCTTTTAAAACGTCTTCCGGCGACCATTTTTGCACAATTTCTACTAAAAACTTATAAGTTCTCTCTTGTGCAGTTTGCAGATTTATCTGTCTAGAGTTAGACTTAACAAAATGCTTATTTCCTTGACTTTTCTGTAATTTATTTGCGGTCATTGCAGTTCTCAAGACCAAAAAGTTTGCCGACTATATTCTTATCAGCTTAACCTTGGCGAACAAGAGTATCAATCTGTTATTCAAAGATTAAGTAATCTTTTTACATAAATTTGATAAACAGAATATTAAATTCATTTATTTCTTATGTATATATATATATACGTATTTATTTATACTAATTATTGTTTTAAATTACGATGTACCTGCAATTGCCATAATTAGTAACAGGACAAAAGCTGCGTGTCACACAAAAAACGTAAATTTAAGCTCGTAGTAAGCGCTTAAGCGCTTATTTTAGGCACTTCAGTGCCTACTACAGCAACTATAAAAACGACAATAGGCTTGCAGAACAAGCCTATTTGAATCTTGACTTTTTTTATGGGGGTGGAGGGACTTGAACCCACACGACCTTTTACGGTCAACGGATTTTCATTCTCCCGCAGCTTTCGCTACTGCCTAATCGGTTTTACCTTTCGGCTTTGAGAATTGGACTCTCCCTTTACCCTCGACTTGACGTTAGGGTAGCTCCCGTCGGGTCTCTGCACCTTCCCTGAATTTTAAATTTTGGATTTTGGATTTTGGATTCAAGAGCAATCACAAATCTAAAATCTGTCTTGAAAAGCTTTGATCGGAGGAAACCTCCGCTCAAACTTTTCGCAAAATCTAAAATCGCTGGGCTTGGCTCAGGATTGCCATGTCTGTTGCCAGATTTAGGTTTCCCTGAGTTTGAGAGCGGTCACTTGAGGGATTTCTCCTTCAAGGCTCAGTTAGCTAAGTCCGTAGCGTCTACCATTCCGCCACACCCCCATCAGCTATTTGGGATTTGCTTATTTTATTGAGGCAGCAAATACCTCCTCATCTATTCCACCATCAATTGCGTCTTTTGTCCAACTGAATTAAAAAAATTTTTTTCTGGCTTACCGTCAGAGTAGTAAGTGGGAGACGATCGCTCTTTGAAGTAGCGAATCATCAAACCTATATCAGACAAAGGCTTTCACGCTTATAGGTAGATTTTAGGCGATCGCGATTTTATCCCAAAGCTACGCAATTTAAATTAGCTATAGTTTAATTTCAAATTTTCTCTATACGTGTTTTTACGACTGTTTTATATAACAATTTATAACAAAAATAGTAAAATATCCAAACCCAAAAAATTTTTAGATATTCAATAAGAGTAGAACATATGGGAGATTCGCTTACTAAGCATGTAGGTCTTACTCAAGAGATTTTTTTACACCGCATTGCAAATCGCATTCGGCAATCTTTAGAACTTCAAGAAATTTTATCGGCGACGGTTGCCGAAGTCCGTTCGTTTCTCGGCACCGATCGCGTAAAAATTTATCAGTTTCAACCTGACAGTCATGGATTAGTAATTGCCGAATCAATTCAGGAAGGACGTTTACCTCCTTTGCTAGGGCTGAATTTTCCCGCAGATGACATTCCCCCCTATGCGCGTGAATTGTATGTTCGGGCACGCCAGCGAACAATCGTCAATTTGGCAACACACGAAATCGGTATCAGTCTTCTTAATTGCCGAGAAACAGGCGAATTGTTAGACCAGCAAGATATTCGTTATCGCCCGGTCGATCCTTGCCATGTAGAATATTTAACGGCAATGGGTGTAAAGTCTTCGGTTGTAGTGCCCATCGTTCTAGAAAGCAAGGAAACCGGTAAAGATTCTTTACCTTCTTTACAGCAATCATCTCAATTATGGGGGCTGTTGGTGTCTCACCATTCAGAACCACGGGTAGTAACAGAGCAGGAATTATTATTTATTCAGTCTGTAGTCGATCAAGTGGCGATCGCTATTTCTCAATCGATATTGCTCAACCAAGTGCGACAGCAAGCCCGCCAAGAAGCCATTATTAACCAAGTTACCCAGCAATTGTACAGTACTCCCATTGTTCAGCTGGAAGCTGCCCTAGAAGAGACTGTGGCAGCCTTTGCAGGCTCTGGAGGACGCCTCTACTTGCTGCCAGATAACGAGCAAAGCGCAGAAATCTACATTTGTGGGGTGCAGCCTACCCAACTCGATGGCGGGCAAGGTAGACATATTGAGGAGCATCGATTGTGGCAGAAATATCTTTATTCTGCCTCGATGTTACCCGTCGGCAATCCAGAACAGCCAAGTGCTAAATCTTGGTCGGTAAACTGGATGAGAGCCGTTTATGCTTTGACTGCCCCACCTAACGAACTAACTTCAGACTCAAATTTGTGGGCGATCGCCGACGTTTATAAAGAACCTTTATTTCGCTCGCTCGCTTGTTGTTTCCAAGCAACCCAAATTCGCGGCTTGTTAATTGTACCGCTTCTGCATGGTTCTACCGTCGTTGGCTGCTTGACTATCTTCCGAGATGAGGTAGATATTGAAACGATTTGGGCAGGCTGTTTTTCTACTGATTCTCGCCAAATGATGGCGCGTCAGTCGTTTGAAGCGTGGCGCGAATTGAAAACTGGGCAAGCACAACAGTGGGGAGAATCAGAAGTCAAGCTGGCGCAAGCATTAGGTGAGCGCTTTTCCACTGCTGTGAGACAATACCGACTTTACCAACAGGTACAAACTCTCAATACAAATTTAGAGCAACAAGTACGCGATCGCACTGCCCAACTGCAACAAACTAACACCGACTTGCAACGCTCAACTATTGAGCTACAGCGCTCTGTTGAACGGCAGCAAGCTTTGGCTGGGATCATAGCCAAAATGCGACAATCGCTGGATGTGGAAAATATTTTTTATACCACAACTGAGGAAGTTTGTCAACTAATCAAAAGCGATCGCGTCGCAGTTTATCGCTTTAATGACGATTGGGGAGGTGAATTTGTCAGCGATTATGAATCTGCAAATCCCCGATGGCACAGAAGCGTCAAACTTGGAGTAGGCATGGTATGGGACGACACCCACTTACAACAAACCCAAGGGGGACGTTATCGCCATAATCAGCCGTTTGTGGTCGATGATGTGTACAGCATGGAATTTAGCCAATGTCACATTGATTTACTCGAACAATTTCATGTGCAAGCGTTTATGATTGCGCCGATTTTTGTTGGGCAAGAGCTATGGGGTTTACTGAGTGCTTATCAACACTCAAGCAGTCGGCATTGGGAAGCTTTGGAAGTAGAGTTTTTCACGCAAATTGCGACTCAGCTAGGGGTGGCAGTGCAGCAAGCTGAATATCTAGAACAAATGCGATCGCAATCTATACAATTGGCTCATGTGGCAGAACAGCAGCAAACCCTAGCGAGTGTGATTACCAAAGTTCGGGAATCGCTCGACTTGAACGAGATTTTTCAAACCACCACGCAAGAACTCCGCCGAGTACTCAATGGCGATCGTGTTGTTGTTTTTCGCTTCTACTCCGACTCTGAATATGACGGTGGCGAAGTTATTGCTGAAGATGTTGCCCCTGGTTTGCCATCAACCTTAACCGCAAAAGTATACGATCGCTGCATAGGTGAGAAGTATACCGAGAAATTCCGTCAAGGTCATATCCATGCAGTTAGTGATATTTATAACTCTGAGCTAGACGATTGTTATATATCAATGCTGTCTCGCTTCCGAGTCAGGGCAAACTTGGTAGTTCCCATGATTAAGCAAGATAAGCTATGGGGCTTATTGTGTATTAATCAATGTGAAAAATCCCGTGAATGGCAAGACTTAGAAATTGAATTTGTCAGCCAAATTGCCTCTCAGTTAGGAGTTGCCCTCGAACACGCAGTACTGCTCAAACACACACAGCAGCAAGCCACACAACTTTCCCAAACACTCGACGATTTAAGGCAGACTCAAGCTCATTTAATTCACAGTGAAAAGATGTCGAGTTTAGGACAATTAGTTGCTGGGGTGGCACATGAAATTAACAATCCTGTCAACTTTATCTACGGCAATCTCGCTCATATTCATGAGTACACGCAAAACTTGATTGAAATGCTCAATCTCTATCAACACTACTATCCCGAACCCGAACCAGAAATTAAAAAACAAGCAATAGTGGCAGATTTAGAGTTCATCGCAGAAGATTTGCCTAAACTATTTTCTTCGCTGGAATTAGGTGCTGAACGCATTCGGGAGATTGTTCTTTCGTTAAGAAATTTCTCTCGTTTGGATCAAGCCGAGGTAAAACCCGTTAATATCCACGAGGGACTTGATAGCACTCTGTTAATATTGCAGCATCGTCTTAAGCCTAATTCACTGCATTCAGGCATTGAGTTGATCAAGCAGTATGGTGAGTTACCGCTGGTAGAGTGTTTTGCCGGACAACTCAATCAAGTTTTTATGAATCTACTCTCCAATGCAATTGACGCATTAGAAGAGTCGTGCCGTCAGTCTCGTAAATCCGGTAATGATAAATATCATCCGATCGTTACTATGAAAACCCAGCTTTTAGAAAATGATTGGGTACAAATTTCCATCAAAGATAATGGAATCGGCATGAACCAAGAAGTACACGCGAAGCTATTTGACCCCTTTTTCACCACAAAAGAGGTGGGTAAGGGTACAGGTTTAGGACTCTCAATTAGTTACCAAATTGTCGAAAAGCACCTAGGCAAATTACAATGTGTGTCCCAACCACAAGAAGGGGCTGAGTTTTTGATCGACATCCCTGTAAAACAACCCGCAAAAAAAATTGCCAGACTTTCGTCGTCTCAAAAAAGTTAAACTAATCGGCGTTCAGCCTATGATGGAAAACAGATGCACCTCTATATAGAGACACAATTATGGTTGTAGCCCTACTGTATCTGATTTTGGCTGGAGCTTATCTATTAGTCATACCAGCAGCAGCCTTAGTGTACCTCACACAGCGGTGGTATGTGGCTAGCTCCTTTGAGCGCGGTTTTATGTACTTTCTCGTGTTCTTTTTCTTACCGGGTTTGTTGCTTTTGTCACCTTTTGTGAATCTTCGACCCAAACGGCGACAAATTGAAGTTTAACGATATTTGATTGGTAGGTCATAAATCTCATGCGACGGATTGACGCTGTTGGAATTGTCTTTGGCGTTTTTGTAGCTGGCGGTTTGGCTTATGTATTATTCCTGCTAGTAGGCTTAGATAGCCAAAAAGCCGGGATTTGGAGCCAAGCCTTGCTAGTCTGTGGGTTGATTGGCTGGGTAGCAACCTATCTTTTTCGTGCGGTTGGGCAAAAAATGACCTACCATCAGCAACGGGAAGAATACGAAAAAGCTTTTTTGCAAAAGCGACTCGACGAACTCACCCCCGAAGAACTCGCAAAACTTCAAGCCGATATAGAGAGTAGGGACTCTTAAGAGATGGGGAGAGTTCTTGAGAGGGGGGGATGGGGAAGACAAGGGAGACAAGGGAGACAAGGAGGCAAACTCCTCCTGCCCGCTGTCCCCTGCCTGCTGTCCCCTGCCTGCTGCCCCCTGCCCCCCTTGTCCCCCTTGTCCCCCTTGTCCCCCCTGTCCCCTTGTCTTTCCGTCCCCTTGCCCAATGCCCAATGCCCAATAACTAATGACTGCGATTTCTGATTGCTTTGAAAATCTCTCGCGTAACTCCGAGTGTGCGCTGATTCCGTTTATTACTGCTGGCGATCCGAATTTAGAAACAACTGCCCAAGCGTTGCAGGTTCTGGATCGCAGTGGAGCGGACATAATTGAATTGGGTGTTCCTTATTCAGATCCTCTGGCGGATGGACCAGTAATTCAAGCTGCTGCTACCCGCGCTTTACAAAAAGGAACGAAATTTGATTCTGTTTTGGAAATGGTGAAAGCAACTATTCCAAGTTTGCGATCGCCTATCATTCTATTTAATTATTACAACCCAATTTTGTACCGGGGAATTGAAAAGTTTCTCACTCAGATTGTAGATGCTGGTGTGGCGGGATTGGTAGTTCCGGACTTACCTTTAGAAGAAGCTCAAGGTTTGTTGCAACCTGCTTCTGAGATGGGAATTGATGTTACTTTATTGGTTGCTCCCACAAGTTCAACTGAAAGAATAGAAGCGATCGCTCGTTCTTCTCAAGGATTTATTTATTTGGTTAGCGTCACCGGCGTGACGGGAATGCGATCGCAAATTCAATCAAGAGTGTCAGATTTACTTAAAGAAATACGTGGTGTTACTGACAAGCCTATCGGTGTTGGCTTTGGCATTTCCCAGCCAGAACAAGCTCATCAGGTGCGCGAGTGGGGCGCTGATGCAGCAATTGTTGGTAGCGCTTTTGTCAAACGTCTGGCAGAAGGTAACTCAGAACAAGGATTAAAGGCGATCGCTGAGTTTTGTCAAACCCTCAAGCAAAGCCTTGAAACTTCTGACAAGTAGCACAAATACTCCGGCTTGCTCAAATCGCTAAAGTAGATTAAAAAATTTAAAGTGCAAAGTTTTTTTGCCCTGACTTAGTAGACAATTTAACCGATATGTTCTTGAATATTAACAGCAAATATCAAGCTGTAAAAAAAATAGCTGATACGTCGGCTTATAGTTTGAGTATTATGTAAACTTGAATAGGTTATAAATAATGAGTGTGAGAGTGAGTAAGTCACAAATGGATATAATTACGTCGCACTTCAGGGGGACAGGCGATGAGTGAAAGTATGGCGTTTATCGGCGGAGTTGCTGTAGCTGGTCTAGCAGCGCTCGTGTTGCTCAAAGGGACAGGTACTCCAAACCTACAACCTAATATTGCTGTTGCCCCGCCTTTTCCAGCCACTGTAGCCGCACCGCAAGTGATGCAGCCAGGACAATATCCTGCTTACGGGCAACCATACCCCAATCCAGCGCCGATCAATCCCAGCGGTACTGAAGAGTTTCGCGTACAAATGGAACGGCAGAAAAATCAGCTTGACGTGTTACAGCGAGAAAACGATCAGCTCAAACAGCAAATTCCCCAACTTCAGTATCAAGTCGAAAATTATAAAAACCAAGCTCAATTAAGCGTCAATAACCAAGCCGCTCAACAAGCAGCATTGAAGCAGCAGACTGAAACTCCTTGGTCGTCTTCACCGATAGTTTGGGCAGTGGCAGGTATGACGCTGACGATTGGCGGTGGTGTTGTTGTAGCTGGTGTGTTGGCTTTGTTCTCACCACGGCAGCGTTCTACCCGTACCGTACAAGTAATTCATCCTTATAATGGTCCAACACCGCCACTGGCTCCTGTACGACGGGCTGAGTTTCTTCCCCCTCGTGTAGAAACCAGACGAGTTGAAGCCACAGAATACGACGAAATGCATTGAAGTTGAAGCAGTTGTAAGCACAGCACAAAGTAATACCCTATGGTCAGCTCAGTTTCGGGCATCTAGGGTGAGAATTATCAAAGGGTAAAGCCAATAAATTCTCGCCTCGGAGTTTTGTATGTAAATTATTTCTTTACGCCTAACTTGAATTGGGTAAAATTTTGTCTATGAGAAAATGATTACCCATAGGAACTTTGTATAGATAAGTAGGGGCATTGGGCCCTATCGCAATGGGCCCTATCGCAATGGGAAATTGAAGAGGGGAAAAGGGGAAAGGGGAAAGGGGAGGCAGTGCGGACCTTCCCCAGCCCCCGACGGGCGCGGTAAGCGAGCGATCGATGGGGGACTGGCTCTAGAGTTGGGTCTTGGGGTTTCACGCCACTCCCTACAACGGGGCGGCAGCTTTTCGGGGGAAGCTTCCCCCGAAAACGTGCCTTGGGAACCCCCAAGGGCGGGGTGGCTCCCCAAGTGGAGCATCTGCCTATGATTGGGACGGAGTTATTTAAAATTAGTAAAAATACTTCTTCACCTTTTCCCTTTACCCTGCTTTGGAGCGCTTTCCCTTTACCCCTCATAAATGCCCGATGCCCCATGCCCGATGCCCCATGACGGCAGGTGCTCCACGCAGGTCCGACACCAAGACCCTTCGGGTTCGCCAGTCCCCCATCGATCAGGGAGACCGCGCCCGTCGGGGGCTGGTCTCACCGCACTGCCTCCCCCATGCCCGATGCCCCATTACCAGTTTCCTACTTATGTCAAGAAAATTACTTTAAATATTAAACTACTAGTAAGAGAAATGCGCTATAAATGTAATCCTTGCAGTGTATGATTCATCATTGCAACCATACAAGTCAAGACAAAAGCCGGATGGTCGCGTGACAATTGCCTTCTTACTAACTGATTGGTATCATCTTTTATAAACTTTATTTATTAATCAGAGAATATACTGATACGTACAAAAATACTAATAAAAACTATAAGAAAAAATACTGAATAATTTTTTTTATCCCTGATGCCTTAAATATAATTTATGGGTATTCTTACTTAAGTGTTACCTGAAGATAGTGATTCGGCAGATGATCGTATATCGGCTACTAGATTATTCATTACAAACATATTGATGAGGTAGTTCAGGTGAGCGGAAATTAAGTTGCTATTGCAACTTGCCATTACTTAGTATCCATTTTTTTATTTGCTCACTTTGCTTGATGTTCAGGTGAGCGGAAAATAAATACGCATACAAATGTTTAGCAGTTTGATGATACATCAATCACGACGCTTTATATTTTGCAGCTTGATTTTCATGCAATTGCTGCATTGAGGCACTGTCATACATCCTTTAAATAAACTAACCAGATTATCGAGTGGTGTTAACTTATTGGCAACAACCTGGTAGAATCGCAGAATCATCAGTTGTGTTCATCTGTTGGCAGCAATTGCCAATACTTTTTATTCTGCACATGAATTTGAAGTAGATATATTTAGCTTGGCAGTTACCGTAAAAGTAACAAATTTTGTTTTTAAAATTGACACAGCTTTGATAACATGCTCTAATCACAAAAAAATAGAAATGTTTTTTTAGGAGTAGTTAGCAAAGCGTAATTGTATTTGGGTGCAGTAGATACAAGCAGTTAGTAAACGGTAAGCTTTCTGCCTGCTTAGTCTTGCAGTGAATTTGGAACAAAAAAGACATTTCATCTACCAAAAGGAGGAAATTTTACAATATTTTGCATCCTGAAGACTGAATTTAATTCCACTCAATCGACAGCATTGCCCCGCAAGACAAAGGAAAAAAGAGCAAGCGGACTAAGGAAAGCTGTTCGGTGCGAATTGATAAAAGCAAGTACAGTTCTGTAGGCTATTTTTCATGCGTTGCACTGAAATTTGGCTAATATTTCTGTGAATTAAGTTTCACAACTATCAGTATTGCTAATATCATGGCAGCAATAATCGCAGTGATTTAATCGTTAGAACTGAACATAGAAACGGCATTCGCATGTCAAATCATCCATTATGTGTTGAACTGATTGACACATGTTTAAGAATATGCTCTCCTACCAAAAAAAGTTAATTAAAGATTGTGTAAAAGGAATTGTGAAAAAACTGCAATTGTATCAAAGTTAAAAGACCGCTTGTTAAGATTTAGTGATACGATACTTGCGTCTAAAAAAATTTAAATTCATCCCAGAAAAGAATTAGGTTTTTCCACAAAAACCTAACTCCATAACAATCCTCTGCTATTGCTTGATGCCTTCCAATGACATCTATAAATTCATGGTTGAGGCATAAGAGCCTCTTTTTTACGTTTTTTTCATTGAGTATATTTACTTACGGAGTTATACCTGTTCTTGCTCAGACAGGAGTAATCAGGAATACCGCAGGTGCAGGTGCTGATAATCTTCCACAAGTTCGCTCAAACGAGGTGACTTTAAGCGCCGGACAAGCAGCTTTGGAGATTATCAAAACAGGTGACAGGGCAGCAGCCGAACCGGGCGAAACAGTAGTTTACCGTCTTGCCATCAGAAATGCTGGTAGGGCAGCAACAAGCCAGATATCGGTTACAGACAGACTGCCCTTAGGAGTGCGATTAATCAACAGGTCGCTAAGAGGTATCATCGGCGATCGCCAAGTCGCCTTAACCGTTGACCGGGGTTCAAATCGGACAGTGACAATTAATGCTAGTTCCGGACTGCAACCGAACGAAACCTTAGTTGTGGTATATGGCGCTGAAGTAACACCCGATGCGATTCGAGGAGATGGTAGAAACCTAGCACAAGCCAGAGCCGGAAGTTTGACAAGTAACCAATCCAGCTATCGGATACGGATTAGACCTGGTATCCTCTCCGATTGCGGCACCTTGATTGGTCGCGTGTTTGTTGATAAAAACTTTGATGGCGAACAGCAACCGAACGAACCAGGAGTACCGAACGCCGTAATTTACATGGACGACGGCAATCGAATCGTCACCGATGCCAAAGGACTCTTTTCCTTGCCAGCTGTTATATCCGGTTATCGTTCGGCAACACTGGACTTGAGTAGCTTACCAGGTTACGCATTAGCACCAAACACATACTTTATCGAAAAAAATAGCCAATCACGCATGGTGAAATTAGCACCTGGTAGTTTGGCACGAGTCAATTTTGGGGTTACGCCTGCCTTTTCAGGGGGTAAGCGATGAAAACTAGAAAAAATTGTGTATATTTTTCCAAAAATTTGGGAATGAGGCAGAACAAAGTCGGACATCAGCTACAATCCTCGATATTGCGCTTTGTCCTACTTCCCAAGGGTAGTGTCGGCATATTGCCTGTATTTTTAGCGATCGCCGCACCCTTTTTCTCCAGCAGTGTTTATGCTTCCACATTAGGCGATCGCCTCCGGGGAGTTGCTGAAACTTCGACCGCAGTCGAGGAGATGGGGGGACAGGGGGACAAGGAGATAGGGGGACAAGGGGACAAGGAGATAGGGGGACAAGGGGACAAGGAAGACAAGGAGGACAAGGCAGACAAGGGAGAATTTACTTCTTCATCCCCTACTCCCCCCCTCTCCCCCTCCCCCACTCCTCCTCTCCTCCCATCTCTCATCTCACAAATTTCCCAACTTTCCCCGACGCCGGGTGGATTTCCTGAAGATCCGGCAACTCAGTTTCAACAAAATCCGGCTTCCCCAATTCAACAGACAGTTCCTCCACCTTCGCAACAAACACCGCTACAAGCACCACCGACGACTCAGGAAGTCTTACCCAACAGTACACCGCAGACTGTTGGCGATCGCAAAGCACGAATTGAATTTGCACCTGTAGGCGATCCGCGAGTTCAAGCTGATGGACGTTCAACCATCAAGCTTTCTGGGCAAATTACCGACGATAAAGGTCAACTCATCAACAAAGATGTGATGGTGACATTGACCACCACAGCCGGTAAATTTGTTGGGGCAGACCAAGACAAAGACCAACCAGGATTTCAAGTTCGGGCGATTGGTGGTGAGTTCGTCGCCACTTTGCAATCAGAAATTAAACCGCAACAAGTCCGGATTCGAGCCGGGGTAGACAAAATTAAGACACGAAATCGTGTTAGACAACTACCACCGCGAGCGATCGGGCAACCATCAATACCATACATTGGTGAAACCGATACAACCGGCGAAAGCAAACCATTTCCCCAGCAAAACGATACCTCTTTATTTGAATTAATTGGCAACAAGCCATTAGAAGCTTATACCCAAGTTGAATTCACAACTTATCTGCGTCCATCGCTGGTGACAGGGATAATCAATTTGCGGATTGGACAGCGGGGAACTGATTATTGGGGGAGTAGGAGAGATTTTCTCGCACCTGGTGAAAGTGGCGGTACTCAAGTTGATTTTTATAGTGCTGTCTTTGCCACAGGTAAAGTCGGAGATTGGTTATTTACCGGCGCGTATAACAGCCAACGTCCGCTTAACCAAGATTGTGAAGATAGAAATCGCCTGTTTGGTGGAATTCAATTCTGCGAACAACAATATCCCGTCTACGGTGACAGTTCTACTTTCACATCAACCGCGCCCTCAATAGATAGCGTCTATGCTCGCTTTGAGCGCAGTTCTTCAGTACCTGGAGCAGAGACAGACTACTTGATGTGGGGGGACTACAATACCCAGGAATTCAACCGTTCCTCGCAGTTGTATACGGCAACCTCGCGCCAATTACACGGGTTTAAGGCTAACTACAACTTTGGTAACTTACAAGTAACTGGTTTGTATGCCAATAACATCGAAGGTTTCCAGCGGGATACCTTCGTCCCCAACGGAACTAGTGGAAATTATTTCCTCTCCAAGCGGTTGATTGTTCCAGGAAGTGAAATTGTTTATGTAGAAGCAGAGGAAATTCAGCGCCCAGGTACAGTACGTGGGCGCGAACAGTTGTATCGCGGACAAGATTATGAAATAGATTACGATCGCGGAACACTTTTGTTTCGCCGTCCCATCCTCGCAACAGACTTTTTTCCTAACTTCGGTGGCGTAACTTTGGTTCGCCGAGTTGTCGTTACCTACCAAAATGAAGGTGGTGAAGATTCCAAACTTTACGGCGGACGACTGCAATATAATCTCTCCAACGATCTAGAAAACAAAACTTTCGTTGCCGGTTCTTATTTAAGAGAAGACCAAGGCGATCAAGATTTTCAATTGTATGGAGCTGATTTCTTAGTCTCCTTGGGGAATTCAGGTAGGATTGTTGGGGAATTTGCCCGTTCTAACAGCGATTTGCTTACCGGGCAAGAAGTCACAGGTAATGCCTATCGCTTAGAAGCCTTTGGTAATATTGGTGACAGACTCAGCGCTAGTGCATATTACCGGGGAGTTGAACCAAACTTTGCGAACAACGCCACCTTTAGTTTTGCACCCGGACAAACACGCTACGGCGCTTCGTTGTTGGCAAGGGTGACTGACACCACCAGCTTTACTGTTGGCTACGACTTAGAAGAAAACTATGGCAGGTCTACAGGTAGGATTGTAGACTTTTTTGACTTATTCAATCCGCAACCACAAACGCGAGTTGGGGACAGAGTTAGTAATGAGTTGAGAACCTTCCGCGCCGGCATTTTGCAAAGAATAGGAAATGCAGATGCGAGTTTAGAGTATGTGAACCGATCGCGTGATGATAGAGTGAGCGATCGCTTTAGTGGCAATGCTAGTCAGTTAGTATCTCGCCTCAAATTGCCTCTAACTCAATCATTGACCTTTCAGGCGCAAAATGAACTGAATATAAATGGCTCTGACCCACTTTATCCTAACCGCACCACCTTCGGCTTAGATTGGAAAGCTTTTCAAGGAGTGACAGTGCGACTCGCTCACCAATTCTATGATGATAGCGAGTTGCTGCGCGGCAACTCCTTCACCACCTTGGATACGATTTTCGATCGCAAGTTAGCTGAAGATACTGCCATTACAGGTCGCTATTCGGTGCTATCCGGTTTCAATGGCTTGCAAGGTCAAGGCGCTGTAGGATTGGATCAAGGCTTTCGGGTTGCCCCAGGATTAAAGGTGAATGTTGGATACCAGTACATATTTAGAAATATCTTCAACGCCACCGCTGCTGGAAACCGCAACGAACAATATTACGCTGTTGGTCAAACCGCTTCCTCACTCGGACTGTTTGCTGGTTCAGTGTATAGTGTAGGGCTGGAATATACTGATAATCCGGATTTCAAAGCAAGCACTCGCTTTGAATATCGTGATGGCGATGAAGGCAACAATCTAGTTATTTCTGCCGCAGCTTCCGGTAAACTCTCTCCCGCTTTAACCGCACTAGTTCGCTTTCAACAAGCAGGTGAGGCAAACGTCTTTCTGCCAACTTCTGCGGGTATTGTCAGCGATGGAGTCAGATTTCAAGAACTCGGCGACACCTCCAACTTGAGATTTGGTATAGCTTATCGCGACCCCAGCAACGATAAATTCAACGCCTTGCTGAAATATGAGTGGCGGCAAAACTTTGACTCAATTCCAGAAGCCCAATTGACCGGCAGCACCGCTACCGGGCATGTCTTTTCTGCTGAAGCGATTTATGCCCCAAACTGGCGCTGGGAATTTTATGGCAAATACGCTCTCCGTAATGGTGTTACATATGACGGTGGTAACAGATACGACGGTAGTGTGAACTTGGCGCAGATGCGGGCAAGTTACAGACTCGGTTATCGCACTGATTTAGCAGTAGAAGGACGCTGGATTGGGCAAAACTCCAACAGCGGCACTGATTACGATGAATTTGGCATCGCTGTAGAATCTGGGTATTATTTAACACCGGATTTGCGCGTGGGTTTGGGCTACAGCTTTGGTAGCGTCGATGACCGCGATTTCACCGGCTATAGGTCTGAAGGCGGTTTTTATGTGAATATCAGCTTGAAGTTGAATGAACTTTTGGGCGGTTTTGGATTGCAAAAACCCGTACCCAGACAGCAACAAGAGTCGGAAGTCGGACCAACGGCTAGTAGGAATGGTAACTCACAAAGCAAGTTGATTAACCGTCTGCGGCTTTCCTCAGCACAAAATTCACCAGATAAGTTGGTTAGCCGTCTCAAACAAACTCAACCACCTGTGGTTGAGGAAAGCAAAGCTGAGTTAATTAAGCGTCTCAGATAGCACTTCGTTGCTATAGCCGGAGAATGCGAGGTGTACAGGAGTGAGTAATGTTCAGTGTGAAATTTCGTTTATTGTTGCTGATTAGTGGTATGGCTTTCGTTGTGAGTAAAAAATTCTCGCAACAATTATCAACTAACAAATATCAATTAACAATTCTTTACCTTTTACCTTTTGCCTTTTGCCTTTTACCTTCAAAAGTTGCATTTAGTCAAACCCCTACTCCCCCAGCTTTGCGGGTGGTGGTGAACAGTAACTCTGATGGGAATATTCAAGCTGATTCAGTACTGACATTGCGAGAAGCGATCGCTCTGGTCAATGGTACGCTAACAGTTGAACAACTCAGCGATAGCGAAAAAGCTTTAGTTCAACCACAAACCGGCGGGGGTTCGCGCATTGAGTTTAATTTGCCCAATGGCGCAACGACGATTCAGTTGCAGCAACAATTACCCGATTTGTCAAGTCCGGGATTGGTAATTGATGGTGCGACGCAACCGGGATATGATGCTGCTACTTCAGCTACAGCAGAAATTGCCATCCCGGTGCCGGTAGTGACAATAACTCCAGCGACAGATAAAGAAATATTTCGCGGCTTGACTATTGTCGCCGATGGTGTAACTATTCGCGGCTTAAGTATTTATGGTTTTAATGCCAGTCCGCTTAAGCAGCAGTTGGGCAACTTATTAATTTATGATGGGATTCCCAAGCCGGTGACACTGACGACACCGCCAGGAGATATTGTTATTTCTCATCGCTTTCCGCCTCCCAATACCAAACGACAGCAACCACCTAATAGTAGTTTTCCTTTTTATGACCGAGATGTCCCACCCAAGAATGTTGTTATTGAAAACAACTGGTTGGGACTGACAACTGATGAAAGGGTGCCACCAACGACATCGGCTTTTGGGGTTTATGTTTTTAATTCCCAAGGAGCGACAATTCGCAAAAATCGAATTTATTATCATGATGGTAGCGCCATTATTACCTCAGTCAGGGGTGAAAATACGGTAGTACAACAAAACATCATCGTCGGTAATGGCATAGAAGGTATGCCGGATGCCTTGCGGATTGAGGGTGTGGTTACAAAGTCGCAGATTTTAGGTAACTTGATTTGCGCCAACGATGGGGCAGGCGTGTATTTATTTAAACCTCAAGGTGACGTGTTATTACAAAATAACAAAATCACTTATAACGGTAGACGATTGCGACGGGCAGCGGTTTATGTGATGGGTAGCAATCATCAAATAATTGGTAACGAGATTGACCATCAAACAGGACCTGGGGTAGTAGTGTCAGCGTTTCCTGATACTGAACGCAACATCATCCAAGATAACTTGTTTGCCGCTTTGGAAGGTTTGAGTATTGACCTCAACACCCAGCGCAATCTTGATGTCAGCGACTTTCAACGGGGAGATGGTCCCAACCCCAAGCGCGATTCAGGCAATCGTCGTCGGGATACAGGAAATGCAGCGATTAACGCACCAGAATTTACCGCGAGGGCGTTTGTACCGAGTGGTAACGGCGTCACTTTACAAGGTAAAGCTGACCCAGGTTCGCAAGTAACAATATATCGTTTAGGAGATTATCAAAGAGGAAAACAAGCACTTTATGAACCAGGTTATGGTGCGTTGAGTCAAGTGTTGGCGACAGCGCCTGTAGACAGCAAAGGCAATTTTAGCATCACGGCGACAAACTTGCAGACCGGAGAAATGGTGAGTGCGATCGCCACCGATCCTAAATATGGGACATCGGAACCAGCGATCGCCGCCGTAATTGGCACTCCTGGGACACCAACCAACCTCACACCATCTTCTCAACCAACGCCCATACAACCACCGCAGTGTACTTCAAGACCTGCGCCACCCCCACCACCAGAACCGCCAGCACCACCACCACCACCAGCACCACCAGAACCCCTACGGATACGCGTACCGCGTAACGTTCACTTTGCCTTAGATAAATCTTTTATTAGTCCAGCGAGTGCGTTGGTTTTGGATCGGATAGCGCAGGTGTTGAAGCAATATCCGGTGATTGTCATTGAAATAGTTGGTCACACTGACCCCCGCGCCAGTGACGCCTATAACCAAGCGTTGGGTCAACGACGGGCATTATCTACGAGACGTTACTTATTACAGCAAGGTATCGCTCCCGAAAGAATGACCATTCGTTCTCAGGGTGAAACCCAGCGTGTAAGTGAAGGTTCCGGTCGAGTAGATTATGCACGCGATCGCCGTGCGGAAATCATTTTCAAAGACATTAGAGGCATCGACATCATTATTGAAGGACAAGAACAAGACTTACAAATCGAACCACCTAGAGGTAGAAGAAGGTAGCCCACAAGTATAAGTATGAAGTATGAAGTAACACAATTAAGAAGAGCGATCGCGCGTCAAGTCTGACGGGGAAAGTTTCTCTGTCAGACTTGACATGAATCCTGATATCCTCATACCCGACTTCTGTTTGAATGTAATACTTAATTGCCTTCAAAGGTAGTATTTAGGATTTGATTTCTCCTTTCTCCCTGCAAAGCTGCCCCCTTTCTTGGTTTTAATTACTATATTTGACCGCAACTCAGTATAACTTCGATCCCCACTATTGATGAAAGCTACCCCTTAAAGTGTTGTTTAGGATCTTGCAATGAAACCTTTATTTAAGCGTTTACCAGAAATCACCCACACTCAGATATTTCAACCTTTAAAACGTACACTTTTGACACTGCTGTTTACAGTGCCGCAAGTTCCCATACAATATCCATTGCTAGGAAGCATTTCATCGGGTGGGAAGGCTTTGGCACAAGCACAAACAAGCTGTCCGGCTGGGACATCACCCGCAACTTTACAGTGGAATCCCACCGCCAACCTCCAAGAATTTTTAAGTCAAAGTTTGAGCGTTGGCGGCATTAGTACCACCTTCAGCTTCTCTGAAAGCAGCCCTGGAATCATCGACCCAGGCGAAACACGTATTAATCCAGAAGAATACGGTGGTATTGAAGAACCCAATCTCAGGTTTAATATCGGAGGAAATTCGCTAGGTAGACCACCCGAAAATCGAGATAGCAGTCCGGTACCAGTTGGCAGTAGTGCCACACTCACGATTACCTTCTCACAACCAGTCACCCTAGCATCTCCGCTCACTTTTTTAGACATTGACCGAAATGGTGCGCGAGACCCTGTGGGAAGAGTCTTCCAAGATAGAGTGACAATTAGAGCACTTAATGGAACTACACCAGTTGGTGTGACAGGTACGGCATTAGGTACAAATACTAGAGTCACTAATCAAGGTAATAGCGTTCTGGCAGAGGGTATAAACGAGAATGCCGAAGTCACTCAAAATACTGGCAACATTCAAGTTACGCCAGCTGGGGCAATTACCCAAATTCAAGTTTTATATGAGCCAGGAACAGAATTTGGTGCTCCTGGGCAGGATGAAACTATCGGTCTTGCCCGGTTAAATATTTGTGCGCCTGTTCCTGGCGGCACACTTGGCGATACTGTTTATAATGACACCAACGGCAACAGTCAGCAAGACGCTGGTGAAATTGGGATTAACAACGTTACTCTCAACTTAATTGGTGCAGGTCCTGATGGTAACTTTGGCACAGCTGACGATTTCACCCGCACCACTACCACCGATAGTAATGGTAGATACAGTTTTCCTGGTTTGCCTGCGGGTAATTATAGAGTCACCGTTAATAATCCCTCTGGTTTAACAGCAACTCAAACTCAACCGAATGCGATCGCTTTAGCTACTGGTCAAAATATTGATACAGTTGATTTTGGCTTCACTCAACAGGCACGCGGCACTATTGGCGATACTGTTTTCAATGACACCAACGCCAACAGTGTCCAAGACCAAGGCGAACCGGGAATCGGCGGCGTTACCATCAACCTGAGAGATAGTAGCAATAACATTGTTGCTACCACGACTACTAACAGCAGCGGTAATTACAGTTTCCCCAATCTGGCACCAGGTAACTACACAGTATCTGTTCCCAACCCACCTGCCGGCTTTAACCCAACTCTCGTGCCGTCACTCATCACCTTACAACCTGGTCAAAATGTTGATACGGCTGATTTTGGCTTTACTCAGCAGCCACGGGGCATAATTGGGGATACTGTATTCATTGATACTAACAGCAACAACACTCAAGAACCGGGCGAACCAGGAATTGGCGGTGTGACTGTCGTTGTCAGAGATAGCAGCGGTAACACAATTGCCACCACTAATACTGATGCTAACGGCAAATACAGTGTTAACGTGCCACCTGGTAGTTATACAGTAGCTGTTACCAATGCGCCTCAAGGCTTCACCCCGACTCTCACGCAGCCGAATCCAATCAACGTCAGCAACGGTCAGAATATCGATACAGTTGATTTTGGCTTCCAGCGACCACCTGGAGGTTCAATTGGTGATTTTGTCTTTAATGATAGAAATGGCGATCGCACTCAAAACCCAGGCGAAACCGGAATTCCTAATGCTACTGTAACTCTGAGAAACTCTAGCAATCAGATAGTTGCTACCACTACAACTAATAACAACGGTAACTACATCTTCAACGGCTTGGCATTAGGCAATTACACCGTTGAGGTAACAAGACCAGGTGGTGGCTTAAACCCAACCACCAACACAACCTTGACAGCTAACCTAACTGAAGCAAATCCAGTTAACCTCAATATTGACTTCGGTTTCCGTGGTGGTACTGTCGGTCAAGCAAATACTGGTCTGCGCTTGGTAAAACGAATTACCAACGTCTTTAGAAATGGTCAGCCTGTCAACATTGCCAACTTCAACACCTTTATCGATGACCCTAATGATAATAACGACAATATTTTACAGCAAGCCGGACGCCCACCTGCTGGCGTTAGCCAACTACAAACACCTTTGCAAAGCGGTGATGAAGTAGAGTACACAATTTATTACCTTGCGGAAGGCGATCAAGACTTGCAAAACGTCAGCTTCTGCGATTTAATTCCACCGGAAACAAGCTATAGTTCCGGGGAAATTTCAGTTAATCGAGCCGGTGCAACTAGTTTGCTAACTAACGCTCAAGATAGCGACCAAGGAGCATTTTTCACTCCCTTACAACCGTTACCTCAGCCCAATCAATGTATAAGTCAAACAAATACTAAAGGTGCTGTGATTGTCAATGTGGGCACTATCACCCCTGATAGAAACTTCGGTTTCCTGCGCTTCCGCGTCAGAATCGATTGAAACTGGGGATTTACGGGTGGTCAGAAACCCGACTTCTTTAAGAAGTCGGGTTTCTATGTATGTTGATAAAATTTAATTATGAATGCATCAGTTGTCGTCACGAAAACTAATCGCTTCGTGACCAACGTTAAAGCTTTGGTTATGAATGCATCAGTTGTCGTCACGAAAACTAATCGCAACGTTCATGAACGTTGAAGCTGTCGTTATTTATAAGGTTCAGAATTCTCAAGAAGTCGAACTTATTTAGCTACTTTCGATTTTTATCTGTCTGGGGATGGTGGCGTGAAGCAGATATTAAAATTAAGCTGCTAAAAGCTTATATCTATTTCAGCGCCCGATGCTTTGTTAAGCGACAAGTGACTGAGCAAACCTTAACTCCAAATGATTCATCAATGCCTGATGAACGCATCGAAATTTCTCAATTTTATAACGTTGCTCCTCAAGAACTTGCAGTCGAGTCTCTGCCCAGTCACTTGATTGTAATTCATACTACGCCTCAGGCAGTACAAGTTGTAGAGCGTGACGATCGCCTGAAAATCAAAGAACTGGCAAAACCCGGCGATATTAACATTCTCTCAGCTAGCAGTATGGCTTATTGCCAGTGGAAAGAGGCAATTTCTTTTATTCAATTAACCGTCCCCCCTGCATTTATCGAGCTTGCAGCACAAAGCGATAATAATTCCCGCGCAGCTTACGAACTAATCAATACCTGGCACACTCACGACGCGAAAATTCTGCAAATTAGTCAATGGCTTTTAGACGAACAGCACAGCGGTGGAGTTGGCGGTAAACTATACATTGACTCGCTGCTCAACTTACTGACAGTGCATTTATTAAGAACTTATACTGACCAATTTCGAGAAGCGCGATCGCCTCAACGTTTAACTCAGCAGCAGATTAAGAGTGCGATCGATTACATGCACGCTCATTTGAATCAAGATATCTCACTAGACGCACTCGCTCAAAGTGCCAATATTAGTTCTTCTCATTTACGTCGGTTGTTTAAGCAAACAACCGGAATGGCGCCGCATCAATACTTAATTAATTTACGGGTGAATCGAGCTAAGGAACTGCTGCTTACAAACAGTTTATCAATAAGTGAAGTTGCCGCTGAAGTTGGTTTTGCTGACCAAAGCCACTTGCATCGCCATTTTAAGCGGATTTTTGGGATTACACCCAAAGCGGTTCTCACAAATTGAGGCAGGATAATCATTTTGTCCAAAAGTTTGCTTAAATCGTTCAATTTTTCCACAGTTGAAACTTTGTATCCTGATAAATGTGAACCAAAATCAAAGGACGAAGAGTCATGTCTGTTGATACTTATTACACATTGGGTCGCTCTGGTTTACGTGTCAGTCGTCTGGCATTGGGTACAATGACCTTTGGTACAGAATGGGGTTGGGGAGCTGACGAGGATACGGCTCGTCAATTATTTAATACTTATGTTGATGCGGGTGGAAACTTCATCGACACGGCAGATTTGTATACTAACGGAACGAGTGAAGCTTGGATTGGTAAATTTGTTGCAGAGCGAAAATTACGCGATCGCGTTGTGATTGCAACTAAGTTTAGCTACAATGCCGAACCCGGAAACCCCAACGCCGGTGGCAATGGACGCAAAAATATACTGCGAGCGGTGGAAGGTTCCCTCAAGCGTTTGGGGACAGACTACATCGATCTATATATTCTCCATACTTGGGATCGAATTACACCCGCAGAAGAAGTAATGCGATCGCTTGACGATTTAGTGCGATCGGGAAAAGTTCGTCATGTGGGACTAAGTGATACACCCGCTTGGTATGCAGCACGCGCACAAACCTTAGCAGAATGGCGTGGTTATGAACCTCTCACCACTTTACAGCTTGAATACTCGTTGGTTGAGCGGAATATTGAAAACGAATTTGTTCCGCTCGGTTTGGAACTCGGTATGGGTGTGATGGTGTGGAGTCCTCTGGCTAGCGGTTTGCTGAGTGGCAAATATAAACCCAGTGAGGGTAGCTTTAGCGGTGGGGGACGACTGGATACACTTAGAGACAGTCAAAATCCAGCTTTTCAGAAAATTTCCGAGAGAAACTGGCAAATTATCAGCGAATTAGAAACTGTAGCAAAAGAACTTGATCGTAGTATGGCTCAAGTCGCGCTGAATTGGACAGCAAATCAACCTGGTGTTGGCTCAGTAATTATTGGAGCGACAAAGCTGACGCAACTGCAAGATAATCTTAAAGCATTGGATTTTCAGATTTCGAGTGAATTAAGCGATCGCCTCCAAACAGTCAGTCGTCCTAAATCTCAATTTCCCTACAGTTACTTCGAGTCAGAGATTCAAGGCATGATTCATGGTGGTAAGCCAGTTGGCTTGAAACCAGCAGGATACTATCCCCATATTTTCATCGAATCTGCGGGTGCTGGAGTGTCCTAAAACATATTAATTTAAGCAAAAATAACCGAAAAAGCATTTGCTAGCAAGCACAGATGATGACAGACAATATCCGCCAACAAAATCGCCAGTTAGTTGAAGAATTTTTTACTCGTCTTGAATCGATGAACATCGACTATTGGCTAGAACTTTGGGATGATAGTGGTGTTCAAGAGATGCCTTATTCTCCAGAAGGCTTTCCCAAGCGACTTGAAGGTAAATCAGCCATTAGGCAACAGTACTCCAGCCTACCTGTAAATTATCATTCGATGCAGTTTGTCGATCGCATCTTTTATGAAACATCCGATCCTGCCGTTTTCATTGTCGAATTTAAAGGCGTTATTGACGTTAAGTTGACTGGTAAAACCTACAACAACAACTATTGCGGAGTATTCACAATTCAAAACAGCAAACTCGTCCACTATAAAGAGTACTTTGACCCGATTATCCTTCAGACTGCCTTCGGCACAAAGCTTCAAGAAAACTTTAATGTTAATGAATGATTGCGATGAAGACACATTTATCTAAGTTTCTTGCTGTTGCGCTAGCTACATCGCTCAAATAGCAGCAAACAAGATCCCCGACTTCTCGCTTTTAAGTCGGGGATCTGAGTCTATCATAAATTTGGGGTAATCTCACATCAGATGTATTAACGTAACACTGTATTAGGTATTATTATTGAGGCTTTTACTTATCGCCTTAAATATTACAGTTCCCAGCCCCAATGCAAAAAACTAAATTTATTAGCTCAATTATCACCAGTGCTGTGCTATTATCTACCTTCATCGTGGGGGGAAAATTTGCCCAAGCACAGCAGCGTCCCGTTCCTCTTTTGAGAGCGAAATGTGTTAGCAGTGGACTTGGCACTTACCGCGAGCAAAATCTTGATGTTTCTATCGGCAAAGCAGTTTATACAAGTCAGTTTTATTTAGGAGCAGGCAACCGCTCGGCTTCGTTGACTTGTAAAATTAAACCAGATAATCGCCCGGAATCTCCTTTTCAAACTTTCAATTTAGGATTTGGAATGCGTGACAATGACGCAACAACTCCAAATGTGGTAGTTAAGGTTTACTTAGATGGTCAGCAAGCTGAAAGCCGAACTGTAATTGCAACACAGCCAATTTCATTATCACTTGATGTCAGCAATGTTAGTAATGTTGCTATAGAGGCTGTTTGCTCTCGCTCAAACCAATATTGCGATAGAGTTTACTTTTATAAGGCTGATTTAGAGCGCAAAATTGTCTCTCCACAACCGAAAAAGTAAATTTGTTATTTGTTGGTGGATAGTTGATAGTTGATAGTTGATAGTTGATAGTGGATAGTTGATAACTGTTGACTGTTAACCGTCAACCAACCACTAACAACCAACCACTAACAACCAACCACTAACAACCAACAATTAACCTAAAAACCACTTTCATCAGTTTTTGTTGTAGTTTCACTATCTATATTATCGGATTCTTCAGGAGAGACGTTCCGCCGGAACGTCTCTACTTGATGCCGGCGATGATTTAGATGATGGGGATTACCTATTTTTGGCAACTCCTGTTTTGCTAAATTATCGGCTGCTTGCTTAAATAATGGTTCCATTTTATCTCGCCAATATTGAATATTCGGCAACTTTTCTGGATGGTCTTTATAAGCTAAAACTTTATCCCATTGACCGTTATCAAGTGCTTTATTGATTTCATTAGATAAAGCTTCGGCTTTTGCCCAATCTTGCTGCCATTGAGAAACTGTTTCTGCTGTTTGGTTCCAACTAGAAGAAGCGTTTGCAGGCAGAGATTTGAGGAGTGCGATCGCTCCCGCTAAATCTCCATTATCATACTTCTCTCTTGCTTCTTCTACAACCTGAGAATTGTTCTCTTTATTCTTTAATTTATCTGTTTCATCAGATGTAAATGGTTCAGCACGAAAGAAATCTGGTAATTCTTGCTTTGGCAATGAAGTTACAGCAGGTGGTTTTGGTATCGGTTGGGGAATCGGTCGAGCTGCAATTAAGTCACTATCATTTACTGTCTTAATCGCAATACCTTTGTCTCGCAAACAAGATACCCATTGTTCTGGATTGGCTATTACATGAGAGTTCGCCCAAGCTGACTTTCCTTCCTCAAGTTTAACTTCTACCCAACCGAGTTTTGTCCGCTTGCCAGTCACCTCAAAAGGAGTGTTATCGCTAAGTGTTTGTACAATATTATCAGAATTAATTGCACTCGGCTCAGAACGAATATTAGAATTACCTGTAACAACAGCTTCGCAGATATTTGCTGAAGCCGCACCATTACTAGCAAAATTAAAACCGAGATTTTTCGCACTTCCAACTAAATTGGTGGCAACAGCAGCTGCACCACCTGCCAATAATGCGGCAATGACTAGCGGCAATAAGTCGGGTCTGTTAGACTCTTTACGGGCAGGTTTGGCAGCATGATTTGCCGGCGCTACGGCGATCGTTTGCTGCCGAGACATTTGAGAAGTTGGTTTGATTGTTTGGTAGCTGCTGGGAGTTTTCGCGTATTCTTGAGGTGCGGGTACAGAAGAAAGCAATTGCAATGATAGCAGTGCTTGCATGACGCTGTTATAGCGGTCTTTGAAGTGATAGCGCACCATCTTGCTTAACACCGCTGCCAATTCCGGACTTACAGGTGCTAAATGCTGCCAGATAATTTCGCCTGTATCGGGGTCTTCTTGAAAATCCATTGGTGAGACTCCCGTCAGCGCTTGAATGGCGATGATACCCAGAGAATAAATATCACTGTTGGGACGGGGTTTGCCTTGTCCTTGTTCTGTGGGCATATAACCGGGAGTGCCAATCGCTACAGTAGCGGTGGTTTGCCCAGCAAAAGTAAGATTAGGCGATCGCAGTTGTTTAACAGCTCCAAAGTCTACTAAAACTAATTTATTATCACAAGTACGACGAATAATATTATCTGGCTTGATATCGCGGTGAATTACGCCTTCGCGGTGGACAAATTCTAAGATGTTCAGAACTTCTAGCAACATCTGAATGACTTCGCTTTCACTCCAACGCTGATTTGGTACAAGTTCTTCACTGAGGGTATGTCCTTCAATAAATTCTTGGACTAAATAAAATTCTTGATTTTCGTCAAAGTAAGCTAAAAGTCTGGGTATTTGGTCATGATTACCCAGTTTTTCTAAAGTTTCCGCTTCTGATTGAAACAAGCGCTTGGCGGTTTCAAAAACTTTCGGATCTGAGTTTGCCCCTTTGAGGTGCTTGACAACGCAGATGGGGTTGCCCGGTCGCCTAGTATCTTGGGCAATGTATGTTTCCCCAAATCCCCCCGTCGCAAGGACTCTCACTACCTGATAACGATGGTCTAACAGCTTGCCGATCATATTCCCTCCCCAGTTTGAACACCCATTTTCCGGATGGTAATAAATATCTCCAAGTTTTCTTTGATGAAATCCGCTATCTTGAGAAAAGATTTAGGCGGAAAACACAATTTTTTCACAAAAACGTTGTTAATTTTTATTTCAATCTTGCTTTGAATTTACCATGCCACCGAAAATAACCAATTCAGTCACCTGGCAGCAGGCTGAACTGCTGATGCAACCTGCTTTCATTCGCGTCGTTGATAACATTCGCAAGCAACTGGATGAATCTGCTTGGAAGGGAACTTACCAAGATGTATTAGTTTGGGCTGCTGACACAAGTGATGAAACTAAAGCGATCGTTACCCAGCTGTTGCAAGAAATGGAAGGGGCAACACCGGAACAAAGCGATTTAATCAGACAGTCTCTTGCCAATTTACCAACGCCCCATCCAGGATATCATCTATGTTTGCAGCGTCAAGATCGACAAGTGACAGTTGATTTGTGGGAACTGTGTTACAAAGTGTGTTTTATTGACTACAGTACAGGTGATGAAGCGGTAAAAATCGATACTGATTTGATTGATGAAACCGGTGATGTAGATTGGCTGCGTTTGGAAGCGAAGACAAAGGAGTTAGTTGGGCAAGTGTTTGCAAGTTTACCAGAGTAGGGAGTGGGGAGTGGGGAGTGGGGAGTAGGGGAATAAGATGCCCGCAGAATAGAATTTGCTGGCTGACGAACAAAGCTTACCTGCGTGGGCTAAGAGAGAAGGGGAGGCGATCGCTTTGTGTCTTAGGTAGTAAGGGCTTCAGCCCTTAATTTGAGCGGTAAACCGCTCACTACGAACCAGGACATTATTTTGCTGCATATACTCATAAAGGCATTTAGCAACATACTCAGCTAATTTGACGGGAACTGCATTACCTATCATTTGTTCTAAGTCAGTTTTGGAACTTTCAAAAATAAAATTAGGTGGAAATGTTTGTATATAGCTGCGTTCAATAGTAGTTAAAGGTCGTAATTGCGGCGTAACGGGTGCAGCATCACCAGGATGGATTTTATAATTTTTAGGAATCGGTCTATTAACACCTCTAATTGTCGGACTTGGTTCGTCAATACTAAATATTGCTCTTCTTTTATAGCTTCTCGGATGTCGATAATAATACTCAATGCCTAAATCGCCCAAGTATTCTCTAATTGTTTTTGGTTGCGCTGCTAATTTAGCTTGTAAATAAGATTCTAAAGCTTTATCTTCACCGTTAAATTCACCTAGACAAAAAAATCTTTTACGCTTTTGCGGTACACCACATAAACTCGCATCTAATATTTTTTCAGTGAGTCCGTATCCAGCTTGTTTAAAAATATCTCTAGCTATTTTATATTTGGCACTTTTGGCTAATCTATCTACATTTTCCATGACAAACCATTTAGGTTTGACACTAGCGACGATTTCCGCAAACACAATAGTTAAATCACCTCTTCCTAAGTTTTCATCACGTTTGCCAGCGCTAGAAAAATCTTGACAAGGTGGACCGCCAATAATTATATCTGGATTAATATTTTTGAGAAGTTCCAAATTATCTAAAGCGGCAATATCACATAATATGACATCGTGATGAAAGTTTTTTTGATAAACTTTGATGGCGGTTTCCCAGTTATCAAAGGCTGCGGCTATTTGAAAACCTGCATTTTTAAATCCTAGAGATAAACCGCCACATCCGGCAAATAAGTCTATGACTTTTAAGGATGAATGCGATTCTAATTTATAATTTTCTTTCACCATTACATTTATATAGTCTTAATCAATAATATAGCCCTCAGAATGGAATTCTGGGGCTACACGAACGAAGCCCACCTTCGTGGGCTAAGAAAAAGCGTTTTTAGCTAGTCTAGATTAGCGCTATTTTATTACTCTGGAGAGAGGAAACTTGAAACCCTATTTTCAGATTAGTCCGCGTAGGCGGACTTTGTTTGTATAGCCGCGACTTCCAGTCGTCAGGGCTTCATTTGATTGTTTGCATTGGCTTCCAACTATACAAGGATGCTTGAATTGTGGTCAATTCATGTAAGTATTGATTTAATTGGGCTTTTTGGATCTCAAGCTTTTCACGAATGCGATCGCCTTCAGCTTCCTTTGTCTCCCGTTCTTTCAGCAAGCGGTCAAACTCATCTTGAAACCTTTTAATATAGTCGTTGATTTGCTGTTCTGCATTTCTAAAGTCTTCCGCAACCTGTTTTTCAATTACTCGCTGTAGAAGCACTTGGGTTCCTGACACCTGATTATCTATCTTCTGCTTGATTAGCTTTGCTGTTTCGCGTAAGTCAACTTCGTAGAATCGACGCTTATCTTCAACTTGCACTGAAGCGTGGTATGGAATTTGCTTTGTCTCAGTTTTATCGCTCTTACACAGACTATTTGATTTTTCTGTTGTAGTTTATGAGCGGTATCTGGTTTCCGTTTTAGTCCTAGTAAATACCTCTACCTGTTGTTTAACTCGTGCATCTATTCCTTCAAATTGAAAGCGCGGAAATTGAATAGTATTTATATTTAGCTTAACCTGTAAAGATTCTCCAACATAGTTAGAAAGTTCATTAGATATTTGTTGGATATCTGCTTGAATTTTCTGAACTAACTGTTCTCTGATTAAGGTTCCTTCCCAGACAAGCTGATCTTGCGTATCTATCCACCAACTTTGAATATGGGGGCTACAAAAATCATTGATAGTACGTCCAATATCTTGAGCCTTTTTTTCAGTGTCTACCCTAATTTTATATGGTTCAGTAATCTTAGACTGAGCAGAGCGATGGCTATCAAACGGTGCTGGAGTAATTTTCCTCAATGCTTCTACTAAAGGACGCTGTACTTTGAAGGAGAATGAAAAACCACCCAAGATAGGAATAGCATTAGGTACAGTCAAATCCACGCTTACATCATTGCTGGGAATATATGGCTGTGGATGCAGTTCAGTTATTTCCTGAATGTTAGATTTCGGGTTATCGGCAGACGTAGACTTTGCAATTAGATCAATTTCCTCTTGTATCTGCCTTTTAGCACCTTCAGCAAATATGCTTATGCCTTGGCTAAAACGATTGGTTAATATTTGTTTTTGTTCATCGACAGACTTTTTTACAGCTTCTACTTTATTTTTGGCAGAATCAGAGCGTTTCCTATACTCTTCTACCTTTTGTTTTAGAGCTTCAATTCCCATCTGCCAACCGCTTATCTGTGTGTTTAAAGTATCCTCAATTCCCTTACCAGCCTTATCAAGTTTTGCCACAACATCACTCAAAAGATTCCATCCGGAGTTTTGAGTTATGGTTTGAATAACTGTTTGTTCAATAGTGATGATACCACTATCTTTTAAGGCTTGTGATGCAATTTTACGAGGCGCTGGTATAATCTGATTGCCTTCTTCATCTTCAGTCGCATACCTAGCACTGAAAAACTTTTTGAAGTCCTTTAGCTGGTTTTCTGTTACCTTTCCTTGTTGAATAAGTTTTGCTAAAAGTCCTTGTCTAGAACTTGCAGGATAAACAATTGGATTTGAAAAGCCAAAGTTAGTTAACTCGCGTTTTAAATCCTCTATTACATCAGCAATATCTCGGTCTTGTTCTGTCTTCTGATCGACTTTGTTAAGGATGAAGTAAATTTTACCTGTATTCTCCTCTAAAATTTCCTTGCGATTCTCTAGAACATCCTTAAACAAATCTGAAACAGCATTGTCTTTGTAGGAAGCGTAATTTAAAACGAACAAAATCGCATTGCAAGTTCGCAGCGCTTCAAGTGCAGTTTGCTTCAGTGCTACCGTGTTGAACTTGGCAGACTCCCACTCATTCGGACCAGGAGTGTCAACCAGAGTAAAGCCAGATAAAGATGAAAGTGCGCTAATCGCTTCGATAGGATGTTCTATCTCAAAGCGTGTCGTATTGTCAGGATTGCCTTTTTCTCTAATCTCACGGGTACGCACCAAAAATTTTTGTTGAATCTCTCCAGCGTCACCCTCAGCAATTACAAAACCTCGTCTTTGTCCCTCTCGGTATTCCAAAAGTCTGGGTACTTGTCCATCTGGAATATGTCGCACATCTGTACGGCAAATTGTACACGCTGCTGATTCACTTGCGAGAACATCTGCACCAATTACTGCATTTAAAAAGGTACTTTTACCAGCTTTCATCGCTGCAATAACTGCTACCTGATATTTCTGCTCTTTTAACGCGCTTAAGGCTTTGTTGATGTCATCCTCAATACTCTGTAAACTTTTGGTATCGTCTCCCTCGCTGAGACGACCTTGGCGAATTGCTTCAAGGTACTTTAATAGTTTTGTGCCAGTATTATAGATGCTGTCGTGTGCTGCCTGAAACTTTTCAGAGGACATAATTATGTAAAGTTAGAGAAAAAGAGTAGTTAAAACACGTACAGCTTAAATGAAGATAGAAAAGATTAGCATCAGTGATTACACTTGGATGTTAAAGGCGATCGCGCATAATTTTCCCCCCAAAATGATTTAGGATTACTATAGTATCAAGCAAAACTGAGCCTATAGAGTATATATGACTGAAATTAATCTTGATGAAATTAAACTTAAAGAACTGCTGAAAGCCGCAATTGTTGAGGTACTTCAAGAGCAAAAAGAGGTATTTTCTGATTTATTTGCAGAAATAATAGAAGATATAGCTTTTTCTAAAGCTATCAAGGAAGGTGAAAAAACTGAGCTTGTCAGTCGAGAAGCTATCTTCAAAATTTTGGAAAAGGAAAAATGAACGTAGAGTTCAGAAAAAGCTTTGAGAAAGATTTAGGCAATATTCTAGACGAAACATTACTTCAAAGAATTAAGGCAGTAATTGAAGAAGTAGAAAACGCTGAAAATTTAGGTAATGTGAGTAGTATAAAAAAACTTAAAGCTGATGGTGACTATTATCGGATTAGGGTTGGAGACTACAGAATTGGTATTACAGTATCTGAAAGTGTAGTGATTTTTGTTAGAGTCTTGCACAGAAAAGATGTTTACAGGTACTTTCCGTAATTTTAGCAGTTGCTTAAAGCGATCGCTCGAAAGCAAACCCTTACTTGATAATATTTTCATGCTGTAAGTTGATTTAAACTTGGTTTTACAATCTAAAATCCAAAATCTAAAATCCAAAATTGATATCACCATGTCCAAATCTGCAATTGACACCAACGACGCAGCAGCTATCCAAGCAGCGCAAGATTCTGTTGCTGTATGCGATCGCTCTTTTTGCGGTATCATCCGTGTTTCTGACGATGACCGCATCCGCTTTTTACACAATCAAACTACTAACGATTTTCAAAGTCTCAAACCAGGACAAGGCTGTGATACTGTAATGGTGACATCCACGGCTCGGACTATTGACCTAGCAACAGCTTATATTTTAGAAGATGCAGTGCTGTTACTAGTTTCGCCGAATCGCCGAGAATTTCTCATGCAATGGCTGGATAAATACATCTTTTTCGCTGATAAGGTGCAATTAGCTGATGTGACAAATGAAACTGCAACCTTCAATCTCATCGGTTCCGAAAGCGACACGATTCTAGAAAAATTGGGTGCTGAAGCTATTATCGGTCAACCTTACGGCACTCATCAACTATTTGATGGTGGGGTGCGGGTTGCTGTGGGTAGTGGTTTGGCTTTGCCGGGATATACTCTGATTTTACCAGCTTCTCTTAAGGCGACGGTGTGGGAGAAAATTGTCGAAGCTGGAGCGCAAGAAATGAGCGATCGCGCTTTTGATGTGTTGCGAATATTACAAGGTCGTCCAGCCCCAGAACATGAATTGACTGATGATTACAATCCTCTAGAAGCTGGTTTATGGCATACGATTTCTTTTAACAAAGGTTGTTATATCGGACAAGAAACCATCGCCCGTTTAAATACTTACAAAGGTGTAAAACAACACCTATGGGGTATTCGCCTCAACGCGCCGGCGGAAATTGAAAGTGCGATCGCTGTCGGGGATGAAAAAGTCGGCAAATTGACAAGTTATACCGAAACCGCTGATGGTTACTTTGGGCTAGGTTACATCCGCACTAAAGCAGGTGGTGTCGGCTTGAAAGTTAAAGTTGGAGAAACCGAAGGGGAAATAATAGAAATCCCGTTCGTTTCTCACGAATATCCAGAGTAGAGTGTAACTTTCAAGAAACACATTTCTGTCCCTACGCAATGTGTTTCTTAATATGAACTTTGCAGCGCTAATTGGAAGTTACTCCAGAGCAAAGAAAGAAGGCTGTTTCAGTAATTGGGTTTTGAGGAAAAAGTGAGCGCGTAGGAATCTATGTAGTGGAATTGATCAGCATGGGTTACGCTTACGGCAATTTTACACGTATTTCCTTATACCCCCCTTTTAGTTTGTTTAGTTTGTAGACTAAAAAGATGTACTATTTGACAAAAAAACCATAAAATTAGTGATACTGCGTAAGTCCTAGAAATTTAGATGCGTTTGCTCTGGGGAGACAAGGAGACAAAAAAGAAAATTCACCTCATCCTCCTTGTCCCCCTTTTCGCTAACTTCTACTAATTGGCACCTTCACAAAACTCGTCTATCCAAGAAGGTAGACTACTAGCGTTAGTGGTAGGTGATAACTTAACTTCAACCGGAACGTCTTTGCGTTGCATTTTTACACGTTTGTCTTGGGTTTCAATTGTAGCGACAGCAAGGGATTTGCTCAAGCGCGATCGCTCGTTTGTTGGATTCATCCGAATCGCATCACCCGCAAGTGCAACAACGCTCTTTTTTCCTTCTCCTCTGAAAGGAGAAAGGTTAGGGGGTGAAGTTTTGCTGTGTTTATTATCAGGTTTGCCCTTGGTTTCAACTTTAGTTGTAAATCCCAACGGCTTAGATTTTCCCTTGCTTTCAACTTTAGGTTTGTCATCATTGTTGACTTGGGTTGTCACAGCAAGCGGCGCAGGTTTGATGCTAATTTCAACGTCATTTTTTACAGCATCTCTAACCTCATGTTGGCGTTGCGTAGCTTGCCGACAGGCATCGCTAATCACCTCTGTGGTAACTATTGGGTTTTCCGATTTGATTAAATCTAAATGTCGGTCGGGATTGAAGTTAAGACCTAATGCGGCAACAATGCGATCGGGATTATTATTTAGATCCAAAATAAACGGAAAAATCTCATCGAGTTGCGGTTCTAAAACAGATAAAGTCGCCAACATAAAACCGCTGCTTGGACGCCGTTCACCATCATACGTGCCCCAAATTTGCATCTTGACTAACCAGGGACGATTTTCAAAGTAGTAATTTAGCCACTTTATTTTCAAAGATTCACGCAGATGCTGAATATTCATAGGATGCCTCGCAAAGAGTAAAAAAGAGTGCAGTCCTTTATATTTTTAATCGTCTTGGGACTCAGAATGAAACCGAGAGTACAGCATCTTTTCAACTTCGTGACCGCCGAGTAAATGCTGTTCTACTACCAAAGGCACTTCATTAGGACGGACACCACTATACCAGACGCGATCGGGCAACACCAACACCATCGGACCGTTACCGCATTGTCCCAGACAGCCGGTAGCCGTCACCGTCACCCCAGGAACTACTGAAGCCTTAAAAGCCGCTAATACCTTCGCCGCACCTTGCTTTTTACAAGTGCGATTTTGACATACCCGCACGCATCTACAAGAAGCGGATGGATCTGTAGTTGAGGAATAGGATGCTTGATTGTTTGACATTTTTTAACAAGAGGAGGGGGATGAGGGGGGGAGTGGGGGAGTGGGGACTCCTTGGAGGACAAGGAGGACAAGGAGGACAAGGAGGACAAGGAGGACAACTAACCACGTACAGACGCGAGGAACATCGCATCTCTACTTACTCCGCGCCTCCTAACTCCGCGTCTTTTGTACAGACGCGACCGGTCGCGTCTCTACAACTCCTAACTAATCTACTGACAGTCCTTTTGACGCCAGCCATTCAGGGTTGAATATCCGTGATTGGTAACGGGAACCGCTATCACATAAAATAGTGACGATGGTGTGTCCGGGTCCCATTTGTTTGGCTAGTGCGATCGCACCACCAACATTAATTCCTGTGGAACCGCCCATTAATAGCCCATCTTTTCTTAATAGCTGGTAAACTACTCGCAAAGCTTCTTTATCATCAATTTGAATCGCATCATCGGTAGGTGCCCCTTCCATATTTGCGGTGATGCGACTATTACCAATACCTTCGGTAATCGAATTACCCTCTAATTTGATTTCACCTGTTTTAATATAACTGTAAAGTCCGCTACCCATCGGGTCGGCAACTACGCATTTAATCGCCGGATTTTTCTCTTTCAGGTACATCGCCACACCCGCAAATGTGCCCCCTGTGCCGGTTGCAGCTACCCAACCATCTACTTTACCATCTGTTTGCGCCCAAATTTCTGCCGCTGTAGTTTCATAGTGAGCGCGACGATTTGCTAAGTTATCAAACTGATTCGCCCAAATTGCGTTTTCCATCTCTGCGGCAATTGTGCCAGATAGTCTAACGTAGTTATTCGGGTCTTTATATGGTACAGCGGGGACGGGACGAACTTCAGCACCCAGCGCCCTCATCGCGTCCATCTTTTCTTGCGATTGAGTATCGGGAATAATAATTAAACATTTGTAACCTTTGGCGTTGCAAATATGTGCTAGTCCGATACCTGTATTGCCAGCGGTTCCTTCAACGACGGTGCCACCGGGTTTGAGTAAACCTTTCTTTTCGGCATCTTCAATAATATAAAGTGCGGCGCGGTCTTTGACGGAACCTCCAGGATTGAGAAATTCTGCTTTACCAAGAATTTCGCAGCCAGTTTCTTCGCTAAAGCTGGTTAAGCGAATCAGCGGTGTGTTACCAACAGTTTCTACAAAGCCGTTTTTGATATCCATGTTAAATTTACCTATAAAAATTTTGGCTTATATCAATGGTAAGATTTACGCTCTACCAAACTTTAGTCGTATTTAGGATAAACCCAGGCAATACAAAATCACCACTGACCAGAGCAGGATTTTTTAGATATTAGACATAGGAGTGAAAATGAACTATGCGTTACCCGAAACCCTTGTAGAGACGCAAGGGTATCGCGTCTCTACATTGTTTTTCACTCCTAGGTCTATTGATAATACTTGCTTTGTTGAGATTTACGCTTTCCATTCGGATTCTGGAATATCTGCACCGATCATGATGTTACGTTGCGTTCCTATAGGTAAATCACGACCTTTGTGATATGGTACAATTACCTGAAGTTGTCGGTCAATGACTTCCTTTTTGAGAGACTAACTCAAAGCCGTAACGTTGCAAGATGCTTTCAACTTCCAATGCATTCATTCTTCGGGTACGGCTCATCCAATAGTAACCTCGCGTGTAACCGCTCCGGGTGCTAGTTTAATGAAGTCGGGTTCAAGATAAAGTGCGATCGCACAAGCGAATATTTTCTAAAGCTTCTTGCTCGGTTTCTCCTGCGGAAACGCAACCTGGTAACTCTGGACACCATACTGCCCATTCACCTGTTTCTAAATCTGGTTCAAGAATCACACGCCATTTCATTGTCATACCTCCTTGCTTTGATTTTAAACAAAGCTAGGATTAATTGATTGATGCTACTGGCACATGAACTGCGATCGCACATTTTATTTTTCTCACGAGTGCGATGGCGATCGCGCTCCTTCACCAGACATGTTTGACTGGATACTGGGCAATAATTGGATCGCTTGTTACCAAAACCGCATCTTCAACATTTGCTTGAGCAACCAACATCCGATCGAATGGATCTTTGTGCAGTATCAATAAATTATCTAACGCGAATGCATGAGCTTGAGTAATTGGTAAAATTTCAATCTTGTTAGTCCGCTGTTGGCTTTCAACAATTTCCGCTAAAGGTAGATTTAGTTTTAGTTTGCCTAACTGAGTTTTGATTTGCATTTCCCAGATGCTTGTCACACTAAGAAGCAAAATACTTTTTTGGTCTTGGAGCAATGCCAAAGCTTGTTGTGATAATCTATTTGGGTCACTATCCCACCAAATAAAGGTGTGGGTATCCAATAAGAGCTTCATGTACTTTGCGTCCAAAACTCTTCAGGTAACGGATCATCAAAGTCATCACTTGTCCAAATTGCACCAACATGTAATCCTGCTTTACGTGGTGTCTTTGGTTGGGGAGCGATTGAAACTAAACGAGCTAAAGGTGTGTCACCCTCTGTAAGCACAATTTCTGTACCTTCAAGCACTAGACATAATAATTCTCTTAAATTCGCTTGCGCTTCGTTCACGTCAACAGTTCTTATTTGCATTGTTGCGATACCTCCAAGATTCATTCTAAACAAAGCTAGGATTAATTGATTGATGCTATTCGCTCCGGCTCAGTATATACTTAGCTAGAATTTGTATAGCCAACAACATTAGTTAAAAAATCTGGCGCTGGAGGTATTGACTAGTTTACCGTTAATCTTGTTTACTAACTCCAGCCCTAATTGTTGCCGAAACTAAGGTTACTGATGGAACGTCTAGAGTCATCAAAACAGACTGAGCAAATTACACAAATGGATGCACAAAAAACTTCAGTTTCGGAGCATGAGGTGACAGCGATCGCTCCGATAGAATCTCCTAAAAATGAAAAACCTGCATCGCGACCTCGCAACCGCAAGCTGCTACCCCTGCTGATAGTAGGAGCGACGTTAGGTGCAGGGGCGATCGCTGGGGGAATTTATGCTTACCGCTATATGCAGTTTGCTAAATATCACCAGGTAACAGATAATGCTTATGTTTCCGCAGATATTTATCCTGTGAATTCCCGCATTGCTGGGGTAGTTATGGCAGTTGCCAGCAAAGATAACCAATCGGTAAAACCAGGGGAAGTATTAGTACAACTCGACCCCCGCGAATACCAAGTATCTTTAGCACAAGCAAAAGCCGATTTAGAACTAGCCAAGCAACAAGCAGAAGTGGCACGGCAAAATATCAATAATGTGGTGGCAATTGATACGCCTACGGTGCGTCCACCTGCGGGAAATCCGGCTGCTCAAGCAAAAATCGCAGCTAGCAGATCGCAAAGTATTAATCAGCAAGTCGAGTTAAATCGGCAACAGTACAAAACCGCACAAGCAGCGATCGCGCAAAAACAAGCACAATTAAAACAAGCTGAACTCCAGCTATCCTACACCAAAATTACTGCCATGCTCGGCGGTCAAGTTGGTAACAAAGAAGTTCGAGTAGGTCAGCAGGTACAACCAGGACAAACTCTGATGTCAGTTGTGCAGCCGAATCCTTGGGTTGTTGCTAACTTTAAGGAAACTCAGTTAGAAAAGATACGTCCGGGGCAAAAAGCGGAAATCAAAATTGCTGCTTTCCCCAGTCGCAAATTTATCGGCAAGGTAGATAGTATATCACCTGCCTCTTTTAGCAGGTTTGCCCCTACACCGCAAAATAGCCCCTCGGCTAATTCTAATAATAATACCGTGCAACGAGTTCCGGTGAAGATAATGCTTGAGCCTGAGAGTATTCGCGGTTATGAATCTCGAATTGGTCCGGGAATAAGTGCAGATGTGACAGTGGAAACTCGATAAATCACAATTGATGTGCAGGCGATCGCTTTACCAAACTTTACTTGTATTCAATACAAAACCAGGTAAAATGCGATCGCGTAGCGCGCCCTGTTGCCCAGCCTTCCTGAAAGGAAGGCTGCCCTGTTCCAGAGGAACAGGGGAGGGGTTGCCTCTCGGCAACCCCTCGGCAACATACGGGCGATCGCCACTTATGTTATCAGGATTTTCTAAACATTCCTCTGGTTGACCCGGACGATATATATAGACTCTACGATTCTTGCGGTCAATCAACCAACCTAGCTGTATTCCCGGTTCCCTCATATATTCTTCCATTTTTTCCTTCTTTGGTTGCAGGTTGTCCGAAGCTGACCTGAGTTCAATGACAAAATCAGGACAAATCGGTGCAAACTTTTGCTGCTGTTCGCTTGAGAGAGTATTCCAACGTTCTAATTTAATCCAGGAAACATCAGGAGAACGATCCGCACCCGTTGACAGCTTAAACTGCGTACTAGAGTCAAAACAAATACCCGTGCCATCCTGTTCTGCCCAAATTCCAACCTGTAAAGCAATATTAAAGTTACGATTTCCTGTTTCTGAACCAGTTGGGGGCATAATTGATATTTCTCCAAGTTTATTCCGCTCAATGCGTAAGTCACGATTCACCTGACAGAACTCGAAAAATTGCTCGTCTGTCATTTGCATTGATGGCGGAATTAACACGACAATAGGGGATGAAAGCATAATTTACTCCCTTTTTTATTTTTTATTTTCACTTTCTTTTAGCTTTGTTGGTAAATCTCAGGTAGGTTTATACAAGATTTTTACTATAAATTTCTGGAACTCAAGTTGTCCTTGCTGAATCTAATATCTAAGTAATTTTACTTTTGATTTTTTTAGCTTAATAAGCAATTTCAACTTTAATTTCGTAATATTACTGATTTTATTTATTTGCATGTCAATTAGGATACAGTATTGTTTAATTGAAGAATGCTGTGATTATTTTATTGTCCTAGATGGAGTGGACACCGATGAACTCAGAAAGCGATCGCCATAATGAACTCGAACGTCGAGAACGCGAACTGCGACAAAAAGAGGTTGAAATACGACTCCGGGAAATGGAAGCTGATATTTATGCTGACAATACACCGATTTATAAAACTGTTAAACATCAGCCAGAAAATTATCGAAAACTTTCGACCAAAAAAGTTATTCTCGCGGGGAAACTTGTCGCTATCGGTGTAGCAGCGCTGGTTGCGGTGAAAATAGCTTCAATTGTCGCAGGAATTATGATTGTCACTGCGCTGACGTGGATATCTTACAAACTATTTTTTGATTCTAAAAAAAAGCCTTAAATTAGGGATGCAATCATCATGAATCGCCAAGTTGATACTGACAAATTCATCAACGATTTAGAGCGCGTTGCTCAAGTGCGCTCAGAAATTTCCGTTTGTTTGAGCAATATTGCAGAGACAATTACTAAAGCTGAATTAGACGGAAATACATCATCAGGAAAACTCAGTTTAGAACGAGATATTGAAGATATTACGATAGCGAGTAAAAATCTGGAAAATGGTGTATTTCGGCTTTTAGTTTTAGGAGATATGAAACGCGGAAAAAGCACCTTTCTCAACGCTTTGATTGGGGAAAATCTATTACCGAGTGATGTCAATCCCTGTACCGCAGTCTTAACAGTGTTGCGATATGGTTCAGAAAAGAAAGTTACTGTTCATTTTAATGATGGCAAAAGTCCTCAAGAGCTTGATTTTCCCAGCTTTAAATATAAATATACCATCGACCCGACTGAAGCGAAGAAATTAGAGCAAGAGAAAAAACAAGCATTTCCTGACGTTGATTATGCAGTTGTAGAGTATCCTTTACCGCTTTTAGAAAAGGGAATTGAAATTGTTGATAGTCCGGGTTTGAATGATACAGAAGCGCGAAACGAATTATCGTTAGGTTATATTAATAATTGTCATGCAATTCTCTTTGTGATGAGAGCGTCGCAACCTTGCACTTTGGGTGAGCGTCGCTATTTAGAAAATTATATTAAAGGTCGAGGATTGACTGTTTTCTTCTTAATCAATGCGTGGGATCAGGTGAAAGAATCATTGATCGATCCGGATGATGAAGAAGAATTAAAAGCTTCTGAAGACAGATTGCGGCAAGTATTCAGCGCAAATCTGGCAGAATATTGTTATGTAGATGGACAAAATGTTTACGAAGAGCGTGTATTTGAGGTTTCGTCAATTCAAGCATTAAGACGACGGTTAAAAAATCCCCAAGCTGGATTAGAAAAAACTGGCTTTGGAGAGTTTATGGGAGCGTTGAATACTTTCTTGACTAGAGAACGTGCGATCGCCGAATTGCGTCAAGTCAGAACTTTAGCTAGAGGTGCTTGCAATCATACCCGCGAAGCAATTGAAAGGAGGATACCATTACTTGATAAAGATGTCAATGAATTGAAAAAAAGAATTGATTCAGTTGAGCCAGAATTTAGTAAACTGACAAATATTCGCGATGAATTTCAAGCAGAAATTATCAAAACTAGAGATAATCAAGCGAGAGCGATCGCTGATTCTTTTCGCAGCTACGTTTTAAATTTAGGCAATACCTTTGAAACTGATTTCTTGCGCTATCAACCCGAATTAAATCTGTTTGATTTTCTCAGCAGCGGTAAGCGAGAAGCATTTAATTCTGCACTCCAAAAAGCCTTTGAACAATATATCACCGATAAATTTGCCGCTTGGACTTTAACCGCTGAAAATGAAATAAATGCAGCTTTTAAACAACTTACTCGCAGCGCTTCCCAATATGGTGCATCTTACAGTCAAGTAACAGACCAAATCACAGAAAAGCTAACTGGAGAAAAGGTCAAACTCAATTCTACCACTAGCGAAGATGATAACTCACCTGAATGGGCAAAATGGGCAATGGGGTTATTATCTTTATCTAGAGGAAATCTTGCCGGCTTTGCAATGGCAGGTGCAGGATTTGATTGGAAAAATATTCTGTTAAACTACTTTACTGTAATTGGTATTGGTGGGATAATTACAGCAGTCACAGGGGTTTTACTCGGACCAATCGGATTTGCTTTATTAGGCTTGGGTGTAGGATTTTTGCAAGCAGATCAAGCACGCAAAGAGTTAGTGAAAACAGCAAAAAAAGAGTTAGTAAAATATCTGCCGCAAGTAGCGGAGGAACAATCAAAAACTGTTCATGATGCAGTGAAAGAATGTTTTGACTCTTATGAACGAGAAGTCAGCAAGCGAATTAATGATGATATCGCTTCTCGCAAATCTGAATTAGATAATTTACTTCAGCAAAAAACAACACGCGAGATAAATCGAGAAAGCGAGTTAAAACGGTTGAAGAATTTGCAGGAAGATGTAATATTTCAATTGCAGAAAATTGAAGCAGCGTATAGCAACTTATTAGCTTATTACAGCTGATATTTCTCGTTTATACTCTCGCACTCTCGTTCCCAGCTTCAAGCTGGGAATGCCTACTTGGAGGCTCTGCCTCCTAATATTATAAGAAGATGAGGCAGCAGCCCCAATGATTTTCATTCCCAGTTAGAAACTGGGAACGAGGGGACGAGGGGACGAAGAATACGAAACTGGGAACGAGGGAAAGAAAACTATGCAACAACAAAATGAAGTGTACAAAAAACTTTCTGATTCTCTCAAGTCTGCATCTGCATTACTCGATTTAGAGCGCAAATCACAACTTTATCAAGATATAATTGCTATTTCCACCCACTTAGCAAATCCTAGCTTTCGGGTTGGGGTATTTGGTCCATTTAATCATGGTAAGTCAACTTTGCTGAATGCGATGTTGGGAAATCGCACTTTACCGATTGATTTGATTCCTACCACAGGTGCAGCGATTACTGTCAAGTATGGTACTGACTTGCAAACTCGCATCATCTTGGTAGATGGTACAGAAATCTATCGCAGTGGAACGGAAATTTTAAAAGAATTCGCAATTCTTGATAATAACAGACAGATGCGAAAAGATGTTGCGTCTGTAGAAGTTTTTTGTCCTCATCCCTTTTTAGAAACGGGGGTAGAATTTCTCGATTTACCGGGAACGAATGATAGGGAAGAACAAGATAATTTAGTGAAAGAGCAGCTATTAAGTGCAGATTTAGTAATACAATTACTGGATGCACGCAAGTTGATGACTTTAGGTGAGCGCGAAAACTTGCGAGATTGGCTATTGGATCGCGGGATTAAGACAGTTATTTTTGTCGCTAATTTTCTTAACTTACTCGAACCCGATGAACAAAAACAAGTCCACAATCGCTTGTTGTTTGTTGCGGAAAGTTTTCGAGCAGAATTACCTCCAGGTTTTAGCAATTTATATCGCGTTGATGCTTTACCCGCTTTAAGAGCAAGATTAAAAGGTGATGTAACTCAAGCAAGTAGTAGTGGTTTAGTAGCTTTTGAATCGGCTTTGCAAAATATTGTAGGGATGCTGCAACAAAATCGTGGTGGTGTGCGTTTACCAAGAGTGCAGGCGATCGCTTCTCAAATTATACTATCATTAAAAGCCAAAATTGACGCGATCGCTAGTGAAATTAAATCTCTTGATGAAAAAAATAACGCCAAAATTGAAATTAAACAAAAAGCGGAAAAATTAATTCAAAAAGGCTTTAATACAAGCGTTAATGATTTACGCGATTGGCTATCTTTACCAAATTTGCTAACAAAATATCAAACTGATGCCGCAGTTGCCTTAGCAGAAAATAACTTTAAATCTTGGCAAGTAAGCACTTTAAAAAAAGACTTGACAGAATTGCAATTAGCTGTAGTAAAATGGCTTTATCAAGCTTATGAATTCTTTCAAGAAGAAAGACCAGAAGATTTATTAATTTGCTTCCCAAGCGTTCCCCAAATTACTCTACCTCCTAAGCCTAGCAATACCGATGATTTGAGTGAAACTGGTTCAATAGCCGTTGGTAGTGGTATTGGTTGGTTGTTAGGTGGTCCGGTTGGAGCGGCTGTAGTTGGCAGTATTTCTTATATATTAAATAAGAATATACAAAAACAAGATGAAAAATCAGCAACCGAATCTTATCATCAACAAGTTGCCCAAATTTGTATAGCAGCAGCTGAGGATTATTTATCTCGTTTCAGCAGTCAAGGTTTATCAATATTAGCTGAATATGAAAATAAAGCAGATAAAGTAATTAGATTTAAAGCTGATAAACCTGTTGAAATCGCTAATAAACGCGAAGAATTGCAGCAGTTACAAAATGTTTTTAATCAATTATTGCGAGAGTTAGAAAGAGCGAATATACCTTCAAATTATCAACTTTATCCAGATAGGGGAGATGGGGGGACAGGGAGACAGGGAGACAAGGGGACAGGGGGACAAGGGGGACAAGGGGGACAAGGGGGACAAGGGGGACAAGGGGGACAAGGGGGACAAGGGGGACAAGGGGGACAAGGGGAAATTTCTTCCCCTGCTTCCCCTGCTTCCCCTGCTTCCCCTGCTTCTTCTGCTTCCCCATCCCCCCCTCTCCCCATCCCCCCCTCATCCCCTTCATCCCCAGAACAAGTTGAAGCGCAATTTCGCACTTGGGAACTTGATGAAGAAATAGCGCAAATGAAAGCGGAAATGGGTTCAACTGGTAAACAGCAAAATAAAACTCAAGGGGAAAAAGACAAAAATTCTCGCGCTTATGCAACTTTAGAAGTGGAATCTAATGCTTCATTTGCTGAAGTGAAACAAGCTTATCGAATTTTAGTCAAAAAATGGCATCCAGATTTATTTATTGATAAGCCGCAACTACAAAAAGAAGCGCAAGAGAAAATGCGGCTGATTAATGAAGCGTACACAATATTATCTAAACAAAAATAGCTATTACCAAACTTTACTCATATTAAGAATAAACCCAGGTAATACCGACTCGCCACTTATGTTATCAGGATTTTCTAAACATTGCTCTGGTTTCCCTGGACGATAAATATAGACTCTACGATTCTTGCGGTCAATCAACCAGCCTAACTGTATTCCCGGTTCTCTCATGTATTCCTCCATTTTATCCTTCAAAGGTTGAAGGTTGTCGCTTGGCGATCGCAGTTCAATTACAAAATCAGGACAAATTGGTGCAAACTTTTGCTGTTGTTCGCTGTCAAGAGTATTCCACCGTTCTAGTTTAATCCAGGAAACATCAGGCGATCGCTCTGCACCTGTTGATAACTTAAATCCCGTGCTGGAGTCAAAACAAATACCTGTACCATCCTGTTCTGCCCAAATATATAACTGTCCGGCTAAATTGAAGTTACGATTTCCTGTCTCTGACCCAGTTGGGGGCATAATTGATATTTCTCCAAGTTTATTCCGCTCAATGCGTAAGTCACTATTCACTTGACAAAACTCGAAAAATTGCTCGTCTGTCATTTGCATTGATGACGGAAGTTGCAATATCAAAGGAGATGAAAGCATAATACTTAACCTTACTCACTTTTATTCTTTATTTTCACGCAAACACCCTTGGACTGAACCCGGACAAAAATGGACAGGCTTCATCTGAGTGACTCGTTGGGTGTTGAGGATCTTTAAAACAAGCCTGTCCATTTTTGTCTAGTTTTTGTGAAACCCCATAAAAGTGAAAGGTAGGGCATATACCCTACCTTTGCAAAGGAAATTATTTCCGGATTAACAAATAAAGGGAAAAGGTAAATGTCAAAGAAATTAACGAAAAACTTTCCCCTTTCCCCTTCTACTTATTCGGTTGAGGAGTCATCCGCAGATAAGGCTTGACTTCCTCGTAACCTTTGGGGAATTTCTCCTTTAGCACTTCTGGATCTTTCAGCGAGGGGACAATTACGACATCTTCGCCGTCTTTCCAGTCAGCTGGTGTGGCTACGCTGTAGTTATCAGTTAGTTGCAGTGAATCAATCACTCGTAGAATTTCATCAAAGTTGCGTCCTGTGCTGGGGGGGTAAGTGAAGCTGAGACGCAGTTTTTTATCCGGATCGATAACGAAGACCGATCGCACTGTTACGGTATTAGCAGCGTTGGGGTGGATCATATCGTAAAGGTCAGAAACTTGACGATCTGGATCTGCCAAAATTGGATAGTTGAGGGTGGTGTTTTGAGTTTCTTCGATATCTCCTACCCATCCTTTGTGGGAGTCAACATCATCAACGCTGAGGGCGATCGCTTTCACGTTGCGCTTGTCAAATTCTGGTTTCAGTTTGGCAACTGTACCTAATTCGGTGGTGCAAACAGGTGTAAAGTCTGCGGGGTGCGAAAATAGCACTACCCAGCTATCACCTGCCCAATCGTAAAAATTTATGTCGCCGTGTGTAGAGGCTTGCGTAAAGTTGGGTACTGTGTCACCTAGACGGAGAGTCATGTCAGATTCCCTGTGGTTATAAAGGCATAAAGTATTGTACTATGCGATCGCCACACATAACCCCGGTTGTCCAATCGGGGTTTGGCGGTTTGCAACAAAATTTTAAGTTATGTTGTTTACTGTAAAGAAGTTAAATTTGAGGTCAAAATTTGATTGTATGCTTGGATCGTTTGACGAGCGATCGCTTCCCAACTAAAGTTTTGCAATGCATATTCTTGGGCACGCAATCCCCGACGCCGACATTCTTCGGGGTTTTGCAAAGCGAGTCGCAACAATTCTACAAGCGATTCCACATCTGTTGTACCCACCCACCCAGACTCACTATCGCGCACCTGATGCCAAATATGCACTTGGTCTGAGATAATTACAGGTACTTGCGCTACCATCGCTTCAGCTACAGCAATCCCGAAATTTTCATAATACGATGGCAAGACGAATAAATCTGCGGCTTGCAGTAAAGCTGATTTTAATTCACCCGTAACAAAACCAGTGATAGTGGTGTGCGATCGCAAAGGTGAATTTTGTATCTGCAATCTTATCTTTTCTTCATAATCTGGATCTTGAGGATTCGTTCCCGCTAAGACAAAATAAAAATTACCACCTTCGGCTAACAGCTTTTCCAAAGCCGGAATCAGTAAATTTAACCCTTTTTTCGGGTCAATTCGCGACATAAAAAGTACCAAAGGCACATCAAAAGGGATACCAAACCGACTCCGAATAGCATTCCCCCCCTCTCCCCCTCTCCCCCTTCCCCCCTCTCCTCCAGCGGGAATAACACCCAAAGGAATCACCAAATCGTGCGTAGAAACTCCAAATCGTTCTGATATTTTTGCTTCTTGATCGCTGGTAAAATGAATTGCAGCTGCACCCGCTAAATTTGCCCGTTCTAAAATTGCGGCGTAAAGCTGTTTTAATTGCTTTTTCTTGCGTAAATCAGCGGGGTCGAGAGTACCCAAAGGACGCAAAATGTAAGGTAAATTTTTCTGCCGGCACACAGTCGCAGCCGCACTACTTATAGGAGAGAATAAAGCATGAATATGTGCTAAGTCAAATTCATGGGCGTGATTATTTAACCACTTTAATAAATCAAAAGAAAACTTATAGCGGCGAAACGGTGAACAACGAAAGTAAATTATTTCATAACCATCTTGTTTCACCGGGCAATTTAAGGGAACATCCAAAGGTTTTTGACCAGAATCACCATTACTATCTGTAGTGAGAATAGTAACTTTTACATTTTCTCGTGCCAATGCCGAAGATAGTCCCATTACCATTTGACTGGGACCACCGTAAATCAAAGAAATTGAAGGGACAATTTGCAGAATTCGCATTTTTATTAGTTGTTGGTTGTTAGGTAGAGACGTTCCGCCGGAACGTCTGTACGGGGGTTTCCCCGCCCGTAAAATTAAATTTGTAGGGTGCGTTACGGCTATGCGCCTAACGCACCGTTTGAAATTGGTGCGTTACTTCGTTAACGCACCCTACGATTATTAACCAATTCTTTATAAAACTCTAATTGCTGTTTTGCTAAAGCTTTATTCGTATATTGAACCATCGCTTTTTGATAACCCATTTCTCCCAACTTTTCGGCAAATTCTGGCTTTTCCATTAATTGCGATAAGCAATCAGCCAAAGCTTTAACATCGCCTTCCGGAAAGACTAACCCAGCATCACCAATTACATGAGGAATTTCGCCAGAGTTGGAACCAATCACCGGAACTTGACAAGCCATTGCTTCAATTAACACATGACCAAATTGTTCTTTCCAACCCGCAGAAGTTAAAGTTTTAAATTTATAAGTTGTTTCTGAAGGAAGTACCAAAGTACTCATTAAATTGATATACTTGTAAACTTCATCGTGGGGTACGCTTTCTACCAAGATAATTCTGTCTTTAAAGTTGTTTTCAGCGGCTTTGTTCATTAATTCTGATTGCAACGCACCCCGCCCAATTAAAAGTAACTTCCAAGATTTATCTTTTAAACTAGCTAAGGCATCTACAAGCGTCAGCAAGCCCTTTTCTGGCACAAAACGTCCGACAAAGCCAACTACAAATTCTCCTGGTTGAATACCCAATTTAGACGCTAATTCTGGTTGAGACTTGGGAGCAAATAAAGTTTCATCCACACCTAACTGCGGCATGACTTTAATTGAACCTTTATATCCTCGTTGTCTGAGAATTTCTGCCCCATCTTGATTTCCGGAAATGATACCGTGGCTATTATTCAGGTTGTATTTTTCTAATAAAGCTGCGGGTAATTTGAGTTCGTATGGCAGATTCCACCAAGTAAAAAATATATTTTTTGCCTTTAGTCCCAATAGCTTGTTTAAAGTAATCATTTGAGCGTAAGACAGTCCGCGAGAACCTTGTTCTACTTGGATGATTTGGGGGCGAAACTGTCGCAACAAAGATATTAAATCAGCGCCAAAGGTGAGAAGTCCTTGATGATTTTGACTGAAGTTAGAAATCGGAACTATTTTAAATGCACCTTCATCGCGGTATTGCGTTTCAATAATTTTATTTTGTACGCCTCCGGGTTTCCAGCGTTTGGGAACTACAACTGTTACTTCAATTCCCGGTTCTAGTTGAGATAAAGCGCGTAATTTTTCGCAATTAAGGTCTACAATATAAGTGTGACTGGCAACTAAAATTTTCATTAATATTGTTGGTTGATGGTTGATGGTTGTTAGGTGTTAAGTAAAAGAACTAAATTAAATGTAAGGTCGTAGTAAGGACTTTAGTCCTTAACATAATTGTTCAGAGCGATAAATCGCTCACTACGGACTCATATTTTATTTGAGATTTAGGGATGGAGAATTTTCTAGTCCCCAGTCCCCAGTCCCTAGTCCCTAGTTTTATTTGGAAGCTAAAATTTGCTCTTGTCCGGTTACAGGCAAATCGTTATAATCTTGGCGATCGCGTTGAGTGTAAATTTGACCATCATTCCAAGCTGATTGAATCACAGTACCCACAGCTTTGAGAAAACCCAAAGAATAGAAAACTAAGCGGGTGACAATTTTAATCGGGGAACCGCTTTTGTGACAAGGAGGACGTCCCAGGACGTGACAATCAAATAAACGTGCGTATAAGCGTAAAGCTTGGGTAGCGGTGAGGTTTTTCAGTCCTAATAAAAAATGGTTGTGGTAAAAGGTCATTTGATATTTGAGCGATCGCATACTAATATCATGACAACCCCCCGTTTCTTCCCCTAAATGCACTAAATCAGCTTCTGGGTCATACCAAATCTTATATCCCGTCTGCCGCACGCGCAAACAAAAGTCAGATTCCTCCCGCACTGCACTACCTTTAAACCTCTCATCAAACCTCAGTCCGTACTTAGTAAAAATCTCGCGACGGAAAGACATATTACAACCCCTCGCTGTCAGCACTTGCTGGGGTTTAACTGTATGCACCAAATCAATATGATACCAAGCAATTCCTGGGTCCATTGCTTCGGGAGGCAAATATTCAATCTCCAAGTCCCCCCCAGAATCACCCAATTTCATTCTGTCAAATACTCGCCCCGCAACGGCTCCGATTTCTGGCTTTTCTAGATAATTTTTAGCATGAGCTGCTAAAAATCCATTCTTTAACTGTACATCATCATCAATAAATAAAATTATCTCACCTGATGAGCGCCGCACAGCATAATTACGCGCACCAGGTAAACTTGCCCAATCCAAGCGGAACCATTTAATTTTATCTGCTGCTGAGAGTTCGTCTAAATAAGCTTGAATTTCCGGTTGGTGTTTTAGGGTTTGGTCTACAACCAAAACTTCAAAATTCGGGTAGTCTTGTTTGAGGACATCCACAAGGCTATCACGCAGCGGTTCCTCACGACCATAGGTCGGTATAATCACGGAAATTAAAGGATAAGTCATTATTGTTTATTTTGTTTGATAATGGTTGCAATCAGGTAGATGATTTGCCTGTAATGATATTTTGCCCAAATTTATGTCCGAAAATTTAATTTTGCTTGCTCATAACATTGCCAATAAGTTTCATTACAATTTTTTCTAATTTTGTAAATAAGATAACATAAATTGTTAAAGCAACGCTGACTATCATCAACGAAACAACTATTTTCAAAGATGAATTTACCTGAATGCTTTGCTTGAGTTTGGGTAATAAAACAAAATACAAAGGTTGATGAATTAGATAAATCTGATAAGAATAAATTCCTAAAATTGAAAGAAAACCTAGCACGCGCTGTATTTTATCTATTTTATCTAAACGAGATAACAATTTTTGAATCATCAAAAAAAAGAAAGGAGTAAATAACATATCAAAACCTAGCATATAGACAATATTGACTTTAGTGATACCCAAAATAGCGTAGAGAATAAAACCGATAGTAAAAATAATGGTTGCAACGATAAAATCTATTTTGCGGAAAGCTTTATGTTCCGCGTAAACCCATCCCCAATATAATCCCAAGCAGAATTGAAATAAGTAGCTACCTAGAAAATTGGTTTGTAAGAAAAAGATGTAAAAGAAAAAATTATTCGCTAAAAGAAAAGAGAAGGAAACTATTTTAGTGAAGAGAGCGATCGCACTTCCGAAAATTAATATATTAGGAAATTTATTTTGACAAATATAAAATAATATAGGTGTAAATATATAAGCTTCTAAAATGACTGTAAAAAACCAAAAACCAGGATTAACTGCTTGAAATTTCATTCCCGCTAATCCGAGAAATGACAAAATAAAATTCAAAAGAGATTTTCTCGGAAAATTACCAAAGAAAAAATACAACAAGCAACTTAATACAAAAGCGAGTAAATAAGCCGGATATAACCTAATTAATCTTTTTGATAACCATGATTTCCAGTTAACTTTGATTTTATCTATGCCATCTTTTCTTAATTTGGATATTAGAGCATAACTAACGTTGAAACCAGCCATTAAAAAGAATATATCTACAGCAGCGTATCCCAGCTTTGCCAGATTTCTATCTAATACAGAAACTATATTTATGCGTTCGGGATAGTTTTGAAAAAAATGGAATATGAGAATTCCTAATATTGCTAATCCTTTTGTGCGATCGATCCAATTAAATCGATTTGGTGGTGCTTGGATTTGATTGGTCATGTGTTGATGAATATAAGCTTTCAAAAGTTGGGTGCAATATTTGAGCGCGACATCACATCCGGCAAATTACCCATTTTGGTAAAGACGCTTCTGCGCGTTTTGTCTCGACGACGGTATAAATTAACGAAGAAAAAGATTTGACAAGACTAAAGCTAACTTAATCTATAAGCAAGCGACCTCCGAGAGTTTACGGGAGTATTTTAAATCAGCTTCATATTTAGCTTATTTTTTTGCTTTTTTTGTACAGACGTTCCATTGGAACATCTCTACCGCTTTTTTTTGCCTTGTTGCTCAGATTCGGTATTTGCCTTTTCTTGTTTATCGATTTCTGGTAATTTCAAGAGTATTCCAGCCGTAAACCAGTAATAGACAGCAACCGGATCGACATCGAGAGGGTAGTAATAGGTGTTGTAACTAATAAACAATACAAACACCCACATTGAGGCTGCATAACTGCGTAAATTACGATTTTTTATCGAACGGTACGCACGGTGGCAGACGACTGTTAAAGTTGTGACCAAGCCCAGAAATGCCAGTAATCCGAAAATGCCAACTTCATAGAGGACTTTGGGGTAATAGGTTTCTACCAGCTTTGTTTGACCTAAAGCACGGGCAGAATTAGTAGCTCTACCTAAACCACTTCCAAAAGGTCCGGCGACGTTTTTCCAATTTTCCTCAAATTGATCCATGATAAATTGTTGGGGGGGTGAAGCATTCCAACGACCAACAAAGCTTTCGGTTCGCTCTTGGACGACGGTAGGGTTGGTGATTGCGGCAATTGTGAGAATTAGGGCAAGTCCCATTCCTAAGGGGATAAACCGTTTGAGGTTGCCAAGTTGACCGGTAAGCAATAGTAAAAGTATGAAGCAGGTGGGGACTAAAGCTAAAGCGATTCTTTGTCCAGAAATAACTGCATTAACAAACACTGTGACTAAAGAACCTAAACCTACGATTCGCCAAAGAATTGAGGGATCGCTAAAGCCAGTGCCAAAGGTAAAAAATGTACTAGAAATGAGGAACCATGCCCACTGCCAAGGAGCAACAAAGGTTCCTGGTAAGCGAATCATCCCTTGACTGGGACTATAAACTAGAGAACCGCCAATATAACATCTAGCCTCTAGTGTGGCTTTAAATAAATCACCACCTACTGCATTTCTAGTACCTTCACAGATACCTGTTAGTAGCAAAAAATACTGAATAAAACCCAATATACAGGAGACAAGTATTAGGACAACTTGTAAGCGCGATAAAAAGAGAAAATCCCGCTTATTACGAATCAGGTAGTAATAACAAGTAATCAGGGGTAAGTAGCCTAAAAATACTTTTAGTCCGAGAATACCCATTCCTAAGGGTACTTCTTTAGGTGCGTCTTGCAGTAACCCAGCTGGAGGAGGACTGAACTGTTGAGCGCCATTGACAAATAGTAAAGTTATGGTGCAGGAGGCTAATAAAATATATAGTGGCGTTTTCAGGGCTTTGGGAATCAGCAGAGGTAGTCGCTGCCTTTTGGAAACCTGCCAAATTGAAATCAACGCTGGAATGTAGAAAGCGTCTTTGGCTAATTGAAGTATGGGACTGTTACCGATGTAGTAGGTAATGGTACCACCCAAAGGTACGTAAATGATAAAGGCAAAAAGCGCTTGTCGGGGGTATTTGAAACAAAAGGCGATGACGATGATTCCGACTACACCCGGAACTGCGGCTTTAATTCCGCCGACTACAGCCAGCAGAATGCCGGCGATAATCGCCACAGAAACAGCTTTAGTAAGTAAGCCGGTGAATTCTTTACGCGCTTTGGTTGCTTTGCGTTTTTGGGCTAACCTTTCTTGCAGGCTAAGAGGAGGAGTTTCTGGTTGGAAGTGCTTTTTTTTTGAGCGCTTGGATTTTTTCTTAAGTTTTAGCATCGGGGAATTGAATGAGTTAAAAGTTAGGAGTTAGGAGTTAGGAGTTAGGAGTTAGGAGTTAGGAGTAGGAGTTTTGATTCCTAATTTTTCCACGCCTTAACTCTTGACTTTTATACATGCTGACTCTTAATTCATCACTTTTAACTCCTCACTCTTGACTTTTATACATGCTGACTCTTAATTCATCACTCCTAACTCCTCACTCCTAACTCCTAACTCCTAACTCCTAACTATGCCAGGTGTTGCTGGACTTGTGAGACTAATTCTTTTGTCCAGTAATGAGCAAGTTTTTCATTGGCAGCTTCTACCATAACTCTGATGACCGGTTCTGTACCAGAAGCGCGAACTAGTATTCTACCGGAATCGCCCATTGCGGTTTCGGCTAAAGCGATCGCACTCTGTACGGGTTCGCAATTTTTCCATCCCAATCGGCGATCGCGATCTACAACGCGCACGTTCTGCAATAATTGCGGATAAGTTTCAAAGCTTTCATCTACCAGTTCTCTCAAGGAAACACCGGCTTGTTTGACTAAAGCGGCTATATGTAAAGCTGTTAATAAACCATCGCCCGTGATACCATAATGACGGCACAATATGTGACCGGATTGTTCGCCGCCTAGCATTGCGCCTGTTTGCAGCATTTCGGCTTGAACGTATTGATCGCCAACTGCTGTGCGAGTTAAGTTACCGCCAATTTGTTTCCAAGCTTTCTCGAAGCCTAAGTTCGCCATGACGGTGGAAATTATTAAGTTATCTGGCAGTTGTTGCTTTTGTTGCAAGCTGCGTCCCCAGAGATAGAGGATGTAATCGCCGTTAACTTGTCTGCCAATATTATCTACTGCTAAGACGCGATCGGCATCGCCATCAAAAGCAAAGCCGATGTCAGCATTATGTTCTTTGACGGTTTGGGCGAGAATATCTAGGTGAGTGGAACCGCAGTTAACGTTAATGCGAGATCCATCCGCTTCGTTATGCAAACAGATTACTTCTGCCCCCATTCTTGTGAATACTGCTGGTGCCAACTTCACTGCTGCACCCCATGCCAAATCTAAAACAATCTTCATTCCCTGAAGACTTACAGCATTCTCCAAAGGTTGTTGCAATGCCTCGGCATAATTTTTCACTAACTCCGGGCGCGAGTAATGCCGTCCACAATTACTAACAATAGCAGGTAATATTGCCTGACCGCGCAGCCCCGCTTCAATTGCTGCCTGCAACAGTTGCGGTAACTTAGTACCATTAGCCCCAAAAATTTTAATGCCGTTGTCTTCTGGTGGGTTGTGACTGGCAGAAATCATCACTCCACCAATCGCATCACTGACGCTGACCAGATAAGCGACAGTAGGAGTTGGGCACAATCCTAAATACCAAACCTCTATCCCCGCTGCGGTTAACCCAGCACTCAAAGCCATTGCCAGCATATCGCTGGAGTTTCTCGAATCTTGCCCCAGAATCACTGGTCCTGGATTGGCAGCATGGTTACGTAAAACAATACCCGTCCAAAAACCTACTTGCAATGCTAAAGGCGCACTCAGCAATTCTCCCACTTTTCCGCGAATGCCATCTGTACCAAATAGGGGATTTGCTGGTAGTGGAATTAAATTAGATGCAAAACTGTCTTCTATACCTTTTGTCGATGCTTCAAATTCAGTTGCAGAACCGCAACGATTGCCGTTTTGAGTTTGAGTTATATATGAAACCATTGATTTAAACACTCCACACAGTCACACAGGAGAATAGCACTTTACAATTTCTTCAACAATTCTGACAGAATACCTTTTCATCAGGACAATATACTACTTCCCTTGCGCCTTAAATTTATTTTGAACCACCTGTTATTACGCAATAATACTGAAATTTCTTTTATAATAGTATATGTGATTATCAATATTTAATGAAGATTTTTCTTTACTTAAGTAGCGATCGCCAAAATATCTTTTTTCCTTTATCCTTTTTTCAAGTCAGTCTGTATTTGGCAAAACATGTATTAAATAATTCATATTCTATTCATGAATCTCAGTCTTTACTATGATGTAAATTTGCCGATATTTGAAAAAAGACAGATAAAAATATCAAAAAAATTACTTTGAAGAGGGGAATGGGGAGTAGGGAGTAGGGAGTAGGGAGTAGGGAGTAGGGGACAAGGGAGACAAGGGAGACAAGTAGGGGTTTCACAAACAATAGACAAAAATGGACAGCCTTCATCCGAAAATGTCGTGGGGTGTTGAAGATCTAGTAAACAAGGCTGTCCATTTTTGTCCAG
>NZ_JTCM02000185.1 GCF_000817785.2 Hassallia byssoidea VB512170 | reverse complement strand
ATAGACACTCATTGACAGCCTTGTTTACTAGATCCTCGATCCCCCACGACATTTTCGGATGAAGGCTGTCCATTTTTGTCCAGGTTCAGCCCAAGGGAAATAACTTCATTGCAGATATTCCTAATGCTCAACTGCGGTTAACAGATGATAGTTCTTTGCGTCAACAAAAGCCTGTTGCAGGAATCACTGAAGTAACGGTTACGAATCAAGACGCAAATACTATGCGAGTAACTGTGACGGGTGAGGCGGGTGTACCAAAAGTCGAGTTAGATGACAGCAATGAAGGTTTAATTTTTGTCGTCACGCCAATTACATCCTCTACATCACAACCGCAGCAACCACAAAGACCAGATACTTCCAAGCCTAGTAGCGAAACACCACCAACTCAACCATCAGCTGAGAATCAAGAACCCATTGAACTGGTAGTAACGGGAGAGCAAGATGGGTATAACATCCCCACCGCCACCACTGGCACTAAAATAGAAGCACCACTACGCGACCTACCTTTATCTATTCAAGTAATCCCGCGTCAGGTAATTGAGGATAGAGGTGTAGTCAGACTAAACGATTTAGCTGATAATGTAGCCGGTGTCCAGCAGGAACCGGGTTATGGTTCCCTACCATCAGTAGGTTTTCGGATTCGCGGCTTTACAACAAATTTTGGCAACTTACGCAATGGGTTTCAAGATTTCGGTTATGTCACGCCTCGTGATATCGCTAACGTCGAACAATTTGAGTTTCTCAAAGGCCCCGCGTCAGTTCTTTATGGAGGCGGTCAGTTTAGTTCAGGGATTCCCAGTGGTGTTGTCAATGCTATTACAAAAAAGCCTCTAGCTGAACCTTATTATAATGCCAGTGTTACCTACGGAAGTTACAACTTGGTTCGCCCTACAATTGACTTGACTGGGCCGCTCACAGAGGATAAATCACTTCTTTATCGCCTGAATATCGCTTATGAAAATGCTGATAGTTTCCGCGAATTTAGTAGAAATGATAGTTTCTTTATTGCGCCTGCACTAACCTGGAAAATTGGGCCACGCACGAATCTTGCTCTAGAATTTGAATACCAAAACTATAATTTCAACTTTAACTATGGATTCCTCCCAGAACCAGAATTTTTAAAACTCCCTAGAAATCGATTTTTGGGAGAACCTGATTTTAATGAAAGCAATAATCGCTCAATTTCATTTACTTATAATTTTGAACATCAATTCAGTGATAACTGGAAATTTCGGCAGGGTTTTAACTTAGTCCAGTCAGATTTAAATAGCAAATCAACATTCCCATATGCTCTAGAAGATGACCGTAGAACTGTTGACCGTAGTCCCAGTGAGTCAATCGAAGGAAACAATAACATAACGCTACAAAATGAAATTTCAGGAAAATTTGAGACAGGATTTTTGCGTCATAATTTATTGTTCGGAGTAGAACTAGCCCGATACAAATTTAAATACGATTTTTTTACCGCAGATGAGGTTAGCACGCTTAATATCTTTGAGCCACAGTATGGTGCAAAGTTTGTCATTCCATCATCACCAACTTTTGCCAGAGAATATGGTTCGGACAACATCGGAATTTACGTACAAGATTTAATCGAAGTTCTGCCTAATCTGAAAATTCTGGCTGGTGGTCGCTTTGATTCTAATGAACTCTTCAGAAAAGATCGTGTGGACAACTCAGTAATAAATGAACAATCGAATTCGCAATTTTCACCGCGAGTTGGTATTGTTTATCAGCCTAGTCAAACGACTTCGCTTTACTTTTCTTGGTCAAACTCTTTTGCTCCTAATTACTCTGCCAGAAGTCGGACAAATGAGCAGTTTAAACCAGAAATTGGCGAACAGTTTGAAGTCGGAATTAAGCAGGATTTGATTAAAGACCGTCTTTCGGCAACGTTGGCACTTTACCAAATTACTCGACAAAATGTGCTAACTCGAGATCCTGATGATCCGACTGGTATTTCTAGCATTGCTACAGGTGAACAAAGAAGCCGAGGTGTGGAATTAGACATTACAGGACAAGTTTTACCAGGTTGGAATGTTATTGCTAACTATGCTTATACGGATGCTGTGGTAACAGAAGATGAGGATATTCCTGTTGGTAACAGATTATATGGTGTACCCAAAAATAGTGCCAGCCTATGGACGACCTATCAACTTCAAAGTGGTAATTTACAAGGGCTAGGGTTTGGACTGGGGCTAGCTTTTGTGGGAGAGCAGGAGGCTACATTGTCTAATACTCTGACACTGCCTTCCTACGTCAGAGCCGATGCTGCTATTTTCTATCGCCGTGATAATTACAAGATTGGGCTGAACTTCAAAAACATTTATAATGTCAAATATTACACTTTAGATGGTTTCTTTATTTATCCTTCAGCACCGTTTACGGTTCAGGGAACGGTGTCGTTTGACTTTTAAGGAAGTTTGGTAATGAAACGACACCGCTATATAAATATCCTGATAACTTGTCTGTTGGTAGTGCTTGTAGCTTGCCAGATGCAGGTAAAAAACACTAACAGCAAACAACTTGCAGCTTCTAGCTTTAATCCAATTACAATTGAAAATTGTGGTATTACCATTACCTATAAGCAACCACCAAAGCGGGTTGTTACCTTAAACCAACCAGCGACTGAGATAATGTTGGCATTAGGCTTAGAAGCGCACATGGTTGGTACAGCTTATCTAGACGATCGCATCCTACCTGAATACCAAAAATCCTACGCGCAAGTCCCTGTCATTGCCCAGAAGTATCCCTCGCAAGAAGTCTTGCTGGGTGCTGAACCAGATTTCGTTTATGGATCATTTCCGGGGGCTTTTGGTAAGGATGCAATTAGTGGGCGCAAAGACTTACTTAGTTTGGGGATTAATTCGTATTTGCCAGAAGGAGCTATTGAAGTTTGTCAGCGAAAAAGGGGATTGCTGGAAAATATTTATAGTGAAATTCGGGATATTGGTAATATTTTTGGAGTTAGCGATCGCGCTCTTAAATTAATTGCTTCTTTACAACAAGAGCTAGAAGATACACAAAAGAAACTGGGCAAGGTAAATCCTCCCAAGCGTGTCTTTTGGTATGCCAGTGAAAGTCCACCTTACACGATTACCGTCGATAGCCTACCGAATCTGATTTTAGAGTCGGCTGGTGGTCGAAATATTTTTCAACAAAAAGCTAATGGTACTTATATTACAGTTAATTGGGAAGATGTGATTAACCGCAATCCACAGGTGATTATTCTTAGTGAAGCTAGTTGGTCGCCTGCTAAGATGCAGCGACAGCTTTTTCAAACTAACCCAGCCTACGCAAAAATTACCGCAGTTCAGAAGGATAAATTTGTGGTTATTGACTACAGTTACAGCACGTCAGGGGTCAGGATTGCTAAGGGAGTTAGGACACTTGCCCAAGCCTTTTATCCAGAGAGGTTTAAGTAATCAGGAGACCAAAGATGGGAAGATGGGGAAAGCAGCTACTAACTAACGCTCTTTTATGTCTCTGAGGAGAGAAAAATAAGATGCTGACCTTGAATCTTTTTCAAAGCCTCGCTTTATCAGCAAAACCAAAAAACCCTTGTTTGGAACCAAGCACTGAGAAACAAAATTTTAAATATTTTCTAATGAGAGTAATAAAAAAGCGCTAATGACCAATGACCAATGACTAATAACTACTAAGTAATGATTAATCCAATACCAAAGCACTTGAGAAAAAACAAGCAGCAACGCTACAAGCTGCTAATGCTGGCAATGGTTGTGATGTTGTTGCTTTCTATAACTTTGGCAGTGATGATTGGGCCTGTACCTATTTCCCCTTTGAGGGTATGGCAGATAGCTTTATCTCAAGTATTTCCAAATGTTACAGGAGATTGGACGCAAGCACAAGTTCAAATTGTCTGGCTCATCCGCTTTCCGCGTGTGCTGTTGGCTTTTTTTGTGGGTGCTGGGCTATCAGTGGTTGGTGTTACCATGCAAGCATTGGTACGAAATCCCCTCGCTGATCCCTTTATTTTCGGTATTTCGTCCGGCGCATCGGTGGGTGCTGTTTTAGTCATCCTGTTTGGTATTTTCTCATTTTTTGGTGTGTATGCGTTGTCGCTTGGGGCTTTCCTCGGTGCGCTGTTAGCATTCGTTGTTGTTTTCTTCTTAGCACGACGACAAGGAAGGCTATTCCCCACACGGTTAATTCTAATTGGTGTGGCAGTATCGTATATGTTTGAGGCGATAACGAGTTTCTTGGCTCTAAAAGCCGGAAGCGGCGAAGCTACACAAGGAGTTTTGTTCTGGTTATTGGGGGGACTTTCAGGAACAAAGTGGCCAGACCTAATTTTGCCAGTGCTAGCTTTATTAGTAGGGTGTTCGTACTTGTTACTCCAGACGCGATCGCTAAATGCACTTCTCATCGGTGAAGAAACAGCGCGCACTCTCGGAATAGACACTGACAGTTTCCGCAAGCAATTATTCTTTGTTACCTCACTCTTAACAGGTGTCATAGTTGCTGTTAGTGGTGTCATTGGTTTCGTTGGGCTAATGATTCCTCACAGCGTTCGGTTCCTTGTTGGGTCAGACCATGACCGCGTGCTACCTGTAAGTTTACTGCTAGGTGGAATTTTTCTGATTTGGGCAGATGTTCTGGCACGCATCATCATCGCCCCGGAGGAAGTGCCCATTGGCATTATCACAGCACTTTTCGGCACTCCTTTCTTCATTTGGCTGATGCAGGGGTTTTCCAAATGCCTTGGGAGGGAGTAGGCGATGAAGCTTGTAGTTGAAGGGTTGTATTGTAGCATTGAGGGAACGCAGATTCTGCGGGACATTAATCTTGAGGTAGCATCGGGTGAGTTTGTCGGGCTGATTGGCCCCAATGGGAGTGGGAAGTCTAGTTTGTTACGGTGTATCTACCGCGTAATGAAGCCAGATGCGGGAAGAATTACCCTCAATGGTGAGGATATTTGGCGGTTGAGTGCCCGCGAGATGGCGAAACAGACTGCGGTTGTTTTGCAAGAGATGCCAACAGAGTTTGATTTCACGGTTGAGGAAATGGTGTGGATGGGTAGGACTCCACACCAAGGGATGTTTGATTACGAGACTGCTAAAGACCGCGATATTGTTATGGAAGCACTGGCGCGGGTAGGGATGCAGACATTTACTCTGCGTTCTTTCCTTTCGCTTTCAGGGGGTGAGAAGCAGCGGGTACTGGTAGCACGAGCATTAGCACAACAGGCGAGTTTTTTGGTTCTCGATGAGCCGACCAATCACCTCGATATTCGCTACCAGTTGGAATTATTGGAACTGGTGAAGGGGTTAGGCGTAACTACTATTGCCGCTTTACACGATTTGAATTTGGCTGCTAGTTATTGCGATCGCATTTACGTGGTAGAGAGGGGAGCAATCAGGTCTGCGGGAGTGCCGCAAGAGTTGCTCCAACCTGCTTTAATACGAGAGGTGTTCGGCGTGGGGTCAAAAGTGGAGTATGATCCCAACACTCATAAATTGCGTATCAGCTTTTTCCTAGATGGGGAAATTGAGAGCAGAGGATAAATGACTTTTGATTCATACGGGGAAAAGACTGTATCCTGTCTCTCCGTCTGACCATCAGTAGAGAGAAGTTTTACGCTCGATCAATAAAAAACTAGAAATAGTTTGTAATATTTTACAGACTGTCTTTTGACGGGACAGCAGATTTTTGCATGTAAATGTTATATTACGGTAAACTCCACAGTACGCTTACTAAATGTGCCTGTTGTTTATTGTGCTTTGGTTGGTTTCTGGGAACCTGAGTTAATCATCAGTCAGAGATTATTAGATACTTTAGATGCTGTCCATCTCAAAGCAGTTTTAGCCCATGAAGATGGACATCGCCACTACCGCGATACCTGTTGCTTTTTCTTTTTGGGGTGGCTACGTCAGTTAACCTCTTGGTTGCCGCATACAGAATCTTTATGGCAAGAGTTGTTACTTTTAAGAGAAATACGGGCTGATTATTGGGCAGCTAGGCAAGTTGATAGTCTGTTATTGGCAGAAGCTTTACTCTTGGTTGTCAATACTCCACTTTTACAGTCGGCAACTTTTTGTGCAGCTTTTGCCAAAAATGTCTCAACCAATCATGTCACGCAGAGAATAGATGCGCTTTTGCAACAACCAGATTCTATAGGACAGCCAAAACTCTGGTCTTGGGTATGGTTAATTTTGGCGCTTTTACCATTACTGGTGATTCCGTTTCATAGTTGAAATTGAGTCATTGCGATGTAGAGCAAGCTGTACGTAGTTTGCTAAGATAGGATGCCCCTGTCCCTTAAAAAGGGGATTGAGAAACCTAATCAAATATCAATTGATATCAATTGTACTTTCAAACGCTGTTTGAGCCTAGAATCGCTGGCTAAAGTTGGAGTGGTGACACTCCAACTTTAGCCAGCGAGTACGTCAAAAGGCTGTGCGTTCGGCTAAATGAGCCTGAATCTCTTTGCTTTCGCGCCACACGGGACGCAACTGTTTATGAGCAAACATCTGCAATTGTTCACCAACATGGGGGGAACTTGGTTGAGATGCATTACCATAACTCGTTAGTGCCATAGCTTTTACAGGATTGGAAAATTCAATGGCAGCAACAAAAGAATCACCTGCAACTGCTTGAAAATGAGCATTTTTTGAATTTAAAGGGGTTTCACAAACAATAGACAAAAATGGACAGCCTTGTTTACTAGATCCTCGATCCCCCACGACATTTTCGGATGAAGGCTGTCCATTTTTGTCC
>NZ_JTCM02000184.1 GCF_000817785.2 Hassallia byssoidea VB512170 | reverse complement strand
CGCCTTATGGGGACAGCCTTCAACCGAGAATGTCGTGGGGTGTCGAAGATCTATTAAACAAGGCTGTCCCCATTTGTAAGCGTGAAGGACTCGCCCTACGGACTTCACATAAGCACAGATGATATTGAGTATTTAACAGGTAAATATGATAAATAAAGAGAAAGTCTGAGCTACAGCTTGTGCAGATCAGACTTATAGTAAATATTTTTCGTTTATTGTCTCCTCTCACCTTGCCGACAAAAGAAGAGAACTCCCATGCGAATGTCTTTCTATATCGGGTTCTTGAGTAGGATGTAATACGCCCTTGCATATTCGTTTAAAATGCAAGGAACTGATTAGATATTTGCCTGCTGCCTTTGATATAGTGACCAATACAAACCTTTTTCTTGCAACAGTTGTGAGTGCGTACCACGTTCGGCAATTACACCACGTTCCATCACCAAAATCAAATCGGCACGTTTGAGGGGTGCAAAGCGGTGGGCAATAAGAAACACGGTGCGGTTACTAGAAACTTTTTGCAAGTTTTGCAGAACCTGCTGTTCAGTTTCACTATCCAAGGCGCTGGTAGCTTCATCTAAAATTAAGATTGGCGCTTGGGAGAGAAATAACCTCGCTAAAGCAATACGTTGCCGTTGTCCACCAGATAAAGCTGTACCGCGTTCGCCAACATTGTTTTCGTAGCCGTAGGGTAATTGACTGATAAAATCGTGAGCAACAGCTAGTCTGGCAGCTTCTACAACTTGTTCGGCGGTGATGTCGGGATTGCCGAGGGTGATATTTTCCAAGATAGTACCGTTAAATAAAAAGTCTTCTTGGAGAACTACCCCAATTTGTTGACGCAATGAGGCAAGATCGGCACTTTTGATATCAAAACCATCGATGAGGATGCGTCCTGATTCTATTTGATAAAGGCGCTGCAATAGCTTGGAAAGAGTACTTTTACCAGACCCTGACCGTCCGACAATGCCAACAAACTGTCCTGGTTGAACGTTAAAGGAGATTCCCCGCAGAACCGGCTCAGTATTTTGTCGGTAGCGGAAAAAGACTTGCTCAAAAGCGACTTCTCCTTTGAGGGCTGGTAAAACTAGACCGGTTCCGGCTTCAGCTTCTGGGGCAACGTTAAGAATATCACCAATTCTGTCTACTGAAAGTAGAACTTGTTGGAGATTTTGCCACAGTTGGACTAACCGCAATAATGGTCCTGTTACCCTCCCAGAAAGCATTTGAAATGCCACCAACTGCCCGATGGTTAGTTTTTGTTCGATGACTAATTTGGCGCCAAACCAGAGTATTAGCAGGCTGGAAAAGTTGGTGAGAAAGTCACCGATGTTGCTGCTAATGTTGGAGGTGGTGGAGGCTTTGAAACCTGTGCGGATGAAGCGAGCAAATAAGCCTTCCCAGCGATCGCGTGCTACTGGTTCGGCTGCATGTGCTTTGACTGAGTGAATTCCTGTCACCGTCTCAACCAGAAACGATTGACTGTCAGCACTGCGGTTAAATGTTTCGTTCAGCCAACCTCGTAAAATTGGTGTTGATACAATTGTCAGTATGGCAAATAACGGCAGTACTGCTAAGGCGACTGCGGTAAGTTGAACATTGTAGTAAAACATCAATGCCAGGTAAACCACGGCAAAGATGCTATCTAATATTACAGTTAATGCTGTGCCTGTGAGAAACTGGCGGATTTGTTCTAGTTCTTGAACTCGTGCTACTGTGTCGCCGACGCGTCGCGCTTCAAAATAAGCTAAAGGCAACCGCATCAGGTGGCGAAATAGCTGCGCTGATAAACTCAGATCCAGACGACGAGCTGTATGGGTAAAGATAAATAGCCGGAGGATGCCGAGTACAGCTTCAAAGAGCGATACTGACAAAAGAGCGATCGCCATAACATCAAGTGTGGGCAAACTTTCTTGCACCATCACTTTATCGATGACGACTTGGGTAATTAGCGGTGTTGCTAATCCCAAAAGTTGCAAAGTAAAAGATGCCAGCAAGACTTCGCCGAGTAATCCCTTGTATTTTGCAACTGCGGGAATAAACCAATTGAGGTTGAATTTTTCTTGCTGCTGGATGACTTCTACTTGCCAAAGTTGTCCATCCCAAGCTGTTTCGGCGACTGATTGGGAAACGCCTTCACAAGTGCGATCGCGCGATTTGGGATTGGCGATAATTAGGCGATCGCCTCTCACGCCATATGCTACCACCCAATTTCCTTGTTTTCCTTGCTCACCACCCCACTGCAACAAAGCCGGGAAAGATAACGAACGTAATTCACTCCAACTTACTTGCAAACGCCGCAATACAAAACCTAGCTTTTCGGCGGCTTCGACAACATTTTTCGGGCGTTGTCCTCTCAGTTGGCGTTGTACCCATTCCAGTTGCAAGGGATTGTCTAACTTTTGCGCCACCATTGTTAAACAAGCAGCGGCTGTATTTGAGTTAGCAACAAATGGATAACCGGATACAGCAGTCGAGGAGTGCGAGAGTCCAGGAGTGGGAGAGGATCGCCAGCGCTGTGTTCCGGTGTCCTCGGTTGTTGCAACGTCTCCATAACGAGAGGCTTCTGGCGTGGGGATGAGGGGCTTTGGAGTGCCCACGGAGGGGGGTTGGGAGGAATGGCGAGATGACGAGAGGACGGAAAATTCTTCTTGTCCCCTTGTCTCCCCTTGTCCACGGACACCTTCCTCACTCCTCCACCCCCGCACGGAAGTGTCCTCCCCTTGTCTCCTTGTCCCCTTGTCTCCCCCTCTCCCCGTCTCCCCCTCCTCACCGCGAAAGAACTGCTCAATTTGTGGTGTGGAAAATTCTGCCCACAGTGCTTTATCCCAGCGAACTACTACTACTTCTTTACTGGCAGCTACTGCTTTAAAATCTACAGAGGATGAGTGCAACTCACCAAACCAATCCCCCGCTTCTAGGGTTGCTAACGGCGTACCGATACCTTCTTCACGCAAGCGGACTTTACCAGAAACAATAAAGAACTGATAAATTCCTTCTTGCTTTGACCAGATTTTTTCCCCAAGCTTGTACCGACGGATTTCTGACCGATTTTGCAATTGAGATTGTTGTTCGGGAGTCAGCCAGCTTAGGGGAGGTTGATTCCAAGGTAAAGTTGCTAGCACGCTTATTTTTAAAGATTCATTTTCCCCAAGTTTTAGCTCACTTGCAGCTTCACTGTCAGCTTTTGAATTTTCTCTGCTAGCCATTTGTCAAACAACTCATTTTGTAGTGCTTGCTTTAGTTGAGTATCTTCTAAAGACGCGGTCAGAAATTGTTCTACTCGAAACAAACCGTAACGTCCTTCTAGTTCTATCGGTCCTACCAATTGTCCGGGCTTTGCTACATCAACAGCCGCCCTTAGTATATCCGGCATCGTTCCCCTACTTACCGGTCCCATCATGCCGCTTACTATTTTGTCATCTGCAAGAGAATATTCTCTTGCCAGTTCCTCAAAACTTGCTCCTTCTTCGATTTGGATTTGCAGTTCTTCACCGAGTTCTCGATTATCGACAATTATCCGAGAAAGTACTACTCGATCTAAATAAATTTTGCGTTCAATAAAATATTCTGGGAGTTTTGCTTGTGTAACTACGGCTTTAAGTCTTTCTAATTTGAAGCCTAAAGCTACTGATGAGTAAAAGGTAGCGTAATCTGTACCGTTATTTTTTAGCCATTCTTGGAAACTTTGGGGGTCAGTCAGTTTGTTTTTCAGCCGAAAATCAATGATTGTCTGTTCGGTTAAAGCCGGACTGATGTCAATATCTTCTCGCGTGCGAATTTCTTGCTCAATTACATACTGGCGGAGAATATCGCTCATAAACTGTCCGAGTTTTCCGGAGGCTTGCAAATATTTTACTGCTTGCTGGATAGAAATTGTCTGGTCATTTACTAGCAAAAATGAGGAATTTTCCATGAAGGGGTTACGTAAATCCGACTATAAAAGTATACTTAGAATTGTCAATCAATCTGGCATATTTTGAACTTGATTAACTGCCAATTTTAGTGTAACCTCAGGGGCAAGGTATTTCCGGAAAGCTAAATATTGAGCAAGAAATTCGCAGATTGATCAACAATTTTTTTCTTGCAGACGAGAAAACAGCCATATTCAAGCAATTTGGATGGCTGTTCATCATTGAAAAACAGGCGCGAAGCGGGAATTGAGCGAAGAACTGAAATTAAAGGTTTGACAACAGGCAATTTCCTTATAAACGGCGATCGCGCTGACTTTGAAGAAGCTAACTATAAAATAAAAATGAAGCCTAAAATTTATCACTTCAAAGAGTTTTCCGGCTTAAAAGCTTGTTTTGGCGGCAATTGCGTCTAAATTGCCCATATTAAGGCGAGTAGGATTGCAGCGATCGCACCGATTAATGTATTTACTATATTGACTACTTCGTTAGTTAACCATGTATATTTAGATTGCAAAGTCGCGCCAATCAGACTTTCTATGTTAGTGGCAATAAAGGCTGCCAGAATACACCAAACTACACCGAGTATATTAATTAAACCGACTGCCCAAGCAAAAAGTGCGATCGCAGCTGAAGCAAGCATTCCAGCCAAAGTTCCTTCTAAGCTTACCGCTCCTTCTGTCCCTCGTGGCACTGGTTGCAGTGTAGTAATCAAAAAGGTGCTTTTACCATAAGCTTTACCAATTTCACTTGCACAGGTATCAGAAAGTTTGGTGCTGAAACTGGCAACAAAACCCAATAATAGTAGGGAGTGGGGAGTGGGGAGTAGAAAGTGGGGAGTGGGAAAAAGTCCCGAATTTATTATCCCGATTGCCAAAGCACACAGCGCTCCCGTCAAAGCTGAACCCCAAACGTTTTCTGGACCTCTTGCCCCAGAACGCTTTTCGGCGATTCCTTCAGCTTCTTTTTGCTTCATACCAATGCGTGTAACCGCAGAACCAACAAGAAAGTAGAACATTACTACTACATATCCTTGCCAGCCGAGGGTTCCCCAAAGTAGGACACCTAGAAACCAAGCGTGCAATAAACCAGCTGGGGTAAGCAGCTTTTTGGGAGCAATAAAAGCTACACCCAATAAAACTGTGTTCAATCCGATTCCCACCAGCCACGGATTTAAAGAAGAAATAAAAGAAAGCATTAAATGCATCACCTGTAGTTTTGGCAGAACATCAACACAATAACCAATTTTGTGCATTTGTTGTTTAACCTAATTTTAGTTCAGGAAGAAGGGGTAAAGGGGAAAGGGTAAAGGGAGGAAGAAATTGGGAGAGGATTGTAACCCCTCCTTTGCTAAGACTTCCTAGAAGGAAGAGGCTTCAAACCCGTTCAGAGGGAAAGGAAAGGAAAACTTTTTATGCGTATTTAAAATAATTTTCCCTTTCCCCTTTTTCCCTTTCCCCTTTCCCCCTCCCCGATTGGTGAATGAGAACTTTAACGAAGCTGCTTAGAGCATTTACAACCCAAGAAAATTTTGTTTGATGCTCAAAGCAGCCAAGCTTTGAATGAAGAAGGCACAATAAATTCTAAGTAGTATAAATTCCAGTCTCAAAGGTGAAATCAATGAGCCAAACTTTATTTCATCTCGCTTTCCCGGTTACTGACATTGCCCAAACCAAGGCATATTATGTCGATGGGCTTGGCTGCGTTGCCGGTCGCGAAAATAAGCACGCGCTAATTCTCAATCTTTACGGTCATCAGTTGGTAGCGCACATGACCAAAGAACTTCTAACACCCCAACGCGGTATCTATCCCAGACACTTTGGGCTAATTTTTACGGTTGAAGGTGACTGGGAGGATTTATTAAGGCGATCGCAACAACGAAAGCTGCTTTTTTTTGAAGAAGCCAAAGACCGCTTTGTCGGTTCTCCTCTAGAACACCGCACTTTCTTTTTAGAAGATCCTTTTCATAACTTAATGGAGTTTAAATATTATCGTTACCCAGAAGCGATTTTTGGAAGTCCTGAGTATGCCCAAATTGGCGACCGGAATTAATTGGTGCTGTTAATGCTTCTGCTACTGCTGCCAAACAGCGTGAGTCGGTCAACATCCAGGGGTGCAGCCTTGATGGTACTATCACTTCTGTTCCTAGTGGAAGACGCGAACTATTTGCTGGGACAATCATTAAATCATACGGTGTCCACATTGAGGTAAAATTCAACTGCTTTAACATCGCCACGTCACTATTCAAATCTTGGAGAAAAGCGCTGTTAGGACGCATTTGCAGGCAGCCAGGACGTAGGGAAGCATAAGCGATCGCCGTTCCATTATGGGGCGAAGATATTGTAATAAACCGCTCTACGCGATTAATTCCCCCCAGTCGCTGCACGTAGTAACGGCTGATAATTCCCCCCATGCTAAAACCAACTATATCTAGTGGTTGTTCTGCGGCAAAGTTGTCGGCAATATAATCAGCGACTTGCTGTGCTAATTTCTCCAGACCAAAATCACCGTTATTCGGAATTAAATCTAAAGTATACACAGACCATCCCCGCTTTCTTAGGTAGGTCGCCATTGTCTGGAAAACTTGCCCGGTATCGTTTATACCATGTACCAATACCACGGAATTGCGCTGCTGTGTCTCAGTATTCATATACAAAATATGTCTAATCCAAATCTAATTATGTAGAAAATTTAATTGAGTGCGATGGCGATCGCGCTAACAGACTATGACCGAAAACAGGGTATGGGGGAGCCAGTGCCGTGCGGGGGTGGAGGAGTTTGAGGCATCTGGCGTTGTGGGGTGTGGGGTGTAGGGGATTCACAAACAATAGACAAAAATGGACAGCCTTTTTTTAAAGATCCGCATGGGCCCAACGATACCCTCAGATGAAGGCTGTCCATTTTTGTCC
>NZ_JTCM02000031.1 GCF_000817785.2 Hassallia byssoidea VB512170 | reverse complement strand
AGTCATATAAAATCAGTCGAAGAGAAGTGAAAATATTTCAACATTTTCCCTTTCCCCTTTCCCCTTTCCCCTTTCCCCCTCTTCAAAGGGCATGGGGAATCGGGAATGGGGAATCGGGAATGGGAACGCATTTAGTGGGCTGCTGCCTCGACTGTTAGTAATGGAGGCAGCAGTTCTCCAAGAACTACATTTACTGGCAGAGCAAGGAAACGAGAAGGAAAACACGAAACTTCGAGTTCTGAACACGAAACTTCAGCTTCTGAACATGAAACTTCAGCTTCTGAACATGAAACTTCAGCTTCTGAACATGAAACTTCAGCTTCTGAACATGAAACTTCAGCTTCTGAACATGAAACTTCGAGTTCTGAACATGAAACTTCGAGTTCTGAACATGAAACTTCGAGTTCTGAACACGAAACTTGAGCTTCAGAACATGAAACTTCGAGTTCGCAACACGAAACTTTAAGCTTTTAACTGGGAATGTCTCGTTCTACACTTAAACACCAATGCCCCATGACGGCAGATGCTCCACGCAGGTGATCCCCAAGACCGCACAGCCAAACCTATGCCCATTAAACAATTGCCCTATTCCCAATTCCCAAAAGAAGAAAATCTGCACAAAGGTAGATGTAAAAATAATTTAAGTAAGTAGTATGAAAAACAATGGGTATAACCGTTTGTAACGAAAGAAATACCAAACTGTCCCGCCTTAGATAGATGCAGTTAAACAAAGCTCAATGTTAAAAGGCAACCGCTTGCATCTGCATGATATACCTCTGACATTTTCACCCAAAGTTATTGGAAAAATTGCCAGTGCGATCGCTATTTGTGTTGGTGGCTTAGTACTGCTTGGGTGGTGGCTGAACATCGAAGTTGTCACGCATGGCTTTGGGAACAGTACCTCAATAATGAAAGCGAATACAGCATTGTGCTTTGTACTGTCTGGTGTTTCGCTGTGGTCGCAAGAAGGAGATAGGGGGCAGGGGGCAGGGAGCAGGGGGCAGGGGGCAGGGGGCAGGGGGCAGGGGGAGTTTGTCTTTGAACCCTCCGAACCCTCTAAAACCCCAACCTTCTGGCTTTCCAAAGTATGTTCAGTCGCAGTGATGTTAATTGGTTTGCTCACGCTGATTGAATATGTGTTCGGCTGGAATTTTGGTATTGATGAATTGCTGTTGCGTGACTCATCGTCTGTGACAACATTTTATCCTGGGCGAATGGGGTTAAACACGGCATTGAATTTTGTGCTGGTTGGTAGAGCTATAGAGCTTATAATGCATCCAAAAACCCGCCGTAGCTTTTGGTATGCTCAAATTCTTACCCTGATAGCTGCTTTGATTTCTTTACAAGCTGTCATCGGCTATGCCTACAACGTAAAAGTGCTTTACGGTGTTGCTCCTTACACAACATCTATGGCGTTACTGACGGCACTGACCTTCATAGTACTCTGTGCGGGCATTCTTTGGAGTCGTCCAGAGTCAGGGTTGATGCGGGTAGTAACAAGTGATACTGACGCTGGGTTGCTTGCGAGGCGTTTATTGTTTGCGGCGATCGCACTTCCTTGTGCGATCGGCTGGTTAATCGTTGAAGGTCAACGTCAAAAACAGTATGATGCGGCGTTTGCAGTGTCAATGTTTGCCATCATCGTTATTGTCAGTTTCGTCGTTTTGATTTGGCAAAGTGCAGCGCTAATTGAACACCTTAGCTTAGAACGCGATCGCGCAATAGAAGCGCTGAAACACAACGAACAAAAATTGATGGGTTTCGTAGATGCTAACGTCATCGGCATTCTTTTTGGCGACATTTACGGGGGTATTTTACAGGCAAATGATGAATTTTTGCGAATTATCGGCTACACGCGAGAGGATTTGGTAGCCGGGAAGATAGACTGGATTGACATCACACCACCAGAATATCTGCATCTGGATGAAATTGCGATCGCCGAGGCAAAATTAACTGGTGCTTGTACTCCTTATGAAAAAGAATACATTCGTTTTGACGGTAGTCGCGTCCGGGTTGTAGTTGGTTACACTTTGCGGGGAGAAGAACGGGAACAGTCAGTAGCCTTTATTTTAGACTTGAGCGATCGCACTCTTGCAGAAGCCGCCTTACGTCGCAGCGAAGAAAGATTTCGCTTGGCTATTGATAATATCCCCGATGTGTTTGGTATATATGATGCCGAATTGCGATTACAATTTGTCAACGCTGCGGGTTTGCAACGCACTAACAAGTCATTAGAAGAAATCAAAGGACGCACTGACGAGGAAATTTTTCCACCAGAAATTACAAACGCTTATTTACCAACTTTAAAAAAAGCACTGCAAACGCGCACCTTACAAACCGTAGAAGCCACAATAAATTTACCTGATTATGGTACTTCCACTACACTCATCAAATATGTGCCAATCCTGGATGAGAAAGGTGAAATTTACCAGATTCTCGGCGTGACTGACGATATCACCGTCCGCAAGCGTGCCGAAGAAGTTCTGCAAAATCAGCAAAAATGGCTGGAAGATGCTGTAAACTTAATGCCAACACCTTTGCTGTTTATCGAACCAAAAACTGCACGGGTAACTTTCGCCAATCGCGCTGCTGACGAATTAGCTGGAGGTAAATTTCCTTTAGCTGAATGCGTGGAAGATTATTACACAACTTATTACAGCACAGATGCAGCAGGAAATCCGATTGAGAACGAACAAGCACCTGGGGTAAGAGTTGCTCGTGGCGAACGTCTCGATGGGGTAGAGTTGAACTGGCACACGCCTGAAGGAATCCGTTCTCTGCTAATATATGCAGATACTCTGCCGGCAATGCACGGTCTTGGAGCTACCTGCGTTTTGACATTTCAAGACATCACCAACCTCAAGCGGGTAGAAAAAGCGCTTTCATTAGGTTATAAAAGGCTTCAGCTTTTATTTGGCACCGCTAGCGATTTACTATCGAGCCAAGAACCAGTAACACTGCTTGATGGTTTATTCCAAAAACTTGCCGAGCAAATTGGTTTAGATGCTTATTTTAACTATTTAGTTGAAGAAAACGAATTAGTCTTGCGGCTAGCTTCTTATAGTGGTATTTCTGAGGAACTTGCTAAAGATATTGAGTGGTTGGAGTTTGGGCAAGCGGTATGCGGTACAGTTGCAATGGAACACCGTGCAATTGCTTTAGAGAATGTGCAGCAATCAAAGGATGTGAAAACAGAAATAATTCGCGCTATTGGCATTACCGCATATTATAGTTATCCGTTGGTAGCGCGGGGACGAGTTTTAGGTACACTTTCCTTTGCCAGCCGCAGTAAAGATAGCTTTAGCCAAAATGAAATTGGGATGATGCAAGCGGTTTGCGACCAGATAGCGATCGCAATGGAAAGAGCAAGCTTGATTAGTTCTTTGCAACAGCAAACAGAGCAACTTACAGAAGCAAATCGGATGAAAGATGAGTTTCTGGCAATATTATCGCATGAATTGCGATCGCCTCTCAACGCCATTCTCGGTTGGGCACAGATGCTACGTTCTTCACGCAAGCTTACCGAAACTCAAACCGCTAAAGCTTTAGAGACAATCGAGCGCAACGCTAGAGCGCAAACACAACTAATTGAAGACTTGTTAGATATCTCGCGGATGATTAGAGGCAAATTGCGTCTCAATGTCCGCAGTTGCGATTTAGTGCCGATTATTGAATCAGCAATCGATTCTGTACGTCTAGCGGCTGATGCAAAAGAAATTCACATCGAAACTTCAATTGACCGAAATACTGAACCAATCCTTGGCGATTCTGGACGCTTGCAGCAAATTATTTGGAATCTACTATCCAACGCAATCAAGTTTACACCCCAAGGCGGGCGCGTGCAAGTTAATTTGCAGCAAATTAATTCTCATGTGGAAATTACGGTAAGCGACACAGGCATTGGTATCAAACCGGAATTTATACCTTATGTCTTCGATCGCTTTCGTCAAGCAGATAGTTCCAGCACCAGATCCCACGGCGGATTAGGATTAGGATTATCAATCGTCCGTCATCTAGTAGAACTACATGGTGGTACTGTTTGTGTAGAAAGTGCAGGTGTTGGCAAAGGCTCCAAATTCACACTTAAACTGCCACTACTCAACGCCAACCTCGGACAAACAAACACACAGAACAACACTCCCGCTCTCCCCCTCTCCCCCTCTCCCCCTGCTCCCCTCCCCCCCTCCCTAAGAGGTGTCCGCGTGCTGGTGGTAGACGACGAAGTTGATATTCGTGACTTTATCACCACCGTACTCGAACAGTGCGCTGCCGAAGTTCAGGCGGTTGCATCAGTGCAGGAAGCCCTAGAAATTATAGCACACTCTCAACCAGATGTTTTAATTAGCGATATCGGAATGCCAGAAGAAGACGGTTACTCATTGATTCGCAAAGTGCGATCGCAACCCCCAGACAAAGGCGGAAATATTCCCGCAGCAGCCCTGACAGCTTATGCTAGAGCAGAAGATAGAATGCGAGTCATACAATCTGGTTATCAGCTACATTTACCTAAACCTGTTGAACCGGCTGAGTTAGCAACAGTAGTCGCGAGTCTTGTTGGACGCACATAAAGAAATTCCAAATTTGCTCATTCCAAATCATCGTAGGGGTACAGCATTTCTCTACCCCTACTTCAATATGGCTTGTGTCATATCGCACTTGTGCCGAGATCGGCACAATCCCAAGACAAGTTGCTAGTTAGTCGTAGTGACAATTTTTTCGCCGTTGTCCACGCTGTCGGATTTAGGCGCGTTCAGTCCAGGAATACCGTTTTTAAGAGCGTTCTGGTTGTTGGACAGGAAATTATAGAAAGGCAGGTGCTGGTGGAACACGTCCAGCGTACCAGCCGCTGTAGGACGCCGCCAGTCGGCTTGCAGGTCAGCAGTGATGGCAGCCCAGTTGACGACCTTGATCCCAGCCTGTACCATCCGCATACAAGACATCATTTCCGACATCTGATCCCAGCATCCAGAACAATCGTACACAGCGTACACGTCATAGCCCTGAGCCTTTGCTTGTAGTGCTGGAAACATTAGGCATACGTCTGTGGTTACGCCTGACATAATGAGTTTCTTGCGTCCCGTCGTCTCAACCGCCTGGACAAAGTTGGGGTCGTCCCACGCGCTGATCGGACCGGGGCGATATATGGTGGGCGCATCTGGAAACATGGCGGTTAACTCCTCCATCAGTGGACCATTGGGTCCTTCGGCAAAACTAGCGGTGAGGATAGTCGGCAAGTCGTGCATCTTCGCTGTTTTTGCCAGAGCCAGCACATTGCTGCGGAACTCGGACAGTTTAATGTCTTGTACACCCAACATCGTGCCAGTCTGATGGTCAATCATCAGCATCGCGCAGTTATCCTTTGTCAGGCGATCGTAGTAGATACTATCCATCGTAGTTTCTCCTTTACAGTTACAGGGTTATCTAGTGGCGTGATTCATTCATTGCGGTATGTTCATTCTTCGGAACCCTCAAATAGAGCCGGAGCGTTGACACGGCACATCGCTTCGTTTTATCTGCTGAAAGTATTGATTTTGTGGTCAGTAAACCCTGTTGCTAGGTGATGATATGCACCCTTGGGAACGCTCCACGCTCATAAGCGCTGCGGTGTCCGGCATATTAGTCGGGTGCATACCGACCTTTTGAAACAGCGTCATAATCTGTTCTTATGTAGATCGCTGCTGCCAAGCTATTGGTATTTCATGTCCGTTTCTCTTTCTGGTAAGAAGCAACACTCTTAGCCAGCAGGCGTTGCAATTTTGTCTTATCCATTTTTTTGCAGTAATAAGCGTCACATCTACTTTTTACGCAACCATAATACCTTAGGCTGTTGACACCTGTAAAGGAATAGTTTTCCAGTAATTAAAGGAGTAGATTTGGAATTTTCAGAGTTGCAGTTTCACAGAGCTAGAAGTTTAGGTTGATTTTAGCCAACATGGTACACACTACTTTCACCATTTCACTTTGGGAAAATGTTCAAAAATTGATAAATATATGAATTACGTGCTTATTTATTGGCGATCGCCCTTTTGGGAAAAGTTTGCGATCTGCTGAATGTAGAGACGTTCCACACAGAAACGTCTCTACGACGGTAGGTATGTTTTTATTACAGCTATTTTCAGCTTACTTAGACCACAGGTTCAAATAAATGAAAACTGCTGTAATGTTAATTCGACGGACTTGATACAACTCAGGGTGCATATGTTTATGCAAATCAAACTACTAAATAAATAGTGTTTTGATTGAAGCATTTATTATGATAAGCATAACAAACACATTAGCACCAACAGCCGTTGAATCACCAGAGCTAAATAATGCTAATTTGAAAACAAAACAACTAGATTTTTTACAAAAAGTAATTGAAGGCTTACAAGATGGCATCTTAATCTTGACGGAGATAGGAGAAATCGTTCATGCTAACGCATCTGCGAGAAGCATTTGTGGTCAAATAAGTCAAGGCATTTCTCAGGCTAACTTTGTACCACCAGCCATTTGGCATCATTGCAAATCGTTGATTGATTGGAGTTTATTTCCCAACCAACACGTCATTCTCTCTGATGAGATTGTGCTTAATAAGTTTAATATTTTTCGCTTGCGGGTAAGATGGCTAGATGTAGATCCGTTACAACGTCCTTGCTTGTTGGTGACAATCGAAAATAAATGTGAGACGTTAAAAAATGTAGCGATCGCTGAAGTCAAAAAATACGACTTAACACCACGAGAAGCTGAAATTTGGCTTCTTTATCGCTGCAACTACAGCTACAAAGAAATTGCCGTCCAGCTTTATATTAGCCTGAATACGGTCAAGAAGCACATGAAAAACATTCACGCCAAGCGACAAGCAAATATTCACACCCAGAACTAAGGAAATTCGACAATCCGAATTGATTAGTGAAATGTAATTATTCACTGCTTTGAGGAGCGAATTTCACGAATCAATTAAGATTGATATATTTGCAATGCCGAAAAAAATAACTCTACATTTAACCCCTCTGCGCTTGTATGAGGGGTTTTGCCGCAATTGTGCGTAATGCAGCAAACATCAAATTAAATACTGATATATTTATATACAAATTTATTGTTATGTCAGCGATAATTACAAATAGTTACACTTAAGTAATTTTTCATACAAACATACTTATCACTAGTAGCGCTATGAGTGCGATCGCACTCTTGATCATCAATTGCCTTCAGTGGGGAACAAGTAGTTAATTAAAAAAGTCACTAATTATTATTTACTATTAAATAATAAATATTTTTCCCCTGAATAAATCCAGGGGTACTAGTATGTAATCAGATAATTTTTAATTGTTACGAAAAATTTACTTAGAAAAACTAAGGTTTTTTTTGCAAATCGAGTAGTGTATTGTAAACTTCATCTTTTAATTTTTGATTACTTTGTAAGTCTCTAGTAATCTTGTTAAAATTATCAATGCTGAGACCATTTTGTTCAACTATTTGTTGCGAGCGATTACAATAATTTACCGCAAGTTCTCGCGCTTTGTTTGGCAAACCGTTGAGGCTGTTGGGGTTGCTACAAACAATCTGGGGAATTTCCCCGCCACCAATAAGTTTTTTAATTCCCTCAAATGTTCGGCGTCGCTCTGGCTCCATCGCTAAGACAGCTTTAGCATAATTTCTAATTTCAGTTGGAGTTTGGGCATCAACTTGGTAACTGAAAGCAAAAGCGCTAGAAGCAAGACCCACAGCGGCTAGAGCGCCAAATAAAAACGATTTTTCAAGCATTAGTTGCTTTCTTGATCCAAAAAAGAAATAGGATATAATTTTCATATGCGGTCTGACACGGAAACACAGTAGGGATATCTTAAGAACTTTGAATTATTTTAGAAGTTAGAAGTTCCAAGAAAAGGATAATCTATTGTCAGCTTTATCGGTATAACTGACAAAGTTCGATAACTTTAGTTTGCAGTGTTGATATCTCGGAAGCTCCTTGCTTGAGACTAACTTCTAACTCTAATAGTACGGGTAAAGTAGAAATAAGTTGTGGCAAAGAAACAGACTTTATTTCTTGCTGTAAAAAGTAAATGCGCTTAGGATTGCCTATCTCAGCAGCTTGAGCGATCGCTTGTTGATTTCGCTCTCCACTTTCAATCATAATTTTTACCCACAACCATGTGCGAAATCGACTAATCAGTGTAGCCACTATCCGCAAACCAGGTTCAGAAGCATTCATCAAATCCGCTAAGGTTGTTAAAGCTTTTGCCGTATCTCCCATAATGATTGCATCCGCCAATTGAAAGCTGTTTTGTGTGGTGTTTCTGACTAGCCGAGCAACTACGTCAACCTCTAAAGGCTGATTGCTGCCTTCAGTATAAAGCCGTAACTTCTCCAACTCATTGTATAACAGACGTGTATCATTACCTACAGACTCTGCTAAAAGTTCCGCACATTTGGGACTCAGCTTCACACCAACAATTTCAGCCGCTTGATTAACTGATTGCAGCAGCAAGTCTGTCTTCCAAGTTGGTATTAGCGGAAATTCCCGGAATTCTTTAGCATATTGTTTCAGTAATTTTGTCGATTTCAGGCGTTCATCTGGTTTATTGCGACTAGTGAGCAATAAAAATGAATCTTCGGGAATTACTGGCAGCGTTCTCTGTAATTCTGTTAATACATTCTCTGGGCAGTTCTGACTGATAGTAGTATTCATCAGCCATACCAAGCGTCCACCAGCACCAAAAATTGGTGTCATAACTTGATTTAGCGCTATTATCGCCGCATCGGGTTGATCTGGGGAAATAGAAGTGTAGTTAAAACCGATCCAATTGGGGTCGAGGATGCGATCGCGCAAAAGAGCGATCGCCTTTTCGATAGAAAAATCATCTTCACCCCAGTAAACGTAAACTGGCATAGAGCAACCTCAACTGAAAATATCATCGCTTCTTCAGCGCAAGAAAAGCTAAATACTTTTTAAATCACGATAAATTTCCCTAAAATCAATAAACGTGAGCGCGGGAGGCATTAAAGATTGGACGACAACTATCAAACTTACTTAAATCGGGTAGCAAGAATGACGCTGCCAGAAGCTTATAGATCCCAAATCCAGCATATCCAGGAATCGTCTAAGTTTCAGCCGCATGTTCAGGGACTTAGACAAGCTGTACCCTTTCCTGGATATACGATAATTACCCCACCGTGGGAGGATGAATCGGAAAACTCTGCTTTCTATACCAAATTACAAACTTACCAACAAGAACTGTTGCAGCTGCCAAAAAACGGTAATTTGATTATTCCCGTACCTTCTAGCAGCTTTCATCTAACTTTGGCAGATTTAATTTGGGACGATGCTTACCGCGATGCCTGCGAAAAAAATCCCGAATTTGAACAAGAGTTACGCTCTTGCATTGCCCAAATCTTTCAGCAATATCAACAATCCATCACAAAGGGAAATAATCTGATTTGCTGGCAGATGTTAGGACTAATTATAATGCCAAGAGCTATAGGCGTTTGTTTAGTACCCCAAGATGAAAGCTGTTACGAGCAGATTATTAACTTACGCCGGACAATTTATCAAAATCCCCAGCTAGTTGCTTTAGGCATTGAACAGCATTATCACTTTACAGCACACATTACATTAGGCTATTTTGGCGAGATATCGCCCGATTTAGACCGCACAAGCTTAAGTACAATGCTTTCTGAATTAAATCAACAATGGTTGGGAAATTCACCCGAATTTTTGGTAAATCGTGCCGAATTGCGAAAGTTTGACGACATGACCCGCTATTATCGCCAACCAGACTCGCCAGTTTTAGTTATTAGTCCGGGATAGTATTTAGGGACAAGGGAGACAAGGGGGAAAGAAGAGGGGGAAAGGGGAAGGGGGAAGGGGGAAAGGGAAGAAAAAGAAAGTTCTTTATTCCTTTACCCTTTTCCCTTTAACCTTTTCCCCTCTTTAAAAACCCCATTACCCATTACCCATTACCCAGCCTTAGGAATTGCATACTCTAAAATATTTAAAACTCTTCCACTTAAATTTGTCTTCTTATATTCTCTAATAATTTTGCCACCAAGCTTTTCAGGAATTCGACGACTGGGAATATTTGCTTTATCGGCACAATAGACAAGATATTGAAAATCTAAGTTTTCCTCAGCCCATGTTTTCAGAGCGATGATAGTCTCTAATCCATAACCTTTGCCATGTGCTGATTTCTTCAACCAAATACCCAGTTCTGGCTGATTACTATTTATTTGGTGGATTCCCGTACAACCCAAAAACTTGAAAGAATTATTATTTAAAATAACAAGTACAAGATTTTCACCTTTTTTTATTTCGCTGAGTGAGTTATTAATAAAATCTTCTGTCTCCGAAATATGTTTCGGAGGTTTGGTATACATATAAGTAGTAATTTCTTGATTAAATTCTTTAAAAATATCCTCTTGATATTTCATAGATATTGTTTGTAATAATAAACGACTAGTAGATATTTCTAACTCTAATAGTTCCATCTTTTCTATTTTTATTGCCTGATGTTATTGAGTTTACTAATTGATAAAATCATTTATACGCGAGTATAAGGTGATGTAATTTTTACTTAAAAAATTTTCCGTATTGCATTGTACCAAATCATGCTAGACATTCATCGAATCTTCAAAAAGAAAAAGTCATCAATCAGCTAAAGTTTTGTTAAGATGCAAATGTTAGTAGTTTCTTAACGAAAAACATCAATCAGGATGTGAAGAAAGAAATAGCACTAACACACATAGAGTTCGGAAGATAAAGCAATGAACACCTACATTTTTTTTAACGAAGCCCTCCAAATGCTTGTCAACGCTTACTTAGTATCAGCTGTACTGCTAATCGCAGCTTCTGGTATTGGGTTAGCAGTCATCGAAACGATTGAAAAATCAGGTCAACGCTAACCCCAACCTTAGTTGTAGACTTGTTTTCCACATCTTTGAGGTGCAAGTGTTCAATACTGAGAATTCTTGGGAACACTAAAAGCACTAAGGTCAAAGGAGTTATTTAAATTACCTAAGTATTACGTAAAGAACAGGTAACGACATCACTACTAAGACCTAAATGATGGAGCAAACTACAATGGGTTTAGTCGATAAAATGTTTAGCGCACATACTCAAGTCCAAGAAGCATTCAGTCCAGCAGAAGCCTTTGCTGCTATTACTCTAGCGGCATACGCCTCCGACGGTTATCTTTCTGAAGAAGAAACAAGAGAGTTCACGGCTACTCTGTCTCGGATGAAGCTTTTCAGAAGTTATCCCAATGATGTAATCAACAGGCTGTTTGACAAACTCCTAGGAATTCTCCAGCGGGATGGTATCAATACTTTATTTGATACAGCTAAAGAATCTCTGCCCCCCGACTTACGGGAAGCGGCTTTTGCGGTAACGGCGGATTTAATATTAGCCTCGGGTATCTTTACTGAAGAAGAAAATAGTTTTTTAAACGATTTATATCAAGCTTTAGGTATATCAAGGGACATTGCCATACAAGTTGTGCAGGTGATGATGATAAAAAACCGGGGATAAAGATAGAAAATCAGTTATAACTTATAAACTAAGTGTGCCAAAGGAGCGATCGCTTCTTTGGCATTGTTTTTGGTGTCAATGCCAATTTTATTGTACAGACGTTCCACACCGAACGTCTCTACGACTTCCGGAAGAGGTATTTCTCTCCAGAAGTTAATAAACGTATCGTTTGGAATACAAAAGTAGTAATATGCCCTGTTCTGCCACCTTAACTCAACTGGTTGAAGTTCTTTCTGCCCAGCCTGTAAACTTATCTGAAGCTGCGTTAACACAATTGGGTAGCGCCATTCAAACGGATACCCGTTTTTTGCAACCGGGTGAAGTATTTGTGGCTTTACGAGGGGAAAAGTTTGATGGACACGAGTTTGTACCAATGGCGATCGCCAAAAATGCAATCGCTGCGATCGTTGATTTTGAATACGAAAATCCGGGATTTCCTGTCTTGCAGGTAAAAGATACCCTCAAAGCATATCAACAAATCGCTTCTTGGTGGCGCGATCGCTTTCATATACCTGTAATTGGGGTAACAGGTTCTGTAGGTAAAACTACCACCAAGGAACTCATCGCCGCTGTTTTAGGAACTCGTGGACGAGTTCACAAAACTTATGGAAATTATAACAATGAAATCGGTGTCCCAAAAACTCTTCTAGAACTCAGTTCAGAACATGATTATGCCGTAATTGAAATGGCAATGCGCGGTAAAGGACAAATCGCCGAACTGACAGAAATTGCCCGTCCGACGATTGCTGTAATTACTAATGTGGGAACCGCGCATATTGAGTTACTCGGTTCCACGGAAGCGATCGCCGAAGCAAAATGTGAGTTATTAGCGCAAATGCCCTCATCTGGTGTAGCAATTCTCAACCACGATAACCCATTATTAATGGCAACGGCGGCGAAAGTTTGGCAAGGCGAAACTTTGACTTATGGCTTGTCTGGAGGCGATATCCACGGGCTTTTAATTGATAACCAGACTGTGAAAGTCGGGGAAATCCAACTTCCTTTACCTTTACCCGGACGCCATAATGCGACTAATTTTATGGCAGCTTTGGCAGTAGCGCAAGCTGTAAATATTGATTGGTCGTGCTTGAAAGCGGGTGTTGTCGTTGATATGCCTTCCGGACGATCGCAACGTTTTGCTTTGCCCAATGATGTGATAATATTAGATGAAACATACAATGCTGCACCAGAAGCTATGATGGCAGCGTTGCAATTATTAGCAGATACACCCGGAAAACGGAAGATTGCCGTATTGGGTGCAATGAAAGAATTAGGAGAGCGATCGCACTCCTTACACTCCTCAGTAGGAGAAATGGTGCGAAAGTTGAATTTAGATAATTTGCTAGTCTTGGTTGACGGACAAGATGCAGAAGCGATCGCCCATTACGCCAAAGGTATTCCATCCGAGTGCTTTGCAACTCATGCCGATTTGCTTGCTCGATTGAAAGAATTTGTCACAGAAGGCGATCGTTTACTTTTCAAAGCCGCACATTCCGTAGGTTTGGATCGCGTTGTCAATCAGTTTCGCGCCGAATTTAGTAATTGATACTAAGTACAAATTAAACGCAGAGTTTTTTGGAATTTAATTGGTTACTTTCTTTGTGCAAAGCTGTAGCTAGCTGCGACTAAAGCGCGATCGCCTAATTTAAGCCTGACCCAACTTTTTCCCGTTGCTCAAATAACTTGACGAAGCCAAGATTCGCTTTCCATCCGCTTGGCGATAGGATGTTTTGTCGTTGATCCAGGCTTAGATGTATCACGATGCCATCCTTGCCAAGTTTGGGCAGCGAGTTGAGAAAACTCACCTCGCACTTGGAACCAGGTAGGATTATCTTCTCTACTCCATAGGCTACAGAGCAAATCTAAAACTTTCTCGGAGGTGTGGTTACTCATTGGATTCAGTTTACCTTTGTTTGATTCAGTTAACTGATCTTCTTCCTTGAAGACCCTGCTAAGTCCTTCCTTAGTGCTGAAGTTGCCTAGCTTCTTTGAGCACCTCGAAATATTGAAGAGCGCATCACAAATCCGACGGTTCAAGCCTAAATATACAGACCCCTTAAGTGCCTTTAAAAAACACTCTAAAGCATTGGTCGGGTCATTTTGAATTAAGAGCAAATATTCTCCATCAAGCAAAGAAATTTCTGAGAGAACTGCTTGGCAAAAATTATGACTGTGACCAACTGTTAAATCAGTTTTAGCAAGTTGATCGGCAAATTTGGATGCCTGTTTTGGCAAATTATCATCTCCAAGTCTGACCCAAACTCGTCCTGCTAAAGCTAGCCATCGAGACATTCGCTGAGTTAAACCAATACGTGATGCATAGTAAGCTGCTCTAAGAAAATATTCTGCGGCTTTTGAGAGCGTACTTCTCTCATCGCAAAGGTAGAACTCTATCCGCGCAACATTTCCATAAATTTCAGACAAGGCTTGATAAATATCCAAACCAGGATCTTTGTAACAAGATTCTGGTTGAATTGCATCTCTAATTCTATCGTCCCATTCTTTCAATCCCAGCCACTTGCTCCTCTTGCTAGATTCAAATAAATCTGAATTATGCCCGCAGGAAAGCTCATATAAATAGACTTCTGACTGAATTAGAGCCTGGATAGGAACAAGTTCTTTTTTTACTTCTTCGTCTTCCTCAAGGACTTGTTTAATTTCTTGAATAAGCAATCGTGCGTTACTTATATTGCCTTGAGCATTGGATAGCCTTAGCTCTAGTCGTTTTGCGAGAAAATAGCAGCGGTAGAAGTTGAGTCGATATGAAAAGTAAATCTCGTCCTTGGGAATTTTCTTCAATTCATCCCTAGCTGTATCAGCAATCCTCTTAATTTCAGCGAGATTGCACTCTTCGCCAAGAAACTGAAATTTTTGAAAAGCCTTTCTTGCTTTAGTTAATTGCATTCTCAACTCAGAGAGAGCTTTAAATGCTGAATTGTAGATTTCTAAATTGAGTTCGCCACTCCAGTTTTTATCTGCTAGCCATGACTTTGCAGCACAGACTATCGCTTGCAGAATAGCGATCATTGAGTCGCGGTCAACCCAAATGCCTTGATAATGTTGTTGATTTCCCAGAATTACCGCTGTTTCAACTAAAGAATCAATACTGCTATCCAGAGTTTTTGTTGATAGGGTTATTTTAGCTACCTTCTTAGTTAAGCCCATGTGCAGGCTACAAGCACCGATAGCATTCTCCACCATTGTGTTGCTAGAGGTATACATCCATTCAAGAAATTCGCTCTTTTTGTCATCAGGGCTAAAGCTACAAGTTACTACAGCCATAATTACTGGACTAAGGGAGTCAAGAGACTGTACCTCTAATTGGGTTGTTAAGCCTACACCTGGATTTTTCAGAGCGCACTCTGCCTGATTAGCAATCTTTACGAATTTATCGTAAACTGAGTTATATTCTGCTTCTTTAGTAATAGACAGGGATAAAGTTCTAAATTCTAACTTTTCAACTCTTAAATGAAGGTTCGCTGGATATTTGGGCATTTGCTCTTTGATAGCAATGCTCAGGAAGAGTCCGATCGCCTCTTTTTGGGTGAAGTTTCTCTTTCCTCCAGCTTTAAGTCTTTTCCAGGTTCGTTGTAGTTTGTCAGTTACTTCCAGTCTCAGTTTTAAGCCCAGGGTTGGGTAAGATTTTTGTAGGTTCTCAATCAAGTATTCTAGAAAGTCATTCTCTTGATACTCAGAATACTCCCCAAAAAGCTTTTTACTGGCAATTGCTATCTTATTAGTGGCGATCGCTAAGAATTCTTGGGTTGTGGGCAGAAAATCTTCATAATCCAAAAACTCAAGCAATGCAACTACTTGAGCAACTTGAAAAAACTTTTCTCGGGTTACTCTAATAATACTAGTGTTCTCTGGCAAGAAACCAGCAGACTCCAGTAGTTCGTCAGCTCCAATCTCTCCCAATAACTTTCGTAGTTCGTCAGGATTAGATTCTATTTCTTGTGTTGTTTTTTTTACCTCTGTTTTTGATTTCCTTTTGGATATCCTACGGCTTTGAAGACTGTTGCACAGTTCGATCAAGCTTTTACGGTCAATCGGCAACCGTTGTTTCTTGTCTTTATTCAAAAAATTAATCACAACTGGTCGGCTAATACCCATCCCTTCTGAGAGTTCCACCTGCGTTGCTCCCATTTTGTCTAAGAAGAAGTGGAGCATGTCCCGTAGTTCTTCTTGATCTCCAGTGCTTTCTTTGTTCATAGCTTTTATTCTACGCATCGCCTACATGTAAATCATATTGACATTAAAATGCGACGCCTGTTAAGTTTTTGTGGTTGCTTATACAAAATTTTGCTAATCATGGCTTTCTTAAATAGCCCTTCAGGACCATATTTTACATGATTTTAGAAAAATAACTGCTTTTTGTAGCATATATTACAGTTTATTCAATAAATAAAATGTTTTTATGATTGACATGTATCTGAAATTTACAGTGTATGAATAATTTATGCCTCCCAAAGCGGTAGAGCAAATCCTCGACTCCTGCGAACAACAGATAGCTAGATTTCAGCAATTTAATAACACTGGACTTATGGAAATCCGGTGCTACCCTAATCAAGGTCAGTACAAAGTCGATTGCTGGTGTGGAAATTTTCAAAGTTTCCTGATTATGCCAGAAGACCTAGCTGTCTGGGAAACAAATCCGCTGTCTAGACAGCGGGAAAACCTAGAAACCGTGGAACAGGTTCTAGCTAAACTCGATAGCGCATTGTTTGAGACTTTTCGTCTACAGCAAGGTTATGCGACTATTGTGATACGGCATCGCGGACACGACAGTCGATACGGGTTCGAGTTTTCGCCATCAATAATCCACGGAATAAAGCGTTGTTAATCTTAGAGGTGATGACAGTAAAGTTCCACCTCATGAATTTTTGAAATGAATCTCGTGTGAGAGTGATTCTGAACAACTTAATAAATTTCTGCTAACACATCATCGAATCGATGGGAATAACCACGACGGATGCTGCTGAAGCTTCAGCTTCGCACATCCGTTTTTTGGTTTTTGATAACTAATACCATTTTAGATTTTAGATTTTGGATTTTGGATTGTGAAATGGTGATTGCATCTTTGTTTCAATAATCCATCTTCAAGATTCTATTTTCGCTCTTGGTACAACAAAACAAATTAATCACTTGGAGAGGAAAAAATGAATCTATCAAACTACAACTTTAAGTATTTTGCCTATTTAGCTTTGCTGACTATCCTTTTAGGCATACTTGCAAAGTTTGATGGAACTGTTACTGTGCAAGTTACGCCTTTAGGCTTACAAGTGCAAGTGAACAATCATTCTGCTGGGTGTCCAATTGACCCGCAACTGCTAGAGATCCAGCCTAAGCTTGAGCAGGAATTAGCTTAATACAGTATTTCACAAGTTCGTAACAGTGCTACTCACTGGGCTTTAAAAACGCTACGAATTTATGAAATGCTGTAGGAAAAAATAAGCGTGCTGCTACTAGGCAAAGTAAAAACCAAAACAATGGAGTTCATAGCCATGACAACAAATCAGTATAGTCGTCTGTTCAAATTGACTGCTAAGTTCCTCAAATATTTCTTGCTAGCAATATTCGGGTTTGCGATCGCCTATATTCTATCAATGAGTTTTGGGGCTTTGAATATTGTCGCAGTGCTGCTGCCCTTTGCAGGAAATTGGTTTTCTAAGCTGGGAATTCTCCTGTTGTGTTTGATGACAACAACAATAATCATAGAATCCCTGCGTTGAATTTGGCTGGAAGGATAATTTTGCCGCATCCACGTAGCTGCGATCGCTCCCTTGCTAAACTTATAGAGGAAAAAGCGGGCGATCGCTTATCATTCCCAGACAAATTTATCTGTGATTCGATTTCCCTACCCAAAACTGCTGCAACGACTGAAAAAGTTTCACAAACTTCTCCTCCAACCAAAGCAACGCTGCATCAAGCCATGCTAAAATTTGCTCTAAAGGATGCTTTTCATACCCGATTGATGTTGCTTTGGTTTCTATCCAATCTGGTTTAGCCTCAATTTCAGTTGTTTGCAAACGCTGCTTTTGAGAAGTTTCCATTTTGTTACTTTCAACCTGGGAAATCTTGGATTCACTTGATTTTATAGCAGCGACTTTTCCAGATGCTTTTTCAGTTCGAGTTAAATCGGTGGTTGGTTTTTGCTGTTTGACCAATTTGGAAGCTGGTTTTTTGGGGATATTTTGGTAACTATTAAGCCAGTTTTGTACTACATATTCTGGTGATTGATTGGCAGGCAAAGCCGGATTTGCTGTTTGTGTAACTTCTGACTCAATCGGTTCAAAATCGCCAAACAAATCATCCCAACTCAGCCAAGGATCTGCGACTAAATCTTGATTTTGCGATTGACGGCTAATAGGTAAAGCTGGGGAAACCTTACTTGCTGGTGGGGATGCGTCGAGTTTTTTGCCAGTGCGTCCAAAAAAGTAATTTACCGCAGCTTCGATTATTGCTTTAATTCGCAAGCGATCGCTTTGAATCTCTTCACCACGAACTGTTAATTCTTTCCCGTAAAGAAATATGTTTAACTGAGTTTGGGCAACTTTGATAATTTCCCGACTGCGTTGTTGTACAGTTAATGTGGCGCGAGACAAAGGAGTTAAAGCATTTGATTCTAACTTCGCCACAGATGCATCGAGAAATGCTAGCACTTCCTCAGACTTAACTAAAGCTTGTGTTTCCGTTTCTTCGGGTAGCGCAGGCGTTATAATACCATTACCTGTTAACTTTGTCAACAAGCGCTCAATTTCTGGTAAGACTTCTGTTTCTTTTTCTGTAGCCAACTGCCAATAATGCCAGTAATCTGCAATTTCGCCAATAATTCTATCTTGTAATTTTTCCTGTTGCTGGCGTGTTAAAATGTCGAGAATTTGATTATCGGCGGTGACAAGTACCAAATTGCGATTTTCCAGTTGGCTGGCTATTCCCTGCACTGTGGTCAGATGACGCTTGGGAATGTCTGTAACTGTTGAATCGGAAGTCAGACTAGATGCGCTGGGTTGATTTGGAAAAAATTTAAACCCCCAAAATCCTAAGAAGCTTGTATTTACATTCCCCTTGTCTGGTTGTCTCGCTGTCTCGAAGGGGTCTTCTAGCGCTTGTAACACTCGTTGAATTGGAGTATCAGCGGCTGGGGGAGTTTCTAGTTGAGAACGGATATTATTTGCTTCTAAATGTAACCTGTTTTGCGGCGTTTGGGGGTGCAGTTGTTTACCGACTGATTCGACTGCTTGTTGCACCAATATAACTACTGAATAAAGCAGTGCTTGTAATGACCATTTTGTAGCGACTTGCAGATGGCGAAAAGTGCTATTTAAGCGATCGCCTAAACGTCGCGATTGCCGATGGACAAAGTTAAATAGTCTGCTTTGATAACGATTGGAGGAAGCAGAAGGCATAATGATGAACTTTTATTGAGCGCTTTGTTATTTATTGGACTTGCGTCAAACAATAAAACGACAAGCTGTTAATTATAGTAATTGCCATCATCTTAGCGAAAATATGACCCCTCCTGTACTTTCATCTGATACTAAATTGATTGTCCAAGCAATTGAGGAATTGCGCTCTTGTTCTCAAGTGAATGTTCAGTCTACTTGGCTGTATAGTGAAGCTGATTTAACTGTTGCGGATATTACGGCATCTAATTTGTCTGTTTGGACACCTGTTGAGTTGAATGAGAAAGGACATGTTGCTTGGGGTGGGGGGCGAAAAGTGTTATGGTTGGCGCAAAAGTTGATAGTTCCTGAGAATTTACAAGGCTATCCTTTGGCTGGTTTGTGTTTGCGATTGGCGTTGACTTGGTGGGCGGATTCTGCTGAGGTTTATGTTAATGGTGAGTTGGCGGTTGAAGGTGATTTGTTTGATTGTTCGCCGAGGGTGTTACTGAGTCGTGAGGTGATGCCGGGGGAGGAGTTTTTTGTTGCTGTACGGTTGACAATTCCTGGACATTGTGATGGGGCTTTGATGCGATCGCTTTTGGTGTATGAGTCTGATAATGATTTAGATCCGGGTTTTGTGGCTGATGAGTTGGCTGTGTTGTTGTGTTTTTTGGAAAGGTTTGCGCCGGATAAGTTGGGTGTTTTGGCAAAGGTAACGAACCGCAGAGGCGCAGAGGACGCAGAGGAAGAGTTAGAGAGAAGACTTTTGGCGATGCGTCAAAGTCTTGTTGAATCCAAAATCGAAAATCTAAAATCCAAAATCTATTTGTTGGGTCATGCTCATTTGGATTTAGCATGGTTGTGGCGAGTGAGTGAAACTTGGCGGGTTGCACAAAGTACTTTTGAGTCGGTTTTGAGGTTGCAGGAGGATTTTCCGGAGTTGATTTTTTGTCATTCGACTCCAGCGCTTTATGCTTGGCTTGAAGAATATCGTCCTGATTTGTTTGCAGCGATTCAAAAAGCGGTTGCGGCTGGACGTTGGGAGGTTTTGGGAGGGTTTTGGGTTGAACCGGAACTTAATTTGATTTCGGGTGAAGCGATCGCTCGTCAGTTACTATATGGTCAACGCTATGTGTTGGAAAAGTTTGGCAAGGTTTCGACTATAGTTTGGGTTCCGGATAGTTTTGGTTTCTGTGCAACTTTACCGCAGTTTTTGGCTTTGGCTGGAATTGAGTTTTTTGTGACTCAGAAGTTGCGCTGGAATGATACGACTAAGTTTGATTATGGCGCTTTTTGGTGGCGATCGCCTGATGGTAGTGAAGTATTCAGTTACATGTCTGCGCTTATCGGGGAAGGCATCGATCCGGTTAAAATGGCATCATATGCTTGTGAATGGCAAATTCAAACTGGTTTAGAAGATTGTCTCTGGCTTCCGGGTGTCGGCGACCACGGCGGCGGTCCGACTCGTGATATGTTAGAAACTGCCCGACGCTTTTCAAAATCACCTTTCTTCCCCCAGTTAGAATTCACGACAGCAGAGAAATATTTGCAGCAGATTCGGGGACAAGGACGACTTGGAGGACAAGGAGGACAAGATGAATTTTCTTCTCCCTCATCTCCCTCATCTCCCTCATCTCCCTCATCTCCCCCCACTCCCCACTCCCCACTCCCCACTCCCTTCCCTACTTGGAATGACGAACTTTATCTAGAATTCCATCGCGGATGCTATACCACTCACGCGGATCAAAAACGTTGGAATCGCCGTTGTGAAGGTTTGTTGTATGAAGCTGAACTTTTTGCGGCTTTGGCGACAATCATCTGTAAAGCTACGTATCCGAAAGCGGAGATAGAAGCGGCTTGGAAAAAAATGTTATTTAACCAGTTTCACGATATTTTGCCCGGTTCTTCGATTCCGGAAGTTTATACGGATGCACTTCCTACTTGGGAGGAAGTCCAACAAGTGGGAACGGAGATACTGCAAAATTCATTGAGTGCGATCGCATCTCAGATTACTCTACCTGAACCACCACACCCTGACAGTTTACCGATTTTCGTCTTTAACTCCCTTAATTGGCAGCGTTCTGAGGTAGTTGTTGTTGATTTACCTGATTCTTTTCTAGACGCTTGCGTATACAATTTGGCTGGCGTTGCCTTGCCTTGTCAATTTAGGGAACCGTCTGAGCTTATTTTCCTTGCTGGGGATATCCCCTCTCTTGGCTATCGCATTTTCTGGCTCTGTCCTGCCAAACATAAAAATGACCATAGCAGTGCACATCCTGATGATAGCAAAACGGGTTTGCAAAAGCAAGAACATTTTTACCCAAAAAGTAGAGACGCGATTAATCGCGTCTTTACTTTAGAAAATGAGTTTTTGAGAGTCATTGTTGATGAAGAAAATGGTGATTTATCGAGTATTTTTGACAAGGTTAATCATCGAGAAGTTCTTTCTCAAACAGGTGGTAATCAATTGCAAGCTTTCCAAGATAGCGGACAATATTGGGATGCTTGGAATATTGATCCAAATTATGCCCAGCATCCTTTACCACCAACGCAGCTTAAATCTATTCAATGGTTAGAACAAGGTGTAGTCCAAAATCGCCTGCGGGTGGTGCGTCAAATAGGACAATCTGAATTTTGTCAAGATTATATCTTACAAGCTGGTTCACCTTTACTCAAAATTGCCACCACTGTTAATTGGCAAGAAAGTCAAGTTTTGGTGAAAGCTGCTTTTCCTCTGAATGTGAAAGCCGATTTTGCTACCTTTGAAATTCCTTGTGGTGCAATTCGCCGCCCAACCAAACGCGAAACCCCAGCAGAACAAGCAAAATGGGAAGTTCCGGCTTTACGTTGGGCTGATTTGACCGAGGAACAAGATGAGTGTATTTACGGTGTAAGTTTGCTGAATGATTGTAAATATGGTTACGATAGTCAACCGCAGCAATTACGGCTAACGCTATTACGCAGTCCCAAATGGCCCGACCCAGAAGCTGACCGAGGCTTTCATGAATTTACTTATGCCTTATATCCCCACGCTGGTAGTTGGGAATCTGCTCATACGGTAAGACGCGGGTATGAATTGAATACCCCATTGAAAGTTGTCTTAAACCCAGCCAGAACTGCAAATTCAAAACTCAGCAGGGCTGAAAGCATGAGTTTCTTGAATTTATCCGCTGAGAATTTGATTTTAATGGCGTTTAAGCAAGGCGAAGATGACCAACAGTGGATTCTCCGGTGTTATGAATGTCACGGAGAAACCGCTGAGTTAACTTTGACAAGCGATTTGAAGTTAAGTTTGGCAGATTCAGTGGATTTGTTGGAACGCTATTTGTCCACCGCTGAATCGTCATCTCATAGCATAAAGCCTTGGAAAATCTTAAGTTTCAAAGTTATTTGTGAGTTTTGATGTGTTCGTAGTAAGCGCTTCAGCGCTGAAGCGCCAACTACGAATGATTCTAATCTTCGTGGTCTTCAAAAGGATCGCTTAATTGCTTGCTTGGAGGACCAAAAGAAGTATAAATCGATGCTATGGTGATGGCGATCACCCCAGCACATACAGAAATGATAAGAACTGTTGCGGGTTCCATAATCAAAAAATAAATTATGAGTGCTATTCTTATAGAATATTACAGAAGATTAAAAAAAGATGAGTGCAACTCTAATTTAAAGGTGAATTATGGCACAACGGACTAGGTTGGGAGATGTCCTCAGACCTCTGAACTCTGAGTATGGTAAAGTAGCCCCTGGTTGGGGTACGACTCCTGTGATGGCTATTTTTATGCTGTTATTTTTCGTGTTTTTGCTGATTATTCTCCAAGTTTACAACTCCTCACTACTAATTCAGGATGTAAATGTAGATTGGCGGAGTTTAGGCAGCTAAGGAATGCGACATGACAAAGCTTGCACTACGCAAGCGATCGCACCCCCCGGCTTGTCCGGGTTTTTTTATAATTGGTTATTAGTGGGCATTGGGAATTGGGCATTGGGCATTGGGCATTGGTAATAATTCTTTTTCCAGTCCCCAGTCCAAGCGTCGCTTGTCCCCCTTGTCCCCTCTTCAAATTCCCACTATCCACGCTCCCAATATCCACTAACTATTTACTAAACTACATATGTGTGCCTCTGGAGCGATTTTTAAATTAACAGGAGAAAAATCATGAATATATTTGGTATTGGTTTGCCAGAAATGGGTCTAATTATGGTAGTAGCGCTGTTAATCTTTGGTCCAAAGAAGCTGCCAGAAATTGGACGTAGTATGGGTAAGGCAATTCGTGGCTTTCAAGAAGCTTCTTCGGAGTTTCAAAATGAGTTTAAGCAGGAAGCTGAAAAATTACAAGAAGCTGTGAAAACTACTGCTGAACTTGAACCGAAGCAAATTGAGGCGTCTTCAACACAGAAGGATACTGCTAGTTCTTCACAACAAAGCTAAAGGCAAAATGACAGAAGCTGTGACGATGGTAATTCCCCAACTAATTGTCGGTTTGGGGAATCCAGAACCTAAGTACGATAAAACACGCCATAATATCGGCTTTGCAGCTGTGGATGCGCTATCTCGTTCTTGGAAGATTCCTTTGGCAGAAAATCGTAAGTTTCAGGGTGAATTTGGCGAAGGAATTGCACCAAATAGAGAGAAAATCCGGTTGCTGAAGCCACTTACTTATATGAATCTCTCCGGACAGTCAATGCAAGCGGTGACAAGTTGGTATAAATTGCCGCCTGAGTCGGTGCTGGTGATTTATGATGATATGGATTTACCTTTAGGAAAAACTCGCTTGCGCTTATCTGGTTCCGCTGGGGGACATAATGGAATGAAAAGCGCGATCGCTCATCTTAGTACTCAAAACTTCCCCCGTTTGCGAATCGGCATTGGTAAACCAAAAAATGCTGAGAGTAGCGATGATTCCAATACTGTATCCCACGTTCTGGGGCGATTTTCTGCCAGCGAAACTAAATTGATGTCTGAGGTACTCGAATTCGTGGTTGAGTGTGTAGAACTCAGCCTAAAGCAAGGAGTAGAAAAGGCGATGAATCGCTGTAATAGCTATACTATCAGCAATTTGTGAATCTTGAGTTATTAATACTAGGTTGAGCTACTAGCAACAAAAATCTTGATGTGTTGGGTTTGGTTCCTCAAACGCCAGTCACTTCAACCAAGGAAATTTTTCAGGGGGCGCTAATCCAACCTATATAATTATGACTTACTTTATCTAACCATAATCACAATGAATGATACTTTTTGTACATCGCTGGTTTCAACGCACTCACACCCCTTTGAAGGGGTGCGATCGCGAAAGTTTGTTTAAAAATGATATTGAATGCGCTGTGGCTTGTTTAACAGAATGTTATCAAGCAACCCCAGCACAAAATAGGTTTATTTAAAACGGCGTTTGCGTCTAGCTGCTACTGCTTTACGTTTGCGCTTTTCTATGGGTGTTTCAAAGTGGCGATGATACTTGACATCGGCTAAGATTCCAGCTTTGGAAACCTGGCGTTTAAAGCGACGTAGAGCCGAATCTATGCCTTCGTTGTCTCCTAAAACCACTTGGGTCATTCTGACTAGTTCCTCATTATGAATAATTTCCATTGTAATAGTAGCCTCAATTTGATTGAAACTGCTTTTTTCATAATGATGATTAGACACAACTTATTGTGCCCAAGTCAGTTTTATGCACTTACTGGTAGTAAAATTACTACTCAGTTACATATCAGTCTTTATCGGATGTTGGAGAAAATCTACTTTAATCCTAAATTGGTGATTCTTCTCCACCGATTATGTCTTGTTCTATGATATCAGTCTCTTCGTCAAATGTTTTGATGGCAAGAGCGAGTTGATAAAGATGGCGACGGGGTAAGGATGTAACTTTTGCTAACTGACGGCTAGCTTGCGATCGCGATATTCCCTGATTCATAATCGCGATTAATTCTGCTTTTAGTTCGGCTTCGCTCAGTTGCGGTTTGTCGGGTGGAATTCCTGCCACTACTAAGGTATACTCGCCAATTGGTTCGCGATTTTGATAATGGGCGATCGCTTCGCCAATTGTAAAGCGCAAAAATTCTTCGTGTAATTTAGTTAACTCTCGCGCAAACACGATTTGGCGATTACTTCCGAAACTTTCTGCTAAATTTTGTAAAGTCTCTTGCAATCGGTGCGGCGATTCGTAGAAAATCAAAGTGCGAGATTCTGTCTGTAGAGATTCTAAATGTTCTTGCCGTTGTTGAGCTTTGGCTGGCAAAAAGCCTTCAAAGACAAATCTATCTGTAGGCAATCCGGCTGCACTCAAAGCTGTAATTGCAGCATTAGCACCAGGAATTGGTACTACTGCTATCTTCGCGTCAATACAAGCTTTCACCAATTCATAGCCCGGATCGGAAATTAAAGGGATACCTGCATCTGTGACTAGAGCGATCGCTTGAGCATTCTTTAAATGCTCTAATAATTCCGGGATGCGACTTTGACGATTATGCTCGTGGTAACTTATCTGGGGTGTTTTAACTTGAAAATGTTGTAACAGTTTACCAGTATGGCGCGTATCTTCTGCCGCAATTATATCTACAGTTTGCAAAATTCGCACCGCCCGGAAAGTTATATCTTCCAGGTTGCCAATTGGTGTCCCGACAATGTAAAGTGTTCCTGGTTTAGAATCTGTTTGCATTATTCATTTCTTTGGTTGATGGTTGATGGGCATTGGGCATTGGGGAGGCAGTGCGTTGGACGGGTTCCCCGGCTTGAAGCACCTGCCGTCATTGGGCATAGGTAATGGGTAATAGAATAAATTCTTCCTTGTCCCCTTGTCCCCTTGTCCCCTTGTCGGGTGTTGGGTGTCAAAAAATATTAATTATTTGGGATTGCTATATTTCTGTCATAAGGTAATAGAGGTTCCAAATCTTTGCAAAAACTCGGCTTGCCTTTTTTGAAGTCATTAAGCTCATATTTATAAAGCATTCCATGTTTGGCAAAGACTAAATTACCCAAAAAATCCCAAGTTACCCAGTCTACATTATAATCAAGCAGTTCAGGATACTCATCTATAGTAAACTTAAAAGTGTATCCAGATTGATTACCAAAATATCCTTGATAATACATTCTTAGTGTCGGATGTTTTTTAGTTGGTTGACAATACCAACCATCATCGCCAAGGCATTCAACAATATAGTTTTTAGAATTCTTAACTTTTCTATTTTCGCCGTAATTTTCGCCGCTTCTTTTCCAGCCATCCCGCTCTAAACGAGGATATAATACACCTAAATCTTCTCCCCCAAACTGAGAATTTAAGTTACCTAGTTGAAAAGGAATGCTTTTATTGGGTTCTGCCCAAGAACCATTTAATAATAGTTCTTTTTCAGTTTTCCAATAACCACCTCCAAACCAAGTTCCACAGTTTTCTCCTTCGAGGTAGGTTTTCAACCAAGGTAACTGACAAACTCCATTCCAAGTGTTACCTTTTGCACCCATAGCTAAATAAACCATCCATTGTCCATCAAAAGAGATATCACATCTTTTTGGATATAATTGACCTTTAAACCAAGAACCGTATTCCAGATTATCGTTTTGTGTATTCCAACGAATTATATGAAAAATTTTTGATGGCTTTCGTCGGATTACAGCAACATAGGGTGAACCTTTAGCTGGTAATAGATGTATTCTAGCTGGAATTTCCATTAACTTAAGTTTTCGATTTACCCAAGCGCTTAACTAATGACTAATTGTGGTTTATTTGTCGGTTTAGTAACTTTGGATTTGATTTACCTTGCCGAGTCTGCTCCGAAGAATAATCAGAAAATTGTTGCTGCTGATTATACTGTAGCAGCAGGGGGACCCGCAACCAATGCGGCTGTTACTTTCGGTTATTTAGGTAATGACGCTACGGTGTTGGGAATGCTGGGTTCTCACCCGATGACGCAGTTAATAAAAGGAGATTTAGAAGCATTAAAAGTAGCGATCGCTGACCTTGATAACAACGCTACCGAACCACCCCCCGTCTCTTCAATTATTGTCACGAAATCTACAGGCGATCGCGCTGTAATTTCGATTAATGCTGTGAAAGCTGAAGCAAACTGCGAATCTATTCCACCAGATATTTTACAAAATGTCGATATTGTGCTGATTGATGGACATCAAATGAAAAGTGGTAAAGCGATCGCGCAAATTGCTAAATCTGAGAATATCCCAGTTGTAATTGATGGTGGTAGCTGGAAACCTGGTTTTGAGGAACTTTTACCTTTTGTAGATTACGCGATTTGTTCAGCTAATTTTTATCCTCCTGGTTGTCATACAAGTCAAGAAGTTTTTGCATATCTTAATAAAATTAATATTCCCTACATTGCCATTACCCACGGGGAAAAACCAATAGAATATCTCTGGGAGGGGAAAACTGGGACTGTAGAAGTACCGAATATTCAACCAAAAGATACACTAGGAGCCGGAGATATTTTTCACGGTGCTTTCTGTAATTATATTTTACGAGAAAGTTTTGCCGATGCACTTGCACAGGCGGCTAATATCGCTGCTTATTCATGTCAATTTTTTGGTACACGTCGCTGGATGAATTCACACTAAGAATCGTGTATTTTTACGTGATTATTTATAAAAGAGAAATAAATGAAAGACATACAAGAAATATTAGCGATCGCTTGTTCTGTTGGTTGGGGGGCAGCCGATATACTACAATCTTATTACCACGGAACTGCAAAAAACTTCGATTTAGAAGTGCAATATAAGCAAAATGAGCCTGTAACTGTTGCAGATGTAGCTGTGAGTCAATACATTTTAGAGAAGCTACAAGCGAGTTTGGGTAATGAAGATTTTGGTTATATTAGCGAAGAAACTTATAAAGTACAAGCAGCGCTGACTCAAGAATTAGTATGGATAATCGATCCTTTAGATGGTACGCGAGATTTTATCCAAAAAACTGGTGAATATGCAGTTCACATCGCTTTGGTGAAAGAAAAACGCCCAATTTTAGCAGTAGTAGCTGTGCCGGAAGCAGAAAAATTGTATTATGCAATAAAAGGTAGCGGTGCATTTGTAGAAACACGCCAACGTCAAAGTAAAAAAATACAAGTTTCATCACGCGAAAACATCCAAGATTTAACTGTAGTAGTCAGTCGCAGTCACCGCAATCAAAGATTAGATTATCTGCTGCAAAAACTGCCCTTTGCTAATCAGAAAGCTGTTGGTAGTGTCGGTTGCAAAATCGCTACCATCGTTGAACAAAACGCAGATGTTTATATTTCCCTTTCGGGAAAATCTGCACCCAAAGATTGGGATATAGCTGCCCCAGAATTGATTCTCACAGAAGCTGGTGGAAAGTACACCCACTTCGACGGTACACCATTGCAATATAACACAGGTGATATTAATCAATGGGGTGGTTTACTAGCAAGCAACGGTCAATTTCATGAAGAACTTTGCCAACAAGCTGAAGCTATTTTAGGAGAATTTGATAAATTTAAAAATTGATTTATCCAGCTTTTAAAACTCAATATATTCACTCCTAATAACCCTCTTCTTCTCTTTCCTCTGCGCTCTCTGCGTCTGGAGCGGTAGCCTGCGGCAACGCCAAGGGCGAACGTTTCATATTATTTCAATCATCATTTGCAAAACTTGAGCATGAAAATCCCAAAATAAATTATCAACAGTTAAACTTTGCACACCCGTAATTCCATCTACAGCTAAACCTGCATTTACAATTGTTTCTAAAATGTGAAACTCAACATCTGGATTTAATCCCTCAAAAATTCCCGCTTTCCATTCCGGACGCAATAAAGAAATAGCCCCTAACAAAGCAGTTGCACCCCAATTAGAAACACCACAAACAATCAGATAATTGCAACTTGTTACGCAAGCAATTCGTTCTCCATAACGAATATTTTCCTTGATAACTTCTCTGGAAATATTTCCCATCCCTATTTCATTACCACCATCTCCAATTCCGATAGAGATAAATTTTGGATTATTAAATAAAAGATGCAAAAAAGCAGTATGATCCGTTATATCTTGTCCTTTCATATTGCGGATAATTCCATCGTCAGCAAGACCCGCTCTTTCAATCGAAATTATATGATAAACAGGCTTTTCTAGAGATGACCAGAAATTTAAAATGGAAGCGATCGCATCATTTGAGTTATCTGCAACAGGTACAATATCAAAAGGAACATTCGCCGGAACTCCAGCAGCAAAAACGGCAACTTTTACTGCATGAAAGCACATAGAATCTGTGACAATTCTCACAGGAATTCCAACGCGATGCAGTCCCGCAGCCAATTGAGCGCAACCTATCGGACCATCAGTTTCAGCAGCGGGTGGATTTCCATAAGGCATGAAAAAGCCGGTGATAATTGCGACATGAGGTGATGAATGTTCGGCGAGCGATCGCGCTTTCATCTCCCAAATGCACCGGCGCACCATGAGATTTGGGAAAACGACTCATAATGTCTACAGCGCGAATTGCATCGGCAGGTAACAAAGGACGCATCGAAACCACTAACGGACTAGAAAAAACGCCGGCAGACATGCAAGAAAGGTTAGTCTTATACATCGGCACATTTTTCTTTTCCTCAATATGTCTAACCGGTACACCAGCACTCAGCAACGCGGTTTCAAAAGAGAACGAACAGCCAATCAAAAACGCGACAAAATCATCACGCCACAATTGTTTAATATCCGTAACTTCCTCTATTAATTCACCGTGACGAAAAACACAGTAGCGAGGTAAATCAGTTCTCAAATCAGATCCAGGTGCAACCATTCGCGGTTCGGCATCGCCAACCTCAGTCACATCCAGTAAAGGACAAGGTTTGGGGTTGCGGTGACAAAACAGCAGAAAGTCAAATGCGACAGACTTTGGTAAAACGACTAAATTAGCTTGCACATATCCAGACGCAAAGCCAGGAGTGGGACTTTGAAATTTACCTTGACGACACAGTTGACGAATTTCTTTATGTGTGAATGAGTTCATGGTTGATCGCATATTGCAATCGTGCTTTAATTTTCAGACTTATATTGTCTCTTAATTAGTTGGAAAAATGCATTTTTGTTTTTTTTGTTAAAGTTCAAGGGAAAAATATATAAGTGCGATCGCATACATTCAAGACGGGCTTTTAGAAATTGCTATTATTAGCAAGCAATTTTTGTAAAAACTATTTTATGATTTATCTAAATGATAAGAATACTGATGAGTGGAAGCCAGAAACTTGAGAAAGTAAATTCACTGATAACCAGGTAATAATTAGTGATATTTTGGTTTGATGCGATCGCTTTTTCCTCTGAAAATAAAGACAATAAGCCATGTTTACTACATGCTCCAAAATCATACAGTAAGCGGCTTTCACCCAAGTAAGGGTCTAGGTCTTTTTCATCTTTATACAAAGTTTACAAACAATGTCTATATTGAACTTTGTGTTATAGTAGTGCATATAAGGATTATTTTCGGTTGGGAATTCGTTTTAAAGTTTTAAAAGGTCTCTCCGAATCTAACTCTCTACATTCTCTGGTTTGGGAGACAGCCAAATGTCAATTTACGTAGGTAACTTATCCTATCAGGTAACTGAAGAAGATCTTAAGCTTGCCTTTGCAGAATACGGAACTGTTAATCGAGTTCAGTTACCCACAGATCGCGAAACCGGTCGTCCTCGTGGCTTTGCATTCGTAGAAATGCAAACAGAGGCACAAGAGACAGCCGCAATTGAAGCACTCGATGGCGCCGAATGGATGGGACGCGATCTCAAAGTCAACAAGGCTAAACCCAAGGAAGACAGACCCCGTGGTGGTGGTGGTAGTTGGGGAAATAATACCCGTGGTGGTAATCGCCGTTATTAAGCTATTAGGTTAAAAATTTAAAATTTTAGAGTCTCCAGCAGATAAAGGCAAATGCTTGACTCTGCTGGAATATTTTATTTGTGCTATAACTTGCAACTATTGATTCATATATAGGAGGAATAAGCATGACGCAAGTAGTCTTAGGAGAAAACGAAGGAATTGAATCAGCTTTGCGAAGATTTAAGCGCGAAGTTTCTAAAGCAGGAATTTTCCAAGATATGCGAAAGAAGCGTCACTTTGAGACGCCATTAGAAAAAGAAAAGCGTAAAGCAATTGCAAGACACAAGCAACGTCGCAGACAACGTTCTCGCTATTAGGTAAGAAGGAAAAGGTAAATAAGTGCTTTTGGGAAATAAAACCAGCATCTCTTCATTACCCAATTAAAACGTTCTTTGTGGCGAGTCTCCCTTCCATAAAGTGCCAATACTCGTCAAAGGGCGGAAATGTTAAATTACAGGCGCTGGTTAAATTATTTTACCAGATTTACCTTGCTTCAAGAGGGCGCTAATAAGTATAGCTAACCCTCTTGTCTGATAAATAGAATAAGTTTGGTGTCTCAAGAACGAAGAATTAGATGAGAATAAAGCAGGCGATCGCTCTTTAATCTGCTACACATTTCAATTAAATAGCCCTGCTATTGAATCAAGCCAATTTCAGGGCAAAATCAGTATTAAGTAGACAGAAGAAAATCGATGCTAAATAACTGCTAACAGCATTTGCTCGTTCAGGTAAATCAGAAAACTCTCTAAACAATTTTATAAGTTATTGCACCAGTACTCTGATGATTGCCTATTTCTAGCAAACCTTCGGCACATAAACTTTCAAGAGTCTTCTTAATTTCTGGAATAGGTTTTCCAGTAGCTATCACGCAATCTGTAACAGATATATCCCCACCATTGTCTTTAGCTAATTGTAGAATTATCTGAATATCAGACTTGGCAGCGATTGACTTGTTATCGCTGACTTTTGGAGCAATGTGGTCAGCTACGTTAATGACAACTTGTTGAGTATTTGAGATATTATTCTGATTAGGACTCCCATAAAGCATTTTATATTTTAGATTTTTATCCTCAACCATTCCTGGTATGAGAGCCAAATCTATAAGCTGACCAATCCCAAATAACCCAAATGTAAACAACCACACAACTCCACTAAAATACTTACCAGTATAGAAGCGGTGGATTCCAGCAAATCCAAAAATAACAGTGAACCAAAGAAGGTAAGCGGCTCCTGTATTCCTCATATTCAGAATTCCTTTTTTATTTGCAGAGTTATTTTGTGTTTTTTTTAACCACAATTAACTCCAATATGTATTACGTATTAATTAATCTACAACTGTATTAATACTTACTTTTTGAGATTCTATCGCTCCCTTTATGGAGTATTAACACTAAAGCCTGCGCTCGTCTAGCTTCGTTCGTATAGCCCCACTGCCCTTCTAGGGTGAGGGCATCTTATACAATTACCTCTTTATTTGCCTTTTCAATCCAGAGATTTCAGCAACTAACTCTGAGGCTTTACTCATTAATTTAGTGTTAATATCAACTTGATAATTCCCCTGTTGTAAAACCCCCGTCACAACATCTTCTAAATCTGCATTTCCCTTTCTCGCACCCAAACCATTAATTGCACATTCAATTTGCCTGACGCCACAATTTAAGGCAATCAGGGAATTATTCACTGCCAAGCCTAAATCATCATGACAGTGAACTGAAACCACAGCTTGATCAATATTTGGCACGCGATTAAAAATCATTTGCAGAAGTTGCGAAAATTCTGATGGTGATGCCAAACCTAAACTATCAGGAATATTAATTGTGGTAGCACCACTCTTGATTGCAGTTTCAATAGCTTGACACAAAAAATCCGGCTCACTTCTTAAAGCATCAAACGCGCTCCATTCGATGTCATCGCAGTAATTTCGTGCCAGAGATACACTATCTTTAATTGTTGCTAATACTTGTGCACTGATAGATTGATTCTTAATATTTACCAAACTATAAGTATGAATTCTGCCTTGTTTTGCTGTTTTAATCGCTTCAGCAAGAGTGATTATTTCATCTTCATTTGCGCTTGCTAATCCGCAAATAATAGAGTTTTTAATGATTTGAGAAATCTGCAAAACTTCCTCAAAATCTTTTTGATAACTCCCTGGATAACCAACTTCAATAATATCTATTCCCATGTTTTCCAACAGTTGGGAAATGCTGATTTTTTGTTGCAAATTCATTTTGACACCAGGGGTAAGTTCTCCATCACGCATGGTGGTGTCAAAAATTAGCACTTTAGTCATTAGTTGTTAATTGTCAACAAATAAAATTTACCTATTACCTTTATGACTGTAGTGGGCACTTAAGTGCCCTTCCTAAGCGTTGAAACGCTTACTACGAGTAATGTGCTTTCGTTTACTCATCTTAATTCGCTGCTGATTGCGCTTCTTGATAAATTATTTCCTGAAACTGAATTACGTCTTTTTGCGGATCGGCGTGGCTCACTTTCACTAATATCTGTTCGCCTAAATTTACTGATCGCTTGAAAGACATGGGCAATTGCAAGCCTAAATCTTCTAAAAGAATTAATGCTAAATTGCTATCTTCTCTCAACCACATCAAAACGGTAACTTGCCAAACTTGCTGCGGATGACGCCGCAAATACTCTAAAGCCCAATATCTATTAGTTTGCCTTTCCACCATCGTTAATTCTTGAGTGATGGCAGTCACTGTCATCATCACTTCTTTGAGTTGATCTGCTGTGAAGGGCAGAACTTCACCGCGCAGGTGTGCCTTCAGCTGAAAGTGCGTGAGTAAGTCGCTGTAACGACGGATCGGGGAAGTCGCTTGAGTGTAGGTATCTAATCCCAAACCGGCATGACGCAACGGGTTGATGCTCATTTCACTTTTGGGCATACAGCGACGCATAGCGCAAGCGCGGACAAATCCGGCTGGTAGCAGTAGCAATTCTTGTTCGGGGGGCAATTCTGGCTGTGGCTGACCGCGAAAAGGCAGGGGAATGTTATTAGTTTTACCGTAGTGAGCCGCAACTTCACCGGCAAGAATCATCATTTCGGCTACGAGTTGGCGCGATTTGGAATCATCTAATATGTCGATGCTGATTTCGTCATTTTTGACTTTAATCATCGCTTCCGGCATGTTGATGCTGATTGCTCCTTGAGCATAGCGCCATTGTTTGCGTCTTGTTGCTCCGTTGGCGATCGCTTCGATTTCTGGTTCTGCGCCCAATTCAAGCATTTCATCGACATCTTCGTAAGTCAGCCGATAGGTGGGTTTAATTAAACTCGCATGTATGCTATAATCTTCTACTCCCCCAGCTTGATTTAAAATTATCCCAAAGCTGAGAGCGCAACACACCTTACCCTGAATTAAGCTCATGGGTCCGGTTGCTAATAACTCTGGGAACATGGGAATCATTCCCGTAGGCAGATAAACTGTACTACCGCGCTTTCTGGCTTCTAGGTCTAATTCATCTTCTGGCTCTAACCAGCGTGTGGGATCGGCGATATGTACCCACCAGCGTTCTCGTCCATCTGAAAGTCTTTCCCAACTCAGACCATCGTCTATTTCAGTGGTGCTTTCATCATCAATTGTGTAGACTTTCAAATGTGTGAGATCCAGGCGATCGCTATCTAAGTCAGCCGGCGGAAAATCCAAACGCTGTTGCGCCACTTCTAATACCTTGCTAGGAAACTGAACCTGAATTGACGATCGACGTAGGAATAAGTTCTCATGAGGACTCCACCAACCCAAATCAATCAATAGTTGAAAGGCTCCTTGGGGGGTGGCAGGACGCCCTAGCATCGTCATGGTTTCCAATACTGGAGCCGGGGGGGGATATGCGCGAGCCACTGTGTCATAATTTACACCCCCACGCACGATATCCGCAAGTAGAGCCGCATATTTTTCTACTGCTTCTATTCTATGGCGATCGTGCCGCCCCCACTCTACCGATTCACCTTTGAGCGCTTGTTCTACACGATCTAAAAATTCCTGCTGTCCCTTTGCTCTGAGTGCTTCTACTTCTAGCTGGTGTTTGCGTTCTGCAACAGCCGCAGCGCTTCTAGGTTCGTAAGCTTCTCCCTTTTGCTTGAAATACATTTTATCATCTGATAACAAGCAATGAGCCGCGTAACACAAAGTCGCATCTGAATCGGAAAACAGCAAATTCGCCAATTCTTTAGGAGTGACTGTTTCTCCATCCTCAACCAGTAATTCCCAAGCGATCTCCAAGCTTGATGGATCTAAATAATCCTTAACTTGTTCTTGAAAGCTTTTAATTTCTGTGGGCTTGTAGGTTTGCCCGCTAACAGTGTAAGTGATTTGTCTTGGCGCGAGGCTGTGTGACTGACTACGTTCATCTACCACAAACCAACGGGTTTTGCCGTCTGGTTTTTCTACTACACCCAGACGGCGATCGCCTTGAACTCTAAATTCAACTAGCGTCCCCTTCTCCACAATCGCATCTTATTAGTGAATAATTTAAATAGTTAAGAGTTCGGAAAAAAGTTAGGAGTGAAAAGTTAGGAGTGAGGAGTTTTTAACTCATAACTCATAACTCATAACTCATAACTCTTTTTAGCCTTCTGCATTGATAAAAGGCATCAATGCCACAATCCGGGAGCGTTTGATCGCTAATGTTAACTCTCGCTGTTGCTGAGAAGTCAGTCCGGTAATTCTACGTGGAAGTATTTTACCTCTTTCGGTGACGAATTTACGCAATAAATCGACATCTTTATAATCGATTGGTTCTCCAGGCTTAATCGGAGACAGACGACGGCGAAAATAACTCATGTTTTACTTGATTTCCTTGTGAACGGTATGTTTGTTGCAGTGGGTGCAGAACTTGCTCAGTTCTAGCCGATTGGTTGTGTTGCGACGGTTCTTAGTGCTGGTATAACGTGAAACACCAGCAGAACGCTTATCTGGATTTGACCGACACTCGGTACACTCTAGTGTCACAATTATGCGAGCACCTTTACTTTTAGCCATAATCTTACAAACAGTAAAGCCTGAAGAGAATTAACACAAATAACTATTTTCTCACATTACGTCGTGTCTTTTCAACTAATCGCTTGATTTTTATATCCAGCGAATAGCCTCGACGCGACGAAACTATCATAGTACCAGATACGCGATCGTGCAAAGCCTGCCGCATCTGGGTATCTGATAACGCAGCCCCACAGTCTATTGCCAGAGGAATCACTAGCACTATAGCAGTCGGGTTTCTAATAATGTTGCCGAGGGCAATTGATATTAAAAGCGCACCAAAACAGATTATAGCTTCTCTTTTGAGAAGAGACTGCAAATCTGGAATTCTGCCTACTACTTGTCCATCTTGGACTTCTAGCAGCTTCATGTCGAAAGCCCAACGTCCTAGACTCTGCCCCTGATTGTTGTACACTACCACCACTCGCGTTATTGCCCAAGCGATCGCAAAAACTAGTATTTGCACAACTTGAATGCCAATTTCACCGCTACCGAATACCGAACTGAGTAACCAGACACCAAGGAAATCGATTCCCAATGCCATACCGCGTCGCCCGATGTCAACTTTGGGATAATGTTTTTGGGGTACTCGGTCGATAGTCATAAAAATAAATATTTATATAAGGGTTGGGAGATGGTGTGCGTGTTTTTCCTCTATCTCAATTTTAAGGAACTCCCCTTAGTTTAGGGGATTGACGTTGTGAGTCGTTGTTCAATGACTAAGTTGTCTTGCATGTCTTCTGAGTAGAGAATATTGGCATTCACAGATAACGCACTCTTCACAATCAAATTATCCCAAAATGAAAAGCCGTATCGAGTTCGTAAACTAGACGCGCTCATAAGTATGTCACGATTTACCTCGACTACCATAACTCGGTTGCAGAAGGATTGTATAACTTGCCCAATTTGCTTTTCAGTAAATGCTGCTTTTCTATTTTGTGCGTAAGAGTGATCCATAAAAATAAATGCCCAGCCGTGTATTGAAATTATTCGTGGGTATCGAGGATCTAGGTTTGACGGCTGGGCATTTATTTCTTGGCAGTATGCTAAGTCCTGTTTTAATAAGACACGTATCTTTTCACTGTAATATATAAAACTAAAAGGGTTATTATACTTGGTTGTGAATTGATGCGAAATCCATGTTATGTTTTTTTAGTGAATTTTTAACTGGGATTTTACCCAGAGTTTAATTAAATCGCCGAACTGCATCAACAATTGTACTAATGTTAGATATCAAGCTACCAATTCACGAAACTTTTCAGAGTACAGTTCAAGGTGAAGGATACTGGACTGGTTCTTTGGTAGACTTTATTCGCTTATCTGGGTGTCCGGTGGGCTGCCCTTGGTGCGACACTGGTTATGCTGATGGTGGTGCCAAATTACCGCGAAAGGAACGCTTTATCCAGGAACTTTTAGCGGAGCTAAAATCTCCCAGAGTCGTAATCACTGGTGGAGAGCCATTCATTCACAAGCATTTACCTGACTTAGTGCAAGCTCTCTTGGCAGCAGGCAAGGAAGTCAGTATTGAAACCTCTGGAGCTTTTTGGCAAGAAATCTCTCCTGCGGCTTGGATTACTTTATCTCCCAAGGAACACGTTAACCCTAAATACCCAGTCCAAAAGCAGTTTTGGAGCCGGATAAATGAAGTGAAGATAGTGATAGAAACTGGAACAGAAGTTGACTTCTACCAAGAACATCTATCTGCTCAATCTAACCTGCCTGTTTACTTGCAACCAGAATGGAACAATTCAGCAAAAACCCTACCTCTAATTTTACAATTGCTACAACAAAAACCTCACTACAGGCTTTCTTTGCAAACACATAAATATATCGGAGTCCAATGACAAATAATCCCGGAAACGCTTCATTACTGTTTCTAACTCTGTAAAAGTCAGGATCGCCATGTTGTCAGTCAGTGATGCAGAAGCAATTATTTTAAATTTGGTGCAACCGCTGCACAATCAGCAGGATACAGAAGTTGTCGATTTACTTGCAGATAATCGCATTCTGGCTTCACCTGTCGTAAGTAAGTTAGATTTTCCCCATTGGGATAATTCGGCGATGGATGGTTACGCTGTGCGTTATGAAGATGTGCAGCATTCTAGCGAGGAAGCACCAGCGGTTTTGGAAATTGTTGAAGAAATTCCCGCCGGGTATCAGCCTCAGTGTACAATTAAGCTGGGGCAAGCTGCGCGAATTTTCACCGGTGCGGTCATGCCGGCAGATGCGGATACGGTAGTTATGCAGGAAAAAACTCGCTTGGAAGATAACCGCGTTTTTATCCTGACTGCACCCAAGGCGCAAGAATTTGTCCGACATAAAGCATCTTATTATCAAGCTGGGACAGAATTACTACCCGCCGGCATTGTCTTGAATGCGCCGGAAATTGCCGTTTTAGCTGCTGCTCAATGTACCCAATTACGTGTTTACCGCAAATTGCGTGTAGCTATATTTTCGACAGGTAATGAATTGGTAACGCCTGACAAACCGCTGCAACCCGGACAAATTGTGGATTCCAATCAGTATGCGATCGCCTCTTTAATTAGGCAAACCGGGGCAGAAGTGTTAATGTTAGGAATTGTTAAGGACGATCCAGAAGTTTTAAAACAAACGATTACATACGCCATAGCTAACGCCGATATAATTATCTCTTCTGGTGGGGTTTCGGTGGGAGATTATGACTACGTTGAGCAAATTCTCGAATCCTTAAGCGCAAAAATTCACATTCGATCTGTGGGAATGAAACCAGGTAAACCGCTTACTTTCGCTACTTTCCCAAATCAGAATTCCTGTTTATATTTTGGTTTACCAGGAAATCCGGCTGCGGTTTTGGTGACATTTTGGCGGTTTGTGCAACCGGCTATGAGAAAGATGTCAGGACTTGCAGACAATTGGCTAAGTTTTGTGAAAGTGCGATCGCATCATGAATTGCGATCGGATGGCAAGCGAGAAACTTACCTTTGGGGTAAGTTGCATTTAATTGATGGATTTTACCACTTTCATGTAGCTGGTGGTAGTCACAGTTCGGGAAACTTAATAAATTTAGCGCAAACCAATGCTTTAGCTATTTTACCTGTGGGTAAAACCTTAATTTCTCCTGGCGAGGAAGTGCAAGTTTTGCAAGTTGTTGGTTGATAGTTGTTGGTTGTTGGTTGATAGTGGGTATTGGGCATTGGGCATTTCCCCTTTGCCCTTTTCCCCTCTTCAAATTCCCACTATCCACTAACCACTATCCACTAACCACTATCCACTAACCACTAACTCTTCCCATTCCGATTAATCCAAATACCTCTGAGTCCAACTGCTTTGGCACCGTGATAATCTTCTTTAATGCTGTCGCCGATGTGCCATGCTAATTCAGGTGGACAGTTATGTTTTTCTAAAGCGGTAAGAAAAATTTGGCGATCGGGTTTAGCTGCACCTACTTGGGTGGATATTGTAATCGAACTAAAAAACTCTCTTAGTTGCAAATCTTGCAATACTGAATAAAGACGAGAATCGAAATTAGAAATTATCCCTAGTTGAATTCCCAACCCTTTCCAATTTATTAATGATGCTAAAACATCAGGATAAACAAACCAGGGATCGGCTGTACCAAAGTGAATATAAAGTTCGCTAAAAAAAGCTGAAAAGTCAGAAAATTGTGCAAGAACACCTGCGCGTTCAAATGTGTGACAAGCTATTTGCAACCACCAATCAAACTCGCGCTGGGGGATATCTTGTTGTTCTGCACCGGGAAATATAGGTGGTGAAGCTGCTTTAAAGCTTTGGATAAATGCTTTATTTAAAGTATCGGGGGGAACTTGGACACCAAATTCCTGCGCTATCTGACTATAAATTTCACCCACACTGCCTTTGACTCCGAAGAGTGTACCAACAGCATCTAAAAAAATAACTTTAGGTCGTTCCATAGTGATGCAGCAACCGTCGTAGAGACGTTCTGGACCGAACGTCTCTACAATATGTGTGAACTGCTAATTCTATCACATGAAAGTCTCTACGACGAAAGTGCTTCGATGATAGGACGGGCTAACCAGTTAAAACCAACTTTTAGCTGATGATCTAAAGTTGGCATCCGATAGAGGTAAGCTAGACGACGAGCGATCGCTGCCAAAGAACCATCTAATTTAACTCCTAAACCGGTGAGGGTAGCGTTGTCTATCCCTAGTGTCATCATTTCCCCTAACTGCTGGTAGCGGAAGGGAAGTAAAGGGCGATCGCTTAAAGTTGCCCAGATATTCCATGCGGTATAATCAGCTTGTTGAAAAGCAGCTTGGGCGGTTGCGGGGACTTGCTGACCTTCGATATCATGAGAGTCTGCTAAGTCTCCTAAAGCAAAGATTTCTGGATGGTCAATTACTTGCAGTGTTGGTGTAGTGGTAATTTGACCGCGCTGATTTTGCTTCAGGGGAAGATTTTTCACTACCGGACTAACTCGCGTTCCCACTGTCCAGATTACCAAATCTACGGGAATTGTATCAACCTGATTTTTATAATCTAGGGAAATGCTATCTTGAGTAATTGATTCAACTTTGGTTTCTAAATCAATAAAAACACCTCGCGCTTCTAAAGCTTTGCGTGCAGCTTCGCGGTTATATTCTGGGGAAGTTCGCAAAATTTGATCGCTGAGTTCAACTAAACGAAAGCGTCCTCTTTCACCTAACCTGTCTGCAAGTTTGCAAGCTAACTCTACACCACTGTAACCACCACCAACAATTGCGACGCGGATTTTGTCTGCTGGTGATTCTTCTAAAACGCGCAGACGTTCTTCTAGATTATACGCATCAGCAACGCTGCGGAAGGGGTAAGCGTGGGATGAAGCACCCGAAACTAAATCTAAAGGTGTTTCTCCACCCAGCGCTAAAACTAAGCGATCGTAGGGAATTTCCTGACTATTCTGTAAGTGTACTCTTTGCTGGTCTATGTCAATTTCCGATACGAGTGATTGACAAAAACGTATACCTGTGTTTTGTAGAAGTTCTTCAAAAGGTGGGGCAATTTCCCAAGTTTGTAGTTCCCCGGTGAGAAGTTCGTAGAGTAGGGGGGAGAAGAGGAAGCGATCGCTTTGATCTACCAGAACAATTTCCGGTTTTTGCGTAGCCCAAGGTAACTGACTTAAACGTAAGGCAGTGTGAAGACCACCAAAGCCTCCACCTAGTATACAGATTCTAGCAGGTTGTTGAGTCATCGGTCTTTAAGTCGGCATAGCGAGGGAGTTCTTTTAGTTTAATGATTTATTTCTATCTCTGACCATTAACCAGCTATCTTGATATTTTCCTTCATGTAGTTCATGTTTGGGCAAAATTTTCACTTTTTCAAAGCCACATTTCTCGTAGCAGCGGATAGCACGAGTATTCCTCACATGTGGATCGATGACAATTTTTTCAGCGTGTAATTCTGCAAAAAGATAGTTGACAAGCGTTGATAATATTTTCGTACCAATTCCTTGATTCCAATAATTCGTTTCACCGATAAACAAGTCAATTGCATAAACATTATTTGTTTCATTTAAACAATACGTTTGTCTGTCGTTTTCCGATAAGTCATCAAGCAAGCAATATTGAATATAACCAATAGGTAGTTTGTCATAATAAACCAGACAAGGGATAACCGGGTCATCTCCCATGACTTGGGGTTTGTATGCTTCGATAATTCTTTCTAAAGGAAAAGGATTATCTCTTCCTTCGTAAAATTCTAAAACTTTATCATCAGTCAGCCATTTTGCCATTAACTGATAGTCGTGCGTTTCGTCTTGCATTTTACGAATCATGATTTTATCGTTTTTGATTATCATCTCAAGTCAAAATTATTTTTTCAATTTCGAAGACTTAACTTGTCATCCCAATGACAAAATAAAAATATAAAAAGTCCCAAAAGTCAGGGCGATCGCATAAATTAATCAAATTAAAAAGCATAATTAACGGTATATCTTGCCTGTAATGACCTATTGCAATTATAAAACTTAAAAAACGAACCGCGAAGACACGAAGGACACGAAGAAAGAAAGATGTTTATAGGACTTATGCAAAAACCCTCTCGCTCCTCTTATTCCTTTGTGTCCTTCGCGTCTTCGCGGTTCGTTATCTCTATGCTTGCCACCCTTATAGACCAACAAAAGAAGGATACCAAATAAAATCTTTTTAATTCGGTGGATCTAACCTATTCACAAACGTTGCCCAAATAATCATCGGTGAACCCACGGCAAGACAGAACAACCACTGTTGAAAACTCAAAGGTGCAGTTGAAAATACCTGATTAATCAAAGGCACATGTGAAAAGACAATTTGCAAAGCGATCGCTCCCACAATTCCCAATCCAATTGCCGGAATATCAACATTTTCTTTAATCGTTCCATCCATCTTCGCAATTAAATTCGGTACTAATTGACTAATACTCAGCATGTAAAAAATCCGCCCCGCAATCAAGGAATTTATCGACATTGTTCGAGCTAAATCTATATTTCCCGTAGTTTGACGAATATATTCAAATACTCCGAAAATCACCAACCAGTTAAACAAAGAGATTGCTAAAATCCGCTTTACCCGACTGCCAGAAAGTAACGGTTCGTTGGGATGACGTGGTGGTTGTGTCATCACGTTTGCTGCTTTAGGTTCAAAGGCTAAAGGTACAGTCATTGTGATGGAATTGAGCATGTTTAACCAGAGAACTTGTAACGATAAAATCGGTAAGTCTCTTGATAATAAAGTGCTGAGTAAAATTGTCATCGATTCTCCACCGTTGACAGGGAGAATAAAGCAAATTGCTTTTAGAAGATTCTTATAAACTGCCCGTCCTTCTTCTATAGCAGCTTCAATGGAAGCGAAATTATCATCAGTTAGCAGCATATCTGCTGCTTCTTTGGCGACTTCCGTACCTGCACCACCCATCGCAATGCCGATATCTGCTTGTTTTAATGCGGGTGCGTCGTTGACACCATCTCCCGTCATTGCGACAACTTCACCTTTTGACTGCAAAGCTTCAACTAAACGCAGTTTCTGTTCGGGTGCGACACGGGCAAATACTACACCTTCTTCAGCGACTTGTGCAAGTTCGGTGGGATTCATTTGCGCTAGTTCTGCACCGCTAAAAGCGAGAACTGAACCATTTTTATTGATTCCCATGCGTCGAGCGATCGCTTGTGCTGTGACTGCATGATCGCCTGTAATCATCTTTACCTGAATTCCGGCATTTTGACAAGCTTCTACGGCTTTAATCGCACTTTCACGCGGTGGATCGATCATTCCCTGCAAACCGAGGAAAATCAATCCTGTCTCTATATCATTATGATCCACCGTCGTTTGCTCATTTGACATCGGCTTTTTCGCCAAAGCTAGCACCCGCAAGCCTTGCCGTGCCATAATATTCACTTCCCGCTCAATCGTGGTTTGGCGTAAGGTTTCTACACAATCCATCGGACGTGTCTGTCCATCGCTATTTAGCATCAAGGTACAGCGTTGGAGAATCGCTTCCACCGAACCTTTGACGTAAATCGTCTTTCCCTTTGCAGTTACGTGCAAAGTCGCCATGTACTGGAAATCTGACTCAAAAGGAATCGCATCTAGTTTGGGCATTTGCTTGGCAAGCATCGACTGGCTAAAACCAGCTTTTTCCGCAGATGCAATCAACGCGCCTTCTGTCGGGTCTCCCAATACTACCCACTTCCCATTCTTCTTTTCTAAATGCGAGTCATTGCACAACAAACCTGCAATCAGACATTCTTGCAATCCGCGCTGGCGATTTAAGTCAACAATGTCATCACTTAGAATCTCCCCTTCTGGATTATAACCGACCCCAGTTAAATTATATTGATGTCCTCCCGCATAAATTGCTTGCACCGTCATTTGATTTTCCGTCAAAGTGCCTGTTTTATCAGAACAAATCACAGTTGCACTTCCTAAAGTCTCCACCGCTGGCAATTTGCGGATAATTGCGTGTCGCTTTGCCATTCGCGAAACGCCGATCGCTAGTGTGACTGTAACTACGGCTGGTAAACCTTCAGGAATCGCACTCACAGTTAAAGTGACGGCTGCTTCTAAAGCATCTTGAAAATTTCTGTAACTCAGTCCAACTACAAAGGTGAGGGTTGCTAATCCCAACACCATATACAACCAATTTTGACTGAATTTGTCGAATTTACGAGTTAAGGGAGTAGAAACATCTGTATGTTGTTCCATTAACTGCGAAATTCGCCCAGTTTCGGTATTGTTACCCGTCGCAACTACAATACCCATTCCCTGCCCAAAGGTGACGAAACCACCTGCATACGCCATGTTTTTTCGTTCGGCAAGGGGTGTGTCTGTTTTTAAAGGTTGGGTAATTTTCTCAATCGCTACAGATTCACCTGTCAGCGCTGATTCATCAATTTGGAGATTTTTGACTTGAATTAACCGTAAATCTGCTGGGACTTTATCGCCAGAGGTAAGCAGCACCACATCCCCAGGAACTAATTGTTGCGAAGGAATGCGTAATTTTTCACCATCGCGTAGAACTACGGTTTCTGTAGTTATCGCTTTCGCTAAAGCAGCGATCGCTCCTTCGGCTTTTGATTCCTGCACGAAACCAATAATTGCATTGGTTGTGGTGACACCCCAAATCACTCCCGCATTCACAAAGCTGCCAGATAGTGCTTTTACTAATCCCGCACACAGCAAGATGATTAGTAAAGGCTGGTTAAATTGCAAAAGAAACTTCAACCACCAAGCTTTGCTTTTCTTCGCCGTAAGTTCGTTTGCGCCATATTTCGCTAAACGCTGTTTAACTACGGCATCACTCAATCCGGTTGTTGGATCGGTTTCTAATAAAGCGATCGCTTCCTTCATTTCCCAAGAATGGCAAACTGGGGTTTGTTCTGATGACCCTACCGCAGATGTTGTTACTTGCATGACTGTAGATATTTGAGAGTGTTATATATGTTTTAGCACTAGTAAATAGTGTTATAAAAATTTAAACACTAATTTTTTTGATGCAGACAATAGTTCCTTTCAATGGTCTATGCTTGCACTAGCGGTGAGGACTCGATAAAGGCGAAAAGCGTGTAATGTCTACTTCATTAGAATTGATTGGGCGATCGGCGGAATTTCAGCGGATAGTCGATGCGCTGGCTGAAGATGGTGACTTGCTGATTGTGGGTGTAGCTGGAAGTGGACGACGTACCTTAGTGCGAAGTGCGGCAAAAGCAGTGAAAGCGATCGTTTTAGAGGTAGACTGTATACGCGCTACTGATGGTGAAAGATTTTTGCAATTATTGGCTGAGACGATTAGTCAAAGCTTTGAAGCAGCAGAAATTAACGCTTGGTTAGACAACACAGCTAGAGAACTTTTTGCTTTTCATCCCCAAGACGGTAAACTTAAGCTGCTGCGTTCTCTCAACCAAAAACAGCTATGGCAAGCATTTGAAATATTGATTTTGTTACCACAACAATTAGTTACAGGTTCAGAACAACGTGTAATCTTGATTTTACAGAGTTTCCCTCACATTCGTTCTTGGGATCGTAATAATTTATGGGAAGCGACACTGCGACGAGAAATTAAACGGCAAGATAGAGTAAGTTACATTTTAATTGCCACGATTGCGGAAACAAGTAACCAAACTGATTATCCTTTAGAAACGGTGCAATTAGCTCCTTTAGCAAATGAAGTTTTGGCACTATGGACAAGAGAAATTTTGCAAACCCAAGAATTAACATTTGATTTCCGTTCCAAAGCATTGCAATTATTCATAAATGCCGTGCAAGGACACATCGGTGATGCAATGGCATTGATTCGTCGTCTAGAAATTTTGCGTTGTCCAGATGGGATAATTACAGAACAAGAAGTAGAACAAGCAATTAGCGGATTGCTGAAAGATTTATCGATTACTTTTGAGTCTTTACTGATGTTACTTCCGGCAAATCAAGTGCATCTTTTAGAATGTTTGGCAATAGATCCGACTGATAAACCTCAACGTCGAGAATACATTCAAAAACATGGTCTTTCTCGTGGTGGAAGTTTGCAAGGTGCTTTAACTGGACTTCAGCATAAAGGTTTAATTTATGATGCTGAACATGGTTATAAATTGGCGTTACCGTTACTTGCTTTGTGGTTGCGTCAGCGATTAAGTTAATGTAGTAAGGGCTTTAGCCCTTTTATTGAGCGATAAATCGCTCACTACGAATTAAATTTTACGAACACTGTTTTTCTTGGGTTTTAATTTTCTCTAATTTCTTTGGCGGTAAGCCGATTTTGGCATTCTTATAAAGACGTTCAAATTCTCGCATATAATGAGCCGCAACTACAGGATTTTCGATTATTAAAAGTGTTTCGTCATTACCATTATTTGCCGCTTCTGACCAATTGTGAGAACCTGTAATTACGATTTGTCCATCTATGACAGCAAATTTATGATGCAATAAATCACCTTTGGGTAATAAAGGTACACCAACTGTGGTAATGGGATTTTGCCAAGGATGATTATTCAGTTCATATTTACATTTGTTTCTGAAAGCAATACCCATCATATCTAATGCTTCACTATATGAACGATAAGCGAATTGAGGTTCAATCAAAGCGCGAATTTTCACACTTTCTTGATGACGATTTTCTAAGATATTAGCAAGATGCTGTTCGGAAAAGACAAATAATGCCATATCGACGTTATTTGTCGCGGAAGTTAAAGTTTTGCCGATTAAACCGTTACTGCTTTTACTCCAAGGTTGAGTTGGGGAAGTTGGTGAAAACTGCACGGTAATTTTGCTTGCACCCAAGCTGATTTTTTCAGGTAAGCGTAATGGTTTTTTCAAGCCAAATTTACTATCTGATTTTCCTGCTTGTCCATCGCCCCACATGATGTTAAACTCTTTGGTGAATAAAGCCGCTAATTCTGGGCTGTCGATATTCAATAAATTATTGGCGTTACCTAAAGTGGTATTATTAGAATAATCTCCATGAATGTCACTCAAGGTAAAATTAGCCGAAGTAACAATCACAATGCGATTATCGACAATCACAAATTTATGATGCATCAAATCGCTACCTCGTGAATTATCTGCTCTATCATCAACTATAGGGACTTTCGCATTACGCAAAATCGCCAAAGCATCTCTTTGGTTGATTTCCTCTGAACTAAGTTGATTATCTTTGTTAATGTCTACAAATTGCCGAAATTCTTGATATCTTTCCTTTTCTCTCAACTCTTGCTTACCAACTTCTGCCGCAGTGAAACTACTCCAAGCACGACTATAAGTGTTTTCCAAAATTAATCTCACCTTAACTCCAGCTTTTTGTCTATCAACCAACGCTTGTGCAACTTTGGGTAGACGCAATTCTTGTACTGCTACATCTACTGTTGATTTAGCTTGGTAAATTGCATCAACAATCTGTTTTTCTAAATCATCCCCAAGACGGGTTTGCTGTCGGTAAGGTTCTTTATATTCTGAAGACTCGGAATGGTTAAAGTAAACTTTGACTAATAAATCTTGCGGTAGCGGTTGAAGACGTTTACTGTCAGACTGGACTCGCTGACAACCAGCGAGAGTAAGTATCAGTAAAAAGATAAAATAAAAATGTCTTTGGGTAGAAAAAATTTGCACCTTAGTCTGCTAATCGTTGGGTGAACAAATTTATAATTCCCAAATAAGAAAGTTTTTCAACGCAGAATTAGCCAAATGTCAAAAGTTGCCAGCGTGTGTTCTCCCGCAATATAATATGCAAATTTATTTAGATTACAGTGCGACTACTCCCACTCGTTCTGAAGCGATCGCCACAATGCAAGCAATCCTCACTCAACAGTGGGGCAATCCTTCCAGCTTACACGAGTGGGGACAGCGAGCAGCAACAATTGTCGAACAAGCGAGAATGCAGGTTGCCGGATTAATAAACGCAGTCGATCCGCAATCGATTATCTTTACCTCTGGGGGTACGGAAGCTGATAATCTGGCAATTATGGGTATCGCCCGTTTGTACGCGGTTCCCCAACATATGATAATATCCAGTGTGGAACATTCTGCGATTTCTGAACCTGCGCGATTATTGGAAATGTGGGGTTGGCAAATAACCCGCTTGCCGGTGGATGCGAAAGGTACAGTAAATCCTGTAGATTTAGAAGCAGCGTTGCAACCTAACACCGTGCTGATTTCCGTGATTTACGGTCAAAGTGAAGTTGGAACAGTCCAACCAATAGCCGAATTAGGAAATATTGCGCGATCGCACAACGTCATATTCCACACAGATGCTGTGCAAGTTGCCGGACGCTTGCCAATAAACGTACAAACACTCGCTGTAGATTTACTTAGTCTATCCAGCCATAAAATCTATGGATGCCAAGGTGCAGGAGCGCTGTATGTCCGTCCTGGTGTAGATTTAGCGCCTTTGTTGAGTGGTGGAGGGCAAGAAATGCGACTGCGTTCAGGTACGCAAGCAGTGCCAAATATTGCCGGATTTGGTGTGGCAGCGGAATTAGCAACGCAAGAAATAGTAACGGAAACACCACGTTTAATTAAATTACGCGATCGCTTGTTTTCCCAATTAGCCGATATTCCTGGTTTAATACCTACAGGCGATATGATTTACCGCTTACCTCATCATGTCAGTTTCTGTCTGCAATACGCTGATGGGGAAAAACTCAGCGGTAAAACTTTAGTACGAATGATGAATTTAGCTGGCATTGGTATTAGTGCAGGTGCTGCTTGTAATAGTGGTAAACTTAGTCCAAGTCCGATATTGTTAGCGATGGGTTATTCAGAAAAAGCTGCATTAGGAGCAATTCGCATGAGTTTAGGACGCGAAACCACTTCCGCTGATGTAGATTGGGTAGCGATGGTGTTCAAGCAAATTTTGCAAAGGTTGACCAAATAATTATTAATTTATAATTCATAATTCATAATTTCACAGACAGAGCTACTCAATTCATTGATGGTAACAAATCAATTTATTCTTTATAAAACCTAAAATCGTTTAAAATGGCTGAACTTCCTAATACTTTAGAAGACGCGATCGCTCAAGCACAAGTCGCTACCCAAGCTGCGCTAACAGATGGTTATAAACGTCTGCAAGTTGAGTTAGTCTTCCCAGAACTCAAACATATGTCAGTCGCGGAGCAATTTTTACCAGCTTTTCAATCATATGATTCTCGTCTGAAAATATTCTTTACCGATGCGGGTGCTGCGGCTCTTGCCCGTCGCGACTGGGCAGATGTACCATTTAAAATTGAAGATATTGGCAGTGGTAGAGTTGCTTCCCTAGAATCAAAAATTCAGCCAGAAGACGAAATTTTCTTATTTATCGCTCCCACTTCTGTAGAAGTGCCACAGCTGGAAAAACTATGTGAATATATAGGCGATCGCCCTTTTGTCCTTTTAAATCCTCGCTTAGATGATGCTGGAGTTGTGGGTATCGGTTATGCAGCAAGACAAGTCCGCGATCGCTTCATTAGCACCCTTGAATCATGTTACTACCTGCGTCCTGTAGATGATGAAACAGGTGTATTTCGCTGCTACCCTCAACAGTGGGAAGTCTGGGTACAAAAAAGCGGTAATTACGAAAAAATAGCCGATTTACCCAATAAACCAGCCGGTGACGAGGTGGATCTGATTCTAGCAAAAAAATCGCAAACCTCAACTGATGGTACACGCACGAAAAAGCCCAGTATATTCAAGAATTTGCAACGTTTCCTCAAAGCGTTGAGTAGTTAAATTTTATTAACAGGAATATGTAATGGAACGTTCAAAAATAGTGGCAATTATTACAGGTGCAATTTCGATAATTTTAGCGATCGCCTACCTAATTCTTGTCCAGTTGCTAGACTTTCGGGGAGAAATGAAACCTGCCCCCATTAGCCAACTTAACCAATCAGCAGTCATTACTTATCATCATCCAGCTGATGACAAGGAGATAAAACTAGTATATATATCTTAAAAATCTAAATTCTTCAGATACCCGACTTCTTAAAGAAGTCGGGTATCTTGTTTTTCACGATTCCTAAACGGATTGCTATATAGAGTTGTTAACCGATAAAAAATAAATTTGGAAAATTCTTCAAGGATAAAGGCTGCCTAAGCAGCCCATCAACTGGACTTTAGACTACTTATTTAAGCGCGAGAAGTGTAAGTATCTACACTGTTGATTTCAAACTCACACGCTCTAGAAACTACTTCTGGAGGTAATTCATCAAAACTGACTAATGGTAAATAAGAAGGGTTTGCCATTAGTTCTTTTGCCAATAAAAATCCAGTAATAGTCCAGGTTTGAAATTTCCTGGCTTGCTTACCCATCAGTCGTCCTTTTTTCCCATCATAATATTCGGGCCATTCATCATCACTCAAACGTGCTTCGGCAATTTCAATCGCCATTTGTGCGAGATTTGTTCTGTTAGTTTTTACCGCTGCTGCTGCCAACATCCACATTAAAACGGGCCAGCTGCCACCGTTATGATAAGACCAAGGAATATTTTTGGGGTCACATCCAGTTACAGTTCTGTATTCATCATTTTCCAAAGCGGGGAAACAGATTTTCATCGGCATATCTCCCACTAAATCGTCCCATCGTTTCTCAATGAGATTCATAATCGCTTGCGATTGCTCAACGCTTGCCAGATCGGAAACGATCGCCATCAAGTTTCCGACTGAAAAAAAGCGAGTATCTAGCTGCGAGGGTCCAACATTACCTGCTAGATAACCACCTTTTTTTGGCAACCACTTATCTAATTCATAATAGGGAAGAGAATCTGCATATACATTGAAAAGATTAACCGCTGTTTTGCCATATTCTTCACCCTTAAAGCGATAAATTGCATTTAGGCGATTGATATCTATCCAATAATGCTGACGAATATGAGCGCATAATAGAGGTAAGCGGTTATCAATTGCTTCGACAATATCTTGATTGCCTTTACAAATTAATAACTCGCGAGCCGCACGCAATGCAGCATAAAATAGAGTTTGAATTTCTAAAGGATGCCCGTAGATACCTAGACGACGGTCAATCATACAAGCACCATCTGGAACTAACAGCGTTGGATACATATCAAAGCGAGTTGCCAAGCAAAGTTCCATAATTAACCTGATACCTTTTTGGAATTCAGGTTGATAAGCTAGAGAAAAATCTTTGGTAGAGATGACATAAGCACGCAATAAAATCATCCACCACAGACAAGAATCAACAGGTGTCACTCTGGCGATCGCGTGTTCGCCGAAATCAGCTTCTAAATATTCTTCTCCTTTGTGAGATACAACTTTGAAGCTAGCTGGAATCAAACCCCTACCTGGCTTATAAGCATCTAATTCTCTTTCTTTCGGCTGTAACTTTAAGGTTTCTTCGAGAAAATTACGCACAATTTCTGCTCTGCCTTTAATCAGAAAAAGTAACGCAGAAGAAACAAAATCTCGAATAAAACACTGGTCATAATTGAGCGCTTCTACTGATACATCATAGGCGGCTACCGTGCCCACGGGACGCCCTTGATAGTAAAGAATCGATTTCTCTAGTGCTTCCCATGCTTCTTGGTCTACACTTTTAATTGTTACTAATTCGTTTAGTTGCATCGCTCTTTATATCTCCGTTTAGATTTTGTACTTATATTGTGTCTTGTGGTAGATGTGCCCTGATTATTATTTTTGCTATTCCGATCATAACAAAGACAATTTTTTGAGCAGCAATACAATCAGCTAATAATTTATCCAAAAATAGCAGATAAAGCTGCTTTTTGAGCAGCTTATCTAAAATTTTTGGTTATTTTGATAAATTGTATTTATACTGAATTAAATCATTTATTTTTTCATGTAAGTAGTATTAACATAATCGTTTCTAAAAGTGCAGTCAAATATACTTTTCAATGAGGATTTTTTCTGTTTCACATTCGGAATAATTACTTGAAAAACATAACTATACCTCATGCGCTGTTTCGGCTTCACATTAAATTAAAGCTGAAACAGCGTATTTACTTAAATTTGATTTAGCTTTTTACACTACAAATTAAATTATTCCCCTATTAGTTAATAATTTATAACGAATTTTCAGAAGATGCAATATAGTTTTAAAATTTTCGTCATCATTTTTTCATAAAAGCCGAATATTTTAACATACATATCTTTTCGTTCACATGTGTTATTATCCAGTTCAAAAGCCAGAGTGCAGCTAGAGAAAGGCATACAGGCTTTACACGATCAACCAGAAAACTTGCACGCAGACAAAATGAAAAAAGATGGAGACAAGATAAAGTGATTTTTGAAACAACAATAAAATTTCTACTGCTTGAACTTAAGTAATATTATCGATGCGGTCAGAGGATTCAAGACTTTTTTCTACTGAAGTTCCTCAAACAGCGATAGCATTCGATACATAATAATAAAAGCAAATTACTCAGTTATTTATAGACTAAGAAAGCGAAAATTTCTAATGTACGTAATTCATAACAAGATTTGTTGCTAGATCCGGCAATAAAACAAGCGTTTGCTACTCTCTCCACAAAAACAGCAATACGAACTATCGCATAAAGTATGTTTGTTGGATAGTTCTTTTTCTTATGCTGTTAAGATTTAAAACTTATCGTTTGAAATTAATTGCTATTTTGTAACTATTGTTACTGACGCACTAGTAAATATAATATACCCATTTGCAGGAGGCAACGGGTACGGATCGGCAAGAATTTGTAAAATCTTCCGGATGAATCTTAAAGTTAGTGTAAACTACAATTTTAATCAGGTTGCGTCCAGAAGCTAAAGCACTACCAACTGAAGGAGCGCTCGCCCAACTTTGGCGGTTGGCATGAGTAGATTTGCTTACGCACGTTTTTGTAAAAGCGATCGCTCCGACATAGCAATCTTTATATTGGCTCAGAAGTAATCTAACTTAATTAATATGTAGTAATTATACTTGATATTATGCAGGGCGTAATTATATGAATAATCTACAGAAAGTTAATTAATCAAGTTTAGTCAGGAAAAATTTATGTTAAAAACCTCTCAACCTGTGAAAACTCCCACGGTTGACCGTTTGCTCAATCTTTGGGCACAGCGCTACACAGTTGATTTATCCTCTCTATCTTTAGAAAACGGAGCATCCGCTGAAGAGTTGCTCAAAGCCTCATCCCCAGAGGGTCGAGCCTTAACTGCTACCAAGTTAAAGGATAACGTATTAGATATCAACTGCAACATGGCATGGATACAAACAAAAACCCTTTACTCTTATATTCCTAACATTTTAGATTTGAACGAGGCAAAGCGCATAACTCAATTTGCCTTTAGGGTGTATAGAAAAGTACTAGAAATTTATCAAAAACAGTCAATAAATACTGGCTCAGTTTCGGTTGAAAGTAAAGATAATTCCCTTACTTTATGGGCAATTCCAGCAATTGAGGAACTAGCATACGCTCTTGAACCAATATTATTGGTGTTTCAAGAACAACACATTGCATCTAAGGATTGGCGTGCCCTAGGTTTTTTGACAACGCAGTTGAATTTTAGCAATAGTTTAATTCTGAAAAAACTTACACCATGTGAAAAAATATTGCTTGCTTCTTACTTAAACTTTGTCGAAGAGCAAGTTGCGATGCCGTGGCAGCGAGTCTGCAATCAAAGTGCTAAATATAAATTCAATTCGCCTGAGTTTATGATTGTAGAGCAAATGTTACCAGCAGCTAGGGATATTGCTCAAAGTGTTTATAATCGACTTGTAGAATTATTGCCCAATCATCGCAGCCGTCGGGGAAAATTGAATGATTCTGGTGTAACACACTCTTGCCTTCGTGACTTAAATATGTTTCAGGCATATTTATGGTTGTGTTTTTTAGAGGGTAGTATGGCATCATTTGAAGAAGAATTGCTTCCTTTATGTGAGATGGTTGTCGAGGGAGTAGAAATCAAATGGGAAATGACAGAAAAATGGTGTCAAGTATTAGGGGATGAAATTATTAGGCGTGTGAATCCAGAACAAAAAGCTTTGTTGCTGCCTTATACTGAGCGAATGCAGGAAATATTTTTGCAAAAGCGATCGCGCTTGGGTTTTCGAGAGGAATCTGTTGAGAGTGCTGTTTGATTAAGCAAGGTCTCACGCAGAGGCAAGCCAGCGCCGTGCGGGGGTGGAGGAGTGAGGCGACTGGCGCGCAGAGACGCAAAGGAAGAGGGAAAATAGTGAAAGCCCTTCGGTGAGTTCACTGAAGGGCTATTTCCGATAATTAAAGATTTTGTACGTTATTTTAAGCTACGCGCACCTTTGCCACGATTGCACTTGAAACACAGCGTTCGCAAGTTGCTAATGTCGTTTGTACCTCCTTGAGAAAACGGTTCTTTATGATCGACTTCTAGAGTGACTTCTGGGGGAGTTTTACCACAAGATACACATTTATGATTGTCTCTTTGGAGAACTGTAAAACGAACTGATAGGGGAATGTAACGCGATCGCTTGTTTGCTTGTTGCTTTGGCTGAGATTGAGATTTGGTAACAGGATATTTTTTCGCTTTTGCCTTCTTTACTTTCTCAGGCTTTGGCTCATTTACCAAAACTGCAAAATCCCGAATCACCCCTCGTACAAGTTTTTGCAGTGAATTAGTAGTTTTTCTTGACATTGTTAAGCCCACCCATAGTTTGAGTCGGCTTCTGCTTTAACTTGGGCAATTGTCTTTTCAATAAACCTTAAGTCATTTTCGAGACTGTTTATTACTGTGATTAACTGCTCAAGCTGATTTTTCAGGCTATCAGCAGAATGCTGGTGAGTATGCTTACGAGTCAAAGCTTCACGAGCCAAATCTTCACGTTCTTTTTTCATAGCTAATAAAGCTATTTGATGCCACTCTTGGACTTTATTTTCAGCTTGGTTGTAATTTGCTTGTACTTGTTCTCTGTTACGTTTAGCAAGATGAATATTCTGTAGTATGCTGAATTTTGTTTGGTTAAGAGATTCAACAACTTTGTTTGGGTCATTAGTATCTTGACTACCATCAAGCAACTTCAACAAACCATAACCACCAAGTCCAACAACTGCACCAGCAGCAGCTACAGGAGCCATACCAATGCTAAAACCGCTTCCGGCTGCAAGTAATCCCATCTTTCCAACAGTGGCAGAAACTCCAGCACCACCAACCGCTCCTAGTGCAGCTGCACCCAAAGCTAAGGGATCTTGGTTTTCTATTCCTTTCTTAGCTCCATAAGCAGCCATACCCGTAACCGCTCCCGCAGCCATCAAATGCGGCGCACCAATACCTACAGCTGTTCCTGCGGCTGCTAATCCCATACCACCGACTGTATGAGAAATAGCAGCACCAGTGGCGACTCCTCCAGCAATAAATGCTGCACTTTCTCCTGGTTTGAAATTACCTGCTATATCGTTAAGGTTTGCTTTGACTATGCGGCTGATGCGATTATTTAGTCCCATATTTCTGTCTTTTATTTCCTGGTTATTACTTGGTTAAAAGTGATAGATAATACTATGTTTAGTTTAAGCTGAGTAAGCTTTTGCAACCTCGTTAGAATCAGTGAAATCTTGCTTTTTATTTTTAAATTTTGTGTAAAGTGCAGCCTTGAGCTATCTTAGGTTTTTAGTTAATAAATGATGCTTAACGTGACTTTAGAATTTTCCGCAAAGAGTAACGAACCTTTCTAGGCGCAGAGGAAGCAGAGGAAGAGAGAAGAGAGATTTTTGAAATAGTGAAAGCCCTTCGGTGAAGTTCACTGAAGGGCTAAAAAGAAGATTTTTCAAAAGGTGCTGTGTGTTGATTACCTATCAGCTATTCAATTGCGCTAAAAACTCTTTATAAGCCTGATTAATTGCTTGCATTGAGGCTTTTGCAGTTGCAGAACTGTTGACATCGGGATGATATTGTCTTGCTAATTGAAGGTAGGCTTGTTTGATATCACTGCGATGATTGCCCGGATTTACGCCTAAGATTTCCCACCATTCCCCAGATAGTATTGGGTTAAGTACGGATTCATTAAAGTTTTGTTTTTGAGACCAAATCTTGATGCTTCCACCGTTACCACCACTTACCAACATTTTGCCATCAGGACTGAAGGCAACAGGATTACGCCCAGAAAGAGTTTGTAATACTTCCCCAGTTTGTAGGTTCCAAAGTTTGATGATGCCGTCTCTGCTGCTACTAGCGAGGGTTTGTCCATCTGGGCTGATAGCAACAGATAAAACCGCTGTTGAGTGTCCAGTCAGGGTGTGGAGTAGTTCCTCAGTGTGGAGATTCCACAGCTTAATGGTGGTGTCTGTACTCCCACTAATAAGAGTTTGACCATTAGGACTGATGGCAAGTGTATTAACTGCTGCCAAATGTCCGGTAAGAATACAGCGCTGTTCCCAAGTTTTTACATCCCAAAGTCTAATAGTTTTATCGGCACTGCCACTAGTAAAAATTTTAGCGTCGGGACTGAAAGCAACAGACAAAACTGCATCTAAATGTCCATTAAAGGTACGTTTTACTGTTCCTGTATAGCGTCCCCAAAGTCTAATAGTTTTATCAGCACTACCACTAGCAAGAATTTTTCCATCAGGGCTAAAAGCAACTGAGCAAACAAAGCCATTATGACTGTAGGGAGAATTTAAATAAGAGAGTGTCCTGATAAATTTTCTTGTATCTAGCTGCCAACTGCTGATTTTGCGATCTACACTACCACTGACAATCTGCTGTCCATCAGGGCTGATGGCAACACATAAAACTGCCTCTGCTTGTCCGGAGAAAGTATAAAGCCATTTTCCTGTTTTCAAGTCCCACAGGTTAACTTGTCTGTCATCACTGCCACTAACAAAGGTATTACCATCGGGACTAATAGCGATCGCATTAACTGCGGCTGAGTGACAATGAAGTGTTTGTACACATCTCCAAGTTTCAGATGCTTGGGTGTTGAGGGATATTACTTCTTCTGTATTGAAAGCAGAGGTTTCCGGGGTTATAGATGGCGAGGAATTTGATATTGTAGGATTATGTCTTTCCGCCTTGAGCGCTTGTAACTCATCTTCGACTTCCAAGGCTGCAAATTGTTGGTTGAGATCCTCCCCAGATAAAAATAAATCTAACTCGATAACTGCTGCGGAATAAAAATCCATCTGCAAGACTTTTTCTTCCATTCGCTCAAAAAGCTGTGCGGGAGTTTCACTAATTCCAGATTCGTCTAACAGTTTGGCAATACCATAGGCTGCAAGTCCAACCACTGCACCAACTCCTGCCATCGGTACTGTACCAATACCAAATGCCAAACCTATTTTTGGTGCTACTAATCCCATACCACCAATAACGTTAGAAACGCCAGCACCGCCGATTGCACCAATTCCCATTGCACCGAAAGCCGCAGCATCTCCCTGTGCGATCGCATTAATTACACCATAAGCAGCTGCACCAGCAACAGCGCCGGCACCAACTACAGGAACTATTCCAATTCCAACTGCTCCAAATCCTCCAGCTAATCCCATCCCACCGACAGATGCGGAAACACCAGCACCTCCTACGGCTCCTCCTGCAATAAATACTGCACCTGTTCGAGAAGTTTGTGTCACTTGTTTGAATTTTAAGTAATATTAGTTACTTACAGCTTATACTTGGTAAATTTTTGCGAGTTCAGAGAAATCAATGAAATCTTGCTTTTTATTCTTAAATTTTGTGTAAAGTGCAGCCTTCCGCTATCTTAGGTTTTTAGTTAACAAACTGCGCTTAACATGACTTCAGTTTCTCCTCACAAAAAAGCCAAGGCTCTCAAACCCTCTAGCCGTCGTCCTGCTAAAGAACTTTGTAGCGAGTGCGGACTGTGCGATACATATTACATTCACTATGTCAAGGAAGCCTGCGCTTTTATTAATCAGCAAATAGGCGAACTTGAAGAAGAAACACACGATCGCTCTCGCAATCTCGACAACCCGGATGAACTATATTTTGGTGTTCATCAACACATGACCGCAGCACGAAAAACTCAACCAATCGAAGGAGCGCAATGGACGGGTATTGTTAGCAGCATTGCCATTGAAATGCTCAATCGCGGCATAGTTGAAGGTGTTGTTTGCGTGCAAAACACCAAAGAAGACCGCTTTCAACCGATGCCAATCATCGCCCGAACCGCAGAAGAAATACTAGCGGCACGAGTAAACAAACCAACACTATCACCTAATCTTTCCGTCTTGGAACAGATAGAAAAATCGGGGATGAAGCGACTGTTAGTAATTGGGGTTGGTTGCCAAATTCAAGCATTACGAGCCGTCGAAAAACAACTTGGCTTAGAAAAGCTTTATGTTTTAGGAACACCTTGTGTAGATAACGTTAACCGTGCCGGACTGCAAAAATTCTTAGAAACCACCAGCCGATCGCCTGAGACAGTCGTACATTACGAATTTATGCAAGACTTCCGAGTTCACTTTAAACATGAAGATGGCTCAACAGAAACCGTACCTTTCTTTGGCTTAAAAACCAACAAACTCAAAGATGTTTTTGCCCCTTCTTGCATGAGTTGCTTTGATTACGTCAATTCTCTGGCAGATTTGGTAGTCGGTTATATGGGCGCACCCTTCGGTTGGCAGTGGATTGTAGTTAGAAATGATACAGGCAAACAAATGCTGGATTTAGTGAAAGACCAGCTAGAAACCCAGCCGGTGATGTCGCAGGGAAACCGGAAAGAAGCCGTACAACAAAGCATTCCCGCTTACGATAAAGGCGTTACCCTGCCCATGTGGGCGGCAAAATTGATGGGTGTCGTGATTGAAAAAATTGGTCCCAAAGGATTGGAATATGCGCGTTTCTCGATTGATTCTCACTTTACTCGTAACTATTTATACGTGAAGCGCAATCATCCAGAGAAGTTAGATGCACATGTTCCGGACTTTGCCAAGCGTATTGTCGGGCAGTATAAATTGCCAGAATAATACTTGTTTGCTGTGAGTAAATTAGAGACGCTTTTCAGTTATTTGTTGGGACACGATAATATCGTGTCCCTATTTTTTATCTTAAGAAATGAGAATTTTTATCAATATAAAATTTTGAATATTGCTTCTTAAAACATAGTTAACACCGAGATTAACTGAGCTTAACTTTAAAAGTATATTCTTTGGTTGCATTAACTTAGTTGAGTAGTTGTGGTAACAAAAAATTTTTCGGCAAAAAATTGAGAAATTTTACGTGTTTTAATTATGCTCAAGAGTCAGCTTCGGCGTGAAAAAGCCAGAAATATTTCTCTTGTAGAAATTTATAACACAGCCTAAATATTGCACAACATCTACTAATTTTTACAGACAAATAAAAGAATTATCAGTAAACTATGGCTTTCTCACGAAGACAATTTTTTACTATTGCAGGTGCAACTGCTGCAACTCTTGTTGTTGGAGATACTTTAAAAGCTGTTTATGCTAAAGCCGCTCAAGGAAAATCGCTCACAGGTTCAGGCTATGGTCCGCTCAACCCAGATCCTGATGGCTTGTTAGACTTACCAGACGGATTTAAATACCGAGCATTTTCGCGGACAGGGGATATCATGGCTGATGGTAATCCCGTGCCTGGTGGTCATGATGGCATGGCTACTTTCGCTGGACCAAATCGCTCGGTTATCTTAGTTCGCAACCACGAACTTAGTCCAAACTCCTCAACGCAAGTCATTGGACAAAAGTATGACGAGCTTTGTAAAGGTGGCACAAGTACATTAATCGTTAGCCCAAAGCGTGAACTGATTAGAGATTATGCCTCACTAGCGGGAACTTACCGTAACTGTGCTGGTGGTCTAACTCCTTGGGGGTCATGGATTAGTTGTGAAGAAAACACCTCCACTCCAGAAACAACTCCTGAGACGATAGAACAGCCAGCAAATTCTGGTATCTTCGTACCCAATCCGAACAGAGTTTCTAAACGCCACGGTTATAACTTTGAAGTTCCAGCGCTTCGCAAACCCAAAAAGGGTACTGTTGACCCGGTACCATTAATAGAAATGGGTCGGTTCAACCATGAAGCCGTTGCCATAGACCCCAGAACAGGAATTGTCTATGAGACAGAAGACTCCGGAGATAGCCTTTTTTATCGCTTCATCCCCAATAAACCAGGCAAGTTAGAGGCAGGTGGTATCCTTGAGGCTCTCAAAATTAAGGATATGCCTCAAGCCATAACCAAAACTAATTTCCCTGTAAATGAACCAAAGGAAGTAGAGTGGGTTCGCATTGAAGATTACGATCCCGAAAAAGACACAGTGCGGAAAGAAGGCTTTGAGAAAGGAGCCGCACAATTTGCTCGCGGTGAAGGAATATGGTATGGCAACGGAGAGTTTTACTTTTGTTGTACAAGTGGGGGTGCTAATAGTGGGGGTCAGGTTTGGCGTTACATTCCTGGCAGAAATAAAAGAGAAGGTGGCACCATCGAACTATTTGTTGAGCCAAACGATAGAACCATACTAGATATGCCCGATAACATAGTCGTCGCTCCCTTTGGCGACCTCATACTTTGTGAAGATGGCGACGGCGATAATTTCCTTGTCGGGGTTACTCCTGGTGGGGAACTGTACCAATTTGCTCGTAACGCTCTTAACGATAACGAGTTTGCTGGTGCTTGTTTCTCTCCAGATGGTCAGACGTTGTTCGTGAATATCCAAACCCCCGGAATCACTTTTGCTATTTGGGGACCTTGGAATAAAAAATAGGGAGTGGGAGATGGGGAGATGGGGAGATGGGGGAGTGGAAAGTTAGCAATTAACTATAAAACATCGGCTTGCATTGTTAATGCATCGGCTTGCATTGTTAATGCATCGGCTTGCATTGTTAATGCATCGGCTTGCATTGTTAATGCATCGGCTTGCAT